>NZ_JBFOCO010000010.1:0-17671 GCF_040907865.1 Aeromonas sp. s5
GTGGGCAACGACATCGTGGGCTCGACCACGGACGGGGAGGTATTCCGTATCAGCGTGGCGAGCAATGGCACGGTGACGCTGACGCAGTCGGCGGAGCTGGACCATCTGCCGGAGGACGTGGACAACAGCAACGACAACAACCTCATCAGCCTGGCCAATGGCAAGGTGCTGCTGAGTGCGACCGTGACGGTGGTGGATGGCGACAACGACACCGCGACCGGGACGGTGAGTGCGGACCTGGGCGGCAACATCAACTTTGAGGACGATGTGCCGACAGCCAAGGACAACAGCATCGTCATTACCGAGGCTGGGTTGCCGCCTTTCAATCTCGTCATGGTGATCGATACCTCGGGCAGCATGTTGTGGCAGATAGGTACGACGTCAAATGGCTCGCCAAACCGTCTGGAACTGGCCAAGGATGCCCTGAACCACATGATCGACTCGTATGTGGCGCTTGGGGTTCCATTGGTCATTACGGTTATTGATTTTGCCAGTGGTGCAGTCCTGATCCCGCAAACCAGTGATCCTGATGTGGCCAAGGCCAGTATTTCCGGTTTGCCGACGGATGGCGGTGGTACCAACTATAACGCCCCCCTGGTACTGGCACAGAATCAACTGACAACGGATTTGGCAAACCCAGCCTTGGCCGGGTATGAAACCAAGGTCTATTTCCTGTCGGATGGCGCGCCCAATGAAGGCAATGTCCCCGCCGGCTGGACCAGCTTTGTGAACAACAACAACGTTGAAGTTTACGCCGTTGGTCTGAACGTGAGCGGCAATGCCTCGGCGATCGCCCAGCTGGGACTGGTGGAAGACAACGGAGATGCGGTGACGCTGGTCAACAATATCTATGACCTGGATGCCACTTTGCAGGCGACTGTGCCGCCTCCTGCCACTGGCAATGTGATCACGGATGTGGATGCGACTGCCGGCGTGGACAGTGCTGGCGCGGATGCCCCCGCAACCGTGTTCCAGGTCAGCTTCACCGTCAGCAATCCGGCTGCGTATGTGGGGGTTGCCGACAGCATCAATGGCAATGTCGTGACCTTCCTGGTGCAAGGAGGAACAACGGGTCCCATGACTACGCCTCTGGGTGGCCAGTTGGTGGTCAATGCCGACGGATCCTACTCCTACACACCGCCCAATGATGTAGCAGTGGATACGTTGGAGACCTTTACCTACACCATAGTGGATGCAGATGGTGACACCTCCAGTGCCTTGCTGAAGATACTGGTGCTGGATACCACTCCGATCACGGCCTCCGTATTCGAGGATGGCTTGCCCACCGGCCTGCCCGGCAACGACCCGTCCCTGACAACCGTGGGCGGCTCACTGGCCCATATGGTGATTGACAGCACTGGCGTCAGTTTCGGTGTTGGCAGCACAGCCGGCTTGCCGGCGTTGACCTCAGGCGGTGTGCCGATCACCTACAGCATCGTTCATGGTGTCGGGGTGGATACCCTGGTGGCCATGGCCGGCAGCAAACCGATCTTTACGCTGGCGGTGGAGGCGGATGGTGATTACACCTTCACCCTGCAGGGGCCGATAGATCATGCTCAGGCTGATGGCAATGATCTGGAACTAAAGGCGTTGAACCTCTCCAGTGCGATCACTGCCCATGAAGGACCGGACAATGTGACTCTGGTACGGGATTTCATCGTGCAGGTTGAAGATGATGTGCCTCTTGTCATGACGCCCGCAATGGGAGTCATGCTGAACCAGTCCGGGCTTACTGAGACCTTCCTGCTGGATGGAGATGGCTCGCTGTTGAACAACTACGGGGCTGATGGTGGTTCGATCCGCTTTGACAGCAGTCTGAATGGCAGCAGTGGCCTGACCTCGGGTGGCTTGCCCATCACCTATGCCTTGTCGTCGGATGGTATAACCCTGACAGCTACAACGGCGGCCGGCACCGTGTTCATTGCCACCCTGCAACCTGCATCCGGGACTTATCAGATCCAGATGATTGGCGAAGTGGACGGCGGGCAAACCACCATCGACTTCAACGGCGGGGGTTACGACTTCGTTGGCGGCAATGCGTCCTGGGCCGGTTTTAATACGGCAGCGAATGACAACAGCAAGGATCTGCTGCTGACGGCGATGACCAATGGTGTGGATGGCGGTACCGTCAACACCTCTGCCAACACGGGGGGGATCAGTAGCGGTTCATCCGTCGGGTCGGGTGAGGCGATGCGGATAGACTTTGTCATCGATCTGACCGGCAACCCGGTCAGTGGTGGCTCCTACGGCGTCCTGGCGAACCAGACCCATGCCTTTGAGGCTCACTACGATGTAAATGGTGCCTCCGCCATGTTTACGGCGATCAATAGCAGCTCCAGTGTAAAACTGGTAGCCCGTCAGGATGTGGACAATGACAACGATATTGGCGATGGCAACAAGGAGTCGCTGACCGCCGTGGCGATCAGCTATAACGGTTCAACCAGGATTGTCAGTATCGGAGCCGGAATGTCCCAGGTTGTCTCGGTGGGAGGCCACAGCTTCACGGTCAACTTTACCGATGACGATCCGACCGCTGGTGTGGCTTATGTCGCGACAGTTGCCGGGGTGATCTCCAATACCAAACTGGCGGCGTATACAGCAGATGGTTACAACAGCCTGGAGTTCCACTATGCCGCAGGGAGCACCTTCAAGATTGGCGACTTCGGCTCCAGCGTGGCGACTCCGGGTGTTCCGGTCAACTTGCAGTTGCCGGTCACACTGACGGACGGCGATGGCGATGCCGTTCACAGCAACATCGGTCTGAGCCTGCTGCCGGATGCCCCCTTTACCGTGGACTACGAAGACTCCGCCAGCGCGGTGAATGTGACCCTGACCAGTACGCAAGGGCACGCCATCGGGTCCGACTTTGGAGACAGCATCACGGGCAACAGCCTGGACAACATCCTGTCGGGTGGTGATGGTGATGATCTGCTGTACGGGATGGGAGGCAAAGATACTCTGGTTGGCGGGTCGGGCAATGATGTGCTGGACGGTGGCAGCGGCAACGATACCCTTTATGGGGAATCCGGCAATGACACCCTGATCGGCGGAATTGGCAACGACATATTGCAAGGAGGAGATGGCAACGATCTGTTGATCGGTGGTCTGGGCAGCGACACCATGACAGGGGGCGCTGGCAGCGATACCTTCAAGTGGATTGCTGGCGATGCAGATGGCAGTACCGACACCATTACCGACTTCACGCTGGGCAACCCGTCCAACGGGGGGGATGTGCTGGATCTGTCGGATCTGCTGGTCGGTGTCCCCTCGGGGTTCAACAACAATGATCTGGCCACGGTGCTCAACAACTATCTGCAGTTCGACACCACGACCAACAAGCTGACCATAGACACGAACGGATCGGCGAGTGGCGGCTCTCAATTGACCGTCCAGTTCCAGGGCAACCTGGATCTGGATCAAAACGGAGGGCTCACAACCAACCACGACATCATCAAGCAGCTGCTGGATGACGGCAACCTCAAGGTTGATCCGTAACCAGTGAACGGGGCCGGGCCATGCCTGGCCCCTGTTTTTTGACTGAGGGGGCGGCTAAGATAGCGGCAGTACAGGAGAGGGTCACCATGCAGTCATTTAATTGGATCGATATCGATGGCATTCGCTATAGCTGGGACGGGCAGGGCAGCATTACCTGTACCGGCCAGTTTGGCTATCACGCCACGATGGCGGGTGATCGGATTGATGCGCTGGATCTGGAGAGCGATGATGGCGAGGTGGCGGGTTCACTGAATGTGGACTTTGCTGCAGCAACCATTTCCTTCACGCCGGCCCAGGGTGAGCAGCCACCTCATATGATGGTGCTGGTTGGCCATGAGCAGGGGGAGCAGGAGTATACGCTGCAAAGTCTGAGCGATATCAGCCTGCAGGATCTGCTCGGTCATTCCGACAACATCGACTGCGCCCCTCTGACGGTGGATACCATGACAGACCCGGTCACCCCGCTTGCCGGACACGTTCTGTCGTGGGACTCCTTCCACTTTGATGATGATGTGCTGCTCAGCTCCCGCAGTGCCTCCCCCGTAACGGCTGGCCATCCGGAGCCGGCTGGCAGTGAGATCAGCATCAATATCGACATGACCAATCAGGTACTGGATCAGATCCCGCCGTTGCACGATATATGAATCCCATTCGGCGACGGGCATAATGACCTCACTCCAATAGATTGAGGTCTTTTTTTATGTGGCGTCCCCTTCTTACCCTGTCCGCTCTGGTGGTCAGTGCTCCCCTGTTTGCCATCGAAGTGCCGCAGGCTCCCCATCTGGTGGTGAGCGGCTATGCCGAGCAAAAAGCAGAGCCCGACATGCTGACCCTGAATGTCTCCGTGACAGCGCTGGAGAAGCAGGGCATCAAGGCCAAGCAGCAGGTGGATGGCAAGGTCGCCGCCTTCTTTGGTCAGCTCGAAGGGCTGGGCATCAAGCGTACTGACGTTGAGGCGGGCAATCTGGTGATCTCCCCGGAGTATCAGTATCCGCAGAACAAGAAGCCGGAACTGGTGGGTTATCGTGCCCAGCGCCAGCTGGCGGTCAAGCTCTATCAACTCGACAAGCTGAGCGAGCTGATGGACACCGCGCTCAAGGCCGGGCTGGAGTCCGTTTCCCAGATTGAATACGGCCTAAAGACACCGCAAGCCATGAAAGAACAGGCTCGCCTCGGTGCGGTTGAGGATGCCAGAAGCAAGGCGGAGTCGCTGGCCAAGGCATTTGGCATGAAGCTCGGCAAGGTTTACAGCGTCGAATATCGCAACAATACCCCCATGCCGATCTACAGCCGGGCCCTCAAGGCTGCAGCCATGTCGCCCGCCGCCGACATGATGGAAAACAGCTATCAACAGCAGCAGATCAGCATTACCGACAACGTGGAAGCCGTCTTCCTGCTGGAATAATCCAGCGGCTTTCGCCCCTTGTCGCTTTCAAGCCCGAGCCCAGTGTCTCGGGCTTGTTGCTTTCAGGGAGAAGCCCTCTTGCAGGCAGATTTTGCCGGGATGTGCCGGCCCGCGCTTGAGGCTGACCTCGGCCTTGGCCCATCTGCATAGGTGAAGAGGGGGCCGATATGGATGTTGGTTCGCGGAGGGAGCGCCGGCTAGAAAAAAGCCGGTCAGTGACCGGCTTTTGAGGGGCGATGAAGTTGATACCATCAACCCAGGTTGGCCGCGACGCGAGCCTGGCGCTTCTGCTTGAACTGATAGCCGATGGCCAGCACGATGATCCAGACCGGGATGAGCAGTACCGAGATCTGGATGCCCGGGGTCAGGTACATGATGACCAGGATGCCGGCCATGAAGGCGAGGCAGAGGTAATTGCCGAACGGGTACCAGAACGCTTTGAACTTGGGAATCACACCTTCGGCCTGCTTGCTCTTGCGAAACATCAGGTGCGCCAAGCTTATCATGGCCCAGTTGATGACCAGGGCGGAGACCACCAGCGCCATCAACAGCTCGAACGCCTTGCCCGGCATCAGGTAGTTGATGAGTACGCACAGCAGGGTTGCCGCCGCGGAGACGGAGATGGCCACCACAGGCACACCGCTCTTGTTGGTCTTGAGCAGGCTGCGCGGGCCGTTGCCCTGCTTGGCCAGACCAAACAGCATACGGCTGTTGCAGTAGACACAGCTGTTGTAAACCGACAGTGCTGCGGTCAGTACCACCATGTTGAGTACGGTGGCCACCAGATTGCTGTCCAGTGCGTGGAAGATCATGACGAAGGGACTGCCGCCTTCTACCACCTTGCCCCAGGGGTAGAGGGACATCAGCACGGCCAGGGCGCCGATGTAGAAGATGAGGATCCGGTAGATCACCTGATTGGTGGCCTTGGGGATGCTCTTCTCGGGATTGTCGGCCTCGGCGGCCGTGATACCGACCAGCTCGAGCCCGCCGAACGAGAACATGATCACCGCCATCGCCATCACCAGACCGCTGATGCCGTTGGGGAAGAAGCCGCCCTGGGCCCACAGGTTGCTGATGCTGGCGTCCGGGCCGCCGTTGCCGCTGGCCAGCAGGTAGCCGCCAAAGCCAATCATGCCGATGATGGCCACCACCTTGATGATGGCGAACCAGAACTCCATCTCGCCAAACGCCTTGACGTTGGAGAGGTTGATGGCGTTGATCAACACGAAGAAGAAGGCTGCCGACATCCAGGTCGGGATCTCGGGCCACCAGTACTGAACATAAATGCCCACCGCAGTCAGCTCGGCCATGCTCACCAGCACGTAGAGCACCCAGTAGTTCCAGCCGGAGGCAAAGCCGGCGAAGTCACCCCAGTATTTGTAGGCGAAGTGGCTGAAGGAGCCGGCTACCGGCTCTTCCACCACCATCTCGCCCAGCTGGCGCATGATCAGGAAGGCGATAAAACCACCGATGGCATAGCCAAGCAGCACGGAGGGGCCCGCCATCTTGATGGTCTGGGCAATGCCGAGAAACAGGCCGGTGCCGATGGCGCCGCCCAGTGCGATGAGCTGGATATGGCGGTTTTTCAAACCGCGTTTCAGCTCCTCGCCGTTTTGTTGAAGATCCATTCTTCCTTCCTTACGTCTTCTGAAGTCATTCGTCTGTCATCTCGTCCGTCGGGTCACTCCATGTGACCGTGCACGGCAAAGCGTGCCTTAAACGTGACGAAATCCGTATTTATTTCGTTACGGTTGGTCGCTTTCTGTTTTTTATGGCGACTACCAACGGAAGCAGAATAGTGATAATCCATCGCGGATGCACCTGTTTTCCTCATCATTCGCTGGTTTTTTCGGCGAAAAGCAGGTTTTTAGGGAGCGATGAAGCTGGTAGGGAAGTGTTTGACTGTATTGCGAACAATCGAATGCTGCTCGGTTGACTCTTCTGCTCTTTCCTGTTTTATGAAACCTCCCGTGCAACAAGGATGCGCTTCATGCAACGTATTATTGGCAGTTTGCTGGCCGTCGCGCTGTGGCTGACCGTGTGGCTTTCGCCCCTGCTGCTGACCATGGCGGCGGGATGCCTGCTGGTGTGGGCCGTGCAGGGTGATGACTATCTGGTGATGCACCTGCGGAGTGTCTTGTTGATCGCCGGTGCCATCGGCCTGCTGCCGGCCCTCTGGCTGACAGAACGGGTACGCCGGCGTCACGGTGTGCTCAACTTCTACGCCATGCTGATGAACAACAGAGAGCTGAACCGCCCGGGCTCCCAATCCCGTTGAGGTTCAGTCCACAAGCGCCGGATACAGATGTATCCGGCGCTTTTTTATGGTCGTTTGCCGTATCGCCAGCTTGCCGGCGCGCGGCGTTGCTCAATAAAGCTGACGGCGCAGGCCGGTAGCCTCGAGGATCTTGGCGCTGATCTCCTCCACCGAGTGGGAGCTGGTGTCGAGGAAGCGGATCGCCTCCTGGCGAAACAGCCGCTCGACGCAGGCCAGCTCCTGTTCGCACTGTTCCAGCGAGGAGTAGCGGCTGTTGGCGCGGCGCTGGTTGCGGATCTCATGCAGCCGCTGGGGGGCGATGGTGAGGCCGAACAGCTTGTGACGATTGGCCTTGAGGGCGGCCGGCAGATCCAGAACCCCCATGTCCTGCTCGATGAAGGGGTAGTTGGCGGCGCGGATGCCGAACTGCAGCGCCAGATAGAGGCTGGTCGGCGTCTTGCCGCAGCGGGAGACCCCGATCAGGATGATGTCGGCCTCCTCATACTCCTTGGTGGTGATGCCATCGTCGTTGGCCAGCGCGAAGTTGACCGCCTCGATGCGGTCATCATAGAGCTTGCGGTTCTCCATGCCGTGGGTGCGGTGCAGCCTGGGCTCGGCCTTCACCCCGAGCTCGTGCTCCAGCGGGCTGACGAAGGTGTTGAGAAAGTCGTGGCTGCTGGCCTGGGCCTTGAGCACCTCCTCGCGCACCTGATGATCAACGATGGTGTGGAACAAAATGGGGCGAACCCCGGTCTGGCGGAACTGCTCGTCGATGCGCATCCGTACCTGGCGCGCCTTCTCCAGGGTTTCGACAAAGGGGATGGTGATCTGCTCGAAGGCCAGCGGAAACTGGCTCAACACGGCGTGACCGAACACTTCGGCTGTGATGGCGGTGCCGTCTGAAACATAGAATACGGTGTGCACTGGGGGCTCCTGTGAGGGGGTCGGCGAGCTGGCTGGCAAGAAGTATCTCTCGAAACCATATCGTTTTTGTCAACCGGTCTGCCGTGCCCAAGTTGTGAAGTGGCTTGCAAACCTGAGTCGTTACCTTTTTGTGTTGGCATTGTAGAATGTCTGTGTCATTCGACCATCCCCAAATCTTGCTCGGGGATTTTTTTGACAATAAGTAGAAAACGTTTTCATGGTCGTTGGCAACAGTAGAAACAGACAATAACGCACATAAACTGGCGCACAAGGTGCCATGGCGGCACAGTGCCCACCAACCTGGAGACATGCAAGTGCAACAGTACGTACTCTGGTACGAGCAACTCGGAATGCAGGACGTAGAACGAGTTGGCGGCAAAAATGCATCCCTTGGCGAGATGATCAGCAACCTCTCTGGTGCCGGAGTTTCCGTGCCGGGCGGGTTTGCCACCACCGCCTTTGCGTTTAACGAGTTTCTGGAGTCAAGCGGCCTCAACGGCAAGATCCACGATCTGCTCGACAGCCTGGATGTGGACGACATCGCCGCCCTCAACCGGGCTGGCCAGCAGATCCGTGACTGGGTGATCGAGGCCCCGTTCCAGAGCGAGCTGGAGCAGGCGATCCGGGTTGCCTACGACAAGCTCAGCGGCGGGCTTGACGCTTCCTTTGCGGTGCGCTCCTCCGCCACTGCGGAAGACATGCCGGATGCCTCTTTTGCCGGCCAGCAGGAGACCTTCCTCAACGTGCGCGGCATCGACGCCGTCATGATCGCCGTCAAGCATGTGTTTGCTTCACTGTTCAACGATCGCGCCATCTCCTATCGGGTGCATCAGGGCTATGACCACAAGGGTGTCGCCCTGTCGGCCGGGATCCAGCGCATGGTGCGCTCGGATCTCGCCGCCTCCGGCGTCATGTTCACCCTGGATACCGAGTCGGGCTTCAACGATGTGGTGTTCATCACTGGCGCCCAGGGCCTTGGCGAGATGGTGGTGCAGGGTGCGGTCAACCCCGACGAGTTCTACGTGCACAAACCGACCCTCAAGGCAGGACGCCCGGCGGTGGTGCGCAAGACCCTCGGCTCCAAGCTCATCAAGATGACCTATTCCGGCGATGCCAGCCACGGCCGTCAGGTGCAGATCGTCGATACCGATGAGGCCGAGCGCAGCCGCTTCTGCATCACGGATGCCGAGGTAATGGAGCTGGCCAAGCAGGCGCTCATCATCGAGCAGCACTACGGCCGCCCGATGGACATCGAGTGGGCCAAGGACGGGCAGGATGGCAAGCTCTACATCGTGCAGGCGCGTCCGGAAACCGTGCGCAGCCGCCAGGAGGCCAACACCCTCGAGCGTTTTGCTCTCAAGCAAGCGGGCAAGGTGCTGATCGAGGGGCGCGCCATCGGCCACAAGATCGGGGCGGGCCCGGCGCGGGTCATCTCCTCCATCAGCCAGATGGACGAAGTGCAGCCCGGCGACGTGCTGGTCACCGACATGACCGACCCGGATTGGGAGCCCATCATGAAGCGGGCCTCCGCTATCGTCACCAACCGGGGCGGCCGTACCTGTCACGCCGCCATCATCGCCCGCGAACTGGGCATTCCGGCGGTGGTGGGTTGCGGTGATGCCACCAAGCGCATCGAACCGGGCCAGCTCATTACCGTCTCCTGCGCGGAAGGGGATACCGGTTTCATCTACGACGGCGAACTCGACTTTGACGTGGCGGTGACCGAGGTGGGCAACATGCCGCGCTTGCCGATCAAGATCATGATGAACGTCGGCAACCCGGACAGAGCCTTCGACTTCGCCCAGCTGCCGAATGCCGGTGTCGGTCTGGCTCGCCTCGAGTTCATCATCAACCGGATGATCGGGGTGCATCCCAAGGCGTTGCTGGAATTCGACCAGCAGAGCCCCGAGCTCAAGGCCACCATCGGCAAGATGATCGCCGGCTACGAGAGCCCGCGCGAGTTCTATGTCGCCAAGCTGACCGAGGGCATCGCCACCCTGGCCGCCGCCTTCTGGCCGGAGCGGGTGATCGTGCGGATGTCGGACTTCAAGTCCAACGAGTACGCCAACCTGGTGGGCGGTCGTGACTACGAGCCTCACGAAGAGAACCCGATGATCGGTTTCCGCGGCGCGTCGCGCTACATCGCCGACAGCTTCCGCCCCTGTTTTGCCCTCGAATGCGAGGCGATCAAGCGGGTGCGCGATGTGATGGGGCTGACCAACGTCGAGGTGATGATCCCCTTCGTGCGCACCGTGGGCGAGGCGGAGCAGGTGATCGACATCCTAGGTGAGAACGGTCTGCGCCGTGGCGAGCGGGGGCTCAAGGTGATCATGATGTGCGAGATCCCGAGCAACGCCCTGCTGGCAGACAAGTTCCTCGAGCACGTGGACGGCTTCTCCATCGGCTCCAACGACATGACCCAGCTGACGCTTGGACTGGATAGGGACTCGGGGCTTATCGCCCACCTGTTCGACGAGCGTAACGAAGCGGTCAAGGCGCTGCTGGCGATGGCCATTGCCGCCGCCCGCAAGGCGGGCAAGTATGTGGGGATCTGCGGCCAGGGGCCGTCCGATCACCCGGACTTCGCCGCCTGGCTGGTCGAGCAGGGCATCGACTCTGTGTCGCTCAACCCGGATACCGTGGTCGACACCTGGCTCTATCTGGCCGAGCAGCACAAGGCGAGTTGACGCAGGCTGCACTGCCCCCATCAAAATGGCGCCCACGGGCGCCATTTTTCATGACCGAACCTGACGCAGCTGGTCCGATATGACGGCTAGATGTGCCCAAAATGGCGCGCTGGCGCGTGCTTTTACACTCCGTTACATCTGCTCGCTTTGCAACCGCCCCATAATGGTCCCGCCAGCCCGCCGCACGGGGTGGCAGGCCTGCCGCCAGTGGCGGGCCGGGGGATCACGAGCAGTTTCCTGTCAGCACGGAGGCCAGGACGGCAGATGTCACAGAGCGTATCAAACCAGGTGATCAGACGAATGCTGGGAGCCTGCCAGCAGCAGGGGGGCGATCCCGATGCCATTCTGATGGCGGGCGGCCTCACGTCGTTCGACATCGAGCGGGAACAGGGCCGGCTGCCGGCCCACAACCACTACCGGATGCTGCAACTGATGCAGCCCTATCTGGCCAGTTTTCACGAAACCATCCTCTCCTACGACATCGGCCAGCTCTACCAGCACTATCCGCCGCTCATCAGCCTGTGCCTGAACCAGCCCTCGCCGCGGGCGGCGCTCGAGGTGCTGCTGGCCTATCGCCCCATCATCGGCAGTTGTGACGAGCTGCGGGTGCGGCGGGGGACGCAGGCCAGCCAATACTTGTATGTCAATCAGGGGCCCGCCAGCCTGGGGGCGAGTCAGGCCATCCCCAACTTCATCATCCTCTACCGGATTTTGCGGGTCTATCTGGCGGATCCCCGGGTCTCGGTGGGCTTCACGGGGCGGTCGCCACCGCGCCATCAGCTGCTGGATCAGTTCTTCGCCACCCGCTGCCGCTGGGAGCAGGGGGAAAACACCCTGACCATCGACAACGCCCAACTCGACTGCCCCAGCCACTGCTACAACGAGCCGCTGGGTCGTCTGCAACTGGCTCAGCTGGCACAGATATGTGCCGACATCGCCGAGCGGGCCCCCTTTGCCTATCTGGTGGAGGAGCGGATCCGCCACAAGATCCGGGAAGGGGAACTGGAGAGCGACGAGAGCCTGCTCAAGGAGGTGTGCGCGGCCATGAACGTCAGCCGCTGGACCCTCAATCGCAAATTGCAGGGGGAGGGGAGCAGCTTCTCGACCCTGCTGAGGGACGCGAGGGTGAGCGAAGCCTGCCGCTTGCTGGGGGAGGGGGATCAACCGCTGCAGAACATCAGCGATCGGGTCGGCTTCTCGTCCCAGAGCGCCTTCAACCGCTTCTTCAAGGCCAACACCCGCATGACGCCGCTGGCCTATCGTAACGCCCGCCAATAAGAACGGGACCGGCGCAAGGCCGGTCCCGTGGTCGGATCATTGTTGAGCAACTGTCAGGCAAGGCAAGGCTGGGTGCCCGGCCGTGCCTGCCCATGTTAGCGGGTGATGGTGGTGACGCTGGTGGGATCCACCCCGGCCGGCAGTGCCAGTGCCCCTGGCGTGGTGTTGCTCACCACTATCTCCTTGCTCACCGTGAAGCTGACCGGCGTACTGCTGGAGACATCCGACGAGGGGCTGATGTAGGCGCTGTAGCGACCCGGCTCCACGATCCACTGGTTGCTGGCCTCATCGAAGCTGGCGAGGATGCTGGCCGGAATGGTGAAGCTCAGCTGTTCGCTGGCCCCCGGTGCCAGTTGCGCCGTCTTGGCAAAGGCCTTGAGCTCGATGAGCGGTTTCTTCAGCTTGACCTCGGGGGCGGTCACATAGACCTGGGCCGCCTCCTTGCCTGCCACGGCGCCGGTGTTGGTGATGGTGGCGGTCAGCACCAGGTTGCCGGCGCTGCCACCCTCCAGGGTATTGCTGGCGATGGCGGGGCTGGTGTAGCTGAAGCTGGTGTAGGAGAGACCGAAGCCGAACGGGTAGGAGACCGCCTGCTCGAAGGTGTTGTAGTAGCGATAGCCCACGTAGATCCCCTCGTTGTAGTAGAGATCGTCCGGTTCGCCATCTCCGTCGGTGTCCTCACCCGGGAAGGTGCCGGCGGAGGGGACGCTGGCGTAACTTTGCGGGAAGCTCTGGGCCAGCTTGCCGCTCGGGTTGACCGCGCCTGAGAGCACATCCGCCACCGCGTGGCCGGTCTCCTGGCCAGCCATGTAGGCCAGCAGGATGCCATCCACCTTGTCGCCCCATTGGGCGGTGTCGATGACGCCGTTGACGTTGAGCACCACCACCACCTTCTTGCCCTGGGCGTGGAAGGCGCTGCTCACCGCGTCGATGAGGGCGCGCTCGTCATCACCGAGCAGATAGTCCCCCTTGCCGCTGCTGCGATCCGCCCCTTCCCCGGCCTGGCGGCCGATGCTGATGACGGCGGCTTGCTGGGTGGCGGCCGCACTGGCGATCAGGGCCTCCAGATCTCCGCTGATCGGTGCCTCGGCACAGGTGTAGTAGCCCTTGGCGCCAAATTGCCCCTCGTGGTAGACCTTGTTGTTCTCGTAAAAATCGCGGTAGTAGCTCTGCAGCGCCTCGTTGACCGGGAAGCGTGCCGCCAGTCCCTGCGCGATGGTGGCGGTGCTGGCGGCGTTCACATCCCCGCTGCCGGTGCCGCCCTTGTAGGTGTTGATCTGGTTGATGCCAAAACTGGCCAGCGTGCTGCTTGCCGAAAGCGGCAGGGCCGCGGCCTCGTTGCGCAGCAGCACCATGCTCTCGGCGCCGGCCTGACGGGCCAGTTTGGCGTGGGCGGTCAGATCCGGGCTGTTGCTGATGGCCAGCTGGTTGTAGGAGGGGCTCTTCATCACCTGGGTCAGGATGTGGATGGCGGCCTCGTTCACCTTGGCCTCGTCGAGATCGCCCTGCTCGATGGATTGCTGCAACTGCTCCTTGACGTTGCCCGGCTCGATCAAATCTTGTCCCGCCAGCACCTGCTTGTAGGCGTTGTTGGCCACATCGCCGGCAAACCAGTCGGACATCACCAGGCCGTCGAACTTCCACTCGCCGCGCAGCAGGTCGGTTACCGCATCCCTGCGCTCGTTGACATAGGTGCCGTTGACCTTGTTGTAGGAGGTCATCACCGCCCAGGGCTGGGCCTCGTCTACCGCTATCTGGAAGCCGCGCAGATAGATCTCGCGGAAGGTTCTCGGTTCGCCGATGTCGTTGATCTGGTTGCGGTTGGTCTCTGAGTTGTTGCCGAAGTAGTGCTTGATGGTGGTGCCCACCCCGTTGCTCTCCACCCCGTTGACCATGGCGGCGCCGATTTTGCCGGTGAGCAGGGGATCTTCCGAGTAGTACTCGAAGTTGCGGCCATTGAGCGGGTTGCGCTGGATGTTCATGCCCGGGGCCAGCAGGATGTCGACTCCGTACTGGCGCACCTCGTCCCCCATGGCTTCGCCGACAGCCTTGACCAGCTTGACGTCCCAGCTGGAGGCGAGCAGTGAGCCGATGGGCCAGGCGGTGGCGTAGTAGCTGGCGCTGTCACCGTCGCGGTTGGCGTTGATCCGCACCCCGGCCGGCCCGTCGGCCAGTTTGAGGGCCGGAATGTCGATGCCGTCTGCGCTGCGCAGCACGCCGTTGATGTAACCCGCCACGCCGGGCACATCCTGCTTGACGTTGATGGCGCCGTTGGCACTGCCATAACCGGGGCCGGAGAGCAGGTCCAGCTTCTCGCTCAGGGTCAGCTTGGCCACCATGGCCTCGGCCTGGCCGCGGTAATAGGCATCGTCCTTGACCAAGGGATCCGAGTCATTCTGGTTGCAACCGACCAGCAGGCCGGCCAGCGCCAGGCTGACGCCCAGTGAAACCGCTTTCAATTTTGTGGTGATAGGCATGAAGACGTCCTCGTAACTGTCTGAATAAAAATAAAAAGGAGATATCGACACCGGGCGCAAGGCATCCGCCCGGGCTGGGCCGCTCTGCTGGCGGCTGCCATTGGATATCGCAAGGAAGGCCGAACGGGCCCGTGGGCCGGCGTTTGGCTGCAGGCAGGTTAACAAGCCGGGCGATGGCCGCCTTGCCCCGGGGGAGCGAGAAATGTGCCGGCGGGAGCAAGGGGGCCGAGTTGTGAGCAAGGTCGCATCGAAAGGCGGTGTCAAACCAAGGGTGGAGGGTGGCAAGAGGGGAGAAGGGCAGGGGATATGCGGAAAAAACGGGTGGCCTGATGGCCAATGACGCTGGCCGCGGGCAACACGCGAGGGGGCCGGTGGCCCCCTCGAAGATCAGCTGATATGCCCGGACAATGGCCCGGAGCGGTTCACTTGGGCCGTTTGAGGGCCCCGGCGAGTTCAATCTGTACCTTGACCCCCTCCTGCTTGAGCGCCGTGGCGACGGCGTTCAGATCGGTGCCCGGCTTGGCCTCCAGCAGGGCGATGCCGCCGCTGCTCTGCTTGAAGCGCAGGCCGTGCCGGTTGGCCAGCGCGCTGGCCTGGTTGTCATCGGCCTCCACCAGCAGGGTGCCGCTGGCGGTGAGCTCCGGGCTGGCCACCCCTTGCAGCAGCACGTCGCCGCTGCGCAGGGTTTGCCGGGGCGCCTTGCCGTCTGCGCTGCGGGCGACCCGCTGCTTGCTGCCGTTGTCCGGGGTGAGGTAGGTCTGACCGTTCACCTCTATGGTGCGGTACTGCTTGCCGTCGATCACCACCGATTCATCGGCGGCGTGCACGCCGGCCGAAGCCAGAAAGCCGGCCAGGGCCAGGCCGAGTAAGCTGTGTTTCATCTTGTGACTCCTTGTGATCATGAGCGGGCGGCATCGTGGCCGATCACCCGCAGGGACCAGTTGAGCAGTTGACCCGGCTGGCTGTTGTTGCGCTCGGTCAGCGTGCTGCGGCGGTTAGTGTTGAGGTCAACCAGGGTCAGCTGGCGGCTGCTGTTGGATACGTCGGTCACCTCCAGTCGCCACTCGCCCTGGGCCGCTTCGCCATAGAACTTGTGGGAGAGCATGCGCATGTCGCGCAGCCCCTTGGTGCGCACATAACCCAGCTGCTGCCGGTCGAGGGATTGCCCCACCAGGCTGTTGTTGGGGTTGAGCAGCACGCTACGGGTACCGGACGGGGAGACCAGCTCGATCAGCAGGTCGGGCAGGCGCTGATGATCCAGGCTCACCGTGACCTGGACCGCTTCGACGGTCAAGGCCTGCGCCACCTGGGTGCTGGAGCGGGTGGCACTGCTGCCCACATCCGCGATGCTCCCTTCACTGCGCGGCACCGTGACCTTCTGAGCCGGCAATTGCACCAGCGGCGGCAGCGGGGTGTGGTTGGCGGCGGCCGTCAGGGTCTTGTTCACGTCGATGAGACCAAAGCCATAGGTGGGGCTGTACCAGAGGCCGGCGGCGTTGCGCTCCCACCCTTCCAGGCCGGTGACCTGGCGGGGTTGACCGTTGGCGGCGGTATAGCTGACCTGGACCGGCTGTTGGCCGGCATCGATGCGGGTGGCGTTGCGGGCCAGCAGATCGCGCAGATCCCGCACCGACAGATCCGGGTAGGCGGACATCAGCAGCGCCATGGCGCCCGAGGTGTTGGGGGTGGCCGACGAGGTGCCGTTCATCACACCGTTGTAGTCGCAGGTAGCATCCAGCTGCGGGTTGTTGTGCAGCCGGTTGGTGCTGGGATCGTCGGTGCGGTTGTAGCCCATGTCGCAGCCAGGCAGGTCCGTGGTCACCATGGCCGGTGCATCGGTACCGTACTCGCCGCCGGGGGCGCTCAGGAAGACGTTGCTGCCGACGCTGGAGTAGGAGGAGCGCACTCCGTCGGCGTTGATGGCGCTCACCACCAGGTTCCAGAAGTTGCTGTTGGAGGGGTCTATGTTGCTGTTCTCGAACGGCAGCTTGGGCAGGACGCCGGTGCGGCTGAACATGTAGTCACCCGCGGCGATGCGGTTGAAGCCGTTACCTGCCGCCTTGATGTAGGCCGCGCCCTGTGCCTGCTGGGTCTGCTGCTCGAACAGGCGATCGAGCTGAACCTGATCCAGCCCGCTGGCGCTTTGCGGATCCACCAGGCTCATGCCGTAGCTCTGGTTGAAGACCCGGTTGTCGGCGGTGGCGGTGCTGCCGCCCAGCGCATAGATCCAGTCTTTCTGCAGCTGCTTGCTGCGCTCATCCAGCAGGTTGAACCCCTGCAGCTGAACGCGGGGCGCCACCCCCAGGGTGCCGATGCGGTTGTCGACCGCCCCGATCAGACCGGAGACCGAGGTGCCGTGGGCACTGTCCGGATCGGTCGGGGTGGGGTCGCTGCTGCCGGTCACCACGTTTTTCGAGCCGGGGCGCACATTGTCGGCCAGGTCCGGGTGGGCGATGGCCAGGCCGTCATCCACCACGGCCACGTTGATGCCCTGGCCCTGCACGCCGGTACGGTGTGCCCACCAGAGGTTGAGGTCGTTGCCTGCCACGCCGCCGCGGGGGCTGAAGGCATTCTGGCCGCTGTTGAGCAGGTGCCACTGCTGATCCTGCAGCGGGTTGATGCCGGGCAGGCAGCGCTCGGCACTGCTGCGGCCGGTATCGAGGCCGGCTTCCTTGCCGGTCAATGGGGTGCAACTCTCACTCGCCTGAACTGAAGCGATAGGCAGGGCCGAGAGCAGGGCCGAGATTGCCAACGCTAACGATGTTTTTCTCATTAATAAACTCCATCTTATATCGCACCGTCCTGGGTGCGACTGGCATCTATACATGGGAAGAACAGAGTCAAAAAGCACTCATTTTCATTCTGAGATAAGGCTCAAAGAAATCTCACAACAAATAATCGACAGACCATGTGGGGGTTCCTGTGAATCCTTTTCTGTGCTGTATTGAGAACTTTTCTCAGTTTGGCGCTATTGATATTTATCTTTTTATATCAATCGATTAGTAACCGTTTGTTAACGTTTGACGGGCCGTTACCGGTGTGAGAAAGGCGGGGCGGAGCTGCGCAGGATGGGGGGAATCTTCGCGCTGGCGGGAGCGCCGCTGCGATGAAAACAGGGGGCACTGCAGGCAAGCCACCCGGCGCCAAT
>NZ_JBFOCO010000011.1:0-129479 GCF_040907865.1 Aeromonas sp. s5
CTGACCCCATGCCGAACTCAGAAGTGAAACGCTGTAGCGCCGATGGTAGTGTGGCATTCGCCATGCGAGAGTAGGACACTGCCAGGCACCCAATTTTAGATTACGCGGTGAGCGTGGTCTTTACCGGTTAGTGTGCTGATATGGCTCAGTCGGTAGAGCGCATCCTTGGTAAGGATGAGGTCCCCAGTTCGATTCTGGGTATCAGCACCATTTTCAAGTAGTACAGCTTTTGCCTGACGGCATTAGCGCCGTGGAACCACCTGATCCCATGCCGAACTCAGAAGTGAAACGCGGTAGCGTCGATGGTAGTGTGGCATTCGCCATGCGAGAGTAGAACACTGTCAGGCACCCATTTAGAAGAGGCCTCCCATTCGGGAGGCCTTTTTGCATTGGAAATTTGCCGTTATGATGGGTCTCTTTTAGTAAAAATGCTGGGATGTCAGCACGTTGCCCGTTAATCTTGGTCTGGTGTTGTCGCGCGTCATTGCCAGAGGAGTATGCATGGCCACGTTGAAGGAAATTGCACAGGAGGCGGGGGTATCCCAGGCTACCGTGTCGCGGGTGCTCAATGAAGATCCGACGCTGAGCGTCAAGGAAGAGACCAAGCAGAAGATCTTCGAGATCGCCGAGCGGCTGGAGTACAAGACCAGCGGTGCCCGCAAGGGGGTTCACAAGAGCAAGCTGCACTTCCTGGCGGTCTATGCCTACCCGCAGAGCACCGAGGTCAACGATCCCTACTATCTGGCCATCCGCTACGGCATCGAGACCCAGTGCGCCCGCCTCAACATCGAACTGACCCACTTCTACAACGGTGCCGAGGGGCGCGATCTCTCCGCCGTCGACGGTATCCTGGTCATCGGCCATCTGCCCGCAGAGCGTCTCGCCGCGCTTCACTCCCTCTCTGCCCAGCTGGTGTTCGTGGATTGCCGCTCTCAAGGTGACTTTGACTCGATTGACGTGGATCTGGCGCTGATCAGCCAGCAGGTCGTGGATTTTTTCATGGCCCAGGGACACCAGCGCATCGGCTATATCGGCGGTCAGGATGATGGCCCGGATCTGCGCGAACTGGCCTTCCTCGACTACGGTCAACGCCTTGGTGTGGTGCAGGAGAGCGACCTCTATCGTGGGGATTTCTCCAGCGCCTCCGGTTACAAGTTGGCCAAAGAGATGCTGGCCGGGGATTGGCCCAAGGCACTGTTTGTGGCCTCCGACTCCATCGCCATCGGCGTGCTGCGTGCCATCCACGAGAAGGGGCTGGCGATTCCCCAGCAGATCGAGCTTATCAGCGTCAACGATATCCCGACCGCCAAGTTCACCTTCCCGCCACTTTCCACGGTGCGGATCCACTCCGAGTTGATGGGCTCCCAGGGGGTCAATCTGCTGGTTGAACGGCTGCGTGACGAGCGGGATATCCCGCTGCGGGTGCTGGTACCGAGCAAGCTGACCCTGCGCGGCACCACACGATAATTTTAGTAAAACCCCCCTATTTTTAGTCGCGCCATCTTGCGGTGGCGCAACACCTCTCCCAAGTAAACCGCTTTCCCATCTCTTCCAAGAAACTCATATCATATTGTTTTATAGTTAATTTAATTACATCATGGGCTGCTGTTATCAACATCCATGCCACTCATCTATACCTTGCCCTCCTTTGTCTTCCGCTTCTGATCTCGCTCACAAAACCATCCGCTCACTGTGATTAGGTTAAAACTTTACCGATCTAAAACTGATATTTAGTAAATGTTTATCTAGAGTTTACCCAGTTAACGTTGCCTTGTTCCGGGAGGACATGTGAATAACTGGGAAAACGTCCAATTCGTTGGTGAAAACAGGCTGGCCCCGCGCGCCTACTTCTTCTCTTATGCCGACCACGCGCTGGCGGCCACCATGCAGCGCGAGCTGAGCCGCCGTTTTCTGAGCCTGAGCGGTCAGTGGCAGTTCCACTACTTCGACCACCCTCTGCAGGTACCGGAGGCCTTCTATCACAGCCCCATGAGTGAGTGGGGCCAGATCACCGTGCCCAACATGTGGCAGATGGAAGGGCATGGTCAGCTGCAGTACACCGACGAAGGTTTTCCCTTCCCCATCGACGTGCCCTTCGTGCCGACCAACAACCCCACCGGCGCCTATCAGCGCAGCTTCACGCTGAGCCCGACCTGGGATGGCGAGCAGGTGATCATCAAGTTTGACGGGGTGGAGACCTACTTCGAGGTCTATGTGAACGGCCACTATGTCGGCTTCAACAAGGGGAGCCGTCTCACCGCCGAGTTCGATATCAGCGCCTACGCCAAGGTTGGCGAGAACCTGCTGTCGGTGCGGGTGATGCAGTGGGCTGACTCCACTTACATCGAAGATCAGGACATGTGGTGGATGGCGGGGATCTTCCGCGACGTCTACCTGGTGGGCAAACCGGCGGTCCATGTGCAGGACTTCTTCATCCAGACCGCGCTGGCCGATGACAACCAGAGTGCCACCCTGAGCTGCGACATCCAGCTGGAAAATCTGGGTGAGTCGGCCAAGGATCACCGTCTGGTCTGGTCACTGCTGGATCAGGGCAGCGAGATCGCCAGCGGCTCGCTCGACCATCTCGCCATCGACGGCAAGTGTGATTGCCGCTTCACGCTGGATCTGGCCAACCCCCATCTGTGGAGCGCCGAAGATCCCTACCTCTATCAGCTGCAACTCTCCCTCTACAACGCTCAGGGCGAGCTGCTGGAAGTGATCCCACAGCGGGTCGGGGTGCGTGAAATCAAGGTCAAAGATGGCCTCTTCCATGTCAACGGCCGCTATCTCAAGCTGCACGGGGTGAACCGTCACGACAACGACCACCTCAAGAGCCGTGCGGTCGGCATGGACCGGGTAGAGCGCGATATCGTGCTGATGAAGCAGCACAACCTCAACTCGGTGCGCACCGCTCACTACCCGAACGACCCGCGTTTCTACGAGCTGTGCGACCAGTACGGTCTGTTCGTGATGGCGGAGACCGACGTGGAGACCCACGGCTTTGCCAACGTCGGCGACCTCAGCCGCATCACCGACGATCCCTTCTGGGAGCCGGTGTTCGTGGATCGCATTGAGCGCCACGTACACGCTCAAAAGAACCACCCCTCCATCATCATCTGGTCGCTGGGCAACGAGTCCGGCTACGGCTGCAACATCAGAGCCATGTACCAGCGCTGCAAGGCGATCGACCCGACCCGGCTGGTGCACTACGAAGAGGATCGCGATGCCGAGGTGGTGGACGTGGTGAGCACCATGTATTCGCGCGTCTCCCAGATGAACTGCTTCGGCGAGTTCCCGATGGAGAAACCGCGCATCCTCTGTGAATACGCCCATGCCATGGGCAACGGCCCGGGGGGTCTCACCGAATATCAACAGGTGTTCGACCGCCATCCCCATATCCAGGGCCACTACATCTGGGAGTGGTGCGATCACGGCATCCTGGATCAGGACGAGCAGGGGCGCCCCGTCTACAAGTACGGCGGCGACTACGGCGACTATCCCAACAACTACAACTTCTGTATGGATGGCCTCATCTACCCGGATCAGACCCCGGGGCCGGGCCTGCGGGAATACAAGCAGGTGCTCTGCCCGGTCAAGGTGCGCGCCCTGGATCTGGCGAGCGGCAAGCTTGAGCTGGAAAACCGCTACTGGTTCTCCAACCTGGACGACATCCGCCTGCTGGTCGAGGTGAAGGCGGAAGGCGAACTGCTGGCGAGCCAGCACATCCGCCTGGAAGGGGTGGCCCCCGGAGCCACCACAGAGTTGCAACTGGCGCTGCCGACTCTCGACGAGCGGGAAACCTTCGTCCAGCTGCGAGTCATCAAGGCCAGCACGACCCGCTACAGTGCGGCGGAGCATGAGCTGGGCCAGTACCAGTTCCAGCTGAAGGCATCGACCCGTCAGCTGCAACCCTTTGCCAATCCCAACGCCACCCCGCTGCACATTGCCGACGAGCGGCTCGCGCTGACTTTGAGCGGTAGCGGCTTTGCCCTGCGCTTCTCGCGCCTCGACGGCAAGCTGGTGAGCTGGCAGCAGGATGGCATCGAGCTTATCGAGCGGGCGCCGCGCCTCACCTTCTTCAAGCCGATGATCGACAACCACAAGCAGGAGTACGAGAGCCTGTGGCACCCGAACCACCTGCAGATCATGCAGGAGCACTTCCGTGGCTTGAGCTGGCGTCAGCTGGGAGAGGCGGTGGAGGTGACGGTGGAAAGCCTGATCGCCCCGCCGGTGTTCGACTTCGGTATGCGTTGCCGCTACGTCTACACCCTGAACCAGAACGGCCAGCTGCACGTGGCCCTCTCTGGCCAGCCCTACGGCAGCTATGACGACATCATTCCCAAGATCGGTTTCGAGCTGGGTATTCGCCAGGATCTCGATCGGGTGCACTACTACGGTATGGGCCCGGGCGAGAACTATCAGGACAGCCGCCAGAGCAACTGGATCGACTGCTTCCAGAGCACGGTGGGCGAGATGTGGGAGCACTACCCCTTCCCGCAGGACAACGGCAACCGTCAGCAGGTGCGCTGGGCAACCCTGACCAACCGTCACGGTGCCGGTCTCTACGTGCGGCCCGATGCCCCCATCAACCTGAGCGTCTGGCCCTACAGCTGGGAGCACATCCACGCGGCGCAGCACATCAACGAGCTGGAACCGAGTGGCTATCTCACCCTCAATCTGGATCACAAGGTGCTGGGGCTTGGCTCCAACTCCTGGGGCTCCGAGGTGCTGGACTCCTGGCGGGTACGCTTCGAGCCGTTCAGCTTCGGCCTGACCCTGCTGCCCATCGCCCGTGGCAACCTCAATCCGGCTGCGCTGGCCGGGCTCGATCTCACCATCAACGGCGGGAGGAACCTCGCATGATCACCCTGGACAACCTGACCCTGTTCAAAAACATCTACCGGGAGGGCAAGAAGTGGGGCCGCTGCGTGGAGGCCATCAACAACGTTGGCAACCTCAAGCCGGGGATCTGCCACTCCATCGGTGACTCCCTCACCTACCGCTTGCAGGAGGGGGCCAGCCCGGCCACCTCATTGTTCGAGGGGCAGCGCCGCTACTTCGACGTCCACTACTACCTGGAAGGGGAAGAGACGGTGGAGTGGGCTGCCAAGAATGAGCTGCGGGTCGAACAGGCTTACGACGACACCACAGACCGCGAGTGGCTGGCCGGCGAGGTGCGCGAGCGCCAGAAGGTGGGCAACGGCCAGGTGGTGATCTTCGAGAACGATGAGGCCTATCGCTTCGCAGGTGACGCGCCGGTGCGCAAGGTGATCATCAAGGTCACAGTCGAAGGCGGCTACTTCAAAAACAAATAACAAGCCGCTGATTTTGTACTGATAAAAAGCCGGAAGGCGCGGGGTTCACCCTACAGCTCAGGCCCCGCCCTTTCGCAGACAACTACTACAGGTCTGGAGATGCACCATGTCTGATTCCAAACGGAATACGATAGGCAAGTTCGGTTTGCTGTCGCTCACCTTTGCGGCGGTATTCAGTTTCAACAACGTCATCAACAACAACATCGAGATCGGTCTGGCGTCAGCCCCGATGTTCTTTCTGGCCACCATTTTTTACTTCATTCCGTTTTGCCTGATCATTGCGGAATTTGTGTCACTGAATAAGAACTCCGAAGCGGGGGTTTATGCCTGGGTGAAGAGTTCCCTCGGCGGTCGCTGGGCCTTCATCTCCGCCTACACCTACTGGTTCGTGAACCTCTTCTTCTTCACCTCCTTGCTGCCGCGGGTCATCGCCTACGCCTCTTACGCCTTCCTGGGTTACGAGTACATCCTCACTCCGCTGGCCACCACGGGCCTGAGCATGATCCTGTTCGCCTTTGCCACCTATGTCTCTACCAACGGCGCCAAAATGCTGGGCCCCATCACCTCGGTGACCTCGTCCCTGATGCTGCTGCTGACACTCTCCTACATTCTGCTGGCGGGCGCGGCCCTGATCGGCGGCGTGCAGCCGGCCGACCCCATCACGGTGGAAGCCATGGTTCCCGATTTCAGCTGGGCCTTCCTGGGTATTACCACCTGGATCTTTATGGCGGCCGGTGGCGCCGAGTCGGTGGCGGTCTACGTGAATGACGTGAAAGGCGGCTCCAAATCCTTCGTCAAGGTGATCATCGTCGCCGGCATCTTTATCGGCGTGCTCTACTCCATCGCCTCCCTGCTGATAAACGTCTTCGTGCCGAGCGATACCCTGAAATACACCGGCGGCTCGGTGCAGGTGTTCGAGGGGCTGGCCTCCTACTTCGGTCTGCCTGAAATCCTGGTGAACCGCTTCGTGGGTCTGGTCTCCTTCACCGCCATGTTCGGCTCCCTGCTGATGTGGACTGCGACTCCGGTGAAGATCTTCTTCTCCGAGATCCCGGCCGGCATCTTCGGCAAGAAGACGGTCGAGCTGAACGAGAACGGAGTGCCGGCTCGTGCAGCCTGGATCCAGTACCTGATCGTGCTGCCGTTGATGGTGATCCCGACCCTGGGCTCCAACACCGCGCAAGACCTGATGAATACCGTGATCAATATGACCGCCGCCGCCTCCATGCTGCCGCCCCTGTTCATCATGCTGGCCTACCTGAATCTGCGCCTGAAGCTGGATCACCTGCCGCGGGACTTCAAGATGGGCTCGCGCACCACCGGCATCGCAGTGGTTTCGGTGCTGATCGCCATCTTCTCGGTGGGTTTCCTGGCCTCCACCTTCCCGACCGGCGCCGACATCATGACCATCATCTTCTACAACGTGGGCGGGATTGTGATTTTCCTCGGCTTCGCCTGGTGGAAATACAACAAATACGAAGCCTCCCTGAGCGATGAAGCGCGCGCCAAAGAGGCCCAGCCGGCCGCGCAGGTGTCGCTCCAGGCGTCATGAGCCGCGTCCCTGAACAGACAGGCCCGAGTGGCCAACACGAGCAAAACGGGTGGCCGATGGCCACCCGTACCCCGTTAAACCCAACTAGAAAAGGAAGAACACAATGAGCGAGGTGATCGAGTTTGCCGAATTCAAGCGAGTCGAGATGAAGGTGGGCAAGGTGCTGGAAGTGGTGCGCCACCCGGGTGCCGACAAACTCTATATCGTCCAGATCGATGTGGGTGGCGAGCGTCCCCTGCAGACCGTCACCAGCCTGGTGCCCTACTACAGCGAGGCGGAACTGCTGGGCAGCCAGGTGGTGGTGCTGACCAATCTCAAACCTACCAAGATGCGCGGAGAGCGCTCCGAATGCATGTTGCTCTGCGCCGAGACCCCGGACGAGAGCCAGAGCGTGCTGTTGCAGCCGCGGGTGCCGATGGCACCGGGCACTCCGATCGTCTGACTGGTTTTGCGAGCCGGTGCGGGAGACTGCACCGGTTCACCAACGAGGCCGCCCAAGCGGCCCGATCATAACAAGAGAGTAAAGCGCAGGGCCGACAGACCCTTGCCAAACACATCACAGAGTCACAGCGTTACCCGCAGGGAGCGCGAGTCCACTGGAGGACACCATGTCTGAATCCGTACGCGGCACCATAGGCAAGTTTGCCCTGTTGTCGATGACCTTTGCCGCCGTGTTCAACGTGCGCAACATCGTCAACAACAACATCGAGCTGGGGCTGAGCTCCGCCCCCATCTTCCTGCTGGCGACCCTCGTCTACTTCATCCCGTTCGTCTTCATCATTGCCGAGTTCGTCTCGGCCAACAAAAACTCCGAGTCGGGCATGTACGACTGGCTTAAAAAACCGCTCGGCACCCGGATGGCCTATCTGGGCTCGTTCCTCTACTGGTTTGTGAACCTGTTCTGGTTCGTCTCATTGCTGCCCAACGTCATCGCCTATGCCTCCTACGCCATGCTGGGCTATGAGTACAGCTTCTCGCCCATGGTCACCTCGGTCATCTCCATCGTGCTGTTTGCGGCGGCGACCCACATCTCCACCAAGGGGGCGAGCTGGCTCGGCAAGATTGCCGAGATCGTGGCCTACGGGGTGTTTGCCCTGTTCGCCATCTATGTGCTGGGCGCCCTGATGGCTCTGAGCGGCGACCATGTACCGGCCCAGCCCATCACCCTGGAGGCGATGACCCCCACCATCAACTGGGCGACGCTCGGCATCATGTGCTGGATCTTCCAGGCGGCGGGCGGTGCCGAGACGGCGGCGGCCTACCTCAATGACGTGAAGGGGGGCCAGAAGTCCTTCATCAAGGTGATCATCAGCGCCGGTATCGTCATCGGTGCCATGTATGCGGTCGGTTCCCTGCTGGTGAACGTGTTCGTGCCGCGCGAGAGCCTCACCTATGCCGGCGGCATGGTGGAGATCTTCACCGGCATGGCCCAGTACTTTGGGCTCTCCGAGGCGCTGGTGGGCCGATTCGTCGGCGTGGTGCTGTTCATCGCCATGTTCGGCTCCATGATGATGTGGACCTCGGCGCCGGTGAAGATCCACTTCTCCGAGATCCCCCAGGGCGTCTACGGCGAGAAGACCACTCAGCTCAACGAGCACGGCGTGCCGGTGCGCGCCGCCTGGTGGCAGTTTGCCTTCGTGTTCGTGATGCTGGTGGTCAACGGCTTCGGCTCCGAGTCGGTGCAGCAGATGATGAACACCGCCATCAATCTCACTGCAGGGACAGCCATGCTGCCGCCGATCTTCATCATGGTGGCCTACTTCGTGTTCCGCTGGAAACACGACGACACCCCGCGCGAGTTTCGCATGGGGTCGCGCAAGTTCGGGATGGGGGTGGTGTCGGTGCTGATCGCCATCTTCGTGGTGAGCATGAGCGCCTCCGCCTTCCCGGCCGGGGTCGATCTGGTGCGCGCCTTCTTCATCAACGTCTTCATGACGGCGGTCTTCTCGGCGCTGGCCTACTGGTGGATCTCCCGTTTCGAGAAGCGCCAGGTCCGCAAGCAGGCAACCGGCACAGCTGGCGGCAAGCTGGCCAAACAGAGCTGAAGCACAAGGCTGGCCGGCTCCGGTGGCCAGCCGGGTTTGCTTAATTTCCGGCAGATAAAGAGGGGTCGCTCAACTTTGCGCCTCCCGCTTATCGGGGTAAGCTGGGGATCCGTTTCAACAGGAGCTGTGCCACAGCTCCTGTTGTGTTTCCTGTCGTCCCCGATCACCGGCCCCGCGCGGGGACGGGATCTGCTTTCACCGGAGACCGCTCGTGCGTCTGGATCCCTTTACCTCTGTACTGATTGTGGTGGTCGCGCTGGCCTCCTTCTTCCCCTGCGAGGGGCAGGTAGCCGTCTGGTTCGGTTTGCTGACCAAGCTGGCGGTAGCGCTCTTGTTCTTCATGCATGGTGCCAAGCTGTCGCGCCAGAACCTGCTGGCGGGCCTCGGCCACTGGCGGCTGCACCTGGTGGTGATGGCCAGCACCTTCGTGCTGTTTCCGCTGCTGGGGTTGCTGCTCACGCCACTGGTGCCCCACTGGCTGAGCCCGGCCATCTACCTTGGTTTCCTCTACCTCTGCGCCCTGCCCGCCACCGTGCAGTCGGCCATTGCCTTCACCTCCATGGCCGGCGGCAATGTATCGGCGGCGGTGTGCAGCGCCTCGGCCTCCAGCATCCTCGGCATCTTCCTCTCGCCGGTGCTGGTGGGGCTGATGATCAATGTACAGGGGGAGGGGGTCGACACCTGGCACTCGATCCAGGCCATCATGGTGCAGCTGATGCTGCCGTTCGTGGTGGGCCACCTGTCACGCCCGCTCATCGGCCGCTGGGTCGACAGCCACCGGCCGCTCATTGGCAAGCTTGATCAGAGCTCCATCCTACTGGTGGTTTACGTCGCCTTCAGCGAGGCGGTGGTGCAGGGGATCTGGCATCAGGTCGGCTGGTACGATCTGGCCAGCATCGTGCTGCTGAGCTGCGTGCTGTTGGCACTGGTGCTGGGCTGGAACGTCTGGATCAGCCGTCGCCTCGGTTTTGGCAAGGTGGACGAGATCACCATCGTTTTCTGCGGCTCGAAGAAGAGCCTCGCCAACGGGGTGCCGATGGCCAACGTCATGTTCCCGGCCGCCAGCGTCGGGGTCATGGTGCTGCCGCTGATGATCTTCCACCAGATCCAGCTGATGGTGTGCGCCGTGCTGGCCCGTCGCTACCGCGAGCAGGAGGCGGTGCCCCAGGTGCAGGAGGGGTAAGCCATCGGGATAAAAAAGAGGGAGGCCATGGGCCTCCCTCTTTCGTTTGCCGCCTCGTCAGCGTTTGCGCCAGACGGTGAGCTGGGCCACCGTGTGCTGGTACTTGCGGGCGGTCTCGCGGATGACGAAGGGGACGTCCCGCGGGGGCATGTGCTCCTCGAACTCCTCCGCCAGCAGCCGTTGCAGCGCCTGATAGGTGCCGAGGGCCTCGCCGTTTTCCCGGATGCCGCCGAGCCAGTTGGCCTTGGGGGTGTAGTCGGTCAGCCAGGTGTAGGGGCTGGTGAGCACCAGCAGGCCGCCGCTGCGAAGGCGCGGAGCAATGTCCCGCAGGAAGCGGGCGGGTTCCCGCAGCCGGTCGATGAGGTTGGAGGCGAGCACCAGATCGTAGTCACCGTACTTGGGCTTGAGGTTGCAGGCATCCCCCTGGCTGAAGTGGACCCGCTCGCTCTGCTCGCGACCGAGCTCGTGGTGTGAGAGGCGCGCCTCGCAATATTCCACCAGATCCCCTTCCACCGGCACCGCATAGTGGAAGCTGTCCTGTCTTGCCAGGGTCAGGGCCACGTCGATGAAGCGGGCCGAGTAGTCCACCCCGTCCACGTGGGCGAAGCGGCGAGCCAGTTCGAAGCTGGCGCGGCCGGTGGCGCAGCCGATGTCGAGCGCCCGCTCATGGCGGCTGCACAGCTCGCAGGCAAGACCGGCCAGAGCCTCGGCGTAGTTGGCGACCCCGAAGTGGTTCGGCCCGTACTGGAAGTCGAGATACTGAGCGACCAGGGTGTCGGTTTCATAAGGGTTCACGATGACGGGCTCCTGATGGCGTGAGACTAGGTAGCGGAAGCCCGCGTGCTGGAAGAAGTGGCGACGGAAGGCGTAGCGGGAGGACTTGAGCGCCTCGTTGCCGGTGCTGATCCAGCTGCCCCCCTTGATGAGGGTGTGCTTGCCGTCGAAGGTGGGGGTGGAGAAGTCGTCGTAGAGGGGATGCACCTTGAACCCCTCGAAGCCGTCGATGGCGGTGTTGGTCCACTGCCAGACGTTGCCCACCAGATCGAAGAAGCTGCCCTGCGGGCAGGCATCCACCGGACAGGAGGACGCGAAGCGGGCCAGGTTGATGTTGCCGGGCGCCTCGATCCAGTCCGGCTGATCGCCGGTCAGCTGTTCGCGCAGCAGCATCCACTCCGCCTCGCTCGGCAGCTGGATGGGCAGGCCGGTCTGGGCCGCCTGCCAGCGACAGAAGGCGGCGGCCTCCAGCTGGTTCACCTCCACCGGCCAGTCCCAGGGCATAGGAACCTGCCTTGTCATCAGCCGTAGTTGCAGTTGCTCGGGTTCGAGGGGGTCGCCGACCCAGAAGGTGGGCATGCGCGCCCCGGCATACTGGCGCCAGCCCCAGCCTTCGTCATCCCACCAGGCACGGGTCTCGTAGCCGCCCGCCTGCACGAAATCGAAAAATTCTGCGTTGCTCACCAGCATGCGGCTGGCCTGGAAGGGGGCCAGTTCGATGTGGCGCTCGCCATATTCGTTGTCCCAGCCGTAGGTGGCGTCCTGTTTGCCAAGCCGCACCCGGCCGCCGGCCACCGGCAGCAGGGTGTTGGCGGGCACCTCGTCACGGCGATGGCGCGCCTCGGGGCAGACCGGCCACTGGGGCTGGCTGCGTACCCAGGCCAGCGGCAGCTGGCGGATCAGCACGCTGGAGGTCTCGAGGTGGATGCGCTCGTGCTCTATCCCCATCAGGATGACCCAGGCCGGGCTCTGCCAATGGATGGGCAGCTCGATCGGCATCCGCTCGATGAAATCACACACCAGGGCGCGCACCCGGCCCCGATAGTCGCGCAGCTCGCTGACGGAGGGCCAGTCGTAGTGGGTCTCGTCCAGATCGTCCCAGCTCATCTCGTCCACCCCGATGGCGACCATGGCCTCGATGCGGGCGTCGAGTCGCCCCTCGATGAGGCGTGCCGCCAGCAGCTTGTTGATGAAGAAGGCGGCGGTGTGGCCGTAGTAGAAGATGAGCGGGTGGCGCAGGGGGATCGCCTTGTCAAACCAGGCCCGCTCGTCGGCCAGGCAGTCGAACAGCGAGTCGTAGAGATCGAAGGTCTGGCAGAAGTAGGCGAGCAGCTCGCGGCGCTTGTGTTCGGGATCGCTGCCGGTCAGCAGCGGGGTTCGGGTCGGTTCCGGCAGGCCGGTGGCGGTGGAATAGAGAAGAGTGGCTTGGGTCACGCTCTGACTCCTTGTTGGCAGTGAAGACTGACAAGACAGTGGTAATGGCATTACCGCAATGGAGAGCTTTGTACGCACAAAGTATCACTATTGGCTCAACAGACCGGCTCGGCAACCAAAAACTTCCGCGGCTTGTCAGCATAGCGACCCCGCGAACGGCTCGCCAGCCAACCCTCCGCCTGCCCGTTCGGGGATGGTCAGATTCGCCATTTTATGGTCTGAATGACTCTCTGTTTGCTGTGCCCATGTGGAGTGAAAATGGATATCTTCTTGTAAATCATGTGGTTGATTAACTGGCACAGGCTTTGCGATGGATGCTGAACAAGGGGCCGCGACTGGCCAATACACAATGAGGAGAGTGGCGATGAAATGGATGATGGGCGTGGTGCTGACGGTCGGGCTCAGCGGGTGCAGCTGGCTGGATGATACCCGGGTGAGCGGGGCGGGGGCCCTGATCGAGCAGCAGCACGGGATGGGCCGGCAGGTGACCCGGGTGCTGGCCGGGGTGCCCGCCAGTGTCCATCTGGTGGCCGGCGAGCCGCGCGGGGTGCGCATCCGCGGGCAGGAGAACCTGCTGCCCTATCTGGTGCTGAGCGAGCGGGGCGACAAGCTGGAGATCGAGGTGAAGGACGGCTACCGGCTCGATCCGACCGAACCGCTGGAGATCACAATCACCCTGCCCGCGCTTCATGAGCTGGCGCTGGCAGGGGTCGCCAGCGGCGAGCTGCGCGGCTTCAAGGGGGAGGCGCTGGTGCTGTCGGTGGCCGGGGTCGGCGACATAGTCGCCGACGGGCTTGAGCTGGAGCGACTGGAGGGCAACATCGCGGGAGCGGGCAGCCTGGATCTGGGGAACAGCACGGCCAGGGCCGTCGAGCTCAACATCGCTGGCTCGGGGGATGTGCTGGGGGCCGAGCTGAAGGGGCGCGAGGTGGAGGTCAATATCGCCGGCAGCGGCGACGTGGAGGTTCGGGCGCAGGATCGGCTCAAGGTGGGCATCGCCGGCTCTGGCTCGGTCAGCTACTGGGGCGATCCCGTGCTGCAGAGCGAGATTGCCGGCTCCGGCGAGGTGAGCCGGCAGGGCAGCTGAATGGTCTTGTCCACCGACCAGAAGAAAACAGGCCCGTTACGGGCCTGTTTCGATCAGAGGTGGCGGGCGTGAAAGCGCAGGTGCGCCTCGATAAAGCTCGCCACGAAGTAGTAGCTGTGATCGTACCCGGGGTGGCGGTTGAGCTCCAGCGGCCACTCCTTGCTGGCGGCCACATCGGCCAGGGCATCGATGTGCAGCTGTTCGGCCAGGAAGGGATCGTCCAGCCCCACGTCTACCAGAGTCGGCAGTGGTTTGACCGACTCATTGCGCAGCAGCTGGCAGGCGTCCCACTCCTGCCACAGCAGGGGGTTGTTGCCGAGGTAGGCACCGAGCGCCTTCTGGCCCCAGGGGCAGCGGCTCGGGTGGCTGATGGGGCTGAAGGCCGACACCGAGCGGTAGCGACCCGGCTCGCGCAGGGCGGCGATGAGCGCCCCGTGGCCACCCATGGAGTGGCCGCTGATGGCCCGTTTCGTCGAGACCGGGAAGTGGGTCTCGATGAGCTCGGGCAACTCGCGGGTGACGTAGTCGTACATCTGGTAGTGATCGCGCCAGGGGTGCTGGGTGGCGTTGACGTAGAAGCCGGCGCCCATGCCGAGATCGTAACCGGGGTCGTCCGCCACCTCTTCACCGCGCGGGCTGGTGTCCGGCGCCACCAGGGCGATGCCGAGCTCGGCGGCGATGCGCTGGGCGCCCGCCTTCTGCATGAAGTTTTCATCGGTGCAGGTGAGGCCGGAGAGCCAGTAGAGCACCGGCACCTTCTGGCCGGTGAGGGCCTGGGGTGGCAGATAGATGGCGAAGCGCATCTCGCAACCCAGCACCTCGGAGGCGTGGCTGTAGCGCTTGTGCCAGCCGCCGAAGCTCTTGTTGCTGCTGATTATGTCCAGATTCATCGGGGGAACTCCTGCACCCCGCCCACGGTGGCGAGCGGGGTGATCATGCTCAGTAGTGGATGACGCTGCGGATGCTCTTGCCTTCGTGCATCAGATCGAACGCCTCGTTGATCTGCTCAAGCCCCATGGTGTGGGTGATGAAGTCGTCCAGCTTGAACTCACCCTGCATGTAGCGCTGCACGTAGCTCGGCAGCTCGCTGCGACCGCGCACGCCGCCGAAGGCGCTGCCGCGCCAGACCCGGCCGGTGACCAGCTGGAACGGGCGGGTGCTGATCTCCTGGCCCGCGCCGGCCACGCCGATGATGACCGACTCGCCCCAGCCCTTGTGGCAGCACTCCAGCGCCGCGCGCATCACCTTGACGTTGCCGATGCACTCGAACGAGAAGTCGACGCCGCCGTCGGTGAGCTCGACGATCACCTCCTGAATGGGCTTGTCATAATCGTTCGGGTTGATGCAGTCGGTGGCGCCCAGCTTGCGGGCCAGTTCGAATTTGCTCTCGTTGATGTCGATGGCGATGATGCGGCCGGCCTTGGCCAGGCGTGCCCCGATCACCGCGGAGAGGCCGATGCCCCCCAGCCCGAAGATGGCGACGCTCTCACCCTCTTTCACCTTGGCGGTGTTCATCACGGCGCCTATGCCGGTGGTGACGCCGCAACCGAGCAGGCAGACCTCTTCCAGCGGGGCGGCCGGGTCCACCTTGGCGATGGAGATCTCGGGCAGTACCGTGTACTCGCTGAAGGTGGAGGTGCCCATGTAGTGATAGATGGGCTGGCCATCTTTTGAGAAGCGGGTGGTGCCGTCTGGCATCAGCCCCTTGCCCTGGGTGGCGCGGATCTTCTGGCACAGGTTGGTCTTGCCGGATTTGCAGAATTTGCACTCGCCGCACTCGGGGGTGTAGAGCGGGATCACGTGATCGCCCACCTTGACGCTGGTGACGCCCTCGCCGACGGATTCGACGATGCCGCCCCCCTCGTGGCCGAGGATGCAGGGGAAGACCCCTTCCGGATCTTCACCGGAGAGGGTGAAGGCATCGGTGTGGCAGACGCCGGTCGCGACGATGCGCACCCGCACTTCGCCCGCCTGGGGCGGCATGACCTCGACTTCTTCGATGGAGAGGGGCTGGCCCGGGCCCCAGGCGATGGCGGCCTTACACTTGATGCTTTGAACCTGTGCCATGACGGATGTCCTTATTGTTGAGCAGGGTGAGGAGAATGGGTTCGGACATCCAGTGTAGTTTCCCGCTTATTTGGTGATAATAAGGCGAAATCTGAAATCACTTTTACAGACAGGTAATAATGTTCGGCTGGGAAGGGATCTGTGAATTTGTCAGCGTGGCGGAGCAGGGGGGCTTTACCCCGGCGGCGCGCAAGCTGGGGGTGTCGGTGGCGCAAGTCAGCCGGCAGGTGGCGCAGCTGGAGGATCGGCTGCAGGCCAAGCTGCTGCTGCGCACCACCCGTCAGGTGCGGCTCACCGAGCTCGGCGAGATCTACTATCGCCACTGTCGCCAGCTGCTGGACAACCTCTATGAGGCGGAGCTGGCGGTGGGGCGCCATCAGGCGGTGCCGCAGGGCACCCTGCGCATCACGGCCCCGGTCTCCTACGGTGAGAGCCGCATCGCCCCGCTGGTGAACGACTTCATGGTGCGCTTTCCCCAGCTGGAGGTGACCCTCAACCTCACCAACCAGCTGCTGGATCTGGTGCACGAGGGCTACGATCTGGCGCTGCGACTCGGCCACCTCAAGGACTCCAGCCTGGTGGCGCGCAAGCTGGCGCAGCGGGTGCCCTATGTGTGCGCCTCGCCGGCTTACACCGCCCGTCACGGCATGCCCAACAGCCTCTCCGAGCTCACTCGCCACACTTGCCTGGTGGGCAACAGCGACGAGTGGCACTTCACCCTGGATGGCCGCCCCCACAGCGTGCGGGTGCACGGCCTGCTGCACTGCAACAGCGGCCACGCCCTGCTGGATGCGGCGCTCAAGGGGATCGGCATCATCCAGCTGCCGGACTACTACGTGAGCGACCACCTGGCCCAAGGCGAGCTTATCGAGTTGCTGCCGGAGCTGCGGGCGCCGGCGGAGGGGATCTGGGCCCTCTATCCCCACAACCGCCATCTCTCTCCCAAGGTGCGGCTGCTGGTGGACTATCTGGCGGAGCGGCTGAGCGATCCCCATCAGCCCGCGCTGGTGCGCCCCGTCGGCTGAGCTCAGCTCAATAAAAAAGGCCCGCTTGTGCGGGCCTTTTGCATGGCATGAAGGGGGGTTATTCCCGCTCCTTGACGTAGGGGGTGCCGAGCGCCTTGGGTGCCACCGCCTTGCCGATGAAGCCGGCCAGCAGGAACACGGTCAGGATGTAGGGCAGTGCCTCGATGGCCTGCACCGGGATCGGGAAACTGCCGATGCTGACCCCTTGCAGCCGGATGGCGACCGCATCGAGGAAGCCGAACAGCAGGCAGGCCGCCATGGCGTTCCAGGGGCGCCACTTGCCGAACACCAGCGCCGCCAGCGCCATGAAGCCCTTGCCCGCGCTCATGTTGGGGATGAACTGGGCAGTCTGGGCCACCGCCAGGTAGGTGCCGCCGATGCCGGCCAGCAGGCCGCCGATGATGAGCGCGGTGTAGCGCATGCGCACCACAGAGATACCGGCGGTGTCGACCGCAGCCGGGGCCTCGCCCACCGCCCGCAGGCGCAGACCGAAGCGGGTACGGAACAGCACCCACCAGGCCAGCGGCACGGCGGCGAACGCCACGTACTCCAGCAGGGAGTGGCCGCTCAAGAGCTCGCTGTAGAGCTGGCCAACGACCGGCACGTCATACAGCTCCTTGGCATAGGGCAGGTCAATGGGGGCGAAGCGGGCCGCGCCGGACAGCGCCGGGGTCTGGCCGCCCTGATCGAACCAGTAACGGCCCAGGGTGACGGTGAGGCCGGCCGCCAGGATGTTGATGGCCATGCCGCTCACCACCTGATCACCGCGGTGGGTGATGGTGGCAAAGCCGTGCATCAGGGCGAACAGGATGGAGACACCCACCCCGGCACCCAGCCCAATCCAGGCAGAGCCGGAGACGGCTGCCGCCGCCGCGCTGGCGAACGCCGCCGCCAGCAGCTTGCCCTCCAGGGCGATGTTGACCACCCCGGAGCGCTCGCAGAACATGCCGGCCATGGCCGCCAGGATCAGCGGTGGCGCGGTGCGGATGGTGGCATCCAGCATCAGGATCAGAATTTCGAACATGATCAGGCCCCCTTGACTTGCGCAGAGCGGTTGGCAAACGCCAGATAGAGCTGCTCGATGCGCGGACGCATCATGTGCTCGAGGGCGCCACAGAACAGGATCACCAGACCCTGCAACACCACCACTATGTTGCGGTCCACCCCGAACTCGAAGCTCAGCTCGGCGCCGCCCTGATAGAGGAAGCCGAACAGCAGGCTGGCGATGATGACGCCGACCGGGTGGTTACGGCCCATCAGTGCCACTGCTATGCCGGTGAAGCCGAAGCCTTCCACGAAGTTGAGCTTGATCTGGTGCAGTTCACCCTGCAGCACGTTGAGGGCGAAGAAGCCCGACAGCATGCCGGAGATCACCATGGCCAGGATCACCACCTTGGGATAGGAGATGCCGGCATAGGCGGACGCACTCTGGCTGGCGCCGACCGAGCGGATCTCGTAGCCCCAGCGGGTATGCCAGATGAAGACCCACACCAGGGCCGCGCAGAGCAGTGCCCAGAAGAAGCTGATGTTGAGCGGGCTGTTCGACATCTCCATGCCGAATGCCCCCGCCAGTTCGCTCATCTTCGGCAGCCAGCTCGCCTCGGCGAACACCTTGCTCTCGGTGGCCATGGAGCCCGCCGGCTTGAACACCTCGACCAGCAGGTAAGCCATCAGGGAGGCGGCGATGAAGTTGAACATGATGGTGGTGATGACGATGTGGCTGCCGCGCTTGGCTTGCAACCAGGCCGGGATGAAGGCCCAGGCCGCGCCGAACAGGCCGCCGGCGATGATGGCCAGCGGCAGCAGCAGGGCGAACGGCAGGGAGTCACCCAGCAGCAGACAGACCAGACCGACGCCGAGGCCGCCGATATAGGCCTGCCCCTCGCCACCGATGTTGAACAGGCCGGCGTGGAAGGCCACCGCCACCGACAGACCGGTAAAGATGAAGCCGGTCGCGTAGTAGAGGGTGAAACCGACCCCTTCACCAGTGCCGAAGGCGCCGTACCACATGATCTCGGCGGCATCGACCGGGTTGATGTCGAGGTAGTAGAACAGGATGGCCGACACCAGGAAGGCCAGCAGGATGTTGACCGCAGGCAGTACGCCCACGGAGATCCAGGCAGGGATACGTGCTTGGCTCATGGGCGAGCCTCCTTGGCAATCTGGTCGAAGACGGGAGTGTTGACCATCAGCAGGCCGAATCCGTTACAAGTGGCTGTGAGCTTCATGATGTGGCTCCTTGTGATTGGCTTGCCGCCACCTCGTCAGGAACTATGTTCGCCATCATCAGACCTATGGTGCGCTCATCCGCCTTGGCGGCATCCAGCTCACCGACGATGCGACCGTCGGCGATGACCAGGATGCGGTCAGAGAGGCTCATGATCTCGTCCAGCTCCACCGAGACCAGCAACACCGCCTTGCCCTTGTCGCGCATGGCAATGATCTGCTGGTGGATGTACTCGATGGCGCCGATGTCGACCCCGCGGGTCGGCTGGCCGATCAGCAGCACATCCGGGTCCTGCTCCACTTCCCGGGCGATCACCAGCTTCTGCTGGTTGCCGCCGGAGAAGTTGGCGGTCTTGTGCTCGGGATGGGGTGGGCGCACGTCCCACTTGTCCATCTTGGCCTGGCAATCCTGCAGGATCGCCTCCTTGTTCTGCAGCCAGCCCTTGTTGTACTGGGGGCGGCGGTGATAGCCGAGGATGAAGGCCTCTTTCGCCTCGAAGCGGTTGATGAGACCCATCTTGTGTCTGTCTTCCGGCACGTGGCCGAGACCGAAGTTGCGCACCCGCTCCGGGTCGGCCGGGTGACTCACGCTCACCTCGTGGGCCTGACCGTTGCCGGTGATGGTGAAGCTGCCCTTGCTGGGCTTGAGGATGCCGCCGAGCAGGCTGAGCAGCTCGGACTGGCCGTTGCCGGAGACACCGGCGATGCCGACCACTTCACCGGCCCGCACCTCGAAGCTGACGGATTTGACCCGCTCCACCCTGGCATCGTCCACATAGCTGAGGCCATCGACCTTGAGCTTGGCGTCGCCCGGCTGGGTCGGCCCCTTGTCGACCTTGAGGCGCACCTTGCGGCCCACCATCAGTTCGGCCAACTGCTCCTTGTCGGTATCCCTGGTGGCGACGTGGGCCACCATTTCACCCCGGCGCATGATGGAGACCTGATCCGTGATGGCCAGGATCTCCCGCAGCTTGTGGGTGATGAGGATGATGGTGGCGCCCTGATCCCGCAGCTTCTTGAGCACCTCGAACAGGTGATCCGCCTCTTGCGGGGTCAGTACCCCGGTCGGCTCGTCCAGGATCAGGATGCGGGCGCCGCGATAGAGCGCCTTGAGGATCTCGACTCGCTGTTGCAGGCCCACCGGAAGATCCTCGACCTTCTCGTGCAGCGGCACTTCGAGACCATAGTCCCGTGCCAGCTCGCCCAGCAGCTTTTCGGCCGCCGCCAGGCTCTGGCCCAGGTGCCAGCCGTTTTCCGCGCCGAGAATGACGTTTTCCAATACGGTGAAGTTGTTCACCAGCATGAAGTGCTGGTGCACCATGCCCACGCCTGCGGCGATCGCATCTTGTGAGCCATGGGGTTTGAAGGGGTTGCCGTCGATGAACATCTCGCCTTTGTCGGCGTGGTAGAAACCGTAGATGATGCTCATCAGGGTCGACTTGCCGGCGCCATTTTCGCCGACGATGCCGTGAATGCTGCCTTTACGAACCTTAAGGTCGATCTGCTTGTTGGCGTACACTTCGCCAAACCGCTTATCGATACCCCTTAATTCGATGGCATAGCGATCTGTCTGGTCCATGATGCAGTCCTTGCGGGTCATGAAAAGAGACTAAAAACCGGCCCGTGCGGGCCGGTCGTTGGGTTGAGAGTAGTAGCGGTTACTCAGTATTTGCAGGTGCTGTCGCTCATATAGTCGTGCACCTTGACCTTGCCGGAGATGATCTCGGCCTTGATGGCCTCCACCTTGGCTTTCATCTCGGGGGTGATCAGCTTCTCGTTGTCTTTGTCGAGTGCCCAATCCACCCCACCCTCGGCCAGGCCCAGGTTCTTGATACCCGGTTTCCAGGTGCCCTTGGCGGCGTCATCCCAGGTCTGGTAGGCGGCGAGGCCCACCGACTTGACCATGGAGGTCAGCATGGTGCCCGGTTGCAGGTGGTTCTGGTTGGAGTCCACGCCGATGGCCAGCTTGCCTTCGTCCTTGGCGGCCTGGTAAACACCGATGCCGGTACCGCCGGCGGCGGCATAGACAACATCGGCGCCCTTGGCGAACTGGGACTTGGCAAGCTCAGCACCCTTGGCCGGGTCAGCAAACGCCGCCGGGGTGGAGCCGGTCATGTTCTGGAACACTTCGATCTTCGGATTGACGTACTTGGCACCCTGCTCGTAGCCGCACTCGAACTTGCGGATCAGCGGGATGTCCATGCCGCCCACGAAGCCGACCTTACCGCTCTTGGAGGCGATGGCCGCCAGCGCGCCCACCAGGAAGGAACCTTCATGCTCCTTGAAGATGACGGACTGGACGTTCGGCTTGTCGACCACCATGTCGATGATGGTGAACTGGGTTTTCGGGAATTCGGTCGCGACCTTTTCTACCGCGGAACCCATGTTGAAGCCGACGGCCACGATCGGGCCATTGCCACGGCTGGCCAGACGACGCAGACCCTGCTCGCGCTGGGCTTCGTTCTGGGGTTCGAACTCCTTGACCTTGACGCCTTTGTCCTTGTTGTAGACTTCGACGCCATTGCGGAACACGGCTTCGTTGAACGATTTGTCGAATTTGCCTGCGGTGTCGTAGATGACGGCGGGCTGGGAGGCTGCCTGGGCAGAAAGGGCAGCGAGAGTGAGGGCGGCAACGGTGGCCAGCTTGAGCACTTTAGTCACGATCGTATCCTTGATTGTTATGTGAGGGTCCACAACCTGCCGGGGCAGGCCATAAAGCACGCCGGCTAACTGTAAGTGAGCCGTGGTACGGGTCAAGGAGATCATAAAGGAAAAACGTTTGCGTTAACGGTTTGAAATATAAGCAAATGACTTTATAAGTTGTTGTTTTGATGCCTGTTTTTAGATTTAAATTCTGTGAATAATTGGCTCCAAATGACATTTCTGTTTGTATTCATGAGGTTATAAGCAAGCGTTTTCCTGAAATCGGCTAAAAAGTGGCTTCCAATGGTGCCAGCTGATGGATTTTTCTCTGTGGTCAGGCCTCCGCTCGGGGTAGCAGAGAAGCGGGCCGTGGTGATCACCACTACGCCGATTTGGTCTGCGGCGCCGCAGGTCGTATAATCCCCGCCTGTATAAATAAACAGGAGTGGTGATGGACGTTTCAACCCTGCTCGACGGGCTCAATGACAAGCAAAGAGACGCGGTGGCGGCCCCCCGTTGCAACCTGCTGGTACTGGCCGGTGCCGGTTCGGGCAAGACCCGGGTGCTGGTGCACCGTATCGCCTGGCTGATGCAGGTGGAACGCTGTTCGCCCTTCTCCATCATCGCGGTGACCTTTACCAACAAGGCGGCGGCCGAGATGCGCGGCCGGGTCGAGAAGGTGATCGGCGACGGCGTGCGCGGCATGTGGATCGGCACCTTCCACGGCATCGCCCACCGCCTGCTGCGGGCCCACCATCTGGATGCGGGGCTGCCGCAGGATTTCCAGATCCTCGACTCCGATGACCAGTACCGACTGATCCGCCGGGTGCTCAAGGCGCTCAACCTCGACGAGAAGCACTGGGCCCCGCGCGCCGTGATGGGCTACATCAACGGCAAGAAGGACGAGGGGCTACGCCCCGGCGACATCGACCTCTACGGCGACCCCGTCACCCGCACCTATCAGCAGATCTACAAGACCTATCAGGAGACCTGCGATCGCTCCGGGCTGGTGGACTTCGCAGAACTGTTGCTGCGCGCCCACGAGCTGTGGCTGAACAAGCCCCACATCCTCGAGCACTACCGCGACCGCTTCCAGAACATCCTGGTGGACGAGTTCCAGGACACCAACGGCATCCAGTACGCCTGGCTGCGGATGCTGGCAGGGGACACCGGCAAGGTGATGATCGTCGGCGACGATGACCAGTCCATCTACGGCTGGCGCGGCGCCAAGATCGAGAACATCCAGCGCTTCCTGACCGACTATCAGGGGGCCGAAACCATCCGCCTCGAGCAGAACTACCGCTCCACCGCCAACATCCTCAAGGCCGCCAACAGCGTGATCGCCAACAACGCCGAGCGCCTCGGCAAGGAGCTGTGGACCGAGGGGGCCGAGGGCGAGCCGATTTCGTTGTACGCCGCCTTCAACGAGGTGGACGAGGCCCGCTTCGTGGTCGGCCGCCTCAAGGACTGGAAAGAGAAGGGCGGCCTCTTGGCCGACTGCGCCATCCTCTATCGCTCCAACGCCCAGTCACGGGTGCTGGAAGAGGCGCTGATGCAGGACGCCATGCCGTATCGCATCTACGGCGGCCTGCGCTTCTTCGAGCGCCAGGAGATCAAGGACGCCATGGCCTACCTGCGTCTTATCAACAACCGTGGCGACGACGCCAGCTTCGAGCGGGTGGTCAACACCCCGACCCGGGGCATCGGCGATCGCACCCTGGAGATACTGCGCAATAACGCCCGGGATCAGGGCCAGAACCTCTGGCAGTCCGCCAAGACCCTGCTGAACGACAAGGTGCTGACCGGCCGTGCCGGCAACGCGGTGCGCGGCTTTGTCGAGCTCATTGACACGCTGGAGGAGCAGGTCGCCATGCTGCCCCTGCACCAGCAGGCGGATATCGCCATCCAGCACTCCGGCCTCAAGGCCATGTATCTGGCGGAGAAGGGCGAGAAGTCCCAGGCGCGGGTAGAAAACCTGGACGAACTGGTCACCGCCTGCCGCCAGTACCAGCGGCCGGATGAGCTGGAAGATATGAGCGATCTCTCCGCCTTCCTCGCCCACGCGGCGCTGGAATCCGGCGAGAATCAGGCGGACGAATATGCCGACGCGGTGCAGCTGATGACGCTGCACAGCGCCAAGGGCTTGGAGTTCCCGCTGGTGCTGCTGGTTGGCGTCGAGGAAGGGATGTTCCCCAGCCAGCAATCCACCGAGGAGTCGGGCCGGCTGGAGGAGGAGCGCCGCCTCTGTTACGTCGGCATGACCCGCGCCATGGAGAAGCTCTACATCTGTTATGCCGAGAGCCGCCGCATCTACGGCCGCGAGATGTTCCACAAGCCGAGCCGCTTTATCCGCGAGATGCCCGCCGAGTGTCTGGAAGAGATCCGGCTGCGCACTCAGGTCAGCCGCCCCACCCAGTACGGTCGCTTTAGCCAGAACGAGGTGCAGCAAAGCTTCGACGCCAGCGGCATCAAGCTCGGCCAGCGGGTGCTCCATCCTAAATTCGGCGAAGGGATAGTGCTGAACTTCGAAGGGGTCGGCCAGCAGAGCCGGGTGCAGATCCAGTTCGACGACGTCGGCGCCAAGTGGCTGGTGACGGCGTATGCCAGATTGGAAGCGCTTTGATTTTCCCCGTCTTTTGATACAACCAACCCGGCTTAGGCCGGGTTGGTTGTATCAATCAATGGCATACAAATAACTTCTAACAATCTTATTTAACACATTTAAAATAACTGCTTAAGTCAAGGCAATGGCTTGTTTTCTGTATTATAAATCTGTCTCAAAATTTCCATTATTAGTGGCTCTACAAAATCAATTATAAACAAATCATGCGATTCAGTTATAATATATTCACCAATTTTGTTGTGAGCAATAGAACATCGTGTTCGATAGATCCAATATGCAGATAAATTAGATATCCATTTTTCATAAAGCTCAATATCATTCTTAGATATCAATTTTTTATCTTTAAGTTGCTGAGAAGTATGATCAGTATTTTCAAAAAAATCAATTGCCTCATCCCACTTATCTTTTATGGGATTTGAATCTTTGGAATAATCCTGAAATATACATCTTGCAACATCTTTGTGTTGAGCAGGGATAACCATCAAAGCGCATATCTTGGTAAAATCGTAAGCATGGCAATAAATTATCTCTTTTAAAGAGTCAATTTCCTTATTTGAATAATTTTTAACAAGCTTGCCAAATCCAACAATATCATCATTGAGTTTCTTGATATTCTGAACAAAAATCCAATCAAAAGATAACTCTATTTGATGGTATAGCTTTAGAAATCTTGATATTGAGCTATGTGAGTGAATTGCAGATGTCAATGATTTCTTATGGCTGTCGGAGGGTATTTTTAAATTATCTAATAGTGTTATTTGAGTAAGGGTTGGCCGCATAGAAAATGCTAACTCTTGATGTGAAAAACCGCCCCATATCTCAGAGGTATACTTAAATTTTTGATTATAATCAGCTATGAAATCTTTATTTACAACAACATAGTCATGCTGGAATTCACTTAATCCAGCCGCACGACCTTTCCCATTAGTTTCAATGATAAAGCATGATTTTCTTAAATCCGTAAAGTTCTCCTCGTCTGAATATTGGATTCCCTTGGTAAAACATAGAACTCCAATTACAGAGCCCTGGTATATTAACTCAATATCTTCATTCCTACACGTCCCGGATATTATACCAAAGACTTTCATAGGAACATGGTCATTTACAGCAATCAAGTCCTGTAGACACAATTCAATATTATGAGCTTCATCTTCTAACTCGTGTTCTGCAAGATTTGAGATGATTTCATCTACTTTAGCTTGAGTTGCTTGAGTTGCTTGAGTTGCTTGAATTACTTGAATTGCAGGGAGGCTAGGCTCCCCTGCGATATCTATCACTTCACTCGTCATGTTAAGATCCAGAGAAAGAATTATTTCTGATAATCTGCCGCATATTTCCAGCACTCTTTCAAGTCGACAGCCGCCTCACTATTGAAATACTCTTTCAGACCATCATGAGTTAATTTCCTGGTTGCGAAACCAATATTTTTCTTTCTTGGGTTAAAAGTATCCTTAGCATTCTCGAAGGATAGTATTGCAAGGGGATCGAGGTCTTTATCTTCCTTTAACCGAGCAATTACAGCTTCCAATCCGGAATCAAATCTTTTTGTAAACCTAGGGTTGCTGTCGAAAAATGATGCCATACTGAAATATGCTAACATGGTATTTTCAGAACCTAGCCAATTATATCCTCTTTTCAACTTTTCCAGATCGCTTATTTTTTTTCCTTTGGTGTTCTCATCATATTCGTCGTTATCCATCACACTCGCAGACTCAGCTGCAAAATCTATTTCTGAATAATGATTCCAACACAACTCGTCAATCATTACGAAACTATGGAGCCTATTAAGATAGGCTTTGAATTTTTCTGTTAAGACCTCTTCAGATGCATCTAAAATATCTGAGTCAAACAACTTGGTGACAAGGCCATCTTTTTCAATTTCATGCGAACCAGTTAAATAGGCGTAATAGCTTGTTGCAAGATCACTTAATGGATATTTATTAGGTTGAGTTCTACGAAAACCATCTCGCTCTTTGATTATAGAAATACCAGGAACAGCTTTTTCTATTTCACCGGATAATGATGTAAACAGTAACTCTATTTGATGTCTCATAGACATAGTCTTCTGCCCTGAGTTTAATACGATCATCCGATATATAAGCTTTCCTAAGTCTTTTTCGAGCCAAAACTCCAGCAACAGCTTCGCCTTTGGATTAAATTCAAAATCGTTGTCTTTAATATCCTTCAATATATAGCTTCTTTGTAACCCATCTAAAATATCGACTTGATTTGGCTGTGACAGAGATGCAATTAAAGCCTCCTTGTCATCACAGAGAGAAATTATTTTCTCGACAATATCTGGCTTTACTGAAAGAGTTATCGTTGGCAATAACGCACCTAGTTTAATATCATCAGATAGACGTCTATATGCCTTGTGTGACTCTCTTCTACGCTGAATTAGATAGTCACCAAAAGAACTCCCAATTATATTTAGATATGTTTCAATGTCTGCTTGGCAATATATTACTTTAGTCCCTTGTTTCAGGTCCTCTGCCTGACCGATAAATTCAAGTCCCATGATTTTTTATCCTTGTTCTGTTATTGATACAATCGCACGATTTTAACTAAATAGTGTCAGCAAAGAAATCTAGGGTTACATTCTTTCGAAGCAAGGCTTAACACCAAGTATTAGGAGTTCGTTCCAGTCACTCACTTAACCAACTTGCTCTCCATCACCCCTTGCTTGCCTTCCTCTTCACTGACCTGGCTCAGCTTGGAGCGGGCCATCAGCAGGCCCATTTTGACCTCCTGCCAGACGTAGTAGTTTTTGCCCGCCTCGGTGCTGAGGGTCAGGGTGGCGTCGTTCTCCGACTTGGAGGTGATGGTGTGGCTGCCTGGCGTCACCTGCTTGAGGATATAGCTGTGGGCCACGGTGTCGCCGACCGCCATGCCATCCACCAGCACCGGCATCTTCACGGCCGTGCCGAAGGTTTCGTTGCGATAGATATAGAGGTTGGCTGCATCCTTGGGCGCCACAAACTGCTTGGCCTGCGCGTCTGCGGTGGCATCGGCCATGGGTACGGAAGCACAACCGGAAAGCAGCGCCGCCGACAGCAGGGCAGCACTCATCATTATTTGCCTGAACATAGTGTTTGGTTTTAGTGGGTTAACGGGATTTAAAGGTTCGCATGAGGCTTTGTGGCCGGGCAACCACTCAAACCGCTGCCGGTGTGACGGGATTCAATATTCCGGCAATTAACCGGCATGGTGCGGCACTTGGACTGTGCAGCGAACCGCGGCATATCGCTTGTCATTGATGCCCAAATGGATGCTGACGCTACGCAGGCCAGGGACTTAGGTTCGATTACACCTCGCTGATCAAACCTGCACGAGCTGACAGGGGGTATGGCCACTCAGCGTCTGATATCAAACATGGCCGTCAGTTATTCGAATGCGCTTTTACGTCAGGGTGTTGCATGCTTGCCAGCTCACTCTGGACGGTCTGGAACAAGCTGATCAGGCGCGCTCGATAGGTGTGATGGGCCAGCACTGTCTGTTGCCCATGGGCGGCGATGGCGGCGCGTTCCTCCTCGTGGCTCAGGTAATAGCGACAGATCTCCAGCAGATCCTGCTTGTCACGGAAGATCACCAGATCCTTGCCCGGGGTGAAGAGATGATGCAGATCCTCCTTGTCGTTGGTCACCATGAATCCACCGGCGCCAAGAATATCAAACACCCGCATGGGGAGTCCCGACTCGACGAAGCTGAGTACCAGATTCAGGTTGATCCTGCTGCGTTGAAACAGGCGTGGCATCGCTTGGTAATGTTCTGCGTATCCGCAATAGCTCTCTGTGTGTGTCGCCCACTCCGGGTGTCCATACACGGCGACCCGTTCAAACCGGGCCGCCAGAGCCTGGATACAGGACACCCTTTCTCGATAGGAGTGTTCGCGCCCCAGCAGATACGCCAGTTTTTCATATTCGCTCAGGTAGGGTAGCCCGCTCAGCGGATACACCTCTTTCACAAGCCGTAGATGAGATTCCGTGAGTTGTGCGGTCAGGGGCCGCCCCTCCAGGTGCGCATCGATGTGCCCAATCAGCTCTTCCAGCGTTTGCAGCGGTCCGGGGGCCAGCCGTGGCTTGATGTGGGTCTGGTATTCCGGCGGGGTCAGGTTGGCGATGAAGGAGATATCGTGATCATAACCCGGCTCGGCTGGCAGTTGGCGCTGCTCGTTGATGGCGACCGGCAGGTAGTAGACGTTGCCATTGCCCCGCTCCTTGAGCCTGCTTGCTACGGCAAGGTCGTAGACAAACGTGAAGGAGAGGGGGTTGGAGATGGCGTCATGATGCATGCCATAGCAAGGTGTATCGACCACCCAGGCAATGTAGGGCTTGCGCAACGCTTCGGCCGCTTGAGAGAGGAGGGGGTTGAAGTTGATGCTGAAAAGGTAATCAAAATTGAGAAATGGCAGCCTGGTAAACACCTCGGCAGAATAGGCGATGCGAATCACGTTAAACCCCAACGCCTGGAGCGTGTCCATGCAGTCTCTCGCTATGGTGACATGCTCAAAGCAGAGTACGGTTGCAGCCTGATCCTTCATGCTTGCTCCCCTGTGTCTGGTCATGGAGAGGGGTGATCTTGCAGGCTCCTGCGTCATGCCATTGAGCCCTGTACCCTCGTCATGTCCTGATGACTGTTTTGCTGCCCCATCATGGGATGGGCCTGTTTTTGGCCCTGGCCTCCCGGCTTGTCAAGAGAGAGGGGTCGTCAAGGCGACGTTGTCCATACTGGTCTCAATTGTCCCTGTATAACGCGATGATGAGTCTCGCACGAAGCTTGATGATCAACAATCACCCAGGCAGGGTGTCAACGAGTGACACATCTTCAGATGCGGGTACCCGTCTAGCTCCCCATATGCCCGATGACGCTTGGTCAATGGAACCAACATGTCGCTCTTGGCTGTAACTCGGAGGCAGAAGAGCGTGTGGGCGTAGGCAAGAGGGTCTGCAGGGCGGCTTTGATCACGCCGCCAGCCAAGGCATACTGCCCCGTCACCAGATGGGAGTCATTGATGTCTACATGGATGCCGACACTGCGCCGGATGGGGCGCTGGCTGTTGCGAAAAACGGCGCTGGCGCTGCTGACCAGCCTGCTGTTTCTGATTTCGTTTACCCTGTTTCAATACGCATCCTGGTGGCCTGTATTGGCCGAGGGGACGCCTGTCCAATGGAGCGGTCTCTCCCCCAGTCATACCTTGGCTGAGCTGACCCCGGCCATGCTGGAGTTCAGCGTCGTACTCGCCTGTGTTTACTTGCCGCTGTTTTTGCTGACACCCCGCCCGCTGTTGTTGCCGCTCTTTGCCGGGCTCTGGTTGTGGGAGACCTATGACATCGCCTTTATGACGGCAACCGCGTCGACCTGGCTACCTCACGAGATCATCTGGAGCTTTATCCTGCCCCACACCCACTGGCTGCTGCTCACCCTGTTGTCGCCGCTGCTGCTGATCCGCCAGCTTGGCAGGCGACTATTTGCGGATACATCGGCAACACAGGCAGGGGGCGTCATCCTGGACGGCGGGCGGTAGCCAGAGGGAGCGATCGATGACGCGATCGTCCGATTCCACGAACGTCCGATTACGCTTCGCTAATCGAACCCACATGCAGGCGGGTTCCAACAGGCATCCGCCTGTCGGGCTCACCTCGGCTGAAACGCTTTGACGATAAATTCGATAAAGAGCCGCACGTTGGGGGACTGCTCCTTGTGGAAGGGGTAGACGGCGAACAGGGCGTGGGGGTCGGGTTGCCAGTCGGGAAGCAGTTTGACCAGGGTGCCGTCCGCCAGCTCGCTTGCTACGAACTCATGCGGCACCAGGATCACCCCAAGCCCTTGCACCGCAGCCTGTTTGAGGGCGATGCCGTTGTTGGCGCAGAAGCTGGCAAGACGCATATCCACCGCCAGGCTCTCCTCTGCCCGGCTAAAGCACCACTTGTTGGGGGAAGAGGAGAGGCTGTAGCGCAGGCAGTTGTGATCTTTGAGATCCTCCGGATGGGCGGGCTGACCCGCCTCCTTGAGATAGTCGGGGGCCGCACACAGCATCCGCTGCACCTGGCACAGGGGTTTGGCACGCAGGGTGGAGTCATCCAGGGCGCCTGCCCCCCGGATCACCACGTCCAGCCCCTGATCCACCAGATCCATGTAGGCGTCGCTCAGGATCACCTCGATGCCGATTGCCGGATAGCGGCGCTGGAACTCGCAGACGAGGGGGTTGAGCCGGATCAGCCCGTAGGACATGGGCATGCCGATCCTAAGCCTGCCCCTTGGGGTGAAGGAGGTAGCCATGATGGACTGGTCGGCGGCGTCCAGGCCATCCAGCACGGCGCAAATCTGGCGGTAATAGGTCATGCCGGCTTCGGTGACGCTCAGCCGCCTTGTGGTGCGGTTGATGAGGGCGATGCCGAGAAAGGCTTCCAGCTCGTTGATGTTCTTGCTGACCGCAGCCTGTGAGAGGTGCAGGTCATATGCCGCCGCCCTGAAGGTGCCCATCTCCACCACCCGGCGAAAGACGTTCAGCGCCGTGATCTTGTTCATCCTGCCCCCGATAATTCACCAATGGTAAATGATGGTGCCATCATGGCGCGGTGAATTCACCCAATCCGGTTCGCCGGGCGCCAGGAAAGAGAGATATGCAACAAGGGCGGCAGGGCCTTGACCCGACCGCCCGGTGCCGCGCGAAGGCTTATTGCGCCTTGCCGGGGGCGGGAGGCAGGTTGATGCCGACATCGGCCCAGGGGTTGGTGCCGAGCAGCTGGGCGTGGGGCACGTCGGCCTGGTAGCGCATGGTGAATGCTCTGGGTCCGTGGGCGAAGGCCACCAGCAGCCCCTGTTTTGCATCCATCAACCCGGCGTGCATGCCGAGCCCGTGATAGCTGACTCGCACGGCCTTGTCCTCAAGGCCCACCTTGTCGATCTGGAAGCGGGCGATGCTGCCATCTTGCAGGGTAAAGCCCCAGCGGAACGGCCCGCCGCTGACCACAGTCATCACCTCGTCGATGTCGGTGCCGTCCTCTGCAGAGTTGACGTGCATGCGGCCGTATTTCCCCAGTACGGCGCTGCGGGTGCGCTCGTCCAGCGCCATCAGGTCATAGACCTTGGGGTAGGGGCCGACGCCTGTCTCCTCGGTGGCGACGCCGCCCCCCTGCACCGCGGGCGCACGCCCTGCTAGCCTGGCCTGCTCCAGCAGCTCCCCCTGACTCAGGTTGAAGGCCGCAATCAGGGCGCCGTGCTCCGCTTTGGTCAACGCGCGGCGGTGGGAGGCCTCAAGCAGCGGCCTGGCGGCGTCGGGGATGTCGACGGTGACCACGTTGACGCCGATGGGGTTGAGCGCTTTGTTGGCCGCCTCGACTCCGGTCACGGCGGCGCGACCATCACTGAACTGCACCGAGACCAGGTCACCGGCGAAGGTGTTGAAAGAGAGGGCCGAAGCGATGGTGCCGGCCAGCAATGTAATATGGGTGAGCTTCATACAAGACTCCTCGTTAAGGTTCGAGAAGCAGTCTAGGGCGGTGGAAAGTGCACTGAAATAGCATCAAATGAATATCAAAATTCACTGCTGGTAATCAATCGTATGGGGGATGCCATCCTGCCGCTTGGAGCCGCAGGTGCCAAGGTTGATTGACGCATCCTTGCGCGAACCTGCGTAGAAGCTGGGGTCACATAGGGAAGGGAGATCAGAAACCCGGCCTCGACGGGGCGCGGCGGCCGGGTGAATTGTAAAGAGTAGGGTGACAGGTAACGCCGGGTATCAGCCTAGTCTAATCAACTCGATGGGGGCGTAGCGCTCCCGGGAGTTGGCCAGCAGCACGCACTGCTCGTGCTCGGCCTGATAGGGGGTCAGGTTGTCGGTGTGGGCCTCTTTCAGAACGTCGACGGCGCCGGTGGCGGCGATCATCACCCGCTGACCCGGTGTGAGCGCATTGCGGTTTCGGTCATAGATTTTCATGGCACTCTCCTTTGGTGGTGCCCGGCGACATGCCCGGGCTGCGCGAATCAGCCTACGCCTCTGTAAAAGAGTGATGCATGTCACAGATCAGAAAAGAGCCAAAGAGGGCCTCGGCATATCGGCAGCCGCAGGGGCCGTCCAATCCTGTCGCTGGGCAGCTGGCCGGGGCCGGCATTTTGCGGGGGCGGGCTCGAACAAACGGGGGGATACGCTATAGTGGATGCCGCTCGTGCAACCGCCTTCAACCAACCGAGAGCGCATTATGAATCGTGAGATCGCCGCCCAGTTTATCAAGATGCTGACCAACCTCGACCACTGTCTGGCCAAGGCCGAGGCCCATGCCGCCGCCAAGAAATTCAACGTGGAGAACTTCTTCAATGAGCGGCTCATCGTCGACATGCTGCCGCTGGTCAAGCAGGTGCTGATCTGCTGCGACAGCGCCCGCGCCGTGGTGGCCACCGCCAGCCTGAGCGAGCCGCCGGTGCTGGGGGATGACCCCAAGACCATGGCGGATCTGCGCGCCCATGTGGCCAAGACCCTCACCTATCTGCAGAGCAAGCTGGATGCCGATTTCAGCCAGTATGCGAGCGGCCACTACACTCCCTACTGGGCCGGTGGCAAGGGGATGGACGGCCACACCTGCGTGCACGAGTACGGCATCCCCAACTTCTACTTCCACCTCACCATGACCTATGCCCTGCTGCGCCAGGCCGGGGTCGAGCTTGGCAAGGGGGATTACCTGGGTGCCATCAAGCTGCAATAAGCTGTATTCAGGAACGAAAAAGCCTGCCCGCTGGCAGGCTTTTTTTATCCGCGAACGGGGGCGAGCCAGATCTAGCTGCATGAGCGCTGGTGACGGCTCTGGGCATAAAGGCGTGGTCTTCGGCCCTCGCGCGGTTACAATCCGGCGTCAAAGTAGAAAGGGTAAGAGAAACATGAAGATCCGAGTAATGATGCTGGCGGCCTTGCTGTGCCATGGCGCCGTGCAGGCGCAGGAAAGCGTCGCCGCAAGCTGGCCAGACACCCCCGTCACCCGTCTCAAGGCGCAGGCGCTGCTGCAGACCCTCAATGCCACCCTGCTCAGCAACCCGAGCGCCACCGTCACCCTGCAGAACTGGTGCGCCGACCACCGGATGGCCGGGGAGCCGCGCATCCGCGCCCTGCGTGATCAGGATACCCGCAAACCGGCCGATGCTGCCGTCCGCGAGCAGCTCAAGATCGCGGCCGACGAGCCCGTCGGCTATCGCCGGGTGCAGCTCGCCTGCGGCGATCATGTCTTCTCCGAAGCGGACAACTGGTACGTGCAAAGCCGCCTCACACCGGAGATGAACCGGCTCCTCGACACCAGCGATACCCCGTTTGGCCTGGCCGTCAAGGCGCTCAACTTCAGCCGCCGGACCCTCTCTTCCACCCTGCTGTGGACACCCCTGCCGGCCGGTTGGGAGATGCAGATGCCCACCCTCACCAGCAGTGACCAGCCGCTGGCGATCCCCGAGCGGGTGCTGCAGCATAGGGCCATCCTCTCACGGGGGGATGGCGTGCCGTTCAGCCTGGTGGTCGAGACCTATCGCCGCGATCTCTTCGCCTTCCCGCTGGACAAGGCCCCCGGCCGCTGAGCCCGGATGGTGGTTTGGCGCACAGGCCGCCAGAAATAAAAAAAGCCTGCCGGCTGGCAGGCTTTTTCGTGGGCGTCACTCAGCCCGGCGGGATCTCCGGCTCCACCAAGGCCGCCAGCTGGGCCAGGGACTCCTGCCAACCGAGATAGCACATCTCCACCGGGATGGCTGCGGGGATCCCCTCCTGCACGATGACGAGTTCGGTGCCGCACACTACCCCGGTCAGGATCACGGTCACGTGCATCACCCCCGGCAGGTTGGGGTCGTCGAAGCTGTCGGTGTAGCGAATGCGCTTGCCCGGTTCGAGCTCCAGGTATTCGCCGCCAAAGGCATGACTGTGGCCGTTGCCGAACTGGGTGAACGCCATTCGGAAGTGGCCGCCGACCCTGGCCTCCAGCTGTTCCACCTGGCAGGTGAAGCCGTGGGGTGGCAGCCATTTGGCTAGCGCATCGGCCTCGATAAAGGCCCGGTAGATCCGCATCGGCGGCGCCTTGAGCACCCGATGCAGTCGCACTGTTCCTGTCTTCATCTCTCTTCCTCGTTGCCTTGGGTCCATCAAGGATAGTCGGTTGCGTCCGCTTGCCGACCAGAGGCCGGCCGCGGTGCCCTAGAAGGGGCCGTTGCGCTCGCGCAGCTGGTCGGGCAGGCCGTCGTGGTCCCCCAGCTCGCGCTCGGGTACCGCATCCCAATGCCGCTCACCGATGAAGCGGTTACGCTCGGGGTGCAGGGCGTAGTGGATGTGGTTGTCCGCCCGATCGGTGTCGCCCACGCAGAGCAGCCGCACCGGCTGATCGGTGTTGTTGATGAAGGTGTGGGCCAACCCGTCGCCCGCCTTGAAGCCGACCGAGTCGCCGGGTTGCAGCCGATGGAGCACGCCGTCGAGCCAGACATCCGGAGTGCCTTCCAGCACGTGGACAAACTCATCCTCGGTCTCCTCGGCGTGGGGCCAGCTGGTGCGCCGGCCCGGCGGCAGCAGCTCGTGGTGAATGCCGAGACGGGCAAAGCCGTAGTGTCTGCCGAGGGCACTGCCCAGAGAGAGCGGCTCCTCGCTGCCGGAGTAGCGGCCGGGTTCGGGCTCCTGCAGCTCGCGCCAGTGTTTGATGCTGGGGTGACGGGTCATAGTGGTTCCTTTTCTATGAAGATATGGTCACGGGAAGGGTCATCCTGACTGCCGGAGTGCGGGGAGAACAGCAGAGATTTGCTGGTCAGATGAGCCCCTCTGGCGAGGGGCCCGATGCTCGGGGCTATTTGGCCTTGACGCAAGGCATGGCGGGCAGTTCCCCCTGGGCGGCCGGCCGGGTCATCTGGTAGTGGCCGGCGAGATCCCGATAGACGCGGGTATTCCACACCTCGCCGTTGTCGAGCTGGAAGGCGATGTCGTAGTTGATCCCGGAGACCACCTGGCTGCGCACCTCGAGAATGCGCTCCAGCCTGGCGGAAGTGTTCATGCGCGCCAGCACGCTGGCCAGCGCTGCTTCGGCGCCGGCGTTCGGCAACGGCTGACTCTGCCATCCGCCGGCCATGGGGGCGCACTCCTGCTGTTGCGGAGCCATGCTGCAGGCGCTCAGCAGGCCAGCAACCAGAATGGGAAACAGCGCTTTTTTCATATCTTTTTCTCCAGCCAATAAAGTAATGACCTTATCAACATTCGGGCGATAACGCAGCTGTCATGGCTCCAAAAGCCCCCCTTTTGGGAGGCGGCCGGCCCGTTCAGCGACCCAGGTTGTCGGCCAGCTGCTTGGCGCGGCCGGCGGCCCACTGGTCGATCATCTTCGCCATCTCGCCGGCGGTGATGGGGCTCTCCTTGTGGGTGGTGTCCGGGCTCTCGCGTGCATCCATCACCCGCACCAGCAGCTTGCCGCTTTGGGAGTCGAGCAGCTGGGCCATGCTGCCCACCCTGAGCAGATAGGGCTCCTTGCCGATCACCTCACGGGTGACGTTGATGGCGATCTTGGCGGGCAGCAGATCCCGCAGCTTGGGGTCGGGCCGGGTCAGGTCGAAGTTGGTGATGGCGGCCTGTACCCGCAGCACGCCAGGGCCGGGGGCGGTGGCGATCTTGACGCCGTGGCTCATCAGCTCGCGCTGGAAGGTGGCGTGGTAGTAGCGGCCGATCTCGTTCTGCTCGTTGGCGGTCAGCAGATACCACTGGCCATTTTCCTGCCGGATAAACTGGAGCGGATCGAGCAGCACCTCATTGTATTGGCGCAGATCCACGCCGGGCTCCTTGTAGATGCGCTGGTTGGGGTTGCTTTCACTCTGCTGGAAGGCGGTCAGCGGGATCGCCTGCAGGCTGTGGGAGACCTGGTTCTTCACCGCGCAGCCACTCAGTAGAATGGCCACCATGCCCGCGATTACGGCTCTCTTCATCTCTTGCTCCTGATTGCGCTGCTTGTCCGACCCTGGCATCCGCTGCGCAGGGCATGGCAAGAGAGATAACCGATTCAAAGAGCGCCCACAAGGACAGAATGCGGGGTGTTCAGGCAGGGTCCAGCCTGGCGTCGATGGCTATCCGATTGCCGGGACATGACGCCAATACGATGATTTTGTTTCGGATCGGCAATCATTTGATCAAGGTTGCGGATATTGACGCCGTTCGCTCATATAATCGCCGCCATGACACTGATTCGGAAGGATTCGATGACCAGCCTGATGGCGGCCCTGTGGGGGCTGCTCTTCTCCTGCCTGGCCTGGGCGGCACCCGGCCCCTTCGTCACCACGCCCCCTGACAGCACCACCACGACGCAGCCTGCCAGCATGGAGCCGCTGCTCTCCTGGTTTACCGGCGAGTTCTCCAGCCGCGAGCAGGCCAGCTACGACAGCCGCTTTACCAGCGCCGAGCTGCGGCTGGTGGAGATCTGGCCCGGCTACAAGGGCTTTCGCTGGGTCTATGCCGAGCAGTTCCTGACCGAGCGGGCGGTGCGCCCGTTTCGCCAGCGCATCTATCGCTTCTCGCTGGTGCCCGATGGCCGCATCCTGATGGCCGAGCTGACCATGCCGCGAGCCATCGACTTCGCCGGTGCCTGGCGCCGGCCCGAGCTGCTAGACTCCCTCACCCCGCAACAGCTCTCCCTGCGCCAGGGTTGCGAGATCTGGCTGACTCGCCAGCCGTCGGGGGAGTATGCCGGCCACAGCAAGGTGGGCAGCTGCTCCACCAATTTCGGCGGTGCCAGCACCCTGGTGCAATACCTCTGGATCGGCCCCCACAGTGTGCGACTGCTGGATCGGGCCTATGACACCGATGCCCATCAGCGCTGGGGCAGCCCGGGGGAGGGCTATGTCTATCTGCGCCGGGTGAAGCAGCGCGGCGAATAGGCTTGCCCCCTACAGCTGGTGGCGCTGCTCGATCAGGTAGTCGATGAGCAACCGCAGGCGCAGCGGCAGCGGCTCCCTGGCCGGGTAGAGCAGGTTGACCGGGCGCGGGGCGGGCAGCGCCTCCGCCAGGATCTCCTGCAGGGTACCGCGCTCTAGCTCCTCGCTCAGCAGGGCGCGCGGCTGCAGCAGGATGCCGGCGTGGTTGAGGGCGGCCACCTTGAGGGCGCCGCCGTGGTTGCTGATGAAGGGGCTGTCCCACAGGTGCAGCAGTTCGAGGGGAAAGGCCTCGGCCAGGCGTGACTGGCCGAGCCAGGGGCTGAATCCCAGGCAGTGGTGGCTGGCCAGATCCGCCAGCGTGAGGGGAGTGCCGTGGCGTTGCAGATAGTCTGGCGAGGCGCAGAACACCGAGCCCGTGCTGGCCAGTGGCCGGGCTATGTAACCGGCGTCCTTGGGCTGGCCGATCCGGAAGATGAGGTCGAAGCCGTCGCCGATGACGTCCACCAGCCGATCCGACAGATCCAGCTCGATGCGGATCTGCGGGTAGCGCTCCATGAAGCGGCACAGCAGCGGCGTCAGCCGGTAGCTGCCGAAGGTGACGGGGGCGTTGATGCGGATCCTGCCCGCCGCCTGGCCGGTATTGGCCAGGGTGTTCTGCTCCAGCTCCCGGTAGTGTTGCAACAGGTTCTGGCAGCCGGCGAGGTACTCCAGGCCCGCCTCGGTCAGGCTCTGGCAACGGGTGTTGCGATTGAGCAGGCGGGAGCCGACCCTGGCCTCCAGCCACTTGATGTACTTGCCGATCATGGCCGGCGTCATCGCGAAGCGCTCCGCCACGGCGGCGAAACTGCCCGCGCGGGCAACCTCGACGAAGATCTCGATGGCGGTCAAGCGGTCCACTCTAAACTCCTGGTTTATAAAGCCCGGCGCCACTATGTCTGGCTGGCGTCGCGGCTGTCAATATACTGGGCGGCAGCCAATCCACGCTGGAATCTCTCTCGATGACGCTCGACTATTACGCCCTCTATCTGCTGCTCGCCATCGGCACAGTGCTGAGCCCGGGGCCCGCCGTGATCTACACCATAGGCAACACCCTGACCCGGGGCGCCCGCCATGCCATCGCCGGTTTTTGCGGGGTGGCGGTGGGCATCCTGCTGGTGGCGAGCCTGGCCTCGCTGGCGGTGCTCTGGTTCACCCGCTGGCTGGCCGCGGGCCAGCAGATCCTCACCCTGGGCGGCGCGCTCTATCTGCTCTATCTGGGGCTCAACTCCTGGCGCCAGCGGGCGGTGAGCCCGGTGCCGGGGGCCGGGCCGGCTCGGGATTGCCGTCGCAGCTTCATCAAGGGGGCGCTCATCAGCCTGCTCAACCCCAAGGCGATCATCTTCTTCACCAGCCTGTTCCCCCAGTTCATCGACTTTCAACACGGGGCGCTGGGTCAGTGCATGCTGCTGGCGGTCACCTTCAGCGCCGTGGTGCTGGTGGTGCATGGCGGCTACTGCCTGGTGTTCCACTGGGTGGGGGCGCAAGGCTATGGCGAACGCTTCGCCAGGGGGATCAACCGGCTGTCGGCGGTGATGTTCACCGGCTTCGCCCTGTTGCTGCTGTTTAAAGGACTGCGATAGAGAAGAGGGGGTTGGGGGGCTGCGTGGGATCGGCGCACCGGCGTGGAAGGGGAATCGTGACGGGATGGCGTTTAACCGCGCCATCCCGTTGTTTTATCAGAGCTTGAACAGCGGGCGCAGGCGGATGCCGATCAGGCTGCCGGCGAGGGCCATCAACATCCAGACCCAGCCGTGCAGGCTGCCCGATGCCGTGCCGTCGAAGAAGCCGCCAAGGTTGCAGGCGCTGTACATGGCACCCATCCCCATCAGCAGGCCGCCGATGATGGAGGCCAGGCTGTTGCCAAGCCGCATCGGGGCGAATTGGCCGCCACCGCTGATGCAGCGCGCCAGCATGGCCCCCAGGATCCCCAGCCAGAACATGCCGACCATGGGGTTGATGAAGAGCGGCTGGGCCAGCTTGGGGTGCCCCTCGAATAGACCGAACAGGGAGGCACCGCGCAGCGCCATGTCATAGACGGCGCCAGTGATGGTCCAGGCCGAGCCGTGCAGGGCGACCACGCTGGAGTTGAGCACGGCGATGATGATGCCGCCGGTCAGCACGGTGAAGCGGCCATCGCGCCAGAACAGGTTGCCGCCGCTGAAGAGGGGCTTGAGCTCACCGGTGCGCTTGAGCTCGCTCTTGCGAAACAGCAGGAACAGCGCGGCGACCAGCGCCAGGTTGAGCAGCATGCCGCTCCAGATATTGCCGGTCAGGTCTTTTGCCAGCACCACATGGCTGGAGAAGGTGGCCTCCAGCTCGGGGCGGAACTGGTTGCTGATCAGGGTGCCGATGCCGTAGCAGAGCAGCACCAGCCAGAAGCGGGGTTGCCCCTCGCCGCAGCAGTAAAGGGTGCCGGTGGCGCAGACGCCCGCCAGCTGCATGCCGATGCCGAACAGGAAGGCACCGACGATGAAGGGAATGCCGATGGCCATCACGTTGCCCACCATGGCGTCGCCAAACAGGGCGTGGCTAAAGGAGAGGAAGCCGGTGAACAGCAGAATTTCGATGGCGATGGTGAGCAGGTGAACCCGCACGTAGTAGCTGTTGCGCTTGGTCAGCATCTCGCGCCAACCGAACACGATGCCGAAGCGGCTGAAGGAGAGGGTGAAGCCGAAGCCGAATCCGATCAGGGCCATAAGAGCCCATTTCATACCAAAGGTGTTGCCGAGCCAGAGTAACGCTCCCCCCGCGATTGCCACGATGGGGAGCGACCATTTTCGATTCATGCCTGTTGTTTCCTGTGCGTCATGGATGGAAGCCGTGCATCCTATTCCCACATTGAGTCCGATTCCAGCCCGGATCCGGTGGATGGCCGGAAAATTCGGGCAAAACCCCATCCAGATCAATTAACCCTGTGTTGCAGAGCTAAATGAGGATGAATCCGTTTTCGCGCAATAATTAATATCTCTGCCGTCTTGAATTGGAATTTGATGACGAAAGATGAATTTATATTTTGCGCCACCCAATATTTCTGGGTAGAATCTTGGCGTGTTATCAACAGGTGGAAGGATATTATGGACAGCGACAGTTGTAGCCGATTGCACAGCGCGATGTGGGCTAATCAGAACTGAGGTTGATATCCCTTCTTCTCCCTCACTCTGATCGCTCAGAGTGTGGCATCTAGCGAGTCATCCCGACTCTTGCAACCCAGTCCCGCCGGGATCTGCGTTGTTCCCCGGATTGTTCCACTCCCTCTGCGAGCCATGCCGCCTCGCGCCCCAGCAATTGCACGCCTTGTCACGCGAGCCCTTGGTAATGGGCACGTGTCTGCTCGTCATGGCCGCTCGAAGGTTTCTTTGTGAGCATGGTCAGCCAGGCTGGCGTGAAATAACAGGATGAACCGTGTGTATTGAAGACAATGTTGTTTTCGATAGGACGGGTTGCGAATTTAAATAATGAAAGCCTCTGTCATATATATATTCAAAATATGCCTTGGCGATTTTGAAATATATTCATGGGGTGCGGTTGTTTCCCTGCTGAACCGGCCCATGAGCCGCCGCTCGTTATTGTTCGACCATCATGCCGTTATGGTTGCCTGCCGTTATCCTGATCTTCTTTGTGCAATGAGTCGCCGTCGCGATTCATGCCCTGTCGATAATACGCGCCGCGCGGATCTGCCCGCCGGCGATGACCAGCTGCGCCCTCGAGATGCCGGGCCGGCTTGCTGCAGCCCAACTCGGAGGAACCGCCATGACCGAAGAGCCCGAACCTAGACCCTCGGGGTCCACGCCTGCCCACTCCTGATCCCTGCGGGACGGGATGCGGTGTCCTGACCCCTGATCCGACCTGACCATGCCGGTTGGTACGACGGCAGACATTTGTCTAACGGGCCGCCCTGCGCGCGGCGATTGACCGTGCCGGCATTGTGTTGGGTTCACAGCCTTCGATTTCAGTACTGACGCCAGGCCCGGCCCGCGACAGCGCCCGCTTGCGCGTAAAAATCAGGATAAAGAGTCATGAAACAACAACATACCGCCAGCCGGCACAAGCAGCAGGGGTTCGTCGCCCCGGGCAGCCAGAAGGAGAAGCTCTCCTCCCGGGTGCTCGACGAGGCCGACAAATCCCTCGAGTACACCCTCACTGCCGTGCGCGGCAACATCGACGGCCTCACCGCGACCGAGGCCGCCAACCGCCTGATCCAGTTTGGTCCCAACGAGGTGACCCACGACAAGCCGCCCCATGCGCTGATCCAGCTGCTGCAGGCGTTCAAGAACCCTTTCGTGATGGTGCTGATCGTGCTCGGGCTGGTCAGCTACGTGATGGACGTGCTGATGGCCGAGCCGGGCGACGAGGACTGGGTCAAGGTGATCATCCTCGGCGTCATGGTGGGGCTGAGCGGCTTGCTGCGCTTCTGGCAGGAGTACCGCTCCGCCAAGGCGGCCGAAGCGCTCAAGTCGCTGGTGCGCAACACCGCCACCGTGCAGCGTCGCCCCTCGCCGGGAGTCGCCCCCCAGCGCAAGGAGGTGGCGATGACCGAGCTGGTGGCCGGTGACATAGTGCACCTGCAGGCGGGGGACATGATCCCGGCCGACATCAAGCTGATCGAATCCCGCGATCTCTTCATCAGCCAGGCGGTGCTGACCGGTGAAGCGCTGCCGGTGGAGAAGTACGACACCCTGGGTGCCGTGGCTGGCAAGTCGGCGGAAGGGAGCGCTGCAGCCGAGGGGGGGATGCTCGATCTGCCCAATATCTGCTTCATGGGCACCAACGTGGTGAGCGGCACCGCTCGCGCCGTGGTGGTGGCCACCGGCAGCGACACCTATTTCGGTTCGCTGGCCCGCAACGTGGTGAGCCATAAGCGCATCGAGACCAGTTTCGATCGCGGCGTGAACAGCGTCACCAGGCTGCTGATCCGCTTCATGCTGGTGATGGTGCCCATCGTCTTCATGCTGAGCGGGGTCAGCAGCGGTGACTGGATGTCGGCGCTCACCTTCGCGCTGGCGGTGGCGGTGGGTCTCACCCCCGAGATGCTGCCGATGATCGTCTCCGCCAACCTGGCGCGCGGCGCGGTGGCCATGGCCAAGCGCAAGGTGGTGGTGAAGCGGCTCAACTCGGTGCAGAACTTCGGTGCCATGGACGTGCTCTGCACCGACAAGACCGGCACCCTGACCCAGGACAAGATCATCCTCGAGCACCACTACGACGTGCGTGGCAACCGGGACGACCGGATCCTGCAGCTGGCCTGGCTCAACAGCTTTCACCAGAGCGGCATGAAGAACCTGATGGACATCGCGGTGGTCGAGCACGCCGATGCGCTGGGGGAGAGCTGCAAGCCGGCCAACTACCGCAAGGTAGACGAGCTGCCGTTCGACTTCGTGCGCCGCCGCCTGTCAGTCATTGTGCAGGACGATCTGGGCCAGCAGCTGATGGTCTCCAAGGGGGCGGTGGAAGAGATGCTGGCCGTCTCCAGCCAGATCGCCGATGGCCAGGAGGTGCGGGAGCTGACCGACGCGGATCGCCGCGCCCTGCTGCGCCAGAGCGAGGAGTTCAACGCCGAGGGCTATCGGGTGCTGATCGTGGCGACCCGCGAGATCCCGGCGGGCGAGTGCAAGCAGAGCTATCAGACCCGCGACGAGGCCAAGCTGGTGGTGCGCGGCTTCCTCACCTTCTTCGATCCGCCCAAGGATTCGGCCGCGCCGGCCATCCGCGCACTGAACGACTACGGGGTGGCGGTCAAGGTGCTGACCGGCGACAACCCCATCATCACCAGCAAGGTGTGTCGTGATGTGGGGCTGGCGCCCGGCGTGCCGCTGCTCGGCAAGGATATCGAGGGGATGGACGACGTGGCGCTGTGCGAGGCGGTCAAGCAGACCACCATCTTCGCCAAGCTCACCCCGCTGCAGAAGTCGCGGGTGGTGAAGGCGCTGCAGGCCAACGGCAATACCGTGGGTTTCCTCGGTGACGGCATCAACGATGCGCCGGCGCTGCGGGATGCAGACGTGGGGATCTCGGTGGACAGCGGTGCCGACATCGCCAAGGAGACCGCCGACATCATCCTGCTGGAGAAGAGCCTGATGGTGCTGGAGGAGGGGGTGATCAAGGGGCGAGAGACCTTTGGCAACATCTTGAAGTACCTCAACATGACCGCCAGCTCCAACTTCGGCAACGTCTTCTCGGTGCTGGTGGCCTCCGCCTGGCTGCCCTGGGCGCCAATGCTGGCGATGCAGATGCTGATCCAGAATCTGGTGTACGACGTCTCCCAGATGTTGCTGCCGTGGGACAAGATGGACCCCGAGTTCCTCAAGCGGCCGCGCAAGTGGGAGGCGAGCAACATCAAGCGCTTCATGCTGTGGCTCGGCCCGACCTCGTCGGTGTTCGATATCAGCACCTACTGCCTGATGTGGTTCGTGTTCGGGGCTGGCGCCCTCTATGCCACCGCCAACGGCAGCATGGATCCGCTGGTCAACGGTCAGGCCATCATGAACTCCGGCTGGTTTATCGAGGGGCTGGTGTCACAGACCCTGGTGGTGCATATGCTGCGTACCCGCAAGATCCCCTTCCTGCAGAGTACCGCCACCCTGCCGGTGCTGCTCTCCACCTCGATCGCCATCGCCATCGGCTGCTACCTGCCGTTCTCGCCGCTGGCTGAGCACTTCGGCTTCATCACTCTGGATGGGCCCAAGTACTTCATGTGGCTGGTGATCACCATGCTGGCCTACATGGGGCTGGCCCAGACCGTCAAGACCCTCTACATCAAGCGCCACGGTCAGTGGTTCTGATGAAGGGTGAGTGAGAGGGCCGGTTACCCGGCCAGGAGCAATGAACGCAAAGAGGGATGGCCCGGGCCATCCCTCTTTTTCATGGCTGCAAAACAGATGTCAGGGCAGGACCAGGGCGTAGGCCTCGCCGGCCATGCCGGTCAGGATGGAGAGGCTGACGGCGCCGAACAGCAGGCCGGTGACCAGGTTGAGCGGACGCTGCACGCGGCCGAGCAGGCGCTGGGCGCGAACGGTGGAGAGGCTCCAGGCCAGCACGCCGAACCAGGCCAGCGAGAGCAGGAACAGCTCCAGCACCAGCAGGCCGCGGGTCAGGCCGTCCACCTGGGGCGTCACCATGGCGGCCAGCAGCCCCATGAAGAACAGCAGCGCCTTGGGGTTGAGCAGGTTGGTGGCAATGCCGCGCTGCACTCCCTTGCGCCAACCCTGCGCCTCGCCGCCGGCGTGCAGGGCGAGCTCGGCCGAGCTGCGCCAGGCCGCCTTCAGCGCCCCCCAGCCAAGCCAGCCCAGATAGAGGGCGCCGACCACCTTCACCGTCATGAACAGCCAGGGGTGTTCGGCAATCAGCAGGCTGATGCCGGTGAGGCTGAGGGTGGCATGTACCACAATCGCCAAGGCGATGCCCAGCGCCGCCCCGAGGGCGGTGGGCCTGTGCAGGCTGGTGCGCAGGATCAGCGCGAAGTCCGGGCCCGGGCTCGCCAGGGCGATGAGGTGGATGAGACCTATGGTCAGAAACAGGCTGGTGAACATGGTGAAACCTCGATGATGGTACGAGGCGACAGCATGGCGGATCGCGAGGGCGCAGGATTGTAAAAGATTGCAGTGCGGGGCTAGTCGGTGCGCCCAATGGCGGCCTGCATCTGCTGGCGAAAATCGGCAGGGGTGAGGCCGAACGCCTGCCGAAAGCCGTGGTGGAAGTGACTCTGATCGAAGAAGCCGACCGCCAGCGCCACCTCGCTCACCGGCAGGCCGCTGCCGAGCAGGCGCTTGCTCTGCTCGAGCCGCAGCCGCTTGAGCCAGGCGTAGGGGGTCATGCCGGTCTTTTTCTTGAACTGGCGCAGGAAGGCGAAGCGATCCAGCCCGAACAGGGCGGCCAGATCCTCCAGGCTGTGGCGCTGATCCAGCCGGGCCATCAGATAGTCGCGCAGGTACCTGAGCTGGGGGTCGGCCAGGGCGTGGCGCTCGGGGGCGATGTGCAGCAGCTCGCCGAGCAGGGCCAGCAGCTGGCTCTCCGCCAGCAGGCCGTCGGGGCTGGGGTTGTCCAGATACATGTGCAGCCTGGCAAAACCCTGATAGAGGTCGGGGCGGCTCTGCAACCCCTTGTCGAAGAAAGGCTCCGGGCTCTCTGGCAGCCAGCGGGCCAGCTGCTCGGGGGCGATGGCGAACACCCGCACCTCGTACCCTTCCGGCCGCAGGCTGAGGCCGTCGTGCATCTCGTCCGGGTTGACGGTGGAGAGCTCGCCGCGCACTAGGTGGTGGCTGTTGCCCTTGTGGATGAATTTCTGGCCGCCCTGCTGCACCAGACCTATGTGGTAGTCCAGGTGAACATGGCGGCCATAGCTGAACTCCCTGTGGTGGGAGTGGGAAAGTTCAACTCCCGGCAGCAGCCGGGATTGCCAGTAGTGGATGCGGGATTGGGGTGCGCTCATCGGCTATTGATAACCTGAAACCCGGGCATGGGCTTGTAGATTATTGCAGCGCCGGGCGGCGTCCCGTCAAGCCTGCTCCGCAGCCTGCCGGCGCTTGCCGCTGCGCAGCCCGTCCAGACTGAACAGCACCAGCGCACTCCAGATGAAGGCGAAGGTGATCATCTTGTCCAGCGCCAGCGCTTCGCCATAGAGGGTGACCGCCAGGATGAACATCAGGCTGGGGCCTATGTACTGGAAGAAACCCAGGGTGGAGAGCTTGAGCCGGGTGGCCGCGGCGGTGAAGCAGAGCAGCGGCGCCGTGGTGACGGCACCGGCGGCGATCAGCAGCAAGTTGAGGTGCCAGTCATTCTGGGTGAGATGGCTGGTAGGGCTGTCGGCGATGCCCCACAGATAGATGGCGGCCGGCGGCAGCATGATCAGGGTCTCGATCAAGAGGCCGGTCAGCGCGTCGAGGGCCAGCTTCTTGCGAATGAGGCCGTAGATGGCGAAGCTCGAGGCCAGCACCAGTGCGATCCAGGGCAGGGAGCCGAAGGCGATGATCTGGATGGCGACACCGATCGCGGCCAGTCCCACCGCCCACCACTGCAGGCGGCGCAGCTTCTCGCTCAGGAACAACATGCCGAGCAGCACGTTGAACAGCGGGTTGATGTAGTAGCCGAGGCTGGCATCCAGCATGTGGCCGTTGTTGATGGCCCAGATGAACAGCAGCCAGTTGCCGCCGACCGTGATGGAGGTGAAGGCCAGGGTGAGCAGCACCTTCGGCTGGCGCAGTACCGCCTGCACCTTGTGCCACTGGCGGCCGAGCAGGGTCAGCACCAGCAGCAGGGCGCACGACCAGATCATGCGATGGGTCAGGATCTCGGCGGCCGGCACGGCGGCGATGGTCTTGAAGTAGATGGGCGCCAGGCCCCAAAGGGTATAGGCGCACAAGGCGTAGATGACGCCCTGGCGCTGAACGTGTTGCTGCATGCGGATAACCTTCACTGGAGAGGCGGATGCTGGAACGCATCGCAAAAAATCAGTGTAGCGATCCTTTTGCGGGGAAAGAAGCGAATAAATGGTGATCAGCGGATTTTAACGGCGTACTGCCCGGCTCAGCGGCCTCCGCCGCGGCGGATCTTGTCCACGTCCAGCAGCAGCCACAGCATGAGTGCGATGGCAGAGATCCACGGACCCCAGGTCACGTAGGCCTCACCGTGTCCCAGTATGTAGAACAGCAGCGGCAGTCCTATTACCAGAAACAGTACACTTCCCAGAAAAAATAACATTTTTATCTTTATATTTAAGGGCTTGTCTATTTGATGATTATATCGATTGAGGCCGACGATGAAAGGGTAAAAATGAAAAAGGGGGATTTCTCCCCCTTTTCGATAAATGAACGTCATTTCTGATGCTATTCGAGCTGGATCCAGGTGCTTTTCAGCTCGGTGTACTTCTCCAGCGCATGCAACGACTTGTCGCGACCGTTGCCGGACTGCTTGAAACCGCCGAACGGCATGGTCATGTCGCCGCCATCCCAGTTGTTGACGAACACGGTGCCGGCGCGCAGGGCGCGGGAGCCCTTCACCGCCTTGTTGAGATCCGCCGTCCAGATTGCGGCCGCCAGACCGTAGTCGGTGTCGTTGCCGAGCGCAATGGCCTCTTCCAGGGTCTCGAAGCCGGTTACCGCCAGCACAGGGCCGAAGATCTCCTCGCGGAAGATGCGCATCTCTGGGGTCACCTCATCGAAGATGGTGGGCTCGATATAGAAGCCGCCGCTCTCGGTATTGGTGCGTTTGCCCCCCAGCAGCAGCTTGGCGCCCTCCTGCTGGCCGATGGCGATGTAGTTGAGCACCTGCTCCATCTGGATGTGATCCACCATGGCGCCGATGCGGGTGGTGGGGTCGAGCGGGTTGGCCGAGATCCACTCGCGGGCATGGGCCAGCAGCCGCTCCATGAACTGCGGCTTGATGCTGTTTTGCACCAGCAGGCGGGAGGCTGCGGTGCACACCTCGCCCTGGTTGTAGAAGATGGCACCGGCCGCGCTGCGGGCGGCGGCGTCCAGGTCAGGCGCATCCGCCAGTATGATGTTGGGGCTCTTGCCGCCGCACTCCATGAAGGCACGCTTGAGGTTGGACTTGCCGGAGCACTGCACCAGATGCTTGCCGATCTTGGTGGAGCCGGTGAAGGTGATGCAGTCGACGTCCATGTGCATGGCCAGCGCCTCGCCGACCGTGTGGCCGAAGCCGGGCAGTACGTTGAACACCCCGTCCGGAATGCCCGCCTCTTTGGCAATGCCCGCGATGCGCAGGGCGGTGAGGGGAGATTTTTCAGAGGGTTTGAGGATCACCGAGTTGCCGGTGGCAAGTGCCGGGCCCAGCTTCCAGCAGGCCATCACCAGCGGGAAGTTCCAGGGGACGATGGCGGCCACAACGCCGAGCGGCTCGCGGGTCACCAGGGCCAGGGCGGACTCCTCGACCGGCGCGACCTGATCGTAGATCTTGTCGATGGCCTCGGCGTTCCAGGCGATGCAGTTGGCGGCGGCGGGGGCGTCATAGCCCATGGCGTCGCCGATGGGCTTGCCCATGTCGAGCGATTCCAGCAGTGCCAGCTCCACCAGATTGAGCCGCATCAGTTCGGCGAAGCGCTGCAGGACCTGCTTGCGCTGCTTGGGCGACAGACCGCTCCAGCGTTTGTCGTCAAAGGCTGCGCGGGCGGCCTGCACCGCCAGTTCGGCATCGGCGGCGTCGCAGGCGGCGACCCTGGTCAGCAGTTTGCCATTGGCCGGGTTGATGCAGTCGAAGGTGGCGCCGTTGATGGCGTCCCGGTAGCTGCCGTCGATGAAGGCTTGCGAGGGCAGGGTCAGGTGGGAGGCCTTGTGTTGCCACTGGGCCAGGGTCAGGTCACTCATGTTCACTCCTTGAACCGGCAAAAAGTCAGTTTCCGCGTATCAATATGCTAAACATCCTGCCGCTTGTAAATCCATCTTGTAACAATTCGTTAAACACTTTGCTGGTTTGGCCTCATCCGGCATCCGTCCCGTTGAGAGTATCCGGCAGGGCAAACCGCACCGCAAGCGCGGCCGTCGGCGCCTGCCAAACCTGAGGCCGGCGCTAAGGGGCTGGTCGTGCTGCTGGGTCCGCCGAGGGGCGGGATCTCCCCTCTCATGGCTTAGAAGCTGGCGGGGGTGTTGGCCGAGATCAGCACGCATTCGTGCTCATCCACATTGCGAAAACGGTGCGGGGTGCGGCTGTCGAAGTAGTAGCCGTCCCCCGGCGCCAGCAGATAGACCTGCTCGCCGACGGTGACCTCCACCTGGCCCTGGATGACGATGCCACACTCTTCGCCTTCGTGGCTCAGCATGTCGTCGCCGGTGTCGGCGCCCGGTGGCAGTATCTCCTGCATCATGCCGATGGCGCGGTTGGCGCGGCTGTGGCCCACCAGTCGGTAGCTGATGGGGTGGGTGCCGAGATCCGGCATGTCGGCGGCGCGGAAGATCACCTCGGAGTCCATCTCCGTTTCATCGGTGAAGAAGGTGGCCAGCGACATGGGGATCCCTTCCAGCACCTTGCGCAGGGAGGCGACCGAGGGGCTCACCTGATTTTTCTCGATCTGGGAGATAAAGCCGTTGGTCACACCGGAGCGTTTGGCCAGCTCGCGCTGGGAGAGGGCGGCTTTGGTGCGAACCGCCTTGAGGCGGTGACCGATATCCATCGATAGACACTCCTTGACTGTTTACTATTATTAAATTTGTGTTAAATATCTTATACCACCCCGCTCAGAGCAGCTAGCCGGGTGACACCATATGGGGCAAGTTTGAGCCCTTTTTTAAGATTTTAGGTGTTTAATTTAATAGGCATTGGCCGATAGTTACTAAACACCTTAAGGATGAGGTGACCATGAAACCGATCAGCGACATCAATACGCCCTCCGACATGTCCGCCTTCTGGATGCCGTTTACCGCCAACCAGCAGTTCAAGGCGGCGCCGCGCATCCTGAAGTCGGCCGAGGGAATGTATTATCACTCAGAGGATGGCCGCAAGATACTGGATGGCACCGCCGGGCTCTGGTGTTGCAACGCGGGTCATGGTCGGCGCGAGATTGCCGAGGCGGTCTCCCAGCAGATTTCCCACCTCGATTTTGCCCCCACGTTCCAGATGGGGCACCCCCTGCCGTTCGAGCTGGCCAACCGGCTGGTGGAGATCGCCCCCAAGGGCTTCGGCCACGTCTTTTATACCAACTCAGGTTCGGAGTCAGTGGATACCGCGCTCAAGATTGCGCTGGCTTGGCAGCGGGCTCGCGGCCAGGGCACCCGTACCCGGCTCATCGGCCGTGAGCGCGGCTACCACGGGGTCGGTTTTGGCGGCATCTCGGTGGGGGGCATTCCCGGCAACCGCAAGTGGTTCGGCTCCCTGCTGGGCGGGGTGGATCATCTGCCACACACCCTCAACATCACCAAGAATGCCTTTACCAAGGGGCTGCCCGAGGAGGATGTGGCGCTGGCCGACGAGCTGGAGAAGATCGTCTTCCTGCACGATGCCAGCAATATAGCGGCGGTGATCGTCGAACCCATCGCCGGCAGTACCGGCGTGCTGATGCCGCCCAAGGGCTACCTCAAGCGGCTGCGGGAGATCTGCACCAAACACGGCATCCTGCTGATCTTCGACGAGGTGATCACCGGCTTCGGTCGCCTCGGCTCCCCCTTCGCCGCCCAGGAGTTCGACGTCATCCCCGACATGATCACCTGTGCCAAGGGGCTCACCAATGGGGCCATCCCCATGGGCGCCGTGCTGGTACAGAACCACATCTATGACGACATGATGGCGGCCGGCAAGGGGGCCATCGAGCTGTTCCACGGCTACACCTATTCCGGCCATCCGGTGGCGGCCGCCGCGGGCCTCGCGACCCTCGAAATCTATCGCAACGAGAACCTGCTGAGCCGCGCCGCCGATCTGGCGGGCTACTGGGAGGAGGCGGCCCATTCGCTAAAGGGCTGCAAGCACGTGAAGGATGTGCGCAACTACGGGCTGGTGGCGGGCATCGAGCTCGAGTCCATGCCGGATGCACTGGGCAAGCGCGCCTACGAGGTGTTCGTGCGCTGCTTTCAGAAGGGTCTGCTTATCCGCGTCACCGGCGACATCATCGCCCTGTCGCCGCCCCTCATCATCGAGCGCAGCCAGATCGACGATCTCTTCACCCTGCTGCAGGACGCCCTGCAGGCCCAGGACTGACTTTTAACCGGTTGATGGCGCCCGTCGCGGCGCCACTTGCCCGTGCCTGCTCCCCGGGGCGGCGCGGGCAGGCACGCATAACCCATCACGGAGGATTTATGACATACAGGGTCAGCAACTTCATCGACGGCGAGACGACCGAGAGCCGCAGCGAGCGCTTCGGAGCCATCTTCAACCCGGCCACCGGCCAGCAGCAGGGCCAGGTGGTGCTCAGCACCGTCGCCGAGTGCCAGGATGCCATCGCCAGCGCCGAGCGGGCCCTGGCCGACTGGGCGCAGACCCCGCCCCTGGTGCGGGCCCGGGTGCTGTTTCGCTTCAAGGAGCTGATGGAGCAGCACAGGGACGATCTGGCGCGGCTGATCAGCCGCGAGCACGGCAAGGTGTTTTCCGACGCTCAGGGCGAGCTGACCCGAGGTCTCGAGGTGGTGGAGTTCGCCTGCGGCATTCCCCATCTGCTCAAGGGGGAGCACTCTCTCAACGTGGGCCGCGGGGTCGACAGCCACTCCATGATGCAGCCGGTGGGGGTCTGTGCCGGCATCACCCCGTTCAACTTCCCGGCCATGGTGCCGCTGTGGATGTTCCCGGTGGCCATCGCCTGCGGCAACACCTTCATCCTCAAGCCCTCCGAGAAGGATCCCTCCCTCTCCCTGCGCATGGCCGAGCTGCTCAAGCAGGCCGGCCTGCCGGACGGGGTGCTCAACGTGGTCAACGGCGACAAGGAGGTGGTGGACGTGCTGCTGACCGATCCGAGAGTCGGTGCCGTATCGTTTGTCGGCTCCACCCCCATCGCCGAGTACATCTACTCGACCGCTTCGGCCCACGGCAAGCGGGTACAGGCGTTGGGCGGCGCCAAGAACCACATGGTGGTGATGCCGGATGCGGATCTCGAGCTGGCGGTCTCCGCCCTGATGGGGGCGGCCTACGGTGCGGCCGGCGAGCGCTGCATGGCCATTTCGGTGGCCGTGGTGGTGGGAGATGAGACGGCCGATGCGCTGGTGGCCAGGCTGTCGCCGCTGGTGGTGGCGCTGCGGGTGGGCCCGGGGCTGGGCCAGAGCCCGGAGAACGAGATGGGGCCCCTCATCAGCCGCGAGCACCTGGCCAAGGTGCGTGGCTATGTGGATCAGGGGGTGGCCGAGGGGGCCGAACTGGTGGTCGATGGCCGCGGTGTCAGCCATGGGGAAGGCTACTTTATCGGCGGCAGCCTGTTCGATCGGGTCGGCCCCGAGATGCGCATCTACCGGGAGGAGATCTTCGGCCCTGTGCTGGCCATCGTGCGGGCGCCGGACTACGAGACGGCGCTCAAGCTCATCAACGAGCACGAGTACGGCAACGGCACCGCCATCTTCACCTGTGACGGCGACACAGCGCGGGACTTCACCGCTCGCGTGCAGGTCGGTATGGTAGGGGTGAACGTTCCCATCCCGGTGCCCATGGCGTTTCACAGCTTCGGTGGCTGGAAGCGGTCCATCTTCGGGCCGCTCAACATGCACGGGCCGGATGGGGTGCGCTTCTATACCCGGATGAAGACGGTGACTGCCCGCTGGCCCCAGAGCCTGCGGGCTGGCGCGGAGTTCTCCATGCCGACCATGAAGTAATCAACCATGCAGCAGCTAGCCCGGACATGGCCCGGTGGCAGGAATCCACCTTCGTTCGCCGCTATCACTGTGAAGGAGTAACAGATGCGACTGGGAATTCTCGATTGTGACCGGCTGGACCCCGACTTGGCGGGGGACTTCGGCCCCGTTTACTCCGAGATGTTTATCAAGGGCTTCCGGGCCCTGGCCCCCGGGCTGGAATTTCGGGTCTGGTCGGCGCTCGATGGCGAGCTGCCGGCCGATCTGCACGAGTGCGATGCCTGGCTCATCACCGGCTCGCGCCACGATGCCTACAGCGACATTCCCTGGATCCAGGCGCTGCGCGACTGGATCCGGCGCGCCCACGATGCCGACGTCAAGCTGGCGGGGGTCTGCTTCGGTCACCAGGTGATCGCCCAGGCGCTGGGGGGCGAGGTGGTGAAGTCCACCAAGGGGTGGGGGCTGGGGGTGTCGGTCCATCCCATGCTGGCCAGGCAACCCTGGATGGAACCCGGGCTCGAGACCATCCGGATCCTGGCCAGTCACCAGGATCAGGTGGAGCAGTTGCCACCGGGGGCCACCCGGCTGGCGGGCAATGATTTTTGTCCCAATTTCATGTTTTTGCAGGGTGACCACATAGTGGCCATCCAGGGACATCCGGAATTCTCGGTGGCGTACAACCGGGTGCTGATCGAGCGGCGGCGGGACTTCCTGTCCGATGACCGCTATCAGCGCAGCCTCTCCTCGCTGGAGGGAGAGGTGGATTCGGCCACCATGATGCAGTGGTTGTTGCAATTTTTGGGCATCCTGCCCGGCGCCGACACGGCCGCCGGCGGGATCACAGCAGGAGAGCGAGCATGATTATTGGCGTACCCAAGGAAATCAAAAACCATGAATACCGGGTCGGCATGACTCCCGCCGGAGTGCAGGAGCTGACGGCCCGGGGACACAAGGTGCTGGTGCAGCAGCAGGGAGGCGAGGCGATCGGGCTGTCCGACACCGAGTACCAGGCAGCCGGTGCCGAACTGGTGGCCAGCGCGGCGGAGATCTTCGCCCGGGCCGAGATGATAGTGAAGGTGAAGGAGCCCCAGCCGGAGGAGTGCGAACTGCTCAGACCGGGTCAGCTGCTGTTCACCTATCTGCACCTGGCGCCGGATCCGGTGCAGACCCAGCTGCTGGTGCACTCGGGGGCGGTGGCCATCGCTTACGAGACGGTGACCGACGATCGCGGCGGCCTGCCGCTGCTGGCGCCCATGTCCGAGGTGGCGGGGCGGATGGCGATCCAGGCCGGTGCCCACAGCCTCGAAAAGGCGCAGGGGGGCAACGGCACCCTGCTGGGCGGTGTGCCGGCGGTGGCACCCGCCAAGGTGGTGGTGCTGGGTGGCGGCGTGGTCGGCGTCAACTCGGCGCGCATGGCGCTGGGACTGGGGGCCGACGTCACCATCCTGGATCGCTCCCTGCCGCGGCTGCGGGAGCTGGACAGCCTCTACGGCCCGGCCCTCAAGACCCTCTACTCCACCCGCACCAACATAGAGGCGTGCATCGCCCAGGCTGACCTGGTGATCGGTGCCGTGCTGATCCCGGGGGCGGCGGCGCCCAAGCTGCTGACCCGCGACATGCTCAAGCTGATGCGCAAGGGCTCGGTGCTGGTGGACGTGGCCATCGATCAGGGCGGCTGTTTTGAGACCTCCCACCCGACCACCCACGAGGAGCCCACCTACGTGGTGGACGGCATCATCCACTACTGCGTGGCCAACATGCCGGGCGGGGTGGCGCGCACCTCCACCTTCGCGCTGACCAACGCCACCCTGCCGTTCGTGCTGGCGCTGGCGGACAAGGGCTATGCCCGGGCGTTGCAGGAGGATCGCCACCTGCGAGCCGGTCTGAACGTGTTCAAGGGCAAGATCACCCAGGCGGCGGTGGCGCAGGCGCTCGGCTACGAGTACGTCAGCGCCGAGGCGGTTCTGGACTGACGCAGCCGTCGCGGGCCCGCCCGGCAAACGTCGAGCGGGCTCACAAACCCCGCGATTTCAGGGAGGGCCGCTGCGGCCCTTTCTCATATACTGGGCTCCCCTGTCAGTGAGGTCTCTTCATGTCCCGCATTCTGCTGCTCGCCAATCTCAACTGTGATCACGTGCTCTCCCTCTCCGAACCCCTGGTGGCCGGTGCCCGCCTGCAGTACGTGGATCAGGGCCGCCGGCTCGGCGGTGGCGCCGCCAACACCGGCATCGGGCTGGTGTGGGCCGGCCACGAGGTGACCATAGCGTCGCGCATCGGGCTGGACGAAACCGGCGACTGGCTGCTGGAGCAGGCGGCGGGCTACGGCCTGGACTGCAGCCATGTGGAGCGCTTCGGCGGCGAGACCGGCGAACTGCTGATCCTGGTGGACTCCACCGGCGAGCGCACCATCCTCAGGCGGCCGCGCCGTCCGGATCTGCCGGGGGATCTGCCGAGCGAGGGGGTGGACTGCCTCTACGTGAACTACCCCGGCACCGCCATCATCGGCTACATGCGCCAGATGCTCGGCAAGAGCTTCGTGGTGGCCCAGTACCCCAAGGGCGGCCAGGCGCGTCGCCCCTGCCACGTGCTGGTGGCCTCCCGCTCCGATCTCGGTGAGGTGGACGACCTCTGGCAGCATGCCCGCCAGATCGCCGGCGAGCAGCTGGCCTGGCTGGTACTGACCGAAGGCAAGGCGGGGGCGGTGGCCATTCACGGCGAGGAGCAGATCCGGGTGGCGGCGCGGCCGGTGTCGGTGGTCGATACCACGGGGGCGGGGGATGCCTTCGCCGGCGGCCTGATCCACGGGCTGGCGCGGGGCATGGCGATCCGGGAGGCGCTGCAGTGCGCGGTGGACTGGGGCGCTTTTGCGGTCGCCTCCGAGAGTTCCATCCCCTCCAGCGCCCTGAAGAACTGGCTCAAGCAGCCCCATTGAATCGGCAAAAACGGTTGCGAATGACACATGGCAGCATCGACGGGGGCGAGGGAGGAAACCGGCGAATTTAACCGTCAAAACCCGCCAAAACCTTGGGCTAACCCTGCAAGTTTGCGATCAATCAAAGAAAGTGTCGATTTATGTGCATCTTCATCGACACCCGCCTGAGCTGCTCTTAACCTTGACCTCCACGACTCAGATTAAGAGGCGGACGCTGCGCGGGCGCAGGGGTTCCCCTACCTCTTAGCTTTAGGTCGTCGTCCTGATTTCTGGCTTGTAGTAAGAGGCAAGTGCGACCATGCAACTGACACGATTTACCGACTATGCCCTGCGTACCCTCACCTTTCTGGCCGTCCAGCCGGGAGATCGCCTGTCGACCATCACAGAGGTGGCCGATACCTTTGGCATCTCCCGCAACCATGTGGTCAAGATTGTCCACCAGCTCGGCATCAAGGGGTACATAGAGACGGTGCGTGGCAAGCATGGCGGCATCCGGCTCGGTCGCTCCGCCGTCTCCATCAACCTGCGCGACGTGGTGATGGACATGGAGCACGTGCTCTGCCCGGTGGACTGCAAGCGCGAAAACTGCCGCCTCTCCGGTGGCTGCCGCATCCAGGGCATTTTGCGTCGCGCCATGAACGCCTTCCTCGAGGTGCTGGGCGAATACACCCTGGCCGATGCGGTGCGCGACCCGACCCGGCTCTGCCACCTGCTCGGCATCGAACAGGATTCCATTCTGGCCATGGCATAAGCCAGGCAAGCACGACAAAGGGGCCCGCGGGCCCCTTTGTCGTTTGCGCCGGACGCGGGATCAGGGTTGGGGGATCAGGGTGATGGCGCCGTGCAGGCAGGCGAGGCCGCAGGCGCCGCAACCGTCGCAGGCCGCCATGTTGATGCTGACGCCGTCGGCGCAGGCCTTGATCGCCTGCTGGGGGCAGGCATCTTCACAGAGCAGGCAGTAGAAGCCCTGGCGGGCCTGACAGCTTGCCTCGATCCGCACCCGGGTCTGCACCTGACGGCCAAGTTGCAGGTCGAGGGCGCCGGTCGGACAGGCTCTGGCGCAGCTGCCGCAGTAGCTGCACTGGCCGCAGGCGAGATCGAGCAGCGGCGTGCCGGCGATGGGGGTGCCATCGTATTCGGGCTGGGTGGCCGGCTTGAGCAGGCCGTTGGGACAGGCCTTGAAGCATTCGCCGCAGCGGGAGCATAGGGAGAGGAACTGGGACTCTTCGATGGCCCAGGGGGGACGGGCTTCATGGCAAACCACCTCGGGTTTGCGGGAGCCTCCCAATGCCTGCGTCAGCCAGCGACAGAAAAAATGCGTCATGCCCACCCCTGATACCTATTAGGGGTTAATTTTATCCAAGTTTCCCTTCGCAAGCCAGAGAATAGCGCCGGCCAGGATCGCAAGCCGGGTTGCCCTTGTGTAAGCTAGGCGGGTCTTTTTGCAGGATTGAATGAACTCATGTGGTTATTTCTGTGGCGTGCTTCTCTGCTCTATGTCTTCCCCTTGCTGATGTGGGGCTACTGCCGCATCAAGGGGATCGAATTCGTCGAGCTCGACACCGGGGTTAACAGCCACAAGTGGGTGGTGCTGGCCGCCTATCTGCTCTACGTGCTGATCTGGCTGCTGCTCAACCGCTATCTCGAACTGTTCCTGCGCCAACGGGGTCGCAAATGATCGAGCCCGGGCTCTGGACCCTGTTGCTGCCGGGTGCGCTGCTGGCCATCGGTATTGGCTGGGGGATCGGGCGGCGCAGCGGCACGGCACAAGTCCGGGAATTGCTGCTGAGCCAGGAGCGCCTGCAGATGCTGCAGGAGCGTTATGACGAGCTGCAGGACGAGCGGCTGCTGGGCCAGCAGAAGCTGGATCAGCAGCAGACCCTGCTCATCAAGCTCACCGCCCGCCTCAAGGATGCCGAGGCCACCCTGCGCAGCGAGCGGCTGGCTGCCGCCGAGAAGCTGCAACTGCAACAGGAGGCGGAGGCACGCCTCAGTCAGCAGTTCGAGAACCTCGCCAACCGCATCTTCGAGCAGAACTCGGGCAACTTCCGCGAACTGAACCAGAACAGCCTGGATCTGCTGCTCACCCCGCTGAAAGAGCAGCTTGAGGGCTTTCGCCGCCAGGTGGGGGAGACCCACGCCCAGGAGACGGCCCAACGCCACAGCCTCAAGTTCGAGCTGGAGCGCCTCGCTGAGCTCAACGCCCGCATGACCGAGGAGGCGGCGGCGCTGACCCGCGCCCTCAAGGGCGACAGCAAGCAGCAGGGCAACTGGGGCGAGGTGGTGCTGGCGCGCATCCTCAGCGAATGCGGTCTGCGCGAGGGTCACGAGTACCACACCCAGGTCAACATCGAGGTGGACAAGGGCAAGCGCTATCAGCCCGACGTCATCGTCCACCTGCCGCAGGACAAGGACATCATCATCGATGCCAAGGTGTCGCTGACCGCTTATGAGCGCTGGTACAACGCCGCTGACGAGCTGGAGAAGGCGGTAGCGCTGAAAGAGCACGTCGCCTCGGTACGCAACCACATCCGCGAGCTGGGCCGCAAGGATTACCAGCAGCTGCCCGGGGTGCGCACCCTCGATTACGTGCTGATGTTCGTGGCGGTGGAGCCCGCCTTCCTCACCGCGGTGGAGGCCGACCCCTCGCTGGTGCGCTACGGTCTCGACAACAACATCCTGCTGGTGAGCCCCACCAACCTGATGGTGGCGCTGCGCACCATAGAGAATCTGTGGCGCTACGAACGGCAGAACCAGAATGCCCGCCAGATCGCCGAGCGGGCCGGCCGCCTCTACGAGAAGCTGCGGCTGTTCGTGGAGGAGATGCAGCAACTGGGGGGCAGCCTGCACAAGGCGCAGGAGAGCTACGACAAGGCGATGGGGCGGCTGGTGAACGGCCGCGGCAACCTGATCGCCCAGGTGGAGCGCTTTCGCGAGCTGGGGGTGGAGGTGACCAAGACCCTGCCCGAGCCGCTGGTCAACCGGGCGCTGGAGCGAGAAGACCCGGCCGAGTGAGACGGAGCCTCATGCTTCATGTAACAAGAAGGGCAGCCAGTGGCTGCCCTTTTGTATTGCTTCGTCCGCACAGGCTTCGCTCTTCGAACGCGTGAACTCACCGGCATGCGGGTTGCCGCCCTGGTCGGTTATTGCCTCCAGAAGGAGGGGAAGAAGATCACCGCCACGGTCAGGATCTCGAGGCGCCCCAGCAGCATGCCGAACGACAGGATCCACTTGGCCGAGTCCGGCAGGGAGGCGAAGTTGGCGCTGGGGCCGATGACCGGGCCCATGCCCGGGCCCACGTTGGCCACGGCGGTGATGGAGCCCGAGATGGCGGTCAGGGGATCTAGTCCGATGGCGCCGAGCAGGGCCGCGATCAGCAAGATGATGGCGAAGTAGGCCAGCACGAACGAGATCATCGAGCGGATGATGGCGTCGTTGACCGGCCGGCCGTTGTACTTCTGCGGGAAGACGCCGGAGGGGTGCATCAGCTGGCGCATCTGCTTCTTGAACAGGGCGAAGGCCACCTGTACCCGGAAGATCTTGAGGCCGCCGGCGGTGGAGCCGGAGCAGGCGCCGAGCGCCAGCAGCACGATGAAGATGATGCTGGTGAGCGGGCCCCAGGTGCCATAGTCGCCGAGACCATAGCCAGTGGTGGTGAGCACGGAGACGATGTTGAAGCTGCTGATACGCAGGGCATCCGTGAAGTCGTAGGTGCCCCGCAACCAGAGATAGACGGTGACCACCAGGGTGACCCAGACCACCAGCCAGAAGAAGCCCCGCACCTGGGCATCCTTGAGCAGGCTGTGATCGCGCCGGCTCAGGCTCTGCACGTAGAGCAGGAAGGGCAGGCCGCCGAGAAACATGAAGAGCGTGCCGATCCAGTGCGCCGAGTTGGAGAAGTGGGACATGGATTGATCGGAGGTGGAGTAGCCGCCGGTACTCAGGGTGGTCATGGCGTGATTGACCGCCTCGAACAGGGTCATGCCGCTCACCCAGTAGGCCAGGAAGCAGAGCATGGAGAGCACCAGGTAGACCAGCACTATGTTGTTGGCCACCGTCTTGGCGCGCGGGGCACTTTTATCCGACCAGTCCGAGCTCTCGGTCTGGAACAGCTTCATGCCCCCCACGTTGAGGTAGGGCAGTACCGCCACCGCCATCACGATGAAACCCACCCCGCCCAGCCACTGCAGGATGGAGCGCCACAACAGGATGCTGTGGGCCATGTTGTCGAGCCCGGACAGCACGGTGGAGCCTGTGGTGGTCACCCCCGACATGGTTTCGAAGTAGGCGTCGGTGAAGTTGATGTGGGTGATGAAGAAGAAGGGCAGGGCGCCAAAGATACAGGCCACCACCCAGACCGAGGTGGTGAGCAGGAACATCTCCCGCACGCCGAGGTGAAACTCCGCCTTGCGGCCGTAATGAAGGCAAAGCAGGGCCGCGCCGTGGGTGATCAGCACCGACTTGAGAAACTCGACGAACCCCTCTGAGCCGGTCAGCAGGGCCAGCAGGGTGGGCAGCCACATGAACAGGGCCAGTTTGGAGAGCACCAGCCCGAGGGTGAAGATGATGGGACGCAGCTTGATCATGCAAGATAACCTGGTCGTTGATTGACAAAAGACCCGGACACCCCCCTGGAGAGGCGGTGCCGGGTCTGCTTTGCGCTGCCTGGGTACATGGGCAGGTTACAGGAAGAAGGGACTTGGCTGGAACAAGCGTTCCACTTCCGGAATGTATTTCTTGTCCACCAGGAACATCACCACGTGGTCGTCCTGCTGGATCTGGGTGCGGTCGTGGGCGATCAGTACTTCATCCCCCCGAACCACGGCACCTATGGTGGTGCCGGGCGGCAGCTTGAGCTCGCCCACCGTCTTGCCAACCACCTTGGAGGTGTTCTCGTCACCGTGGGCGATGGCCTCGATGGCCTCGGCGGCACCGCGACGCAGGCTGTAGACGTTGGCGATGTCGGCCCGACGCACATGGGTCAGCAGGGCCGAGATGGTGGCCTGCTGGGGCGAGATGGCGATGTCGATGGAGCCGCCCTGCACCAGATCCACGTAGGCGCTGCGCTGGATCAGCACCATGGTCTTCTTGGCGCCCATCTTCTTGGCGAGCAGGGCCGACATGATGTTGGCCTCGTCCTCGTTGGTCACCGCGATGAAGACGTCGATCTGGTCGATGTGCTCCTCCGCCAGCAGCTCCTGATCCGCCGCATCGCCGCAGAAGACGATGGTGTGCTCCAGCACCTCGGAGAGCTGCTCCGCCCGCTTCTGGCTGCGCTCGATGAGCTTTACGCTGTAGCGCTTCTCCAGCTGACGGGCGAGGCCGGCGCCTATGTTGCCGCCACCGACGATCATGATGCGCCGGTAGGGACTCTCGAGGCGCTGCAGCTCCGACATCACGGCGCGGATATGGCCGGCCGCCGCCACGAAGAACACTTCGTCATCCGCTTCTATGATGGTGGTGCCCTGCGGACGGATGGAGCGGCCCTGACGGAAGATGGCCGCCACCCGGGTCTCGATGTTGGGCATGTGATCGCGCAGGGTGGAGAGGGCGTTGCCCACCAGCGGACCGCCATAGTAGGCCTTGACCGCCACCAGACCCACCTTGCCGCCGGCGAAGTCCACCACCTGCAGAGCGCCCGGGTATTCGATCAGGCGGCGCACATAGTCGGTCACTAGCTGCTCGGGGGCGATCAGGTGATCCACCGGCACGGATTCGGGCAGGAACAGCCGATCCCGCTCCACCAGATAGGCCGGGGAGCGAATGCGCGCCACCTTGTTCGGGGTGTTGAACAGGGAATAGGCCACCTGGCAGGCGATCATGTTGGTCTCGTCGCTGTTGGTGACGGCGACCAGCATGTCGGCATCCTGGGCGCCGGCTTCGCGCAGCACCTTGGGATGGGCGCCGTGGCCGTTCACAACCCGCAGGTCAAACTTGTCCTGCAGCTCGCGCAGCCGATCGCTGTCGGTGTCGACTATGGTGATGTCGTTGTTCTCGCCGGCCAGGTTCTCGGCCAGGGTGCCGCCGACCTGACCGGCGCCCAGAATGATGATCTTCATAGAACAGCCTCATGGACGTCACCCTTGCCAGCTCTGCCTGTGTGCGCGGGGACAGTCATCAACATCATGAATCTCATAGGGAAAACGTGCTCGATATTGGGCAGTAACGGGTGCCGACCGGCGGCACCCCCGTACTTGCGGCCCTGCTTAGCGCTTGCTCAGCCTGGCGTAGTAGAAGCCGTCCATCTCGGCCTCGCCCGGCAGGAACTGGCGACCCGGGCACTCCGGTGTGTCCTCTGCGTGCAGGGGCACCAGGGTGGCATCCGGCGTGGCCGCGAGGAAGGCGCGGATCTGATCGCGGTTCTCTTCCGGCAGCACGGAACAGGTGGCGTAGAGCAGAGTACCGCCGCTTTTCAGTTTCGACCAGAGGGCACCGAGGATGCGGCGCTGCAGTTCTGCCAGCTCGCGAATGTCCTGATCCCGGCGCAGCCACTTGATGTCGGGGTGGCGGCGGATGACGCCGGTGGCGGAGCAGGGGGCATCCAGCAGGATGCGGTCGAACTGCCCCTCTGGCCACCACTGATCCGGCGTGCTGGCATCGCCGTGGATCACCTTGGCGCTGAGGCCGATGCGATCCAGGTTCTCCTGCACCCGCTTAAGGCGGTTCTCGTCGGCATCGACGGCGACCACGCCGGCCAGCTTGGGTTGGCGCTCCAGCAGGTGAGCTGTCTTGCCACCGGGGGCGGCGCAGGCATCCAGCACCCACTCGCCCGGCTGCGGGTCGAGCAGGGCGGCCGCCTGTTGGGCGGCACCATCCTGTACCGAACAGTCGCCGACCTCGAAGCCGGGCAGCTTGGTCACGTCGCAGGGACGCTCCAGCAGGATGCAATCCTCGCCCTCTTCACCGGCCACCGCATTGATGCCGGCGTCAGCCATGCGGGCCAGCATCTGCTCGCGGCTCTGGCGCTGGCTGTTGTTGCGGATCCACATGGGCGGGCGCTGGTTGTTGGCCTCCATGATGAACTCCCACTCCTCCGGATAGGCCTGACGCAGACGCTTGGTGAGCCACTCGGGGTGGCCGAGGCGCACGCTCGGCACGCGGTCGATACGCAGCAGAATGACTTCGGCGCTGCGCTGGAAGTTGCGCAGCACGCCGTTGATGAGGCCGCGCAGAGAGGTACCTTTGAGCAGCTTGACGGCGTTGACGGTCTCGGCCACCGCGGCGTGAGCCGGAATGCGGGTGTAGATGAGCTGATAGAGACCGACCAGGATCAGGTAGTGGAAGATGCGGCTCTTGTTCTTGAGCGGCTTGTCCATCATCTCGCCGACCGCCGCATCGAGGCGGGGCAGCCAGCGCAGGGTACCGTAGCAGAGTTCTTGCAGGAGGGCGCGATCGCGGGGCGCAACCTTCTCCTGGGCAGCAGGCAGAACGGCTGAGAGGGACTGGCCCTGATCCAGCACCTGTTGAATGACGAGAGCAGCCTGTGCGCGTGTTTTCATAGTGTTACCTTAGATGCGCAAGTCGGGGCCTGGGCCCCGCCTTGTGTCAATTCAGTTCAATTCAATTGCGTGCCGGGTTCAAACCAGTCGCGGCGAGAGTTGAGCAGATCCGTCACGGACATCGCCTTCTTGCCGGGCGGCTGCAGGGTCAGCAGGCGCAGTACCCCCTTGCCGGTGGCGACATCGATCCCCTGCTTGTCGGCCTTGAGCAGGGTGCCGGCGCGCTGGCCGTGATCCTGTGTGATGACCTCGGCCTGCCATACCTTGACGGTCTGGTCAGCCACCTCGAACCAGCTGATGGGCCAGGGGTTGAAGGCGCGGATGCAGCGCTCGATGGCGACGGCTTCCATCGACCAGTCGATACGGGCCTCTTCCTTGGAGAGCTTCTCGGCGTAGTTGGCCAGCGCATCGTCTTGCGCCTCGGCGGCGGTGTCGCCGGCGGCCATGGCATCGATGGTGTCGACCAGCGCCTGCGGGCCCAGCTCGGCCAGCTTGTCATAGAGGCTGGCGGAGGTCTCGTCGGCGGCGATGGGGCAGCTCATCTTGCGGATCATGGCGCCGGTATCCAGCCCCACATCCATCTGCATGATGGTGACGCCGGTTTCGGCATCGCCCGCCCAGATGGAACGCTGGATCGGGGCGGCGCCGCGCCAGCGCGGCAGCAGGGAGCCGTGCACGTTGATACAGCCCAGGCGCGGGGTATCGAGCACCACCCTGGGCAGGATCAGGCCGTAGGCCACCACCACCATCAGGTCGGCGCCAAGGGCAGCCAGTTCGGCCTGGGCCTCTTCCTTGCGCAGGCTCGCCGGTTGATAAACCGGCAGATCGTGGGCCAGCGCCAGCTCCTTGACCGGGCTGGCGGTGAGCTTCTGGCCGCGGCCGGCGGGCTTGTCCGGCTGGGTATAAACGGCGACGACCTCGTGGTCGGAAGACAACAACGCCGCCAGGTGACGGGCGGCGAAGTCGGGAGTACCGGCAAAAATCAGTTTCAGCTTATTCAATGGGGCAGATCCTCAGAGAACTTTGCGATCTTCACGGGCCATCTTTTCCAGCTTCTGGCGAATGCGCTGGCGCTTGAGTGGGGAGAGGTAATCCACAAACAGCTTGCCGACCAGATGATCCATCTCATGCTGGATGCAGATGGCGAGCAGATCGTCTGCTTCCAGCTCGAATGCCTTGCCGTGGCGATCCAGTGCGCGCACCTTGACCCACTCGGCGCGGGGCACCAGGGCACGGCTGCCGGGCACGGAGAGACACCCTTCCTCGATGCCGGTGCTGCCGGCCTGCTCGATGATCTCGGGGTTGATCAATACCAGAGGATCTTCACGGTTTTCAGAGACATCGATCACTATGATGCGCTGATGAATGTCGACCTGAGTGGCGGCAAGGCCGATGCCTTCCTCCGCGTACATGGTTTCGAACATATCATCTACAATGTGTTGTAACTCGGGTGTAAAGGTCTCGACAGGGGCTGCGACGGTACGCAGACGCTCATCGGGGAAACGCAATACATCTAGAATGGCCATAGTTTTTTCTTTAGTTTCGTATAAATGCAGTCAATATTGGCGTAATTCTAGTCATTTACGCCGACAAAAAACAGCAACACTTTGCGCGCAGAAGTAACAGGGAGTGTTATGTATCTGAAGCAAACCATCCTCGCCTGCCTGTTGGCCACGTTGAGCCAGGGAGCTCAGGCCGACCAGCTCAAACTGAAGGCAGGCTATCCCGAGACCTATGTGGTGCAAAAAGGCGACACCCTCTGGGATATTTCCGGCCAGTATCTGGCAGAGCCCTGGCTCTGGCCAAGGCTCTGGAACATCAACCCGCAGATTGCCAATCCCCACTGGATCTACCCGGGTGACGTGCTGCACCTGAGCTGGGTCAACGGCGAGCCACGGCTCGGCAAGGCGACCCAGGGCGGCAAGCAGGTGATCCGCCTCTCTCCCAAGAGCCGCTACGAGAACAAGGCCAATCCCATTCCAACCCTGCCGCTCAGCGAGATAGGCCCCTTCCTGCAGACCGACCATATTCTGGCAAACAGCCAGCAGGCGAAGCAGTTGCCCTACGTGCTCGGCAATGATGAGGCCCATATCGGCATGCTGGAGGGCGATACCCTCTACGTGCAGGGTTCGCTGATCCCGGGCCAGGATTACGGCATCTACCACCCTGGCGCCATCTACAAGGATCGGAAAACCGGCGAGCAACTTGGGCAGGAGGCGGTCTTCGTCGGTACGGCCAGGGCGGAGGCCCTGCTGCCGGATGGTCGTACCCGGGTCACCCTCAGCCACAGCAAGCGGGAAGTGTATCAGGGAGACAAGCTGATGCCGTTCCCGCCGCAGGAGAGCCTCTCCGCCGTGTTTACACCCAAGGCGGCCCCCGTCATCTCGCCCGGCTATATCGTCGATCTGCCGAGCAAGGCCCGGGGCGGCGGCAAGTTCGATGTCGTGCTCATCAACAAGGGTCTGCGGGATCAGGTGGCGCCCGGCGATGTGCTGGAGATCCTGCGACCCGGGACCCGGCTGGTGAGCAAGAATGGCAAGGTCGCCTATCGGGAGTACTCTTCCGTCTATGACAAGGCCTTCTATTCTGCCGGCAAACCACCGCTCCCCTCGGAGGCGGTGGCGCGGGTCATGCTGTTCAAGGTGTATGACAAGTTGAGCTACGGGCTGATCCTGCAAAGCCAGAACATGGTCGGCACCGGCTATCAGGTCAGCAACTTCTGACGTGACGCTTCCATCCGGGCGACTCGCGCTGTGGCTGACACTGGATGCCGTCACCGGTATCGGCCCGGTCACTGCCGCTCGTCTGCTCGCCCATTTCGGCGGCGACATCACTGCCCTGTTCGACTCGGAAGACGGCACCTTGCGAGAACTGGGTCTGCAAAGTGCCCAGATCCGGCAGATGCGATGGCCTCTGCCGATGGTCGAACAGGGGCTGAGCTGGGCAGCCGAGCCCGGCAATCACCTTCTCTGCCCCGACGATCCCGCCTATCCACCTCTGCTCAAGGAGATCCCAGCCGCCCCTCTGTTGCTCTACTGCCGCGGCAATCTGGCGGCTTTGTCTGTTCCCCAGCTGGCGATGGTCGGCACGCGCCACCCGACCTATGCCGGCAAGGACAATGCGGCCCGCCTCTGCAGCGAGCTGGTCGGGTACGGATTGGCCATTACCTCAGGTCTGGCACTTGGCATCGACGGGATTTGTCATCAACAGGCGCTGACAAACGGGGGGATCACCCTGGCAGTGCTGGGTTCCGGGCTCGACAGCCTCTACCCAAAGCGTCATCAGGGGCTGGCAGAGCAGATCCTGGCGCAGGATGGTGTGCTCATCTCCGAGCTGGTGCCCGACAAGGGGCCGCTGGCGGAACACTTTCCACGGCGCAATCGCATCATCAGCGGCCTGTCGCTGGGAACCCTGGTGGTGGAGGCTGCCGAGCAGAGCGGTTCGCTCATCACGGCCCGTTACGCGCTAGAACAGGGACGGGATGTCTTCGCCGTGCCGGGGGCACCGCAGAACGGGCAGGCGCTGGGCTGCAACAAATTAATCCAGCAGGGGGCCAAACTTGTGTTGAACGCGGCCGATATAGTGGAAGAGCTGCCGGGATTCTGTGCCCTGAGCCATCAAGGGACGGATATGTCTGAGCAGCAGCATAATAGCGAATTGCCTTATGCCGATTTGTTGGATAACGTAGATTACGAGACCACGAGCGTGGATACCGTTGCCGAGCGGACCCAGCTTCCTGTCGAAGTGGTATTGGGCAGGTTGGTTGAGCTGGAGCTGGCCGGAGCAGTGATGGCGGTAGCCGGTGGATACGTCAGAGCGAGGAGGGCGAATCATGTTTGATGTACTGATGTACCTTTTCGAGACCTACATCCACAGCGATGCAGATGTGACGGTCGAACAGAACGAACTCACCGATGAACTGAGCCGCGCCGGTTTCGACAAGGAGGAGATCGAGAAGGCACTCGACTGGCTGGAAAGATTGGCCAACCTGCACGACAGCGAGCGGGAGGTCTATGTGGCCGCCAGCACGCAAGGCTCGATGCGCATCTATGCCCCGCAAGAACTGGCCCGTCTAAGCACCGAGTGCCGCGGCTTCCTGCTGTTTCTGGAGCAGGCCCAGGTGCTCAACGCCGAAACCCGCGAAATCTGCATCGAGCGTCTGCTCGAGCTGGACAAGCCGGATATCGAGCTGGATGACCTGAAGTGGGTGGTCATGATGGTGCTCTTCAACGTTCCCGGCAGTGAAAACGCCTACCAGCAGATGGAAGAGCTGGTGTTTGACGAGTCAGATGGCGTCATCCACTGACAGCCCGCAGCCGCGCTGGTAGAATCCGGATCATCTGGATTTCAAGGCGCGGCCCATGTCAAAGATCGATCACCACCTCTTTTCTGCCCACGAGCATGCGCTTGACCGTGAGCCATGCCCGCAGTGTGGTGCCGAGCTGGTGATCCGCCAGGGCAAGCACGGCCCTTTTCTGGGCTGTTCCGCCTACCCCGCCTGCGACTTCATTCGCTCCCTGACCCCCTCCGGCCGTGACATCGAGAAAGTGCTCGAGGGGTCTGCCTGTCCGGACTGCGGTCAGCCGCTGGCGATCAAGAAGGGGCGCTATGGGTTGTTCGTGGGCTGTACCCAATATCCGGCCTGCCAGCACATCGAATCCCTGCAGGAGAGTGACGATACCCAGGTACTCTGTCCCGAGTGCGGCAAGGGTCATCTGATCAGCCGTACCTCGCGTTATGGCAAGCAGTTCTACTCCTGCGACGGATATCCCCACTGCAAATACGTCGTCAATGACAAGCCGGTTGCCATGCCTTGTCCGCAGTGCGGCTGGGGCATCATGGTGGAGAAAAAGGTGCGGGGGAGTGTGCGCTGGATCTGTCCGCAAAAGAAATGCGGCCACCAGAGCGAGCGGGTATAATCGCGCCGCCTTGAGCGAATTGAAACGTTTTCGGCAACCTTCCACCCCCCACTTGGAGTAAGGAAATTCCCGCCATGACTAAACCTTTCGTTGCCGTATTGATGGGCTCTGATTCCGATTTTCCCGTGATGCAGACCACTCTTGAGGTTCTCAAGTCGTTCGACATCGCGGTGGAAGTGAAGGTGACTTCCGCACACCGTACCCCGGCGGCGACCCACCAGTACGTAACCGATGCCGAAGCCCGTGGCTGCAAGGTCTTTATCTGCGCCGCCGGTCTGGCCGCTCATCTGGCAGGTGCCGTGGCTGGCATCACTACGCGTCCCGTGATCGGCGTGCCCATTGATGGTGGCCCGCTCAAGGGGCTGGATGCCCTGCTCTCCACCGTGCAGATGCCGGGTGGTGTGCCGGTGGCAACCGTGGCTATCGGTAAAGCCGGTGCCAAAAATGCCGGCTATCTGGCAGCCCAGATGCTGGCGGTGGCCGATGATGAACTGGCGGCCAAGGTTCGGGCCGAGCGCCAGAAGAATGCCGACGAGGTGCTGGCCAAGGATGCCGCCCTGCAGGCTCAACTCAAGTAAGCCCCGAGACGGCAACCACGGTCAGCCTCGCTCTCTGTTGTTGGCAGGGGGATGAAGGGGGCTGCGGTGGTTGCCACCCTGCGGGGTCAACCTTAATTGATGATGAGGCGACAGCCCGGCTGTCGCATTTTTTATGTCCAAAGAATTTGAACTTGCTGTTGCCGCACTCCAGCACGATGGGGTGATTGCCTACGCTACCGAAGCGGTTTTTGGCCTGGGATGTGACCCCGATTCCGAAGCGGCGGTACAACGCCTGCTGGCGATCAAGCAACGACCGGTAGAGAAAGGGTTGATCCTGATTGCCGCCGATCTGGCCCAGCTGCAGGATTACATCGATTTGGACCAGCTCACCAGCGAGCAGCTGGCCAGGGTGGAGGCCAGCTGGCCCGGTCCCTTTACCTGGATCATGCCGGCTCGTCCCGATACGCCGGCCTGGCTGACCGGACAATTTGACACCCTGGCCGTGCGCGTCACGGCACATCCACAGGTACAGGCGCTGTGTCGTGCTTTTGGCAAGCCGCTGGTCTCCACCAGTGCCAATCTGACTGGCGAGGAGCCTGCCCGCCGGCTGGCCGACATCGGCGAATTGCTGGCCAGCCAGCTGGCCTATATCCTGCCCGGCGAGGTGGGGGGGCAGGCCAACCCATCCGAGATCAAGGATGCCAGAACCGGTGCCGTCATTCGCCCCTCCTGAGCGGCGTTGGTGACGAGGTCTGGTGGCTATGCGGACGGGCGGAGTGCCGGTTCGAGGACATCACAATAATAGGGTCAGGCGACGATCCTGGCTGACTGGAGACAAGATGAGCAAACCGGATGTAGCCCAGGTCAAGGCCTTCCTGCTGCAGTTGCAGGACGACATCTGCCGTGGACTGGAGCAGGCTGACGGTGCCGGGCACTTTGTGGAGGATGCCTGGCAGCGTGAGGGGGGCGGCGGTGGCCGTACCCGGGTGCTGCGCCATGGCGCCGTGATCGAACAGGGGGGAGTCAACTTCTCCCATGTTTATGGCGATGCCATGCCGGCTTCCGCCACGGCCCATCGCCCCGAGTTGGCCGGCCGCAGGTTCGAGGCCATGGGGGTGTCGCTGGTGATCCATCCACACAACCCCTACGTGCCGACCAGCCATGCCAACGTGCGCTTCTTCATCGCCGAAAAAGAGGGGGAGGCGCCCATCTGGTGGTTCGGAGGGGGCTTCGATCTGACGCCCTTCTATCCGTTCGAAGAGGACGTTCGGCACTGGCATCAGGTTTCCCACGACCTCTGCCAGCCGTTTGGCGATGACATCTATCCCGAGTTCAAAGCCTGGTGCGATCGCTACTTCTTCCTCAAGCATAGAGGCGAGACCCGTGGTGTCGGCGGTCTCTTCTTCGACGATCTCAATCGCTGGCCGTTTGACGACAGTTTTGCCTTCATGCGAGCGGTGGGTGAAGGCTACCTCGCCGCCTATCTGCCGATTGTCGAGCGACGTAAAGGAGATGCCTATGGCGAGCGGGAGCGGGAGTTCCAGTTATATCGCCGCGGTCGCTACGTGGAGTTCAATCTGGTGTACGACCGCGGTACCCTGTTCGGTCTGCAGACGGGGGGGCGTACCGAGTCGATCCTGATGTCGATGCCGCCACTGGCCCGCTGGGAGTATGACTGGCAACCGGCGGCTGGCAGCCCGGAGGCGCAGCTCTACACCGACTATCTCAAGCCGCGTGAGTGGCTGTGAAGCAAGGGGCCATCGCGGCCCCTTCTTGTTGCCGATATTCGACTTGTTCCCGCGGGGGAAAACCCGTTAAATCGGGAGATTGCCCTCTAAAGGAACGCCTTGATGGATCGTTATCTGGTTTTTGGCCACCCGGTGCGCCACAGCAAATCCCCCTTCATTCATACCCTCTTTGCCCGGCAGACCCAGCAAGAGCTGGAATATGGTCTGGCCGAGCCGGCAGTCGAGGAGTTCGCCACCGCATTGAGTGCCTTCTTTGCCCAGGGCGGCAAAGGGTGCAACGTCACAGTCCCCTTCAAGGAGCAGGCATTTGCCCTGGTCGACCGGTTGAGCCCCAGGGCCAAACGGGCGGGGGCGGTCAATACCATCAAGTTGACCGATGACGGCGTATTGCTGGGGGACAATACCGATGGGGCCGGGCTGGTGGCTGACCTCAAGTCCCACGGGATGAATTTGGCCGGCAGCAGGATCCTGTTGCTAGGAGCGGGTGGTGCGGCGCGCGGTGCGCTGGCGCCCTTGTTGGCCGAACAGCCGGCCGAAGTGGTGATCGCCAACCGGACCCACGCCCGGGCCGAGCAGCTGGCAGCCGAGTTTGCTGATCTGGGGGCCGTCAGTGCCCAGACTTACCCACAGCTGGTTGGTTCTTTTGATCTGATCATCAACTCCACCTCCGCCAGTCTGCAGGGAGAGCTCCCACCTCTGGATCCTGCCCTGATCCATGCCGACATCGCCATCTACGACATGATGTATGGTGCGACGGATACCCCTTTTATTGGTTGGGCCAGACAACATGGTGCCCGCCAGACCATGGACGGGCTGGGTATGCTGGTGGAACAAGCTGCCGAAGCATTTACCGTGTGGCGCGGAATCCGGCCAGGGACTAAACAGGTATTGAGAGAACTGCAACGCAATCTGGGGACCCTATGAATCAAGGCATCCTGTTTCCCGAGCTGGCGGACTGGCAACCGCATGAACAGCGCATCCATTTTCCCGCCCAGCAGATGGGTGCACTGGTCGACTGCTACATCAGCCGCCGGCGACTGGAAAAAATGACCGGTCTCTCCTTGGCCAGGGAGGAGGACATACTGCGGGCCTTCGAAAGCGTGCGTTTTGACATCGAAGAGATGGCTGAAAAACTCATTGAAGAACAAGAGTTTGCCGAAGATGGTGCAATCTATCTGTGATTTCTACGAGTTTTTTCTCAAAGCAGCGGAACTTGTACCAAGAGACGTGGACTAACTAGATAGTTGAGGAAGTGCTAGCTAGTCACCTTTATAACGCCCCGGTATTCGTACTGGGGATTTTTTTATCTGCATGAAAAGTAAGAAAATTTATGTAATTCATTTTTTGTGAAACTAAATTACATAAATTACTTTCACTTTCTGCTGCTTTGCTATACAGTTAGCAACGTAGGGTACAGAGGTAAGATGTTCTATCTTTCAGACCTTTTATTTCACGTAATTGAATGTGGCTGAATAGCAGCCCCGGTGAGTCATCATCGGGGCGTTTTTTTATGGGTTGCGTTTAGAGTAAATGCTTTAATGTCGGTGAATATTTGTTAGAATGAAAGGGCTTCTTGAGGAAAAACTAGTCGTCTTTGTTCTCAAGATTTAGCTTCTTCCCAATTTTTGAACTGATTGTTTAAGGCCGGTACTGCATCTGCAGTATCGGCCTCATTTTTATCCCTCCGCCACAGAAAATGTAATTAAATTTCATTTTGGTACTTATTAAGCGATATCGCCGCTTTTCCTCTGCATGAATTTGAAAACGTTGCCAATGGGATGAAAAGTTAATTGTTATATAAAATTAACTGTTTATCCCATTGATCAATATGGTTATTCAGATTTTTGGAGGGAAGTAAGCCAAGCGTGGATGGAGGGCAGAGAAGGGGACTCACAGGCTGAAAGCCTTTCAATCAGCGGAGGAGCCGCTCCGCCAATTGCATGGTTGCTTGCCGCGTCAACAAGAGGGGAGCTATTCCTCGATCGACTCTTGTTCGTCGTCAATCACCTCATCAGCGCCAGCCTGATACCAGCCGGTTAGCGTCTGGGCCAGCTTTTCCACCCCGATGTTGTTCAGCGAGGAGAAGGCTTCCACCTGGATATGCGGGCCCAGTGCCGCCACGGCCTGGCGTACCTTGATGACCTGATTGTTGCGCGGGCCCGGGCTCAGCTTGTCGGCCTTGGTCAGCAGCAGCATGACAGGCAGTGCGCGGTGGGCGCTCCACTCCAGCATGTTCATGTCGGTATCTTTGAGCGGGTGACGGATGTCCATCAGGATCACCAGCCCTTTCAAGGACTCGCGACGCTGCAGATATTCAGCCAGGGACTTTTGCCACTTAAGCTTCATTTCCAGCGGAACTTGCGCATAACCGTAACCTGGCAGATCGACCAGACGCTTGCCCGGCTCCAGCTCGAACAGGTTGATCAACTGGGTGCGACCCGGGGTCTTACTGGTACGCGCCAGGTTCTTGTGCTTGGTCAAGGTATTCAATGCAGATGACTTACCGGCGTTGGAACGGCCGGCAAACGCAATCTCGACACCCCCATCATTTGGCAGGTGACGGATGTCGGGTGCGCTGGTCACAAAATGCACCTTATTGAAATTCAGAGTTTGTGTATCCAACGTAAATTCCCCATAGAGATAGAGGGTTATAGAGTTACTTTTTTGTGAAATCGTGTAAAATGGCGTCGCTTAAACGCGTTTATTTTAACATGCCTTCAGCGGCATGGGATCTGGAAGCCTAATAACGAGAAGTTGGAACGCCATGAAGAACCTAGTCATTACTCTTGCTCTGATGGTTGGCGTAACGGGGATGGCACAAGCCAAGGGCGATGCCGCTGCGGGACAAACCAAGGCTGCCGTTTGCGCGGCCTGTCACGGACCGGACGGAAACAGCCTTGTCGACATGTATCCCAAGATTGCTGGTCAGCACGCATCATATATCAAAAAGCAGTTAGTTGAACTGAAGGCTGCAGCTTCCGGCCAAACTGGTCGGGTTGCTCCCATCATGGGGCCGATGGCGCTTCCCCTGTCCGAGCAGGACATGGAGGACCTGGCTGCCTACTTCTCCAGCCAGAAGGTGACGCCGATCGCCGTGCCCGATGATGCTGTGGCGGCAGGCAAGGCGCTCTACATGGGGGGCGACATGAGCCGCGGTCTGGCTGCCTGTACCGCCTGTCATGGTCCTCGTGGTTCCGGGGTCGAGCAGGCCAAGTATCCAAGCCTCTCCGGCCAGCACCCTGCCTACATCAAGGCTCAACTCACCGCCTTCCGGGCTGCCGCTCGTGACAACGATCCGAACGGCATGATGCGGGATGTGGCCAAGAAGCTGACCGATCAGGATATCGAAGTGCTATCCAAATATGTGGCGGGCCTGCACTGATTGCGGTCGTTTATCCAGCCCGTTGATATTGACGAGGAGCCAGCGGCTCCTCGTTTCTTTTTGGCCTTTAACACCATTTGGCCAATTTTTTCTCGCATTGTTGTAAGAGATCTCCCATTCATGAGCCTGGCCAGGGCTTAAAAAATTCGGGAATAATGCTTAGTAATTCATTAATTTCAATATGTTAAATGACAATAGATGGATTATTTCCGTTTGAAAACGCTCCTGGTGGATTGAGCCACTTTATTAAGTTGATACAGTGGATGCATGGAGTGGCCCGCAGGGCAGTTCACGACAGGGATGACGTGAAAGACAGGATGTCGAGACGGCAGGACGCCACGGAGCCATGCAAGTGGCAGGCAAAGGATTGAAAAACCAGGATGGTGACCGTTCAGGAAGAGCGGGGCTGCGGGAAGCAACCACCCCAGAAGATGACCGGACGTCGTCTGCATGGGTCAGGCAAGCACACGCACATTCAGGATCGACCAATTAAGGTCAGGATGACCACACACAAGATATGATGCGCAGAGGTATCACCACGGACAGGGTGACTTGCAGCCAGGGATGGGACTCGCATAAACATATCAAGGCAGCTTCGGCTGCCTTTTTTCTTTTGGGTCATTAACCCGCCCGGTCATTCTGTGTCAAAATACCAGCAACATGCCCAGAGGATGCCGATCCTGCGGTATTTGGCGGTCATTCATGGCCGGATGGGTGCGGGATCCCACTTTTTGTTTCTCGTCCATCACTCCCGGTATCAGCATCCTCCCCGGCCCACATCAGGCCGGGAACGGGTTTCAATCCAGTTATTTGTCGGAGTCAGTCATTCATGTCGGCTAAACAACCCAATCGCAAGCCCGCCGGTAAGCGCAAAGAATCAGAGGCCAGTGCCCAGGAAGGCCGTGAGCGCAAGCGCGCCGCCAAGCGCAAGGGATTGAAGGCCGGATCCCGCCAGCAAGTTGAGCAGAGCGGCAAGAAAGGCGGTACCAAGCAGGCCAAGGACCCGCGTATCGGTTCCCGCAAGCCCGTCGCGCTGATCGTGGAAGAGAAGGGTGGCAAGCCGGTGGCGCCCAAGCCGGCCAAAGAGAAGAAGCTGGTGATGACCCCTGAGCAGGAGCTGGCCTCCATCGAGAATGATGATCGCCTCAATGACCTGCTGGATCGTCTGGATGCTGGTGAAACCCTGGAAGCGACCGAGCAGGCCTGGGTCGATCAGCGGGTCGATCGCTATCAGGAGCTGATGGACGAGCTTGGCATCATCGACAACGATGATGACGAAGACGACATGGACTTTGATGATGCCGACTTTGACGAGCCGAACCAACCTGCCTCCGAAGAGGAGCTGTGGGATCGTTTCACTCAGGTTGACTATCAGCCGGAGCCCAAGCCTGAGCCGAAGAAAAAGTGATGAGTGGATGGATGCTGGCCGCCTTGTTGGGCGGCCTGATTTTGTTGGGGCTGGCCTTCTATGCCGGTTCCCTGCTGGCCCGTCTCAAGCGCCAGCACGACAGCCAGCAGCAGGCCATCGCGGCCCGCAATGAGCGTATTCTCGAGAGCGTCAGGGTCATCGCCCACGCGGTACGAGACGGCCAGTGCGACTACTCCGAAGGTGCCATCCGGCTGACCAACCTGCTCGATGCACTGCAGATCAAGGGCGGTCGTGCCTTTGCCGGTGAATTTCCGGGTCTGTACGGTCTCTACGAGAAGGTGAAAGAGATGCCGACCCATGAGGCGAGGCGGGCCCTCAAGCGCAATGAAATCATGAAGATGGATCTCGAACGCAGTGGCTATGAGGCCGAGCTGGAGGCGCAGATCCTCAAGGATGTGGCCCGACTGAAGGATTTTCAGTTAAGCCGGTGAGCCAATAACAACAAGAGGAAGCAAGCGTGCAAGCAGAACAGATTGTGTGGGATCAGGCCCTGATCGAAAAATATAATTACAGCGGCCCACGTTATACCTCCTATCCCACTGCGCTGGAGTTCAACGAGGGCTTCGGTTATCCGGACTTTGTCCAGGCCGCGAGCCAGTATCCGGCGCGCAACCTGTCGCTTTACGTGCACATCCCCTTCTGTCACAAGCTCTGCTACTACTGCGGCTGCAACAAGGTGATCACCCGTCACCGCCACAAGGCTGACCAGTACCTCGATTACCTCGAGCAGGAGATCAAGGCACAGGCCCCGCTGTTCAAGCAGCGGCTGGTGACCCAGCTGCACTGGGGCGGCGGCACGCCCACCTATCTGGATGAACCCCAGACCCGCCGACTGATGGCCATGTTGCGGGAGCACTTCCATTTCGCCGAAGAGGGAGAGATCAGCATCGAGGTGGATCCGCGCGAGATCGAACTCTCCATGCTGGACGTGCTGCGGGAAATCGGCTTCAACCGCATCAGCCTCGGCGTGCAGGATTTCAACAAGGAGGTCCAGGTCGCGGTCAACCGCGAGCAGGACAACGACTTCATCCGCGCCATGCTGGAGCGGGCCCGCGAACTGGGTTTTCGTTCCACCAACCTGGATCTCATCTATGGCCTGCCGCACCAGAACCGGGAGAGCTTCCACCACACCCTGGAAGAGGTGCTCAAGACCGACCCGGCGCGCCTCTCCATCTTCAACTATGCCCACCTGCCGAGCCGCTTTGCCGCCCAGCACAAGCTGAAGGAGGCGGACATGCCGGCGCCGCAGGAAAAGCTGGCCATGCTGCAGTACACCATCGCCTTCCTGACTGGCCGCGGTTACCAGTTCATCGGCATGGATCACTTCGCCAAGCCGGACGACGAGCTGGCGGTAGCCCAGCGTGAGGGCAAGCTGCATCGCAACTTCCAGGGCTATACCACCCAGGGGGATTGCGACCTGCTGGGGCTGGGGGTCTCCTCCATCAGCATGATCGGCGATGCCTATTCCCAGAACCAGAAAGAGCTCAAAGCCTACTATGGCCAGGTAGAAACGCTGGGACACGCCCAGTGGAAGGGGTGCTCCCTCAACCGGGACGACCTGATCCGCCGCGAGGTAATCAAGCGCCTTATCTGCGATTTTTCCCTGAACTTTGCCGCCGTCGAGCAGGCCCATGATCTGGTGTTCAATGAGTACTTCGCCGAGGATCTCAAGCTGCTGCAGACCTTCATCGATGACGGCTTGGTGCGCATGACCGAAGAGGGGCTGGAGGTGATCTCCACCGGTCAGCTGCTGATCCGCAACATCTGCATGTGTTTCGATGTTTACCTGCGGAGCAAGGCGCGCCAGCAGCAGTTTTCCCGGGTGATCTAAGCCGGTCGATGCTGTTGGAAAATAAAAAAACCGCCTCTCGGCGGTTTTTTTATTGGGCCTGGCTGTACTCAGCGCTGGGCTGCGCGGGCACTCAGCTCGGCCTTTTCGCTCTCGTTCAGGAAGGCCAGGGTCAGGCCATTCTGCTGGGCGGTGCGGATCTCGCTGGCGGTCATGCCAGCGGCTGGAGCGGCTACTTCATATTCGTGGGGCAGGTCGATCCCCTCTACCGCCGGGTCGTCGGTGTTGAGACAGGCCAGCACGCCGGCGGCCAGGAACTGGCGGATCGGGTGCTCGCTCAGACTCGCCACCGTGGTGGTCTGAATGTTGGAGGTGAGGCAGGATTCGATGCCAATGCGGTGCTCGGCCAGATAGGCCATCAGGGCTGGATCCTGAATTGCCTTGACGCCGTGGCCGATACGCTCGGCCCCCAGCTCGCGAATAGCCTGCCACATGCTTTCGGGGCCAGCGGCTTCACCGGCGTGCACGGTGACGCGCATGCCCGCATCGCGCACCCGGCGGAAGTGCTCGATGAACAGCTCGCCCGGGAAGCCCAGCTCGTCGCCGGCCAGATCGATGGCAACCAGCTTGTCGCGATGAGCCAGACAGGCATCCAGCTCCTGCTTGCACTGCTCGGTGCCGAAGGTACGGCTCATGATGCCGATCAGGTTGGTCTTGATGCCGAAGTCGCGGCTACCGGCCGCCACGCCGTCGATGATGGCTTCGACCACGCCCTGCGGGTGCAGCTTGTGAGCCATCGCCATGTAGGCCGGGCTGAAACGCAGCTCGGCATAGTCGATGCCGGCGCGCAGCAAGTCTTCCACGTTCTCGTAGGCCACCCGGCGGCAGGCATCGTAGTCGGCCAGCACAGCTACGCCCCAGTCCAGTTTCTTCAGGAAGGCGACCAGGCTCGGCTCGTTCTCGACGATCTGCACGTGGGGGCGCAGCGCTTCGAGTTCGTCTGCCGGCAGCCGGATATTGTGCTGACGGCCCAGCTCGAGGATGGACTGCGGACGGATGTTGCCGTCCAGATGGCGGTGCAGGTCGGTCAGGGGAAGAGATCTGTCAATCATGATGGCGCCTTCTTCGAGTCGGGTTGGAAAGCCTGCCATTCTAGGCGGGGCTTCCAAAAAAGATACCCCGTTTGAAATCAAACGGGGTCTTATTGGTCGGCGATTTGCCAAGGCGTGATGGGAATCGTTTTTCCTCGGGACTCAGGAGAGGTCGAGTTCCTTCAGTTTGCGGGTGAGGGTATTGCGTCCCCAACCGAGCAGGCGCGCCGCCTCCTGTTTGTGGCCATGGGTATGGTCCAGCGCGGTTTCCAGCATGATCCGCTCGAACTGGGGCAGGGCATCGGCCAGGATGTCGGTTTCCCCCAGGGCCAGCTTGGCGGCGACCCAATCCTGCAACTGCTGCTGCCAGCCGCCGGACAGCGCCGGCTGGCCCGGCTCGGCGGTGCTGGTGATGGGGGTCAGCAGCTCGGTGGGCAGGTCGCTCACCAGCACCTCCTGCCCCGAGGCCATCACGGTGAGCCAGCGACAGACGTTCTCCAGCTGGCGCACGTTGCCGGGCCAGGGCAGACGGCTGATATAGGCCTGGGTATCCGGATGCAGGCTCTTGGCCTCCACGTTCAGCTCCTTGGCTGCCCGCAGCAGGAAGTGACGGGCCAGTTGGGGAATGTCTTCGCGCCGCTCCTTGAGGGCGGGAATGTGGATGCGGATGACGTTGAGGCGGTGGAACAGGTCTTCCCGAAACTCGCCGTCGGCCACCCGTTTCTCCAGGTTCTGGTGGGTGGCGGCGATGATCCGCACATCCACCTGTACCGGCTGATGGCCACCGACCCGGTAGAACTGGCCGTCGGCCAGCACCCGCAGCAGCCGGGTCTGCACATCCAGCGGCATGTCGCCTATCTCGTCGAGAAACAGGGTGCCGCCGTCGGCCTGTTCGAAGCGGCCGTGGCGGATGTTGTTGGCGCCGGTGAAGGCCCCCTTCTCATGGCCGAACAGTTCCGACTCGATGAGATCTTTCGGGATGGCCGCCATGTTGAGGGCGATGAAGTTCTTGTGGGCGCGTGGGCTGTGCTTGTGCAGGGCGTGGGCGACCAGCTCCTTGCCGGTGCCGCTCTGGCCGTTGATCAGCACCGAGATGCTGGAGCGCGACAGCCGGCCGATGGCGCGGAATACCTCCTGCATGGCCGGCGCCTCGCCGATGATCTCCGGGCTGCTGGCCGGATCCTGCTGGCGTGCCTTGCGCTTGGTGCGCTGCTCCTTGAGGTGATTCTCGGCGCGGCGCACCAGGGTGACCGCCTCGTCGATGTCGAACGGCTTGGGGAGGTATTCGAAGGCGCCGCGCTGGTAGGCGTTGACTGCGCTGTCGAGATCCGAGTGGGCGGTCATGATGATGATGGGCAGGTCGGCCTGGCGGCGATGGATCTGCTCAAGCAGGCTGAGGCCGTCGATGCCGGGCATGCGGATGTCGGAGAGGATCACGTCCGGTGAGCGCATCTCCAGCGAGCTCAGCAGCGCCTCGCCATCGGCGAAGCTCTCGCATTCGAAACCTTCACTGCCGAGGGTGCGCTCCAGCACCCAGCGGATAGAACTGTCGTCATCGACGATCCACACTTTTGCTGTCATGACGTTCCCTTATTTGCGAAGCGGTAGAAAGATGGTGAATTCGGTATGGCCTGGCCAGCTGATGCAGTCGATCCGCCCCTTGTGCTGGTCGATCAGGTTCTGGGCAATGGAGAGGCCGAGCCCTGTGCCCCCCTCCTTGCCGGTGATCATCGGATAGAAGAGGGTGTCGCGGATGGCATCCGGGATGCCGGGGCCGTTGTCGATGATCTTGATCTCGGCCGCCAGCCGGTAGCGCTGGCCGTGGATGGTGATCTGGAACGCGGTGCGGGTCTTGATGCGGATGAGGCCGGTCTGCTCACCGATGGCCTCGGCGGCGTTGCGCACCATGTTGAGAAAGGCCTGCTGCAACTGGTCCGGCTCCATCTCGAACTCCGGGATGCTGGGATCGTAATCCCGCTCGATGCGCACCGTCTGCGGCAGCTCCAGTTCTACCAGCCGGCGCACCTGCTCCAGCACCGAGTGCACATTGTGCATCTGGTGGCGACCGGGCCGCTGGGGGCCTAGCAGCCGGTCGACCAGCACCCGCAGCCGGTCGGCCTGCTCGATGATGATGCCGGTGTACTCGCGCAGGGCGGGGTCGGGCAGCTCCTTTTGCAGCAGCTGGGCCGCGCCGCGCAGACCGCCGAGGGGATTCTTGATCTCGTGGGCCAGGCCGCGTACCAGCTCCTTGGCCGCCTGCTGCTGGGCATGCTGCTGCAACTCCTGGCTGATCTTCTTCTGCTGGTCGATCTTGCGCAGCTCCACCACCATCAGCCGCTGTTCGTGGTCGGCCAGTGGACTGACGCTCATCTCCACCAGTCTGGGCTCCCCTTCCACCACCAGGGTGACTTCGCTGTCGGTGAAGCCCTGCCCCGAACTGAGGCACTGCTTGAGGCGATGCAGATCGAGGGAGATATGTTCCAGCAGATGGGGCAGCTCGATGCCGATCAACCGGCGCTGACTGAGGGAGAGCAGCTGCTCGGCGGCGGGGTTGACGAACTGGATGCAGAGCCGCTCATCCATCAGGATGACGGCAGTCAGCAGGTTGTCGAGCAGTATCCTGGCTTGATCCGGGCGGGTTGGCACTGGTTTCTCCCTAAAACGGTGCTATACACCAGCTATGCACCAATGTGGTGCATTTAGTCTACCCGTATCGAGGCACAGGATCACCCCTTGTTGTTGAGCGGGGTCGCTTTGGGGGCTGAATTGATGCTGGCCCGGTGCAGGTAGAAGGTGACTGCCTTGGATTTAGCAAGGATCGTACCGTCTTTGGCGAGCAGCTCGAGCTGGGCCTCGTGGGCACCCCGATCCAGGTTTTCGACCCGGATGGCGAGGGCATTGTTGACGAGAGGGGCCGCCTTGCCGTCCAGGGTCAGGCGCACGTCATACTGGGTGGGCGGCTGGGGCCTGACCTGGCCCTGGAACACCACGTTGCCTGTGTTGTCGCGCAGGGTGCTGCCCTGTTCCGGGGAGAGCAGTTCGATCACCAGCTTGGCCGCTTCCTTCTCTTTTTTGGCATCGACACCGGTCAGGCTGTTGAAGTTGTCCACCTGGACCGAACGTGGGGCAGTGCCGATGAAGGGGGCGACGCGTAGATCGACCTCCTTGGCCTTCTGTCCCGGGGGCGGTGCATCCGTGTAGTGGACGACCCCCTGGTTGTCGGTCCAGGAGTATACCTTGGCGGCCTGGGCGGCACTGGTGGCCAGCAGCAACAGGCTCAGCATCCATACTGGGTAGGCGGTTTTCATCCATCTCTCCTTGACGGGATTCTGCTTAATCCTATCAGAGAAAAAACCCGCCTGTCGGCGGGTTTGGTCAAGTTCTGAGCTGGGATCCGGATTAAACGGAGTAGTACAGTTCAAATTCCAGCGGGTGCGGGGTCATGCGCACACGGTCAACGTCCTGCTGCTTCAGCTCCAGGTAGGAGTTGATGAAGTCGTCGCTGAACACGCCACCGCGGGTCAGGAACTCGCGATCCGCATCCAGAGCGGCCAGGGCTTCGTCCAGAGAGCCGGCCACGGTCGGCACTTCGGCAGCCTCTTCCGGCGGCAGATCATACAGGTTCTTGTCCATGGCATCGCCCGGATGGATCTTGTTGATGATGCCGTCCAGACCGGCCATCAACTGGGCAGCGAAGGCCAGATACGGGTTGGCAGCCGGATCCGGGAAGCGGACTTCGATGCGGCGCGCTTTCGGGCTCGGCACGACCGGGATACGGATGGAGGCAGAGCGGTTGCGGGCGGAGTAGGCCAGCATGACCGGTGCTTCATAACCCGGTACCAGACGCTTGTAGGAGTTGGTGGTCGGGTTGGCGAAGGCGTTGATGGCCTTGGCGTGCTTGATGATGCCGCCGATGTAGTGCAGCGCCATCTCGGACAGACCGCCGTACAGGTCGCCGGCGAACAGGTTGACGCCGTTCTTGGCCAGAGACTGGTGGCAGTGCATGCCGGAGCCGTTGTCGCCGAACATGGGTTTCGGCATGAAGGTGACGGTCTTGTTGTAGGCGTGGGCCACGTTGTGGATCACGTACTTCAGCACCTGTACTTCGTCAGCCTTCAGGGTGAGGGTGTTGAAGCGGGTGGCGATCTCGTTCTGACCGGCAGTGGCCACTTCGTGGTGGTGAGCCTCAACGACCTGGCCCATCTCTTCCAGCACCAGGCACATGGCGGCGCGGATGTCCTGGGAGGAGTCGACCGGGGCAACCGGGAAGTAACCGCCCTTCACGAACGGACGGTGGCCTTTGTTGCCGTGCTCGTAGTTGGTACCGGAGTTCCAGGCGGCTTCTTCGGATTCGATCTTCACGAAGCTGTGACCCATGGTGTTCGAGAAGGTGATGTTGTCGAACATGAAGAATTCCGGCTCCGGCCCGAACAGCACGGTGTCGGCGATGCCACTGGCTTTCAGGAAGTCTTCGGCACGCTTGGCGATGGAGCGTGGATCGCGGTCGTAACCCTGCATGGTAGCGGGTTCCAGCACGTCACAGACGATGTTCAGGGTGGTCTCTTCGGTGAACGGGTCCAGCTTGGCGGAGGCAGGATCCGGCATCAGCACCATGTCGGATTCGTTGATGCCTTTCCAGCCGCCGATGGAGGAGCCGTCGAACATCTTGCCGTCTTCGAAGAAATCTTCGTCGACCTGGTGGGCAGGGATGGATACGTGCTGCTCTTTACCCTTGGTATCGGTAAAGCGCAGGTCGACAAACTTGACTTCGTGTTCCTGGATCAGGGCCAAAACGTTCTGGGCTGACATGCTAAGTAACCTCCGGTGTTAAAACTCTTAGGGTGAATGCGTCATCACATTCACATAAGCCAGTATCGTGCCAAGTTTGTGACAGCTTGATTTCAGGGCATTTGCGACTACGGGCCTGCCCCGAGACTCGCTATCTCAGCGCGTTACGCCTCAAAGTAGTGCAACCTTGGATCGTTTTGGTGCACTAAAATGGTGCGTGGTATACGGTCGGCCCCTATCTAAGCAGGCTTTGATGAGAAGGTCTATGATCCTGATCCCCTGTTATGCGCGAATGTACTGCAATTCTGCTAGGCAGATCACAAAGGCGAGAGTACAATTAGCGCCCAATTTTACCCGGTGATTTGAGGCGAGAATGTTAGAGAATTTACGCAATATTGCGATTATTGCGCACGTTGACCACGGCAAAACCACGCTGGTGGACAAGCTGCTGCAGCAATCCGGCACTCTGGATCGCACCAGCGAAGGTCAGGAACGGATCATGGACTCCAATGATCTGGAACGGGAACGTGGCATCACCATTCTCGCCAAGAACACTGCGATCCGCTGGAACGACTACCGCATCAACATCGTGGATACCCCGGGTCACGCCGACTTCGGTGGTGAAGTTGAGCGTGTGCTCTCCATGGTTGACTCCGTACTGCTGCTGGTTGACGCCGTTGACGGCCCGATGCCACAGACCCGTTTCGTGACCCAGAAGGCGTTCGCCCAGGGTCTGAAGCCGATCGTGGTCATCAACAAGATCGACCGTCCGGGTGCTCGTCCTGACTGGGTAATGGATCAGGTCTTCGATCTGTTCGACAACCTGGGCGCCACCGATGAGCAACTGGACTTCAAGGTTGTTTACGCCTCTGCACTGAACGGTTGGGCCACCCTGGATCAAGACGTCGAGTCCGAGAACATGGAACCCCTGTTCCAGGCCATCGTCGACAACGTGGAAGCGCCTGCCGCGGACACCGACGGTGCCTTCCAGATGCAGATCTCCCAGCTGGACTACAACTCCTACGTGGGCGTTATCGGTATCGGCCGCATCACCCGTGGTCGCGTCAAGACCAACCAGCAGGTGACCGTAGTGGGTGCCGATGGCAAGACCCGTACCGGCAAAGTTGGCCAGGTGCTGGGCTACCTGGGTCTGTCCCGTACCGAAGTGGCCGATGCGCAAGCTGGCGACATCATCGCCATCACCGGTCTGGGCGAGCTGAAGATTTCCGACACCATCTGCGACAACGGTGCTGTTGAAGCGCTGCCGCCGCTCTCCGTTGACGAGCCGACCGTGAACATGACCTTCCAGGTCAACACCTCTCCGTTCGCCGGTAAAGAGGGCAAGTTCGTGACCTCCCGCAACATCCTGGAGCGTCTGAACCAGGAGCTGGTCCACAACGTGGCCCTGCGTGTGGAAGAGACCGATGATCCGGACAAGTTCCGTGTCTCCGGTCGTGGTGAACTGCACCTCTCCATCCTGATCGAAAACATGCGTCGCGAAGGCTACGAGCTGGCGGTATCCCGTCCGGAAGTTATCCTGCGCACCGTGGACGGCGTTCTGCAAGAACCGTTCGAAACCGTAACCGTGGACGTGGAAGAAGCGCACCAGGGTTCTGTCATGGAGCAACTCGGCCTGCGTAAGGGCGAGATGACCAACATGACCCCGGATGGTAAAGGCCGTGTTCGTCTCGACTTCATGATCCCGAGCCGTGGCCTGATCGGCTTCCAGACCGAGTTCATGACCCTGACCTCAGGTACCGGTCTGCTGTACCACACCTTCGACCACTACGGTCCGCACAAGGGTGGCAGCATCGGTGAGCGTCAGAACGGCGTGCTGATCTCCAACGCTACCGGCAAGGCGCTGACCTATGCCCTGTTCGGTCTGCAAGACCGTGGTCGTCTGTTCATCGGTCACGCGACCGAAGTGTACGAAGGCCAGGTGATCGGTATTCACTCCCGTTCCAACGACCTGACCGTCAACTGCCTGAAGGGCAAACAGCTGACCAACATGCGTGCCTCCGGTACCGACGAAGCCCAGGTGCTGACTCCGCCGATCCGCATGTCTCTGGAACAGGCTCTGGAGTTCATCGACAACGACGAACTGGTTGAAGTCACTCCGAAGAGCATCCGTATCCGCAAGAAGCTGCTGACCGAGCTGGACCGCAAGCGCGCCGGTCGTGCTTGATCCGCTGCATCAGCGATGAAAAGAGGCCTGCGGGCCTCTTTTTTATGGTCGTTTTCCGCAGAAGGAGCCACAGTCGCGCCCGGACGAGTCGCATCTGGCCGGCTCGCGGGTGGTCAAAGGGTGACGGGATCTGACACAATGTCGGCATGATGAAGACATCGGGAAGCACAATGCAGCTGAAATCCGGTGGCCGTCTCGGTCACGCCCTCTCTTTCTTGCGCCATGATGGGCGCCATTTCGCCCAGTTCGTCTGGGGCCGTTTCCAGCAGGACAGGCTGACGGTCACCGCCGGCTATCTGGCCTATGTCACCCTGCTCTCCCTGGTGCCCATGATCGCCGTGGTGTTCGGCATGATGTCGGCTTTTCCGGTGTTCCAGAGCCTGAAGCAGGCGATGGAGCAGTTCGTCTATCACAACTTCGTACCCACCGCCGGCGAGATGCTCAAGGAGTACATCGACGGCTTCGTGGCCAACGCCACCAACACCACGGCAGTCGGTATCGGTGCCCTGATCGTGGTGGCGCTGATGCTGATCTCGGCCATCGACAAGAACCTCAACTACATCTGGCGTTCGACCCGGAGCCGGCCGCTGGCCCAGGCATTCGCCATGTACTGGATGATCCTGACCCTGGGCCCCGTGCTCATCGGGGCCAGCATCGCCATCTCCTCCTATATCTTCTCGCTGCGGCTGTTCGGGGCCGAGAGCCTGTTCGGCATCGGCTACCTGCTGCTGCGCGGCCTGCCATTCCTGTTCTCTGTGCTCACTTTCCTGCTGGTCTATACCGTGGTGCCCAACTGCAAGGTGCGGCTGATGCACGCCTTCATCGGCGCCCTGGTGGCGGCCACCCTGTTCGAGCTGGCCAAGCGTGGTTTTGCCATCTATATCACCAACTTCCCTTCCTATCAGGCCATCTATGGTGCCCTGGCGACCATCCCCATTCTGTTTGTCTGGGTCTACCTGAGCTGGCTGGTGGTCTTGCTTGGCGCGGAAACCACCGCCTGCCTCGGTGAATATGAGCGACCGGGTGCCGATGAGTTGGCCTGACCCGGCCCCTTGCTGTTAGCATCGACGACCGCCCCCATCAGCAGATGGGGGCGGTCGTTTCGTTTTGAGAGGAGAGGGAAGTGATTGCACTGATTCAGCGGGTCAGCGAGGCCAGCGTAACGGTAGAGGGTGAGGTGACCGGGGCCATAGGCCGGGGTCTGCTGGTGCTGCTCGGAGTGGAGCAGGGGGATGACGAGGCCAAGGCCGACAAGCTGCTGCACAAGGTGAGCGGTTACCGCATCTTCTCCGATGAGAATGGCAAGATGAACCTCAACGTTAGCCAGGCCGGCGGCAGCCTGCTGGTGGTCTCCCAGTTCACCCTGGCGGCGGACACCAACAAGGGGATGAGGCCCAGCTTCTCCGGCGGCGCTCATCCGGTCGAGGCCGAGCGGCTGTACGACTACTTCGTGGCGCGGGCCGCCGCCAGCGGCATACCGACTGCCACCGGCCGCTTCGCCGCCGACATGAAGGTGGCGCTGGTCAACGACGGCCCGGTCACCTTCTGGCTACAGGTCTGACGCCAGCGGATCGCGCGGGCTGGTGTGCAGCAGTATGTTGCGCAGCCCTGGCACCGGGTAGGGGGTGGTGGGGCCGACCCACTGCTCCAGCAGCATCAGTACCCGGGTCAGCTCGAGGCGGGTGCGCGGCAGCAGGTTGATGATGAGCTCGCCGTTGAGGCGGGGGGCCAGCGCCTGATAGATGCGCTCCTGGAACAGCAGCGGCGGATTGCCGTCCTGGCTGAACAGATCGAGCAGGATGAGGTCGTACTGCGCCTCGCTCTGCTCCAGAAAGGCGAGGGCATCGGCCTGGTGCAGGGTCGGTGTACGCTGGCTGCCTTGTTCGGGCTGAAAGAACAGTTGATAGAGGGTGATCACCTCTTCATCGAGGTCGACGCACTCGTGGCGGGCATCGGGCCAGCGTCGACGCAGATGGCGAGTGAGATCGCCGCCCCCCAGCCCCAGTTCGAGGATGCTGGCGGCCTGTTCGGGCAGCAGGTAGGCGATCACCTGTTGGTGCGGCAGGCAGAGGGTGGCGGGCTCGGCCAGGGACATGGCCGACTGCACCACGCCGTCGATCTCCAGCCAGCGGTGATGGGCATTTTCCTGCACGGTGAGCCGGCGCTGGGGCTTGGCGCTGAGGTGCAATAAGTGGTCGGCTTGGTACGCTTGCAGATTGAAGTCCATGAATTTGCACGGCAAGATGGTTTTCGACCAGTGTAACTCAAGGATGGAACTATGTACCGGATGGTCACCCCCCAGACGGCAGCCGAGCTGGATGCCCATTATCAATTGAGCTGGGAGGCATGGGTGTGCAAGCCCTTCACTCTGTCCGTCGGCGCCAACTCAAGGATCGCTTTATGTACCGGGTAGTCACTCCTCAAACCGACGCCGAACTGGATGCCTACTACCAGTTGCGCTGGGAACTGTTGCGTAAACCCTTCAATCTGCCTCTCGGTTCCGAGCGGGACGAATACGACACCGTCGCCATTCACCGGCTGATGCTGGCCCCCGACGGCACACCCATCGCGGTGGGGCGGCTGTTTGTCGGCGGTGACGAGGCCCAGATCCGCTTCATGGCGTTGCGCCCCGAATTTCGCGGCCAGGGGCTGGGTGCCCGCATGGTGCAGGATCTCGAACAGCTGGCCTGCAGCGAGAAGGTGAAGCGACTGGTGATGAATGCCCGCCAGGAGGCGGTGGAGTTCTACCGCAAGTGCGGCTTTCTCGAGGTGGGGGAAGGCCCCGTCTCTTTCGGCCGTATCCCGCACCGCCAGATGATCAAATCCCTGAGCCCGCTGCAGACCATCCAGTACCGCCCCGAGTGGTGCCAGGATCTCACCACTCGCTGGTCGCAGGGCATTCCCATCAGCGAGAAGATGGGGGTGCACATCACCCACTACGACGGTCAGACCTTCCACCTTAAGGCCAATCTGGCGGCCAACCTCAACGTGCATGACACCATGTTCGCCGGCAGCATCTACAGCCAGTGCGTGCTGGCGGGCTGGGGCCTGATCTGGCTGCAACTCAAGGAGGCGGGGCTAGTGGGGGATACTGTGCTGGCGGAGGGCAACATCAAGTACTACCGGCCGGTCAAGGAGGAGCCGGAGGCGCGGGTGGCCCGCGAAGGGATGCCCGCCGTGCTCGAGCCGCTCAAGGCCGGTGAGTCCGCCAAGTTCAGCCTCAAGATCAAGCTGTTCAGCGGCGACAAGCTGGCCGCCGAGTTCCTCGGTCACTACGTGGTGCAGCCGGTCAAGCGGCCGGGTCAGTAACGGCAGGTGGGATCCCATCAAACAACAAGGCCTCATCACGAGGCCTTGTTGCTTTCTATCGGCTAGCCGTTGGCCGCCTGCGCCTTCGGCGCCGGTCGCCAGAGCGGGCTGCCGTTGCCCTGGGGCGGGTAGCGCACGCCGGTCTCCCAACCACAGCCGTCCGGCTTCTGCTTGAAACCCCAGCTGAGGGTCGGCTCGGCGAGCGGCCCGCGCCACTGGCCGAGCAGCTCGGCGCAGTGCTGGCCGTTGAGAACGCCCAGATCCAGCTGCCACTGCTCATTGACCAGATCGACGCTGCCCTGCAGTCCCAGCAGATGGGTGATGGTAGAAGCGCCGGCCTGCTCGATCTTCAGCTGGCCTTGGGCCACCTTGCCCTGCAGCTTGATGCGATAGAAGGGGGTGTCGCCCTCCTGCATCGTCTGCCAGAGCTCGGCCGGGGTGAGGGTCGGCGCCGCCGCCTGCTTGAACCACTGATCCAGCAGCGGATCTATCTTCACCTTGTCCCAGAAGGGTTCGGTGGCATCGAGGGCAAAATTCCCCTGCAGGGAGCTGCGCCAGGCGCCCGGGGTGCCGCCGTGCAGCGCCTGCAGATCGGCGCTCAGGTCCAGCTTGCCGGCGAAGGAGACGGGGGAGTGGAGGATCTTGCCCCACTGCACCAGATCCAGTTTCTCGCCCTTGAGCTGCACCCGGCTGGTCTGGCCCGGCTCGCGTCCCCACTGGCCGCTCAGGCTGAGGCTGCCCTCATCCGGCAGCGAGCTGGTGAGCTTGTTGAGCTGCCAGGAGCCGGCACTCAGCTCGCCATCCAGCTCGCCATTGCGGGCGCTGAGGCCGTCCCACACCAGTTCGAACCAGGCGCTCTCGAGGCGGGCCCGGCCCAGCAGCGGCCCTGGCTGATTGCCGTGCAGGCTGAGGTCGGTCAGATAGAGCTGCCAACCGGTCAGGGAGAGGGGCAGGGTATCGTCGAAGGAGAGCACCTTGAGCTTGTCGAAGGCCAGCTTGCGGATGTCGATCTGCTGCGGGCGCCAGCTCTGCCAATCCTGCCACCACCCTTCCGGCAGGCTGATGTCCATGCCGCTCAGCGCCATGTCCTTCAGGGTCAGCTTCTGCTGCAGGGGAGCGAAGGATAGCTCCAGGTTGAACTCCCCTTCATAGGCTTTGCCCTGCAGCTCCGCATCCAGCTGCTGGGGCGAGAAGGCGACCTTGCCCTGAATGGCCTCCAGCTGGAACAGGCCACGGCCGAGATCGCCGAGGGTCCCCGAGAAGTAGCCGCTGGGTGTGCTGCCAGCCTGCCAGTTGAAGGCGGTCAGCTGGCCGCTGAGGTTGTTGAGGGCCAGCTCCTGCTCGATGTCGTTGAAGCTGAGATCCCGGATCTGGCCGAGATCCAGGCTGACCTGGCGCAGGGGGGATTCGGCTTTGGCGAGGGTGCCCCACTCGATGCGCATGCCCTGGCTCTTGAGGTTGTTCAGCCGCAGGCTGCGGGCGGGCCAGTCCAGCACCATGCCGGTTTCGAGCAGACCGTCGAATAGGTTGGCGGTCAGCTTGTCGGTACTCAGCACCTGCCCCTCCAGTCGACCGGCCAGGTTGAGGCGGGAGAGGGCCCAGGCCGGGGTCGCCAGTTCAGTGATGTTGAGGGTCAGGTTGGCCTGGGGTGGGCGCACCGGGTTGAGCAGTTGCCAGTCGCTCAGGGTGGCGTTGAGGCCGCGCAGGGTCAGCCCGTCGCTCTCCAGGCTGAGCCGGTCTATGGTGCTGTCGGTGATGGTGAGGGAGTGCACCGGCAGGCTCGGCAGCTGATTGGGCAGCGGCAGCTTGATGGCCGGGCGAATGAGGTCGAGATGGGCGATGCGCACGTCCCGGTTCAGCCAGTCGATGCTCTCTATCTCGAGATAGATCTTGTCGAGGGTCACGGCGTTGCCGTAACTCACCTGCTCCGCCAGCAGGGTGTAGGGGTGAAGCGGGTTGAACACCAGTCGGCCTATGGTGACTGGTACGCCAGTCTGCTGGCTGAGCCAGCCGGCGATGGGCCCCTTGGCCCGCTCGGCGTCGAACAGGCCGAGCCCGACCCAGACAAACAGCAACAGGAAGGCAAGGGTGTAGAGCAGGCCGCGCAGCCAGGAATTCATAAGCGCTTTCCTCCTGTATTGGTTGAGTGATCAGGCGTTGGCAGCGTGATCCCGCAGGTCAAGCATTGGAATAGTGATCCCGCAGGCCGAGCCAGCGTCGTATCAAGGGTTCGACATGATCTGGGTGTCGGTCCATCAAGAAGCGAGCCATCTTCTGCACCTGCGGGATGAGCGATTGGTCGCGTACCAGATCGGCGATCTTGAGGTCGGCCAGGCCAGTCTGGCGGGTGCCGAGCAGCTCGCCCGGGCCGCGCAGCTCCAGATCGCGCTGGGCGATGAGGAAGCCGTCGTTGGTCTCCCGCAGCACCCCGAGCCGGCTCTGGGCCGTCTTGGACAAGGGGGCATGATAGAGCAGCACGCAGTGGGAGGCCACTGAGCCGCGCCCGACCCGGCCGCGCAGCTGGTGCAACTGCGCCAGCCCCAGTCGCTCCGGGTTTTCGATGATCATCAGGCTGGCGTTGGGCACGTCCACCCCCACCTCGATGACGGTGGTGGCGACCAGCAGTTGCAGTATGCCCGCCTTGAACTCCTCCATCACCCGCTGTTTCTCGACCGGTCGCATCCGGCCGTGCACCAGCCCGATGTGCAGGCCAGGCAGCCGATTTTGCAGCTCGGCGGCGGTGTCCTCGGCGGCCTGGCACTCCAGTACCTCCGACTCTTCGATCAGGGTGCAGACCCAGTAGGCCTGCTTGCCCTCCTCGCAGGCCAGTCTGACCCGTTCGATCACGTCCTGGCGGCGGCTGTCCGGCAGCGCCACCGTGGTGATGGGGGTGCGGCCCGGTGGCAGCTCGTCGATGATGGAGGTATCGAGGTCGGCATAGGCGGTCATCGCCAGGGTACGGGGGATGGGGGTGGCGGTCATGATGAGCTGATGGGGATGTACCCCTTCCCGCTCCCCTTTTTCCCGCAGGGCGAGGCGCTGATGCACACCGAATCTGTGCTGTTCGTCGATGATCACCAGGGCGAGGCGCTGGAACACCACCTGCTCCTGGAAGATGGCATGGGTGCCCACCACCATCTTGACGCTGCCGTCGGCGATGGCAGCCAGCGCCTCCTCCCGCGCCTTGCCCTTCTGCTTGCCCGCCAGCCAGCCCACCCCGATGCCGAGCGGTTCCAGCCACTTGGCGAAGTTGATGGCGTGCTGTTCGGCCAGCAGCTCGGTCGGCGCCATCAGCCCCACCTGACAGCCGTTGCCGATGGCCTGCAGGGCGGCCAGCGCAGCGACCAGGGTCTTGCCGGAGCCTACGTCCCCCTGTACCAGCCGCATCATGGGGTGGCTCTGTTGCAGATCCTTGCCTATCTCCGCCACCACCCGGTTCTGGGCGCCGGTGGGGGTGAACGGCAGGGCGCCGAGCAGCTGTTCCACCAGGGCCGGGGCCGGCTTGAGGGCGCGGGCCAGCTGGGTTTGTGCCTGGGCCCGCACCTTGAGCACAGATAGGTTGTGGGCCAGCAGCTCTTCCAGCACCAGCCGCTGCTGGGCCGGGTGCTGGCCGCTTTCCAGCAGGGCCAGCGCCACCGAGGGGGGCGGACGGTGCAGCAGCTTCAGGGCCGCGGCCAGATCGATCTGCTGGGGATAGAGGCCGGCGGGCAGCAGCTCCTCCACGCCGTAGAGGTCGAGCTGGGCCAGCGCCTGATCGGTGAGGCTGCGCAGGGTGAGCTGGCGCAGCCCCTCGGTGGTCGGGTAGACGGGGGTGAGCGCCTCTTCGGTCTGGCCGGCCTGCTCCTCGCCGAGCAGCTTGTACTCGGGGTGGGCCATCTCCAGCCCGTATTTGCCGGGGCGCACCTCGCCGAAGCAGCGCATCAGCCGGCCAGGGCTCAGGCTGTTCTTCTGGGCGGCGGTGAAGTTGAAGAAGCGCAGGGTGAGGGTGCCGGTGCCGTCGCTGATGCGGCAGACCAGCATGCGGCGGCGCCCCATCACCAGCTGAGTGTCCTGGATCTCCCCTTCGACGGCGCCGTGCAGGCCGGGCGGCAGATCGCCGATGGGCCACACCTGGGTGCGGTCCTCGTAGCGCAGGGGGAGGTGGAACAGCAGATCCTGCACCGTGGCCAGCCCCAGCCGCTCGAGCTTTTCCTGCATCTTGCTGCCGACGCCCTTGAGGCTGTCGAGGGAGATTTTATCCAATTTCATCAATTAGATGCCCGAAAACACTGTAAATATGTCCAGATGATAGGGTTTATTGCCGTCCCGACGCAAGCCGCGTCGCGCGGTTGGGGGTCGGCCCGCGGGATCGGAAGCCAGGAATGAAAAAAGCCTGCCGAGATGCGGCAGGCCCTTGCAAGGAACCTGAGGTCGCGATGCGCGCGGTCAGATGATGCGTTTGAGCAGGATATGGGCCTTGACCCTGTGGATCCGGGCCAGCAGCTTGCGCACCTGATCCGGGTAGTCCTGGATCTGCTCGATCTGATCGAAGTGGCTGATGCGCTTGGTGTTGGTCAGGATGTTCTCGCGCTCGGCGTTGAACTGGGGCCGCAGCAGGTGGCGGCGATCGTAGACCAGCAGGCCGTTCTCCAGATCCAGCGCCCAGGCGCGGGGATTGAGGTTGTTGCCGGTGAGCAGGGCCCACTCGTCATCCACGAAGATCCCCTTGAGGTGGTAGGAGTTGCGCTCGCAGCACCAGAGCATCAGGTTGAGACGGCCGGCATCGATATGATGCTGGTTGCGCTCGGCGAACTTGCGCAGGTTGGTCTCGTACAGATAGGGCAGGCCGCCGATGGTGGAGAATTTCTCCTCCGGCGGAATGAAGAAGTCGTTGGCGGTCTTGTCGCCCACCACGATCGTCACCTTGCAGCCGCGCTTGAGCAGGGCCTCGATATCCTTGTTCAACTCCTTGGGCGGGTTGAAGTAGGGGGTGCAGATGAAGATCTCCCGCTCGGTGGCCCGCACCAGGGTGCGGATCATCTTGTTGAGCTGGTTGCCGCGCTTGCCCAGGCCACTCATCGGGGTGATGGCCACCTCCTGGCTGTTGACCGGCATGGTGTCGAAGCGGTACTGGCCGAGGCGCAGGTTGTGCTTGAAGCGGCGGATCGGTCCCTTCAGCTGCTTGGCGCTGGGGATGTCGGTGCGATCCAGTCGCTGCACCGCTTCGCTGCGCAGGAACAGGTCATCCACGTAGTTGACCATGCTGCGGGTCAGCTCAGGGCTGGTGATCTGGTGATAACGGTCGAAACGGTAGCGATCCTGCTGGTGCAGGTAGATGTCGTTGAGGCTGGCACCGGAGTAGAGCAGGGTGTCATCGAAGATGAACCCCTTGAGGTGCAGCACTCCGAGCAGTTCACGCCCTTTCACCGGCACGCCGTAGATGGCGATCTGGTGCTCGTGGCGAGCGGCCATCTCCTGATACATCAGGTGGTTGCCACCCTGCTTGCCCTTGCCGATCAGGCCGCGCTGGGCACGGTGGAAGTCGACGAACACCTTGACGTCGAGGGCAGGGTTGCGCTGTTTGGCGGCATAGAGGGCAGAGAGGATCTCCCGTCCCGCCTCGTCATCCTGCAGATAGAGCGCCACCAGATAGATGCGGCGAGTCGCGCTGGCGATGAGCGAAAGGATCCGGCTCTTGAAGTCCTTGGCGCTGCTGAGCACTTCAAACTGGTCTGCGGCGACGGCGATCTGGGGCAGGCGCGCCAGCAGCTGTCGATAATGTGCCGATGAATGCATAGAGAAACCTGAAATCACTGCGTTAAGCGTTCCACTCGGAGCGATGGATAGGCGATTCTAGCAATCTCACCCTGTTAGCCAAAGAAAGAATCGTCATAAAGATGAAAAAGGCCTCACATCGGAGGCCTTTTTCTGCACGGTCGCGATCAGAGGAAGCTGTAGATCAGCATGGCCATCACGCCGCCGGTGGTACCTATGATGGTTTCCATTACGGTCCAGGTTTGCAGGGTCTGCTTCTCGGTGAGACCGAGGTAGCGGTTGGCCAGCCAGAAGCCGGAGTCATTGACGTGGGAGAGCACTATGGCCCCGCCGCCGATGGCGATGGTGACCGCCGCCAGCTGGGCGCCGCTGAGGCCGAGCGGCTCCAGCATCGGCAGCACCAGGCCGCAGGCGGTCAGCATGGCGACGGTGGCGGAACCCTGAATGACCCGCACCGCGGCGGCCAGGATGAAGGCCAGCGCAACGATGGGCAGGCCGGAGTCCGCCAGCATGTTGCCGAGGGCGGCGCCCACACCGGAATCCACCAGCACCTGCTTGAACACGCCACCGGCACCGGTCACCAGGATGATGACGCCGGCCGGCTGGATGGCGCTGTTGCAGACGCTCATCACCTCGTCACGGGACATGCCGCGGCGGATCCCCAGCAGATAGAAGGCGGCCAGGCAGGCGACCATGATGGCGGTGAAGGGGTGGCCGATGAACTCCAGCCAACCGTGCAGGGGCGTGCCGGCCTCGACGAAGCGGCCGACTATGGTCTTGAGACCGATCAGCAGCAGCGGCAGGCCGATGAGGCCCATGGCCAGCCCGAAGGAGGGCAGGTTCTGGCTGTCGTCATGGGCACTGCTCTGGGCGTCGGCTGGCAGCGGCACGTCGACCACCTTGCTGATCAGCTCGCCAAACAGCGGGCCGGCCAGGATCAGGGCAGGAACGGCGGCGATCAGGCCGAACAGGATCATGTAGCCGAAATCGGCTCCCAGCTGGGACGCCACCAGGATGGGGCCCGGCGCCGGGATCAGGAAGGCCTGGCAGGTGGCGATGCCCGCCAGCAGGGCGATGCCGATCTTCACCACGCTGCCGCCGCCACGGCGGACGATGGCGAAGGCGACGCCGATCAGCAGCACCACCGCCACGTCGAAGAACAGTGGCAGTGCGCAGACGAAACCGGTCAGCGCCATGGCCCAGTTGGCGCGCTTGACGCCGAACTTGCCGAGCAGGGTGTGGGCCACCCGGTCGAGGGCGCCGGTGACTTCCATCACCTTGCCGAACATGGCGCCCAGTGCCACCACCACGGCGACGAAACCGAGGGTGCCGCCCATCCCTTTCTGGATGGTGGCGGCGATGTCGGCCGGGTTCATGCCGGCGGCGAGCCCCGCCACCATGGAGACCAGGATGAGGGAGACGACCGCGTGCAGGCGGGCCTTCATCACCAGAAAGAGCAGCAGCACGATGGAGCCGGCGGCCGTCATGATCAGGGAGAGGTCAGACATTGTTGTGCATTCCTTGTTCCAAGTTCAGTATCGACACCCTGCCGATCCGTCGGCAGACCATATCTTTATGATTTATTTAGATTTATGGCCAGGGCTCAAACTCGCTTGCCCAGGTGACTATGAGTGCGCTCAGTCTGTGGCAGACTTCACAATTCTTGTTGTTACCGGTAACATGTTACCGGTAACGTGCTAAGTTAGAACCCATCGGCAGCACGTTTTTTGAAAAATGAGATAGAGGTCAAACAATGGCGGGTAAGAGCATTATCGTGATGGGTGTGTGTGGTAGCGGCAAGTCCAGCGTGGGCCTCAAGGTGGCCAGCGTGCTGGGCGCCAAGTTCATCGACGGTGATGATCTGCACCCCAAGGCCAACATCCAGAAGATGGCCGGTGGCAACCCACTCAACGACGAGGACCGCGCCCCCTGGCTGGAGCGGATCCGCGACGCGGCCTACAGCCTGGAACAGAAGAACGAGGTGGGCGTCATCGTCTGCTCCGCCCTCAAGAAGCAGTATCGCGACCAGATCCGCGAGGGCAACGAGTCGGTCAGCTTCCTCTTCCTCGACGGCAGCCAGCCGCTGATCCTCGAGCGGATGCGGGCCCGCAAGGGCCACTTCATGCGCGAAAGCATGGTACAAAGTCAGTTCGATACCCTGGAGCGCCCGGACGGCGAAGCCGGTGTATTCCACATCGATATCGACGGCACCTTCGAACAGGTGGTTGATCGCGCCGTCACCGCATTGGAGCAAGCCCAATGATCCATCAGGTTATTGCCAGCGTCACTGCCCGCATTCGCGAGCGCAGTGCCGCCCGTCGCCAGGCCTTCCTGGCCCGCATCCAGCGCCAGGCCGATCAGGGCAAGACCCGCGCCGCGCTGGCCTGCGGCAACCTGGCCCACGCCGTGGCCGCCTCCAGCTGTGACGAGAAGGGGCGTATCCTCGACATGACCCGTGCCAACGTCGGCATCGTCAGCGCCTACAACGACATGCTGAGCGCCCATCAGCCCTATCAGGGCTACCCGGACATCATCAAGGCCGCGCTGGCCGAGCTCGGCCACAGCGCCCAGGTGGCCGGCGGTGTGCCCGCCATGTGCGACGGCGTGACCCAGGGCCAGCCGGGGATGGACATGTCCCTGTTTTCGCGCGATCTGATCGCCCAGGCGACCGCGTTGTCGCTCTCCCACAACACCTTCGATGCCACCCTGCTGCTCGGCATCTGCGACAAGATAGCGCCGGGCCAGATCATGGGAGCGCTCTCCCACGCTCATCTGCCCACCGCCTTCGTGCCGGCCGGCCCGATGGCGAGTGGCATCAGCAACGACGAGAAGGTGAAGGTGCGCCAGCAGTACGCCGCCGGCGAAGTGGGTCGCGATGCCCTGCTCAAGATGGAGTGCGGCGCCTACCACGCGGCCGGCACCTGCACCTTCTACGGCACCGCCAACACCAACCAACTGGTGTTCGAGGCCATGGGTCTGATGTTGCCGGGCTCCGCCTTCGTGCACCCGCACAGCGAGCTGCGCCGCGCCCTCACCGAGGAGGCGGCCCGCCGCATCAGCGCCATGATCCCGGGTTCCCCGGCCTATCGCCCCCTGAGTGCGGTGATCGACGAGCGCTCGCTGGTCAACGGGCTGGTGGCCCTGCTCGCCTCCGGCGGCAGCACCAACCACAGCATCCACATGGTGGCGCTGGCCCGCGCCGCCGGTCTGGTGCTGACCTGGGACGACATCAGCGATCTCTCCGACGTGGTGCCGCTGTTGGTACGCATGTACCCGAACGGCCCGGCCGACGTGAACGCCTTCGAACAGGCGGGTGGCGTGCCCGGCCTGATGCGCCGGCTGGCGCAAGAGGGGCTGATCCACCTGGATGCCACCCCGGTCTTCGGCGAGATGCAGGATTACCTCAGCCGCCCGGCACTGGTGGATGGCAAGCTGGTATGGCAGCCGGTGGGCGAGAGCAGTGATGCGAGTGTATTGTCGCCTTCCGGTAGCCGGTTCCAGGCCACCGGCGGCACCAAGCTGCTCTCCGGCAATCTGGGCCGCGCCGTGGTCAAGGTCTCTGCCGTGGCCCCCGAGTATCGGGTGATTGAAGCCCCGGCCCGGGTCTTCTCCTCCCAGCATGCGGTGGAAGCGGCCTACAAGGCGGGGGATCTCAATCAGGACGCCGTCATCGTGGTGCGTCACAATGGCCCGGCCGCCAACGGCATGCCGGAGCTGCACAAGCTGATGCCGGTGCTCGGCAACCTGCAGAAGGCGGGTCACAAGGTGGCGCTGGTTACCGACGGTCGCCTCTCCGGTGCCTCCGGCAAGATCCCGGCCGCCATCCACGTCACCCCGGAGGCGCTGCACGGCGGGGCCATCGGCCTGCTTGCCGATGGCGACCTGCTGCGGGTGGACGCGGTAACCGGCAGCCTCGACTGCCTGACCGATTTGAGCGGCCGTACCCAGGCCGAGATCGACCTCACTCTGGAACAAGAGGGGTGGGGCCGTGAACTGTTCAGCGTGATGCGTCGCGCGGTATCGAGCGCCGAGTGTGGCGCCACCATCTTTGATTAAGAGCTGACTAAGGAAGAGCTATGCAGAACTGGAAAGTGACCCCGGCCGAGGTGTTTGCCGCCTCCCCGCTGGTACCCGTGATGGTCATCAATGAGCTGGATCAGGCCCTGCCGATGGCCAAGGCGCTGCTGGCCGGCGGCATCTCGGTGTTCGAAATCACCCTGCGCACCCCGGTAGCGCTGGAGGCCATCGCCCTCATCGCCAAGGCGATGCCGGAGGCCATGGTCGGTGCCGGTACCGTGCTCAACTGCGCGCAGTTTGATGCCGCCGTGGCCGCCGGTGCCCGCTTCGTCATCTCCCCGGGGATGACCCCGGCCCTGCTGGCCCACGCGGCCAAGAGCACGGCGCCGCTGATCCCGGGCGTGGCCACCCCGTCCGAGGTGATGCAGGCGCTGGAAGCGGGCTACGACCACCTCAAATTCTTCCCGGCCGAGGCGAACGGCGGCACCAAGGCGCTGGCCGCCATCGCGGCGCCTCTGCCCCAGGTGAAGTTCTGTCCCACCGGCGGTATCGGCCCGAAGAACGTGGCCGATTACCTGGCGCTCAAATGCGTCGCCACCGTTGGCGGCTCCTGGATGCTGCCGGCCGAGGCTGTGAAGAACGGTAACTGGGAAGAGGTGACCCGCCTCTCCCGCGAAGCCGTCGCCCTGGTCGCATCCTGATTTGACGCCGGCGTGAGCCGGACCTTCCGTTTGCCAAGCAAGCAGGCCACCCTCGGGTGGCCTGCTCTGTTATGGCTGAATGGCGGGGATCTGGACCTCAGCCCAGGCTGTCACCTTCGTAGAGGGAGAAGCCCATGTCGAGCCGGGTGTCGGCCAGCGGCTGGCCGTTGAGGCGGGCCAGCAGCATGGTGGCAGCCGCCCGGCCGATCTCCTTGCGCGGCGTGACGATACTGGCCAGCTTGGGGGTCATGGCGTGGCCGATGTCGAGGGCGTTGCTGCCGGCGATGGCGATCTGCTGGGGCACGGGTATCCACTTGGCCTGACACTGCAGCAGGGCGCCCACCGCCAGGTCATCGTTGGTGCAGAACAGGCCGTCCAGATCGGGATAGCGTACCAGCGCCTGCTCCAGCAGCTGGCCGCCGAGGGTGAAGCTGGAAGATTGCTCGGTCAGCAGGTGCTGGCCGCTCAGGCCGAAATCCTGCATCGCCTGGTAGTAGCCCTCCATCCGCAGCTGGGTGCGCACGTCGAGCCGCGCGCCGAGATAGACCAGCTTGCGTCGGCCCCGGCGCAGCATCTCTGTTACCATGGCCCGGGCGGCTGCCCGGTGATCCATGCCGACCACCATGTCGATGGGGCTCTGCGGCAGATCCATGGTCTCCACCACCGGGATACCGGCGGTGGCGATCATCTTGCGGGTGCGTTCGGTGTGCTGGCTGTCGGAGAGGATCAGCCCATCCACGTGATAGGAGAGCAGGGAGGCGACCTGCTCCTCTTCCCGCTCCGGGCTGTAGCCGTAGTGAGCCAGCAGGGTCTGGTAACCGGCGGGCCGGGTCACCGACTCGATGCCATGCACCACGGCGGAGAAGACCTGGTTGGAGAGGGAGGGGATCAGGATGCCGATCGCCTTGCTGGTGGCGTTGGAGAGAATGTCCGGCGCCCGGTTGGGGATGTAGCCGAGATCCTCCACCGCGGCGGCGATCCGCTCGCGGGTGCCCTCGGCCACGGCTTGCGGGTCGCGCAGGTAGCGGCTGACGGTCATCTTGGTGACCCCGGTCAGGTCGGCTATGTCCTGCAGGGTGGGGCGGCGCTTGCGGGTATCGTTCATCTCTGGATCCGGGACAAATGTTACATGTAACATTACCGTTTTTTTGTAACAAAGTCAGCATATGACGCCGTCAACAAGGGGAATCTCAGGATGATCAAGGCCAAGTGCTTTGAGGGTGTGCGCTTCGAGCAGCAGGACCTGGCTGGGGAGCAGTTTCAGGGATGCCGTTTCATCGGCTGCAACTTCTCCAGGCTAGATCTCGGCGAGAGCCGTTTCGTTGACTGCAGCTTCTATGACCGGGAGAGCGAACAGAACTGTTTGCTGCAGGGCTGCAATCTGCGCGAGGCGAGTTTTCTGCGCTGCGATCTCACCATGGCCGACTTCAGTCACAGCCAGTGCCTCGGGCTCGAGCTGCGCGACTGCCAGGCGATGGGGATCAACTTCTCCCGCGCCAGCTTTGCCAACCAGATCACCGTCAAGAGCTACTTCTGCGAAGCCCATCTCACCGGCAACAACTTCAGCTACGCCAACTTTGAGGGCTGTCTGCTGGAAAAATGCGAATTGAGCGGCAATCGCTGGCAGGGGGCCAACCTGTTCGGCGCCTCGCTGGCGGGCTCGGATCTCAGCGGTTCCGAGTTTGGCCAACTGGACTGGAGCCGCATCAACCTGCAGGGCTGCGATCTGCGTCAGTGCGATCTGCCCGGGCTGGATCTGCGGCGGGTCAATCTGCACGGGGTGCAGATCAACGAAGATCAGCAGCAGGCCTTGCTGGAGCAGATAGGGCTGGTCGTCTTCCCTTGAACAGCCTGAAAAAGAGGTAATTTTTCACCAAAGGTGGCGCGTCGCCGCGCGCTGCCGGAGGGATGACAGCCTGCGCAAGGCAGGCTGTCGGGGGAGGAGGCAAGTCGACGTCAGCGCTTGGCCAGCCACTTGGTGGGGTTGATGGCCTCGCCTTGGTAGCGAATTTCGAAGTAGAGGCCGGGTCTGTCCTGGCCGCCACTGTCACCGACCAGCGCCACCGGTTCGCCCTGTTCCACGTTCTGGCCCACCTGGCGCAGCAGCGACTGGTTGTGACCGTAGAGGCTCATGTAGCCGCGACCGTGATCGATCACCAGCAGCATGCCGAAGCCGTCCAGCCAGTCGGCATAGACCACCTGGCCCGGCGCCACCGCCTTGACCTGGGTCCCTTCGCTGGCGCCGATCAGGGTGCCCTTCCACTTCAGCTCGGCGGTGCGTGGCGAGCCGTAGGCGATGAGGATCGGCCCCTGCACCGGCCAGCGCAGGCTGCCATTGGTCTTGAGGCCGCTGTAGTAACCGGCGCTGCTGATACCGGAGCCCCGCTCAGGCTTGCTGGTGGTGCTCTCCCGGCTGGCGGTCTGCTGCTGGGCCGCTTTGCTCTGCTGGGCGGCGAGCCGCTCCTGTTCGGCGCGGCGCTGTTCGGCCAGCTTGCGTTGCCGCTCCTGTTCCGCCTTCAGCTTGGCAAGACGCTCCCGCTCGCGGCGCTCCTGCTCTTCCCGCTGGCGGCGCAGTTCTTCCAGCCGGGCCTTCAGCGCTTTCTCCGCCTTGACCAGCTTGGTCAGCTTCTGTTCGTCATCCTGCACCGACTGCTGCAGCTGGTTGCGCACCTTGGCGCGGCTCTGCTGGCTGGCCAGCAGACTTTGATGGTGCTGCTGCTGTTCGGTGAGCAGGGATTGCAGCCGGCTTTCGGTCTCTTTGGTGGCCTGCTGGTTTTTGGCCAGCTTGGTGCGGGTGGCCCGCAGGGCTTCGATGGCCTCGATGCGTGCCTTGTTGAGGTAGTCGTAGTAGTCGAGGGAGCGGCTCAGTTTGGCCGGATCCTGCTGGTTGAGCAGCAGTTTGAGGTAATCGTGGTTGCCGGCGGTGAAGGCGCTCTCCGCCTGTTTGGCCAGCAACTGCTTCTGGTGGCTGGCCTGCTGCTCCAGATCCAGCTTGTCCTGTTGCAGCCCCACCAGCTTCTGCTGGTTCTCTCTGAGCTGCTGTCTGGTCTGGTCGAGCTTGGCGGCGGCGGCCGAGATGGCCTGCTCATCGGCCTTGAGCTGGGTGTTGAGCTTGGCCAGCTCCTGCTTGCTGAGCTTGATGGTCTGCTGCTGTTCCTTGATCTGGGACTGCATGGCGCCCAGCTGCTGGTTGGCAGCCCAGGCCTTGCCCGGCCCGAACGACAGACAAAAAAACAGCGCGCCGGCCAACAGGCCGACGCGACTGGTTTTGGTTGAAATCACTTCGCATCCCCGCATGGGGAAGGATTATTTCAGAATCATCAGGGGCTTGCCAGTCATTTCCGGCGGCACCGGCAGACCCATCAGGGTCAGCATGGTGGGGGCCAGATCGGACAGTTTGCCGCCTTCCAGCACCTCGGCCTTGCGACCGAAGTAGATGAGCGGAACCGGCAGATTGGTGTGGGCGGTATGGGCCTGACCGGTCTCTTCGTCCATCATCTTCTCGGCGTTGCCGTGGTCGGCGGTGATCAGGCACTCGCCACCCACTTCAGCCAGGGCCTCGGTGACGCGACCGATGCAGTGGTCAACGGCTTCACAGGCTTTGACGGCCGCATCGAACACGCCGGTGTGGCCAACCATGTCGCCATTCGGGTAGTTGCAGATGATGACGTCGTATTTGCCGCTCTTGATGGCACCGACCAGCTTGTCGGTCAGCTCTTCGGAGCTCATTTCCGGCTGCAGGTCGTAGGTGGCCACTTTCGGGCTGGCAACGATCTCGCGATCTTCGCCAGTGAAGCAGGCCTCTTCGCCGCCGTTGAAGAAGAAGGTGACATGAGCGTACTTCTCGGTCTCGGAGATACGCAGCTGGGTTTTGCCCTGCTTGGCCAGCCACTCACCCAGGGTGTTGACCAGGGCGGTCGGCGGGTAGGCACAGGCGGTTTTGATGTCGGCCGCGTACTCGGTCAGCATCACGAAGTTCAGCGCCGGGGTGGCGGTGCGGGCGAAGCCGGTGAAGTCGCTGTCGACGAAGGCGCGGGTGATCTCGCGGGCGCGGTCGGCACGGAAGTTCATGAAGATCAGCGCATCGCCATCCTGCATGGGGGCGGCTTCGCCGATACGGGTCGCCTTGACGAACTCGTCGTTCTCGTCGCGAGCGTAGGCGGCGGCCAGGGCTTCGCTGGCGCTGTCGGCGGTGAACTCGCCCTTGCCTTGAGTCATCAGGTCATAGGCTTGCTGTACGCGATCCCAGCGGTTGTCACGGTCCATGGCGTAGTAACGGCCGATCATGGAGGCGAAACGACCCTTGCCCAGACGGGCGAACAGGGCGTCGAACAGCTCGATGGAGGACTGGGCGGAGCGCGGCGGTACGTCGCGGCCATCCAGAAAGGCGTGGAAATAGATCTGCTCGGCACCACGTTTGGCGGCCATCTCGATCATGCCCATGATGTGCTCTTCGTGGCTGTGTACGCCACCCGGGGACATCAGGCCCATGATGTGCACGGCCTTGCCCTTGCTCACGGCAGTGTCAACAGCCTTGGCCAGTTCGACGTTCTCGAAGAAGGGACCGTCCTGGATGTCTTTGGAGATGCGGGTCAGTTCCTGATAGACGATGCGACCGGCACCAATGTTGACGTGGCCCACTTCGGAGTTCCCCATCTGACCGTCCGGCAGACCCACGTCCAGGCCGGAGCCGGAGATCAGGGTGCTGGTGTAGTCACGGGCGAGACGGTCGAGGTTGGGAGTCTTGGCGGCAGCGACGGCGTTGTGCTCTTGCTTGGTGCTGTAGCCCCAACCGTCCATGATGACCAGAACCAAAGGTTTCTTAGCTGTTGACATAAGGCTATGTCCTCTCGGATAGGAATGAATTGCGGGAAGTGAAACTAGCGTAATATTACTACATCTGCCGAAATAGTCACCTGATAGCCAAGCCCCGTCCGGCGGGGCCCGTACCCTGTTGCCGAGCTGTTTCTCCTTTGTCGCCGGCTTGTCGCATTGCACGAAGAATCCTCGGTCAGGCCTGCCAGATACCGCTTTTTATGTTGCTGTCGCATCTCGTATCCAGCCGATGGGAGCCCGCTCCCGCTTTGCCGCCAAGATGGCTGATCTTGGCTGGGTCCCCATGTATACTCGAGCACTTGTCTTGGTCCCTGGATAGTAGAAGATGCAAGAGTATTTGGATTTTGCGGCCCGCAACCCGCTGCTGACCGCAGCCTGGTTCGGCCTGGCGGGCACTCTGGTTTACACCACGGTGCGTGCCCGTTTTTCTCCGGTCAAGTCGGTGAACAACCACACCGCCACCCTGCTGATCAACCGTGAAAACGCCACCGTGGTGGACATTCGCAGTCAGGAAGAGTTTGCCAAGGGCCATCTGGCCGGTGCCCAGCACCTGCCGTTCAGCCAGATCCAGAGCAATAACCTGGGCCCGGTTGAAAAGCATAAAGATGCCCCCATCATAGTGGTGTGCGAGTCGGGGATGACCGCTGGTGGCGCGGGTCGCCAACTGAGCAAAGCCGGCTTCAAGCAGGTGTATGTGCTCAGCGGTGGCATGGCCCAGTGGCGTGCAGAAAATCTGCCGGTGACCAAAAAACGCTGATTTAAGGGCCTGCGCCCACCTATTTTCATAAAAAGGAATCAAACAAAATGGCTGAAGAGATCAACAACCAGGAAGTACAACCGGAATTCCACATCCAGCGCGTCTACACCAAGGACGTCTCCTTCGAAGCGCCGAACACCCCGCACATCTTCCAGAAAGAGTGGCAGCCGGACGTCAAGCTGGACATGGACACCAAGACCAACATCCTGGCTGACAGCGTCTATGAAGTGGTACTGACCCTGACCGTCACCTGCAAGCTGGAAACCGAGACTGCCTTCCTGTGCGAAGTACAGCAGGCCGGTATCTTCACCATCGGCAACCTGCCGGAGCCGCAACTGGCCCACTGCCTGGCTGCCTTCTGCCCGAACATCCTGTTCCCGTACGCCCGTGAAGCGGTGGCCAACCTGGTGAGCAAGGGTTCCTTCCCGCAGCTGAACCTGGCACCGGTCAACTTCGATGCCCTGTTTGCCCAGCACATGGCACAGGCTCAGGCCCAGCAGGCGACTGCGGAAGCCTGATAATGGCCGACCAGATCGCTATCTCGGTCTTGGGGGCGGGGTCTTACGGCTCCGCCCTTGCCATTTCTCTGGCGCGCAACGGTCATCCGACCCTGCTGTGGGGTCACGATCCCGCCCATGTCGCCGAGCTGGAACAGAACCGCTGCAACAAGGCATTCTTGCCGGATGTCCCCTTTCCCACCGATCTGCAGCTGACCGCGGATCTGCAACAGGCGGTACAAGCCGCCCCCGTACTGCTGCTGGTGGTGCCAAGCCATGTGTTTGGTCAGGTGCTGGCCCGGGTCAAACCCTTCCTGCGCCCCGATACCCGTATCGCCTGGGCCACCAAGGGGCTGGAGCCGGACAGCGGCCGCCTGCTGCAAGACGTGGCGCGCGAGGTGCTGGGTGACGAGATGCCGCTGGCGGTGATCTCCGGCCCTACCTTCGCCAAGGAGCTGGCCGCCGGTTTGCCGACCGCCATCTCGGTGGCCTCGACCCACGACGACTTCGCCGACGATCTCTCCCTGCTGCTGCACTGTGGCCGCTCGTTCCGGGTCTATACCAATCCGGACTTCATCGGTCTGCAGCTGGGCGGGGCGGTCAAGAACGTCATCGCCATCGGCGCCGGTCTCTCCGACGGGCTGGGTTTTGGCGCCAACGCCAGGACTGCGCTCATCACCCGTGGCCTGGTAGAGATGCAGCGCCTCGGCGCCGCGCTCGGGGCCGACGCCAAGACCTTCATGGGGATGGCAGGGCTCGGGGATCTGGTGCTGACCTGTACCGACAACCAGTCGCGCAACCGTCGCTTCGGGTTGGCCCTCGGGGCTGGCAAGGATGTGAACACCGCCATGACCGAGATCGGTCAGGTGGTGGAAGGCTATCGCAACACCAAGGAGGTGCATCTGCTGGCGGCCCGCTGTGGCGTCGAGATGCCCATCTGCGAGCAGATCTTCAAGGTGCTGTACGAAGGCAAGAATCCGAAAGAGGCGGCCATTGCCCTGCTGTCGCGAGACAAGAAGGACGAATAATCTGCCTGCCGCAGAATGCAAAAGGCCCCGCCAGCTGGCGGGGCCTTTTCTTTGCAGAATGTTTTTACCACAAGGGCAGCAAATCAGTAGTAGGAGTGATCGCCGCGCTGGTGCTCGGTGGCATCCTTGACGCCGTTGAGCTCGCCCGGGAATTTTTCCAGCAGCTGCTTCTCGATCCCCTCTTTCAGGGTGTAATCGACCATGGAGCAACCGTTGCAACCACCGCCGAATTGCAGGATGGCCAGCTTGTCCTCGGTCAGTTCGACCAGGGTGACTTTGCCACCGTGACCGGCCAGCATGGGGTTCACCTCGGACATCAACACGTACTCGATACGGTCGATCAGCGGGGCGTCATCGGCCACTTTGCGCATCTTGGCGTTCGGGGCTTTCAGGGTGAGCTGGGAGCCCATCTGATCGGTGACGAAGTCGATGGTGGCATCCACCAGGAAGGGGGCGCTCAGGGGATCGACCATGCAGTCGAAGCCGCTGAAGGGCAGGTGTTGATCTTCCGGATCGACCGCGTCGGGTGGGCAATATGATACGCCGCACTCGGCATTCTGGGTTCCCGGATTGACCACAAACACCCGGATATTGGTGCCATCAGGCTGTTTTTCCAGCAATTTACGGAAATGGGCCTGGGCGGTGTCGGAAATGCTGATCATCACTATCCTCATAAACCTGAGTGTACGACTAGGGTATTCATGATAACTCTGTTGGCAAGGCTTGGGTAGCGTGCCGTTGGCTACTTGAGGTGCTTGAGGGTACGACAGATGGCCCACACTTCCACCTTTGTGACTCCGCTCTCATGCAGTAGGCGGGTGAGGTGGCCGGCGGTGGCGCCCGTGGTGACCACATCATCGAGCAGCGCCACGTGCTGATAATCATGGGGGCGGATCTGGAAGGCGCCGCGCAGATTGCGCCGCCGTTGGCCCGCACTCAACTTGGTCTGCTGCGGCGTTGCCCTGACCCGGCGCAGCAGCCGATTATCGCAGGGGATGCCGGTCAGCTCGCCGAGGGCGCGGGCTATCTCTTCCGCCTGGTTGAAGCCACGCCACCACTGGCGCCACCAGTGCAGGGGGACCGGAATGATGGCCTGTGGCGGCTCGCGGCAATCCAGATGATCCGCCAGCACCCTGGCGAGCAGAGGGGCCAGCAGGATCTGGCCGGAATACTTCAGCCGTGGGATCAGCATGGGGTAGGGTGGCCGGTAGTCACCTATGACCTGCAGTCGCTCCCAGGGCGGCGGCCTGCGCTGGCAGCGACCGCAGATCGGCTCGCGCGCGTCATCCAGTGCCGGCAGGGGGGCAGCACACAAGCGGCAGCTGTGGTCAGCCTGCTGCAGGGCCTGTCGGCACCAGCTGCACAGCAAGGGGTCAACATCGCAAGGTTGCTGGCAGAGCAGGCAGCTGCCCTGCCAGTCGGCATGACTGCCGAGGATCGGACTTGCTTTGGCGAGCAGCCGCTTTAACATGCTGACCCCAACAGAGTGAACAGGATCTTGAGTCTAGATGAGCGTATCGGTAGAGCGGTTTGGTCAGGGGCCCGATCTGGTGCTGTTGCACGGATGGGGGATGAATGGCGCGGTCTGGCACGGCATTGTGCCGGCCCTGGCGGCTCGCTATCGCGTCCATCTGGTGGACCTGCCCGGCTTTGGCAACAGCCCGCTGGCGGGTGAGGCCGAGTACAGTCTGCCCTGGCTGGCGGAACAAGTTGCTGCCATCCTGCCGGAGAGGTGCCATTTGTTGGGTTGGTCCCTCGGTGGTCTGGTGGCCAGCCAATTGGCCATGAACCATCCCGAGCGACTGCACTCTCTCATCACTGTGGCCAGCTCACCCTGTTTCATGGCCCGCGACGAGTGGCCGGGGATCGCCCCCAAGGTGCTGACCGGGTTCAACCAGATGTTGGCGGGAGACTTCAAGCAGACCATTGAACGCTTCCTGGCGATCCAGGCCATGGGCAGCGAACATGCCAGAGATGACATCCGTCAGCTGCGCCACTGGCTGGCGGAGCGGCCCGCTCCACAGCTGGCCGCGCTGGAGGCGGGGCTAGGTTTACTGGCCGATGTCGATCTGCGCGATGAGCTGGTGCAGTTGAGCCTGCCCTGGCTGCGGGTCTACGGCCGGCTGGATTCGCTGGTGCCCAAAGCCTCCATTCCTCTGCTGGACGAGCGCTACCCGGCCAGCCGCAGTGTGGTGCTGGAAAAGGCCTCACACGCGCCCTTTATTTCTCATCCACAGCAGTTCATTGAAATCATTGAATATTTTGTAGGTTGAAAAATAGCCAATTTGCTTCATTAATCCTCTGGGGTGACGGATAATTAATCCAGTGTCAGAGGAGAATTGTCATGCGTATAGATTCTGCATTGAACAGCGGTGTACAGGGGTTCCAGCGTGCGGAGCAGATCGCCGACAAGGCATCCAATCAGATCGCCAGGCTCAACACCCCGAGCGGTGACAAGGTACAGTTGCCCGAGGAACTGGTGAACCTCAAGAGTGCCGAGGTACAGGCCGGTGCCTCCGCCAAGGTGATCCAGACCGCCAGCGACATGATGGGAACCCTGATCGACATCCGGGTGTGACATGAACATCAATGTCAGTCTGCCGACCATCATTCCCAACCAGCTGCAACCGCAGACGGAATCGGCACGCACTGACAATCGCCGCGCAGCCCTCATCCCCCAGAGCCGCCAGACCGAGGCCTTCAATGCCGAGCCCGAGGTCGGCTCCCAGAAAGACAAATCCAGATCCACTCAGGCCAACGCCAATCAGACCTCCCAGCAGGCACGGGAGGGCTCCCAGACCGGCAACCCGCAGGCTGCCGTCGACAACCGTTTCGTCGAGGCCACCGGTGAAGACGGCCAACGCAACAAGCAGCAGGATCCCAAACAACAAGAACAGCAGCAGAAACAGGAGCTGCAGGTCAAGGAGCTGGCAGACAGGGATCAGGAGGTGCGAATCCACGAGCAGGCGCATCAGAGCACCGGCGGTCAGTATGCCGGCAGCCCGACCTACCAGTTTGCCATGGGGCCGGATGGCAAGCGCTATGCCACCGGTGGTGGCGTTTCCATCGATATCAGCGTCATTCCCGGTGACCCCAGGGCCACCATCGCCAAAATGCAGCAGGTACGTGCCGCCGCACTGGCGCCGGCGCAACCATCCTCCCAGGACCTGAGTGTGGCAAGGAGTGCCGCGGCCAAGGAGGCACAGGCCCGCAAGGCGCTGATCTCTGCCGATCCGGACTCCACCTTGAAGGCCGATGGCAGTGCCAAGACCGGGGTGTTGAATGGCTACATGGAGCAGCGCAACCAGGTCATCGCCCAGCGCTATCAGCAGGCGGTCAAGCCAGCGACTCCGCAGAGCTTCAACCTGAGCGTCTGAGCCTGGCAATTCCCCCTGTTTTTCCCCCGCAAGCGGCTATTTGCAACTACTCTGAGGGGTAATCCCATCCACACTCACAGGAGTCGTCATGCACTTTGATGAAGTCAAACCGGAAGATTTTGCCACCTTCTCCCGTGTCCCTCCGCCGCACCTCCAGATGGAGCAGTTTTTGATGCAGCTCGGTGGGGGCGGTACCGAAGGCACCCATTTCAAGAAGAAGGTGATGCTGGCGGCAGGGTGGAGTCATACCGGCGTCGTCTCTTATGGCAAATATCCGCAAGAGGCCTGCAAGGCATTCAACCGGCTGCGGGAGGTGCTGGCGGCCCATCAGGAGGCCGACGCCATTCTGAGCGCACTGGCCGAGTGAAGCGGCTGCACCACCGGCACAAAAAAGCCCCTCGCGGGGCTTTTTGCATTCTGGGGACTTATTTCTTCAGTTTGGAGAGGGCGGCGGCGAAGGCGTTGCCCATGGCGCCGTCGGTCGGGGTGCTCTGACGGGGGGCCTGTTTCGACTTGGCGTTGTTGCCGGTATGGCGCGGCTCGGCCGGTTTGCGCACCGGCTGGCCGGCCTTCTCATCCAGACGCATGGTCAGGCTGATGCGCTTGCGCGGTACGTCCACCTCCAGCACCTTCACTCGGACGATGTCGCCGGCCTTGACCACCTCGCGGGGATCCTTGACGAAGCGATCGGTCAGGGAGGAGATGTGCACCAGCCCGTCCTGATGGACGCCGATGTCGACGAAGGCGCCGAAGTTGGTGACGTTGGTGACCACCCCTTCCAGTACCATCTCGGGCACCAGATCGCTGATTTTTTCCACCCCTTCCTTGAAGGTGGCGGTCTTGAACTCGGGGCGCGGGTCACGGCCCGGCTTGTCCAGCTCGCCAATGATGTCGGTGACGGTGGGCACGCCAAACTGCTCGTCCGTGTAGTCGGCGGGTTTGAGGGTGCGCAGCAGGCTGCTGTTGCCTAGCAGGCTGTCCACGGTCTGCTCCAGTTTGGCGAGGATCCGCTCCACCACTGGGTAGGATTCCGGGTGTACCGCCGAGCCATCCAGCGGGTTGCTGCCGCCGCGAATGCGCAGGAAGCCAGCGCACTGCTCGAATGCCTTGGGGCCGAGCCGGCTCACTTTCAGCAGTTGTTGACGGTGCTGGAAGGCGCCGTGTTCGTCGCGGTAGGCGACGATGTTCTGGGCCAGGGTCTGGGAGAGGCCGGAGACCCGGTTGAGCAGGGCGACCGAGGCGGTATTCACATCCACCCCGACCGCGTTCACGCAATCCTCGACCACGGCATCGAGGCGGCGGGCCAGCTGGCTCTGGCCGACATCGTGCTGATACTGGCCGACACCGATGCTCTTGGGGTCGATCTTGACCAACTCGGCCAGCGGATCCTGCAGCCGGCGGGCGATGGAGACGGCACCGCGCAGGGAGACGTCGAGATCCGGGAATTCCTGGGAGGCAAGCTCGGAGGCGGAGTAGACCGACGCTCCCGCTTCACTCACCACGATCTTCTGGGCCTTGGCGGCCGGGTAGCGCTCGAACAGGTCGCTCACCAGGCGGTCGGTCTCCCGCGAGGCGGTACCGTTGCCGATGCTGATAAGCTCGACCTTGTGCTTCTGGCACAGCTCGCTCAGGGTCTTGAGGCTCTGGTCAATCTGGCGTTTCGGTTCGAACGGATAGATGGTCGCGGTATCGACCAGCTTGCCGGTGGCATCCACCACGGCCACCTTGACCCCGGTGCGGATGCCGGGATCCAGCCCCATGGTGCAGCGCATGCCGGCCGGTGCCGCCATCAGCAGATCCTTGAGGTTCATGGCGAACACCTTGATCGCCTCCTCTTCTGCTGATTCACGGATGCGGCCGATCAGCTCGGTCTCCATCTGCAGGGAGAGCTTGATCTTCCAGGTCCAGCTCACCACCCCCTGCAGCCACTTGTCGGCCGGGCGACTCTGCAGGTTCAGTCTGAGGTGATGGGCAATGATCCCCTCGCATGGGCTGGCGCTCTCGTCGTCACCGGTGACCAGCGCCAGGTTGAGGATCCCCTCGTTGCGGCCGCGCAGCATGGCCAGTACCCGGTGGGAGGGGGCCTTGTGCAGCGGCTCGTCGTGCTCGAAGTAGTCCTTGAATTTGGCCCCTTCCTGCTCCTTGCCTGCCACCACGCGGGCGCGCAGGGTGGCGTTTTGCCACACATAGTCCCGCAGCTTCTCAAGGAGATCCGCCTGCTCGGCGAAGCGCTCCATCAGGATGTAGCGGGCACCGTCGAGGGCGGCCTTGTTGTCGCTGATCCCCTGCTCGGCGTTGAGGAAACGGGCCGCCTCCTGTTCGGGATCTTTCATCGGGTCGCTCAGCAGCAGGTCTGCCAATGGTTCCAGCCCCGCCTCGATGGCCATCTGCCCCTTGGTGCGGCGCTTGGGTTTGTAGGGGAGGTAGAGATCTTCCAGCCGGGTCTTGCTGTCGGCCTCGTTCAGCTCGCGGGCCAGCTCGGGGGTCAGCTTGCCCTGCTCTTCGATGGAGCGCAGGATCACCTGGCGGCGATCCGCCAGTTCGCGCAGGTAACCGAGCCGGCTTTCCAGGGTGCGCAGCTGGCTGTCGTCCAGACCGCCAGTCACCTCTTTGCGGTAACGGGCGATGAAGGGGACGGTGGCGCCTTCGTCCAGCAGGCGAACGGCGGCCTGCACCTGTTCCGGGCGGGCATTCAGCTCACCGGCAATCTGATGTTCTATTACGTGGCTTTGCATCGAGGGTCTCTGTAGTCGGGTCCAGAACAACGGGCTGGCGCGAGGGCGATGTCGCCGGGCAAGAGGCTGTCAGGGCGGTACTCAAGGTATCAGCCAGGCCACTGCCGCGCGGGCCGGTTGGCGCCGCAAGGCGCCGGGTGTGAGCACTATATGGGCTCGGGCAGCGGGATGCCAGCCCTGGTAGAGAGGACGGTGTCCGCCCTGGATGAGAGGCGGAGCAAACCCATGCTGGCTGTGGTAGCCGGTTGGCAGGGCAGGTGGCTGTGGTGTGACAGCGGCTTATTTGGGATAGCTGATCTCATTGATGTACCAGCAGGCGTCACCGACTGGCGTACGCACTATGGCCTCGTCACCCACCTCTTTCTTGAGCAGGGCGCGGGCCATGGGGGAGTCGATGGAGATGTAATCCTTGCGCTCGAAGATCTCGTCATAGCCGACGATGCGAAAGCGCTTGGTCTCTCCCTCCTCGTTTTCCACCTCGACCCAGGCGCCGAAGAAGACCTTGCCCTCCTGGGTGGGGGAGTAGTCGACGATCCCCAGCTCCTCGAGGCACTTGCGCAGGTAACGGACCCGCCGATCGATCTCCCGCAGCCGCTTCTTGTTGTACTGGTAATCCGCATTCTCGCTGCGATCGCCGAGGCTGGCCGCCCAGGCCACTTTGCGGGTGGTCTCGGGGCGCTCCTCGCGCCAGAGGAAATCGAGCTCCTGCTTGAGCTTGTTGTAGCCTTCACGGGTGATCAACTTGGTCTTCATGGAGGGTCCCTGTGTCGATGGGGCGGATGAGCCTCTTATGGCTCGGCAGATCTTATCCGCTGTCGCCTTGCTGTCGAGCAAAAACTGGCGGGCCGGATGACGTTGGGGGCAGGGGAAAAGTGGCGTCATGCCGGCAGCACGGGCAATAACCGGTAACATATTTATGCTTTGCCGTTACGAGTCCGGGCTCTAGTATTGGCAGCATATCGAGAGGAGAGGCAAGCAATGAGTCAGCAATACAAGGTTCTGGTCGTCGACGATGATTTGAAATTACGTTCCCTGCTGGAGCGCTACCTGACCGAACAGGGGTTCGTGGTTCGGGGCGTCGCCAATGGCGAACAGGCCGACCGCCTGCTGACCCGAGAGAACTTCAGCCTGATGGTGCTCGACCTGATGCTGCCGGGGGAAGACGGCCTCTCCATCTGTCGCCGCCTGCGCGAGGCTGGCAACCAGATCCCGGTGCTGATGCTGACCGCCAAGGGGGATGAGGTGGACCGCATCGTCGGCCTCGAGATGGGAGCCGATGATTACCTGCCCAAGCCGTTCAACCCCCGTGAGCTGCTGGCCCGGATCCGCGCCGTGCTGCGCCGCCACACCGTCGAGTTGCCGGGCGCCCCCTCTACCGCCGAGAAGGTGGTGAGCTTTGGCAGCTACCAGCTCAACCTGGCGACCCGTGAGTTGAGTCGCGATGGTGATCCGGTGGCACTGACCAGCGGCGAATTCGCCGTGCTCAAGGTGCTGGTGAGCCATCCGCGCGAGCCTCTCTCCCGCGACAAGCTGATGAACCTGGCCCGTGGTCGCGAATATACCGCCACCGAGCGCAGCATCGACGTGCAGGTCTCCCGCCTGCGCCGCCTGCTGGAGCAGGACCCGGCGCAGCCCCGTTATCTGCAGACCGTCTGGGGTCTGGGCTATGTGTTCGTGCCGGACGGTGACGGCGAATGAAGAAAGTGAGCAGCATGTTCTCCCGCATGCTCTGGTTTTTGGCCGCCGTGCTGGTGGTCTATCAGTTTGTCTCCTATGCCACCTTCTACAACTATCTGCTGGCGCCGACCGTCAAGCAGATCAGCCACCTGCTGGCCAATCAGGTCAAGCTCATCTTCCCGGTCGAGAGCAATCAGCTGGCGCTCAGTGAAGATGCCGAGGCGCTGGTCTACGTGGCGACCGGCAGCGACATCTATACCCAGACCGAGGCGGAGCAGCACGGGCTCAAGGAGTCCAAGCCCTACACCTATCTGGAAGAGAGCATCAGTCGCGAGCTGGGGGGCAAGACCAAGGTGCGGGTCGAGATCCAGGACCACTACATCATCTGGATCCAGCCGCCCCAGGCCAACAAGGTGTGGGTGCGCATCCCGCTGACCGAGATCGAAGATGACGACATCGAGCCGTTGATCCTCTACATGAGCGTGCTGCTGGTGGTGACCCTGTTCGCGGCCTGGCGGTTTGCCCGCCAGCTGGTGCGGCCGCTGGAGGAGCTGGAGGCGGGGGCCGTGGCGGTTGCTCGCGGCAACTTCCCCGATGCGCTGGGGGAGCAGGGCTCGCGGGAGGTGCGCCGGCTGACCCGCACCTTCAACCACATGTCGAGCTCCATCAAGAGCCTTATCGAAGAGCGAAACATGATGATGGCGGGCGTTTCCCACGATCTGCGTACGCCGCTGACCCGTATCCGGCTGGCGACCGAGATGATGTCCTCAGGGGATGAGTATCTCAAGGAGAGCATCAACGCGGACATCGACGAATCGAACGGCATCATCGACCAGTTCATCGACTACATTCGCCCGGACGAGGGGCTGGATACCCAGCCGGTGGACCTGACCCAGCTGATCCACGATGTGCTGCTGGTGCAGACCGACCAGGGGCTGGAGGTGGAGCTCGAGCTGCCAGCCGAGGCGGTGCGGGTCGCCTGCAACCCCATCAGTATCCGGCGCATCCTCAACAACCTGTCGGGCAATTCGTTGCGCTACGGGGCGAGCCGGCTGCAGGCCGAGCTCAAGGATGACGGTCACTGGGTCAGGCTGCGCTTGTCGGATGACGGTCCCGGCATTCCGGAACAGGATTACTACCGGGTACTCAAGCCCTTCACCCAGGGCAACGAGGCGCGTACCGGCAGCGGCAGTGGGCTGGGGCTGGCCATCGTCGCCAAGATCGTCTCCCAGCATCACGGCACCATCAGGCTGGGGCGTGCCGAGCAGGGGGGCTTGCTAGTGGAGATCCGGCTGCCCAAGAACCAGCCGCTGGAGTGGATTGATTGAACGAAGGGCGCATCCATGGATGCGCCCTTCTGCATTGTCAGGCCTGCGGCTCGGTCGCCTTGCGGTAACGCTTGCCGTATTTCAGCTGCTGGATCAGCAGGGCGGCGACGATGAGCGCCAACCCGATGGGGGTGGCCGGGTGAATTGTCTCGCCGATCAACAGGTTGAGCAGCACCAGTGAGGCAAAGGGCGAGATGAAGATTAGATTGCTGATGGGGGCCGTGTTGGTGGCGTGGCGTAGCGCCATCAGCCAGAGCACGAAGCCGAAGCCCATCTCGAACAGCCCCACGTAGATGGCGCCGGCCCACCCTTGCCAGGCGGTCATGGCAAAGTCGGAGAGCAGCCAAGTAGCTGCGACGATGAAGGGCAGGCTGATGATGAAGCCGAGCAGCAGGCTGACGATGGGATCCCCCTGATTGCGGGTGTTGAGGATCCAGTAGCCGGCCCAGATGAGGGTCGACACCAGCGCCAGCGTCACGCCGAGGGGGCTGTCGAACTGCAGACCGAACACATCCCCCCTGGTCGCGATCACCAGAGCACCGAAGTAGCCTAGCACGATGGCCACCCCGTCGCGGCGGCGCAGCTTCTGGCCGAGGAAGGGGACGGCCAGCAGACTGAGGGTGATGGCCCAGGTGTAGTTGAGGGTCTGCGCCTGCTGGGCGGGCAGCAGATCATACGCCTTGAACAGCAGCAGGTAATAGAGGAAGGGGTTGAGCACCCCCAGCGCCAGATAGTAGAGGGGGCGGCCCTTGATGTAGCTGAGCAGCAGCGGCAGCTTGCCCTGACAGGCCACGATCACCCCCAGCGTCAGGGTTGAGGTGCAGGCCGCGACCAGCAACAGCTGCACCGGCTCGAAGTAGGTGAGAGAGATCTTGAAGGCGCTGGCCACCGTCGACCAGAGGGCGACGGCGCAGAGGCCATATTGATAGGCTTTTTTCTGATCTTTGAGCATGAGAAATCGTTCCGGTGATCAAGGCTGTGGCACAGTCTACCAGCCTGTTTGCAACATTGTCGTTACCCGCGCCGGACGGGTGATCATGTGGCGGCGGCAGAGATCCATCCGTCACATAAAATTGTGCACATTCTGTTCGCCCTCCCTTGCGCAAATTGAAAAAATCCGTATAATCCCCTCCGCTTACCCATGAGGTAAGCCAGACGATATGTCTGCTTGCTGAGTTTTTCGCTTGCGAAGGCCAGCCATACAGTCTCCCCGATATGGGGAGAAACGTGAAAAATCACACCTCTGGCGGGAGTAATCTCGGTCGGGCGGTGTTGATTTATGTTCTTTTATCTATTGGAGCTCTGTCAATGCAGAACCAAAGAATCCGTATCCGCCTGAAGGCTTTTGATCATCGCCTGATCGATCAATCCACTGCGGAAATCGTTGAAACTGCTAAGCGCACTGGCGCGCAGGTTCGCGGTCCTATCCCGCTGCCGACTCGCAAAGAGCGTTTCACCGTTCTGATCTCCCCGCACGTCAACAAAGACGCGCGTGATCAGTACGAGATCCGCACTCACAAGCGTCTGGTAGACATCGTTGAGCCGACTGACAAGACCGTAGACGCTCTGATGCGTCTGGATCTGGCAGCTGGTGTAGACGTCCAGATCAGCCTGGGTTAATTACGGAAAGAGGTTGATAACAATGACAATCGGTCTTGTAGGTCGCAAAGTGGGTATGACTCGCATCTTCACTGAAGATGGCGTTTCTATCCCCGTGACTGTTATCGAAGTTGAAGCTAACCGTGTAACTCAGGTCAAATCTGTAGAAACCGACGGCTACAACGCTATTCAGGTTACCACTGGCTCCAAGAAAGCTAGCCGCGTAACCAAGCCGGAAGCTGGCCACTTCGCCAAAGCTGGTGTAGAAGCCGGTCGCGGTCTGTGGGAATTCCGCCTGAACAACGGTGAAACTTTCACTGTTGGTAGCGAGCTGAAAGTAGATCTTCTCGCTGACGTTAAGCTGGTAGACGTTACCGGCACATCCAAGGGTAAAGGTTTTGCCGGTACTGTTAAGCGCTGGAACTTCCGCACCCAGGATATGACCCACGGTAACTCTCTGTCCCACCGTGTACCTGGCTCCATCGGTCAAAACCAGACCCCGGGCCGTGTATTCAAGGGCAAAAAGATGGCTGGTCACATGGGTGCTGAGCGTGTAACGACTCAGAACCTGGAACTGGTTCGTGTTGACGCTGAACGCAACCTGCTGCTCATCAAAGGCGCAGTACCGGGTGCAACCAACGGCAACGTGATCGTTAAACCTGCCGTCAAAGCGTAACGTCTGAGGAGATAGTAATGGAATTGGTAATGAAAGACGCCAAGAGCGCTCTTGAAGTTTCCGAGACTACCTTCGGGCGCGAATTCAACGAAGCTCTGGTTCACCAGGTTGTCGTTGCTTATGCCGCTGGTGCCCGTCAGGGTACTCGTGCGCAGCTGACTCGCTCTGAAGTGTCTGGTGGCGGCAAAAAGCCGTGGCGTCAGAAGGGTACTGGTCGTGCCCGTGCTGGCTCCATCCGTTCGCCTATTTGGCGTTCCGGTGGTGTGACTTTTGCTGCTAAGCCGCAAGATCACAGCCAGAAAGTAAACAAGAAGATGTACCGCGGCGCTATCCGTAGCATCCTGTCCGAGCTGGTACGTCAAGAGCGCCTGATCGTTGTTGAGAAGTTCGGCATCGAAGCTCCGAAAACCAAAGAACTGATCGCCAAGCTGAAAGAAATGGAACTGTCTGACGTTCTGATCGTGACTGCTGAAGTCGATGAGAACCTGTTCCTGGCTGCTCGTAACCTGTACAAAGTTGACGTGCGTGACGTTGCCGGTATCGACCCGGTCAGCCTGATCGCTTTCGACAAGGTTCTGATGACTGCTGACGCAGTTAAGCAAATCGAGGAGATGCTGGCATGATCCGTGAAGAGCGTCTGCTGAAAGTTCTGAAGGCTCCGCACATCTCTGAAAAGAGCACCATGGTCGCAGAAAAGCAGAACACTATCGTGTTCAAAGTTGCTGTTGATGCCACCAAGGCGGAAGTCAAAGCTGCAGTTGCGAAACTGTTCGAGGTCGAAGTTGAGACCGTCCGTACCCTGAACATGAAGGGTAAGACCAAGCGCGCAGGTGCACGCGTAGGCCGTCGTTCCGATTGGAAAAAGGCTTATGTGACCCTGAAAGCTGGTCAGGACATCGACTTCATGGGCGCAGCCGAGTAAGAGGAGTTCTGAAAAATGGCAATCGTTAAGTGCAAGCCTACTTCTCCGGGCCGCCGCCACGTCGTCAAGATCGTCAACCAAGACCTGTATAAGGGCAAGCCCTTTGCAGCTCTGCTGGACAAGAAAGACAAGTCCGGTGGTCGTAACAACAACGGCCGCATCACCACCCGTCACATCGGCGGTGGTCACAAGCAACACTACCGTATCGTCGACTTCAAGCGCGACAAAGACGGTATCCCGGCTAAAGTAGAGCGCCTGGAATACGATCCGAACCGTACCGCAAACATCGCCCTGGTGCTGTATGCAGACGGTGAGCGTCGTTACATCCTGGCTCCGAAAGGCCTGAAAGCTGGTGATGCAATCGCTTCTGGTGCTGATGCCGCAATCAAGGTAGGTAACACCCTGCCGATGCGCAACATCCCGGTCGGTTCTACCGTTCACGCTGTTGAGATGAAGCCTGGTAAAGGTGCCCAGCTGGCTCGTTCCGCTGGTACTTTCATCCAGATACTGGCTCGTGAAGGTAACTATGTAACTCTGCGTCTGCGTTCCGGCGAAGTACGTAAAGTTCTGGCCGAGTGCCGCGCCACCATCGGTGAAGTTGGTAACTCCGAGCACATGCTGCGTCAACTGGGTAAAGCCGGTGCAAACCGCTGGCGTGGTATTCGTCCGACCGTTCGCGGTATGGCGATGAACCCGGTAGACCACCCGCACGGTGGTGGTGAGGGTCGTAACAAGGGCATGCAGCCTGTGTCCCCATGGGGCCAGAAGGCTAAAGGCTTCAAGACCCGTAAGAACAAGCGTACCGACAAGTACATCGTACGTCGTCGTAACAAGTAATTGTTAACATAGAGGAATCACCATGCCACGTTCTCTCAAGAAGGGTCCATTTATCGACCTGCACTTGCTGAAGAAGGTAGAGAAAGCGGTGGAAAGCGGGGATAAAAAGCCGGTTAAGACCTGGTCCCGTCGTTCAATGATCATCCCGAACATGATCGGTTTGACCATCGCTGTCCATAATGGTCGTCAGCACGTTCCGGTTTTCGTTACCGAAGAAATGATCGGTCACAAACTGGGTGAATTCGCACCTACTCGTACTTATCGCGGCCATGCTGCTGATAAGAAGGCTAAGAAGCGCTAAGGGATAAATGATGGAAGCTATCGCTAAACACCGTTATGCCCGTACTTCTGCCCAGAAAGCTCGTCTGGTAGCCGATCAAGTACGTGGTCTGTCCGTAGACAAGGCTCTGAACATCCTGACCTTCAGCCCGAAAAAGGCTGCAGTTCTGGTGAAGAAAGTGCTGGAATCTGCCATTGCAAACGCTGAGCACAACGAAGGCGCCGACATCGACGCCCTGCGTGTTGCTACTATCATGGTCGACGAAGGTCCCTCCATGAAGCGCATCCGTCCTCGTGCCAAAGGTCGCGCGGATCGTATCCTCAAGCGTACCGCTCACATCACCGTAGTGGTATCCGACGCTAAGGCTGGGAGATAAGCAATGGGTCAGAAAGTACATCCTAATGGCATTCGCCTGGGTATTACCAAGCCTTGGAATTCTACCTGGTTCGCGAACACCAAAGACTTCGCTGACAACCTGTACAGCGATTTTCAAGTACGCCAGTTCCTGACCAAGGAACTGAAAAACGCGTCCTTGTCCAAGATCACCATCGAGCGTCCGGCCAAGAGCATCCGTGTGACCATTCACACCGCTCGTCCGGGTGTTGTGATCGGTAAGAAAGGCGAAGACGTTGAAAAACTGCGCAAAGCTGTAGCCACTATTGCTGGCGTGCCTGCTCAGATCAACATTTCCGAAGTCCGCAAGCCGGAGCTGGATGGCAAACTGGTTGCCGACAGCATCACTTCCCAGCTGGAGCGTCGCGTAATGTTCCGTCGTGCTATGAAGCGCGCCGTACAAAACGCCATGCGCCTGGGTGCCAAGGGCATCAAGGTGGAAGTTTCCGGTCGTCTGGGCGGCGCTGAAATCGCGCGTACCGAATGGTACCGTGAAGGTCGTGTGCCTCTGCACACCCTGCGTGCCGACATCGACTACGCAACTTCTGAAGCCCACACCACTTACGGTGTGATCGGCGTTAAAGTTTGGATCTTCAAGGGCGAAGTTCTGGGCGGTCTGGCTGCTGTCAACGCTGCCGCTGCTCAAGAGCAAGCTCCTGCGAAGCCCAAGCGTGACAACAAGCGCCGCGCTGCCAAGTAAGGAGATTCGGTAAATGTTGCAACCAAAGCGTACTAAATTCCGCAAGACCCACAAGGGTCGTAACCGCGGTCTGGCCAACTCTGGTAACGAAGTATCCTTCGGTACCTTTGGCCTGAAGGCGACATCCCGTGGCCAGCTGACTGCTCGTCAAATCGAAGCAGCCCGTCGTGCCATGACCCGTCACGTTAAGCGTCAGGGTAAGATCTGGATCCGTGTGTTCCCGGACAAGCCGATTACCGAAAAGCCCCTCGAAGTTCGTATGGGTAAAGGTAAGGGTAACGTGGAATACTGGGTTTGCCCGATCCAGCCTGGCAAGGTTCTGTACGAGATGGACGGTGTACCTGAGGCTCTGGCGCGTGAAGCGTTCGCCCTGGCCGCAGCCAAGCTGTCTGTTCAGACCACTTTCGTAATTAAGACGGTGATGTGATGAAAGCCCAAGATCTGCGTCAAAAGAGCGTCGAAGAACTGAACCAGGAGCTGCTGGGCCTGCTGCGCGAGCAATTCAACATGCGCATGCAAGCTTCCACCGGCCAGCTGGCTCAGACTCACACTCTGAAACAAGTGCGTCGTGACGTCGCACGTATCAAGACTGTACTGACTGAGAAGGCAGGTGCGTAATGACTGATAAAATCCGTACTCTGCAGGGTCGTGTAATCAGCGACAAGATGGACAAGTCCATCACTGTCGCCATCGAGCGCAAGGTAAAGCACCCGATCTACGGTAAGATCATCAAGCGCACTACCAAGCTGCACGTGCATGACGAAAACAACGAATGCAAAGCTGGCGACCTCGTGGAAATCCGCGAATGCCGCCCGCTGTCCAAGACCAAGTCCTGGACCCTGGTTGCCGTTGTAGAAAAGGCCTAATCGGTACTTTGTAGTCTAAACGGCCCCTTGACGGGGCCGTTTGTTTTTTAGGCTACCTTTTCTAAAAATCCTGTGTTATAGTTTCGCGCCTTTTGAAGGCAGCCAGATCCCGAGAGGGATAAGAAGTAAACAAAGCGGAGCACTAAGATGATCCAGATGCAAAGTATGCTGGGTGTTGCCGACAACTCCGGCGCTCGCAGTGTAATGTGTATTAAGGTTCTGGGTGGTTCGCACCGCCGTTACGCCGGCATCGGCGACATCATCAAGGTTTCCATCAAGGAAGCTATTCCTCGCGGTAAAGTGAAGAAAGGTGATGTGTATAACGCGGTGGTCGTACGCACCCGTAAAGGCGTTCGTCGTCCGGACGGCTCTGTCATCCGTTTCGACAACAATGCGGCTGTGTTGCTTAACAACAACCAGCAGCCGATCGGTACTCGTATTTTTGGCCCGGTGACCCGTGAACTGCGTAATGAGAAGTTCATGAAGATTGTGTCCCTGGCACCCGAAGTACTGTAAGGAGTCGAACGATGGCAGCTAAAATCCGTCGCGAAGACGAAGTGATTGTTCTTACCGGCAAAGACAAGGGCAAGCGTGGCAAAGTCACTCAAGTTCTGATTGCTAAAGGTAAGGTAATCGTGGAAGGCATCAACCAGGTGAAGAAACACCAGAAGCCGGTACCCGCACTGGGTCAGGCTGGCGGTATCGTCACCAAAGAAGCCCCCATCGATGTATCTAACGTAGCGCTGTTCAACTCTGCCACTGGCAAAGCTGACCGCGTTGGTTTCCGGATTGAAGACGGCAAAAAAGTTCGCTTCTTCAAATCCACCGGCGAACTTGTGAAGTAATTGGAGTTTAACGATGGCGAAACTGCATGATTACTACAAATCAGATGTAGTAAATGAACTGACCAAGCAGTTCGGTTACAAGACTATCATGCAAGTCCCTCGGATCGAGAAAATCACCCTGAACATGGGTGTTGGTGAAGCGATCTCTGACAAGAAATTGCTGGAAAATGCTGCTGCCGATATGGCTGCCATTTCCGGTCAGAAGCCGCTGATCACCAAAGCTCGCAAATCTGTTGCGGGCTTCAAGATTCGTGAAGGCTACCCGATAGGTTGTAAAGTAACCCTGCGTGGCGAGCGTATGTGGGAGTTCCTGGAACGGCTGATTTGCATCTCCGTACCGCGTATCCGTGACTTCCGTGGCCTGAACGCTAAAGCGTTCGACGGTCGTGGTAACTACTCCATGGGCGTGCGTGAGCAAATCATCTTCCCGGAAATCGACTATGACAAGGTCGATCGCGTTCGTGGTCTGGATATCACCATCACCACTTCCGCGAATACCGATGAAGAAGGCCGTGCTCTGCTGGCTGCCTTTAACTTCCCATTCCGCAAGTAAGGTTAGGGTTATGGCTAAAACATCCATGAAAGCACGTGAAGTAAAGCGTGCGAAGCTGGTAGCCAAGTACGCGACCAAGCGTGCCGAGCTCAAAGCTATCATCGTTGATATGAACGCTTCTGAAGAAGCGCGTTGGGATGCTGTTCTGCAACTGCAACAGCTGCCCCGTGATTCCAGTCCGTCCCGTCAGCGTAACCGTTGCAACATTACTGGTCGTCCGCACGGTTTCCTGCGTAAGTTTGGTCTGTCCCGCATCAAGGTGCGTGAGCATGCCATGAAGGGCGAAATTCCGGGCCTGAAAAAGGCCTCTTGGTAAAGAATCTCGGGAGTTAGACTATGAGCATGCAAGATCCGATCGCGGATATGCTGACCCGCATCCGTAACGGTCAGGCGGCGAGCAAAGTTGCGGTTTCCATGCCTTCTTCCAAGCTGAAAGTGGCTATTGCCAAAGTGCTGAAAGAAGAAGGTTACATCGCTGGCTACTCCGTAGCTGGTGACGTGAAACCGGAACTGGAAATTGAACTGAAATATTTCCAGGGCAAGCCGGTTGTAGAACTGATCCAACGCGTGAGCCGTCCCGGCCTGCGTATTTACAAGCGCACTACTGATCTGCCGAAAGTTATGGGCGGTCTCGGTGTTGCTATCGTGTCCACGTCTAAAGGTGTGATGACTGACCGTGCTGCCCGTAAAGCAAGCATGGGCGGTGAGATCATCTGCTACGTCGCTTAATAGGAGGTAGGAAATGTCTCGTGTTGCTAAGGCACCCGTCACTATTCCTGCTGGCGTAGAGGTGACTCTGAACGGCCAGGAACTGTCCATCAAAGGTGGTAAAGGTTCCCTGGTTCGCTCTATTCACGCCGGTGTAGAAGTGACCAAAGAAGACAATGTACTGAAGTTCGCCCCGCGCGACGGCATCGCTGGTGCTGACGCTCAGGCCGGTACTGCCCGTGCATTGGTCAACAACATGGTAATCGGTGTTACCCAAGGCTTCGAGCGCAAGCTGCAGCTGGTTGGTGTAGGTTATAAAGCCTCCATCAAGGGCAATGCTGTTGCGCTGGCTCTGGGCTTCTCTCACCCGGTAGAGCATGCGCTGCCGGCTGGTGTGACCGCTGAGTGCCCGACTGCCACAGAAATCGTTCTGCGTGGTGTCGACAAGCAGCTGGTTGGCCAAGTCGCCGCCGATATCCGTGCTTACCGCGCTCCGGAGCCCTACAAGGGCAAGGGTGTACGCTATGCCAACGAGCAAGTGCGTACTAAAGAAGCTAAGAAGAAGTAAGGTAACACTATGGACAAGAAAGCAGCTCGTCTCCGTCGTGCTACTCGTGCTCGGAAAAAGATGCAGGAACTGGGAGCTACCCGTCTGGTTGTTCACCGTACCCCGCGTCACATCTATGCGCAGGTTATTGCAGCCAACGGTTCCGAAGTTCTGGCCTCTGCTTCCACAGTAGAGAAGGCCATCAGTGAAGCTCTCAAATACACCGGTAACGCAGATGCTGCTACCGCTGTAGGTAAGGCTATCGCCGAGCGTGCCATTGCCAAAGGCGTTCAGAACGTATCTTTCGATCGTTCCGGTTTCAAGTATCACGGTCGCATCGCTGCTCTGGCAGCTGCTGCACGTGACGCTGGTCTTCAGTTCTAAGCTAGGAGTCGAAGATGGCTAAAGTCGAATCTCAAGCCGGCGAACTGCAAGAAAAGCTGATTGCAGTAAACCGTGTTTCGAAAACTGTTAAAGGTGGTCGTATCATGTCCTTCACCGCGTTGACCGTGGTGGGTGATGGTAACGGCCGTGTAGGTTACGGTTACGGTAAAGCCCGTGAAGTTCCGGCCGCTATTCAAAAAGCGATGGAACAGGCTAAGCGTAACCTGAACAAGGTTGAGCTGAACAACGGCACCCTGCACCACCCGGTGAAAGGTGTTCACTCCGGTTCCACCGTGTTCATGAAGCCGGCCTCTCAAGGTACTGGTATCATCGCAGGCGGCGCTATGCGTGCCGTTCTGGAAGTTGCTGGTATCCACAACGTGCTGGCTAAGACCTACGGTTCCACCAACCCAATCAACGTTGTTCGCGCCACTGTAGACGCTCTGGTTCAGGGTCAATCCCCGGAACAGATCGCTGCCAAGCGTGGTCTGCGCGTTGAAGAAATTCTGGGGTAATGCGACATGGCTAACACTGTAAAAGTAACTCAAACTCGCAGCTCTATCGGCCGTCTGCCAAAGCACAAGGCGACTCTGCGTGGTCTGGGTCTGCGTCGCATTGGTCACACCGTTGAGCTGGAAGATACTCCCTGCGTACGCGGCATGATCAACCAGGTTTATTACATGGTTAAGGTGGAGGGCTAAGCATGCGTCTGAATACTCTGTCTCCGGCTGCTGGTTCCAAGCGCGTTAAGCACCGTCCGGGCCGTGGTATCGGTTCTGGTCTGGGCAAGACCGGTGGTCGTGGTGTTAAAGGTCAAACCTCTCGTTCCGGTGGCGGCAAAGTCCGCAACGGTTTCGAAGGCGGCCAGATGCCTTTGAAAATCCGTCTGCCGAAGTTCGGTTTCTTCTCTCGCAAATCTTTGGTTTCTGCCGAAGTGCGCCTGAACGAAATCGCCCTGGTAGAAGGTGATGTGGTCGACGTGAGCACTCTGAAGCAAGCCGGTGTTATTACCAAAAACATCGTGTTCGCTAAAGTTGTTCTGTCTGGCAACATTGACCGTGCTGTGACCGTTCGTGGTCTGTCCGTCACCAAGGGTGCACGTGCAGCCATCGAGGCCGCTGGCGGTAAAATCGAGGAATAATCAGTACAATGGCTAAGAAACCAGGATTGGATGTTAAAGCACAGGGTGGTCTGAGTGAACTGAAGAGCCGTCTGCTCTTCGTTCTCGGGGCGATTATCGTTTTCCGTGCAGGCTCTTATGTGCCGATTCCTGGTATTGACGCCGCCGTACTGGCCGAGTTGTTCCAACAACAGAAGGGCACCATCATTGAGATGTTCAACATGTTCAGTGGTGGTGCACTCTCGCGTGCTTCTATTCTTGCGCTGGGGATCATGCCGTACATTTCGGCCTCGATCATCATCCAGCTGCTGACTGTGGTTCACCCCGCTCTTGCTGAACTCAAGAAAGAAGGTGAATCCGGCCGTCGCAAGATTAGCCAATATACCCGTTGGGGCACGCTGGTTTTGGGAACTTTCCAGGCCATTGGTATTGCAACCGGTCTGCCGAATATGATGCAGGGACTCGTGACTCATCCGGGTTTGGGCTTCTATTTCACAGCCGTTGTGAGTCTGGTCACCGGTACCATGTTCTTGATGTGGTTGGGTGAGCAGATTACCGAGCGTGGGATTGGTAATGGTATCTCGTTGATTATCTTCACAGGTATCGTTGCTGGTCTGCCTCATGCCATTGGCGCTACGGCCGAACAGGCACGTCAAGGGGAATTGCACATCCTGCTGTTGTTGTTGCTGGGCTTGATTGTTTTCGCAGTGACTTACTTTGTGGTGTTCGTGGAGCGTGGTCAGCGTCGTATCGTCGTTAACTATGCCAAGCGTCAACAAGGCCGCCAGGTATTCGCAGCGCAAAGCACACACCTGCCGTTGAAAGTAAATATGGCCGGTGTGATTCCTGCGATTTTCGCATCCAGCATCATCCTCTTCCCGGGGACCATTACCTCTTGGTTTGGTCAGGGGGAGGGCAAGGTTGCCGATATCCTGCAACAGGTCTCTATGGTCCTGCAGCCGGGTCAGCCCTTGTATGAGATGCTCTATGCAGCAGCCATTATCTTCTTCTGCTTCTTCTATACCGCGCTGGTGTTCAACCCCCGCGAGACAGCAGATAACCTGAAGAAGAGTGGAGCCTTTATCCCGGGGATCCGCCCGGGCGAGCAGACAGCACGTTATATCGATAAGGTTATGACCCGCCTGACATTGGCAGGTGCGCTCTATATAACCTTTATCTGTCTGGTACCCCAGTTCCTGATGACTGCCTGGAACGTTCAGTTCTATTTCGGTGGCACCTCGCTACTGATTATCGTGGTAGTTATCATGGACTTCATGGCTCAGGTTCAGACCCATATGATGTCTCATCAATATGGCGACGTCCTGAGGAAGGCCAACCTGAAGGGCTACGGCCGCTAAAGGTCGGCGTAGTTACGGAGTTAAGCAATGAAAGTTCGTGCTTCCGTTAAGGCAATCTGCCGTAACTGCAAAATCATCAAGCGTCACGGTGTGGTGCGTGTGATTTGCAGCGAGCCAAAGCATAAACAGCGCCAAGGCTAATTTTTTACGGTTAGTACTTGCAACAAATAGTTGTGCTGGCTAATATAGCCAGCCAACTTTTGTTGTGTATTGGTTGACCGCCACGTATCCGCTCACGGGCTTTGTGGTGGTCGTAATCTACTATATGTAGGAGTGAATAGTGGCCCGTATCGCTGGCATTAACATTCCTGACCATAAGCATGCAGTCATCGCTTTGACTGCTATTTATGGCGTCGGTCGTACCCGCTCCAAGGCCATCTGTGCCGCAGCCGGTATCGCTGAGAATGTGAAAATTAAAGACCTGGACGAAGCTCAGATCGAGAGTCTGCGTGAACAAGTAGGTAAATTCACCGTTGAAGGTGACCTGCGTCGTCAGATTTCCATGAACATCAAGCGATTGATGGATCTGGGTTGCTACCGTGGTTTGCGTCACCGTCGTAGCCTGCCTGTTCGTGGTCAACGTACCAAGACCAACGCTCGTACCCGTAAGGGTCCGCGCAAGGCTATCAAGAAGTAACGGGAAGGTAGAAAATGGCTAAAACTCCGACTCGTGCTCGCAAGCGCGTTAAAAAGCAAGTGAGCGACGGTATTGCGCACGTTCATGCATCTTTCAACAACACAATCGTGACCATTACTGACCGTCAGGGCAACGCTCTGTCTTGGGCTACTTCTGGTGGTTCCGGTTTCCGTGGTTCTCGTAAGTCCACCCCGTTCGCTGCTCAGGTAGCTGCCGAGCGCGCTGGTGAGATGGCCAAAGAATATGGCGTGAAGAACCTGGAAGTCATGGTTAAAGGTCCGGGTCCCGGTCGTGAGTCTTCCATCCGCGCTCTGAACGCGGCTGGTTTCCGCATCACTAACATTACTGATGTGACTCCGATCCCGCACAACGGTTGTCGTCCTCCCAAGAAGCGCCGCGTGTAACGCTGTAGCTACTTGGTCTAGGATTGTTGGAGAAAGAAGATGGCAAGATATATCGGTCCTAAGCTTAAGCTTAGCCGTCGTGAGGGCACCGACCTCTTCCTGAAGTCTGGTGTTCGTGCGATTGATTCTAAGTGCAAGATTGACACCGTTCCTGGTCAACACGGTGCGCGTAAAGCGCGTCTGTCTGACTACGGTGTTCAGCTGCGCGAGAAACAAAAAGTTCGTCGTATCTACGGCGTATTGGAAAAACAGTTCCGCAACTACTACCGCGACGCTGCCCGTCAAAAGGGTAACACCGGTGAAAACCTGTTGCAGCTGCTGGAAGGTCGTCTGGACAACGTCGTCTACCGCATGGGCTTCGGTGCTACCCGCGCTGAATCTCGTCAGCTGGTGAGCCACAAGGCCATCATGGTAAACGGTCGCGTTGTGAACATTCCTTCTTTCCAGGTTTCCCCTGAGGACGTGATCTGCGTTCGTGAGAAGGCTAAGAAGCAAGCGCGTATCAAAGCGGCCCTTGAGGTTGCTGGTCAGCGCGAGAAGCCGACTTGGGTAGAGGTTGATGCCGCTAAAATGGAAGGTGCTTTCAAGCGTCTGCCAGAGCGTTCCGACCTGTCTGCCGACATTAACGAACAGCTGATCGTCGAGCTTTACTCCAAGTAAAGCTAGCTTCTAAAGAGAGGACACAATGCTGGGTTCTGTAACAGATTTTCTTAAACCGCGGCTAGTTGACATCGAGCAAGTTAGCCCGACTCATGCGAAAGTGACTCTTGAGCCACTCGAGCGTGGCTTTGGTCACACGCTGGGCAACGCCCTGCGTCGTATTTTGCTGTCTTCTATGCCCGGTTGTGCAGTTACTGAAGTCGAAATTGACGGTGTACTGCATGAGTACAGCAGCAAAGAAGGTGTACAGGAAGACATTCTTGAAATCCTGCTCAACCTGAAAGGTATCGCTGTGAAGCTGGAAGGCAAGGACGAGGTAACTCTGTCCCTGACCAAGTCTGGAACAGGCCCCGTTACCGCTGGTGATATCACTCACGGTGATGAAGTCGAGATCGTAAACCCGGAGCACGTAATCTGCCACCTGACTGGTGCCAATGCTGAAATCAGCATGCGCCTGAAAGTTCAGCGCGGTCGTGGTTATGTGCCTGCTTCTGCTCGTGTTCACAACGATGATGAAGAGCGTCCTATCGGTCGCCTGCTACTGGACTCCGCGTTCAGCCCCATCGTTCGTATTGCCTACAATGTTGAGGCAGCACGGGTTGAACAGCGTACCGACTTGGACAAGCTGGTCATCGACATGGAGACCAATGGTACCCTGGATCCTGAAGAAGCCATCCGTCGTTCTGCCACTATTCTGGCCGAGCAACTGGAAGCCTTTGTGGATCTGCGCGATGTCAGCGTGCCCGAGAAGAAAGAAGAGAAACCCGAGTTTGATCCGATTCTGCTGCGTCCTGTCGATGATTTGGAGCTGACAGTTCGTTCTGCGAACTGTCTGAAGGCAGAAGCTATCCACTATATTGGTGATCTGGTACAGCGTACCGAAGTTGAGTTGCTTAAAACTCCTAACCTCGGTAAGAAGTCCCTGACTGAGATCAAGGACGTGTTGGCCTCCCGTGGTCTGTCTCTTGGCATGCGCCTTGAGAACTGGCCGCCCGCCAGCATCGCTGACGAGTAATCCAGATTACGGGTTTCACAGATTTAGTTAGAAGGATAAGGTCATGCGCCATCGTTTGAGTGGTCGTCAACTGAACCGGAACAGCAGCCATCGTCAGGCTATGTTCCGCAACATGGCCAGCTCCCTGGTTCGTCATGAGATCATCAAGACGACTCTGCCTAAGGCAAAAGAGCTGCGTCGTGTAGTTGAACCGCTGATCACCCTTGCCAAGACTGATAGCGTTGCTAATCGTCGCCTGGCATTTGCCCGTACTCGCGATAACGCGATCGTGGCTAAGCTGTTCAATGAACTGGGCCCGCGCTACCTGGAGCGCGCCGGCGGTTATACTCGCATTCTGAAATGCGGTTTCCGTGCTGGCGACAACGCCCCTATGGCTTACATTGAGCTGGTAGACCGCCCGGCCGCTGCTGAAGCAGCTGCTGAGTGATAAAAGAAAAAGCCGGGCTTGTCCCGGCTTTTCTTTTAGTGGATTCTGATACTGCCTCAACTGCCTCAACTGCCTCAACTGCCTCAACTGCCTCAACTGCCTCAACTGCCTCAACTGCCTCAACTGCCTCAACTGCCTCAACTGC
>NZ_JBFOCO010000012.1:0-76989 GCF_040907865.1 Aeromonas sp. s5
AGCGACGCAGCTTTTGGCTGCTGCGGGAGTGGCATTCTACTCAACCGCCTTCTCGAGTCAAGCCTTATTTTCAAAGGCTTTTCGAGGCTACCGACCCGGCTGTTTGCGTTGCCGCTTGCCGTGTCGATGGAGGCGCATTATAGGGAGCCGCACCGCGATGACAAGGGAAATTTTGCAAAAACTGGCATTTTTCGTGTTTTGGTCGGTCAAGCGTCTATTTATCAAACAAAAAGCCCTGCATCCGCAGGGCTCAAGCCGCGTTCACACTGCCACGGCTATTTTTTTGACCAGAAATCGCGGGCAAAACTGCGCACTTTGTCCCAGTCGGTAAACTCGAGGTCCTTGCTGGTATCCGTGCTACCGCCGGTGATCTTCATGATCAGCTGAATGATGCGGGTCTGCCACCAGTTATAGCGGGAGTACTGCAGCGCACCGGCAAACACCCCCAGGGTTTTTGGCTTCCAGGGGGAGAGACGCAAAAACTTCTTCATGTAAGCATTCGTCTGCGGGGTCTGCTTCTCGGGCTTGCGGGCCGTCAGGTTGACGCAGAAGAAGGCAGCGTTGGCCACTTCCAGCTGTTCGTGATGAGCATGAATGAAACTGAACAGGCTGGGGTGGAAGTTACCATAGCGAATGGAAGCGCCGATAAGCACCTTCTTGAACTTGCTGAGGTTGCACATGGGCAGGCTGTGCAGATCCTGCATCACCACCTCGCATCCCTCGATCTCAGCCAGCATGGCATCGACGATTTTTCGCGTTTGCCCGTCACGGGAAGAATAAAGCACCAGAATCTTGTCCATACCAACCTCAACTACGCCAGAATGCAGGGGTAAACAGTACCAGAAGCGTAAAGATTTCCAATCGACCAAACAACATGGCGACCACCAGTATCCATTGGGCCGTTGCCGAGATATTGCCAAAGTTGGCCGACACCTCCCCCAGCCCCGGCCCCACGTTGGTAAACGCGGCCGCCACGGCAGAGAAGGCGGTCACCTCATTCAAGCCGGTCATCAGCAACAACAGCATAAAGATGAAGAACAGAATGATATAGGTGGCAAAGTAGCCCCACACCGCTTCCACAATCCGCTCTGGTACGGCGCGACGGCCCAGCTTGAGGGTATAGATGGCGCGTGGATGCACCAGTCGCTTCAGCTCGCGCATCCCCTGCAGGAACAGGATCATGAAGCGCATCACCTTGATGCCGCCCCCGGTGCTGCCGGCGCAGCAGCCGATGAAGGCGGAAAACATCAGCAACATAGGTAGAAAAGAGGGCCAATCCGCATAACTGGTGGTGCTGTAACCGGTAGTCGTGCCCAGCGACACCGCCTGGAACAGGCCGTGGTTGAGCGCATCCTGCCAGGTATCGTAGTGGCCGTGGAACAACAGGGAGACGAAGCAGATCAGTACCAGTACACACTGGATGCTCAGGAACACCTTGAGTTCGGAGTCCCGCAGATAACTGCTCAGGCGCACCGGCTTGTGGGCGAACACCATGAAGTGCAGGGCAAAGTTGACGCTCGCCAGCAGCAGAAACAGCACTGTGATCAGGTTGATGGCCGGGCTGTTGAAGAAACCTATGCTGGCATCGTGAGTCGAGAAGCCCCCCACTGACATGGTGGAGAAGGAGTGACAGATGGCATCGAACAGGGTCATGCCCGCCATCCAGTACGCCAGGGCGCAGAGGGAGGTGAGCAGCAGATAGATGAACCAGAGCGCCTTGGCCGTCTCGGCGATACGCGGGGTGACCTTGTTGTCCTTGACCGGCCCCGGAATTTCGGCGCGATAGAGCTGCATGCCCCCGATGCCGAGCAGCGGCAGTATGGCTACCGCCAGCACTATGATCCCCATGCCCCCCAACCACTGCAGCAGCTGGCGATAGAACAGAAACGCCTTGGGCAGGTTGTCCAGCCCGGTGAGCACGGTCGCCCCCGTGGTGGTCAGGCCGGAAAACGACTCGAAGAAGGCCTCGGACACCGTCATGCCGGGCACCTCTCCCAGCAGGAACGGCAAGGCCCCGACGCTGCCCAGTACCACCCAGAACAGCACGACGATGAGGAAGCCCTCCTTGGACCTGAGGTCCTTCTTCTGATGACGGTTGGGAAACCAGAGTGCGGCGCCGAGCAGCAGAGCGATGAAGAAGGAGTTGACGAACTCGGCACCACCACCATCACGATAGCCAAATGCAACCATCGCAGGCAGCAGCATGGTCGAACTGAACAGTGCGACCAGCAGGCCAACGATACGAATGATGCTCAGAATCTGCATTCCGGCTCCCTCTTCAGACCAAAAGAGCGATGGATTCTAGCCATCTAAGGGACGAAGGGATACCCGACCCTGGGTTCGGTCGGTCAATTCCTGTGCGATTCGGGCCCAGAGCGCAGACTCCCACGCCACCTGCAGTGTTACGCTGGCGCCATAGTCGGCCGTCAACAACTGGCCCTGATGAGCCTGGATCAGGGCCTCTACGGCCCCCATGTCGGCATAGTCGCACTGGATGAGAGAGGCCGTCTGCTGGCGCTTGATGCGGGTCTCGAGCTGCTTGAGTGCCGCCCCCACGCCACCGCCGTAGGCCTTGACCAGGCCGCCGGTGCCCAGCAGCACACCACCGTAATAACGCACCACCACGGCGGCGATCTCGCCGAGACCCGACCCCATCAGCTGGGCCAGCATGGGCTTGCCGGCGGTGCCAGAGGGCTCACCATCATCGCTGAAGCCATAGACCTGGCTGTCCTGCGGGGCACCTGCGACAAAGGCCCAGCAGTGATGCCGGGCCCCGGGGTGTTGTTGTTTTATCTCGCCAATCCAGGCCTTGGCGGCCTCGACGGTCGGCGTGTGGGCAAGATAAGTGATGAAACGGCTCTTCTTGATCTCTTCACTCACCTCCAGCGGTGCGGCCGGTATGGAATAGTCCGCCGCCATCAGAGCCCTGCTTGTCTGGTCAGGTTCTCCACCCCGTTGGCATGCAGCACCACGTTGTCTTCGATGCGGATGCCGCCATAGGGGCGCAGCGCCTCGACCTTGTTCCAGTTGACCCGCTTGCCCTGCTCACCCTGGCGCAGCGGCTCCAGCAGGCTGTCGATGAAGTAGAGGCCCGGCTCTATGGTGAACACCTGGCCCACCTCCATCACCCGGGTGCAGCGCAGATAGGGGAACTGTTCGGGAGCCGACAGGTGGGTGCCGCGCTCATCCTGCATGAAGCCGCCGGCATCGTGTACCTGCAGGCCGAGGAAGTGGCCGAGGCCGTGGGGGAAGAAGACGTTGGTCACCCCGGTGTGGATCATCTCGTCCACCGACATGTCCACCAGCTCGGTGGCTTGCAGCAGGCGCGCCAGCCTGTGATGCATCTGCAGATGCAGCTCGCTGTAACGGCGGCCCGGCTTGATCTCCTCGATGATCTCCTGCTGCTGGGCATCCAGCGCCGCGATCAGATCGGCAAACTCGCCGCGCCGCCAGGCCCAGGTCCGGGTGATGTCGGAGGCATAGCCGTGCACGTCCACGCCGGCGTCGATGAGGAAGGAATAGCGCTCCGCATCGGGTACCCGCTGAGTGGAGAGGTGGGTGTAGTGCAGGATGGCCGCATTGCGGTTGATGGCGACGATATTGCCGTAGGGCGCCTCATTGGCCCCCTGCCCGACCGCCTTCATGTAGGCCAGGTTGATCTCGAACTCGCTCGCCCCCGCCATGAAGGAGTCCTTGGCCGCAATGTGGCCGCGTACCCCGATGCGGTTGGCATCGCGCAGACACTCCAGCTCATAGGGGGTCTTGTAGGCACGGTGGTAGTGCAGATAGTTGAGGACCGCCTCCGGGTTGGGCTGGCCCAGCCCCAGCAGCTCGGCCACCTCCAGATGGCCACCCAGATAGGCCCACTCCTGCCTGTTGGCCGGCAGATGATCGGCAACCTGTTCCGGGCGGGTCAGGAAGCGGATATCGAAGAAGTCGACCCAGAAGGCGTTGGGCAGGTCCGCTACCTTGTGCCAGAAATCCACCGGCCGGTAGAACAGCAGCACCGGCTTGTTCACCCCATCCACCAGCAACCAGCAGTGGGGATTGTCCAGCACCGGCAGCCAGGCCTTGAACTGGGGGTTCACCTTGAAGGGGTAATCCTGATCATCGAGGAAGATGCGGTGGGTCTGGCCGGAGTGGATGGCCAGACCGCCCAGTCCCTGCTGTTGCAGTATGTCGCGGGTGCGCTGCTGCAAGGTGTCGAGGTGCTGGGCAAAAAGTTGGCTGTAGCTGCTCATGGCGTCCTGCTCCGGGAGAAATGTGGTTTCAGCATAACATCAAGCGAATCAAGGCTCGAACCGTCAAGCTATCGCTTCGTGAGGTAACGCATACGTTACAAGGCTTTTGTTATGAAACAAAAACCAACCATTAACAAATAAAAAACAATTCAATACACTGCCGGTAGATACATGCAGTCAGGGACTACTCATGCACAACCTTTGCCTGTGGCAACCGGATCAGGAGCGGATGCAGCAATCCAACCTCCAGCACTTCATGGCCGAGGTCAACCGCTTCCACGGCCTGCAGCTGCACAGCTACGCCCAGCTCTACCAGTGGTCGGTGGAGAAGACAACCCGTTTCTGGCCGCTGGTGTGGCAGCACTGCGGCGTCAAGGGCGAGCTCGGCAACATAGTGGCGGAGAACCGCCAGGAGATGCAGCGCACCCGCTGGTTCCCCGACAGCCGGCTCAACTTCGCCGAAAACCTGCTGCGCCGTCAGGATGACACGCCGGCCATCATCTCCCGCATCGAAGGGAGCCCCAGCCAGACCTTGAGCTGGCGCGAACTGGCGGATCAGGTGGCCAGGCTGGCTCAGTGGTTGCGTGGCCAAGGAATCGGCCGGGGCGACGTAGTGGCAGCCTATCTGCCCAATATCCCGGAAACCGTGGTAGCCATGCTGGCGACCACCAGTCTGGGAGCAATCTGGACCTCCACCAGCCCGGATTTTGGCGAAGCCAGCGTGGTGGAGCGCTTCGGCCAGACCCGGCCGCGGGTGCTGTTTGCGGTGGATGGCTATCGCTACAACGGCAAGGCCATCGACATTCAGGACAAGGTGGCGGGGGTCGTCGGCCAGATCGACAGCATAGAGCAGACGGTCATGATCCCCCTGCTCGGCCACTCCCTGCAACTGGGCCACGACTGGCGTCAGATCCTGGCCAGCCAGCCGGATGCCAGCCTGCAGTTCGAGCCCATGGCCTTCAACGACCCGCTCTACATCCTCTATTCGTCCGGCACCACCGGCAAGCCCAAGTGCATCGTACACGGCATCGGCGGCACCCTGCTGCAACACCTGAAAGAACACCAGCTGCACTGCGACATCAAGCCGGGGGAGCGTATCTTCTACTTCACCACCTGCGGCTGGATGATGTGGAACTGGCTGGTGAGCGCGCTCGCCTCCGGCGCCACCCTGGTGCTCTACGACGGCTCCCCCTTCTACCCGGACGGCAACGTGCTGTGGGATCTCGCCCGCGACGAAGAAGTCGCCCTGTTCGGCACCTCGGCCAAATACCTGGATGCGCTGCACAAGCAGGGTTATGCCCCTATCAAGACCCACGACTTGCCACACCTGCGGCTCATCTGCAGCACCGGCTCCGTGCTCTCTCCCGAAGGGTTCGACTACGTCTATCAGCAGATCAAGCAGGATGTGCAGCTCAGCTCCATCTCCGGTGGCACCGACATCTGCTCCTGCTTCGTCATCGGCAACCCGCTCAGCCCCGTCTACCGCGGCGAGAGCCAGGGGCGCGGCCTCGGTCTCGCGGTGCAGGTATTCAACGAAGCGGGCCAACCGGTGCAGGGTGAAAAGGGCGAGCTGGTCTGCACCAAGCCGTTTCCGGCCCAGCCCATCGGCTTCTGGGGAGATGACGGCGGCGACAAGTACCACGCCGCCTATTTCGAGCGGTTCGACAACATCTGGTGCCACGGCGACTGGATAGAGCTGACCCCGACCGGCGGCATCCTGTTCTACGGCCGCTCCGACGCCACCCTCAACCCGGGCGGCGTGCGCATCGGCACCAGCGAGATCTACCGCTACGTCGAACAGCTGGAGGAAGTAGAAGAGAGCATCGTCATCGGCCAGCAGTGGCAGCAAGACGAGCGGGTGGTGCTGTTCGTCAAGCTCAAGCCTGGTCTCAAGCTGGACGAGCCGCTGCGCGAGCGTATCCGCCAGCAGGTGCGCCAGCACTGCACCGCCCGCCACGTGCCGGCCCGCATCCTGCAGGTAGACGCCATTCCGCGCACCAAGTCCGGCAAGATAGTGGAGCTGGCGGTGCGGGAAGTGGTGCACAACCGGCCCGTCAACAACACCCACGCTCTCGCCGATCCCGAGGTGCTGAGCCAGTATCGCGACCGGCCCGAGCTGGCCAGCTGAGGCCACACAAGGTTAATAAAGGCGTCATCAGACGCCTTTATTTTGATTGTTAATCTGAGGCGAGCTTTTACTCGAGATCTGTTAAACGAATGTTTTAAATAGGTGTTGAAATTGTCTTCTTTTGGATCAATAGTGAGCCTCACCCCCTGCTGGGGATAAAGGAGCACCACCCCCCACCATGTGGGAACAAGGAGACACTCTCATGATCTACCAAGGCGAAACCCTGACGGTCAGCTACCTCGAAGACGGCATTGCCGAGCTGAGGTTCGATGCTCCGGGTTCAGTCAACAAGCTGGATCGCGCTACCCTGCTCTCCCTGAGCGAAGCGATCGCCGCATTACAACAAGAACGTGAACTAAAAGGTCTGATCCTCACCTCCGGCAAAGACGCCTTCATCGTCGGCGCCGACATCACCGAATTCCTGGAACTGTTCGATCTGCCGCAGGAAGATCTGCTCGGCTGGCTGAAAAAGGCCAACGACATCTTCAACGCCATCGAAGATCTGCCGGTGCCGACCCTCTCCGCCATCAAGGGCCACGCCCTGGGCGGCGGCTGCGAGACAATTCTCTCCACCGACTTCCGGCTGGCTGATACCACGGCCAAGATTGGCCTGCCCGAGACCAAGCTCGGCATCATGCCCGGCTTTGGCGGCACCGTCCGCCTGCCGCGAGTGATCGGAGCCGACAACGCGCTGGAGTGGATCACCACCGGCAAGGATTACCGTGCCGATGACGCTCTCAAGGTGGGTGCCATCGATGCCGTGGTCTCCCCGGATGCGCTGCAGGGCGCCGCCGTGCAGATGATCAAGGACGCGATCAAGGGCAAGCTGGACTGGCAGAGCCGCCGCGCCGCCAAGAAGGCCCCGCTGCGCCTCTCCAAACTGGAAGCCATGATGAGCTTCACCACCGCCGCCGGCATGGTTGCCGCCGTGGCGGGCAAACACTATCCGGCACCCATGGCCGCCGTGAAGACGGTGGAAGCCGCCGCCGGCATGGGTCGGGACGAAGCGCTGGCCGCCGAAGCCGCCACCTTCATCAAGCTGGCGAAAACCGACGTGGCCAAGGCGCTGGTCGGCATCTTCCTCAACGATCAGCACATCAAGGCGCTGGCCAAGAAGGCCGCCAAGCAGGCAAACAAGGCCACCGGCCATGCCGCCGTGCTGGGTGCCGGCATCATGGGGGGCGGCATCGCCTACCAGTCCGCCAGCAAGGGTATCCCGGCGGTGATGAAGGACATCAACGAGAAGGCGCTGGCACTTGGCATGGGCGAAGCCACCAAGCTGCTCAACGGCCAGCTCGAGCGCGGTCGCATCGACGGCATCAAGATGGGCCAGGTGCTCTCCGCCATCACCCCGACCCTCAGCTATGACAACGTCAAGCATGTGGACGTGGTGGTCGAGGCCGTAGTCGAGAACCCGAAAGTGAAGGCGGCCGTGCTGAGTGAAGTAGAAGGCGTGATCGGCGACGACGCCGTGCTCGCCAGCAACACCTCCACCATCCCCATCTCCCTGCTGGCCAAGAGCCTGAAGCGCCCCGAGAACTTCTGCGGCATGCACTTCTTCAACCCGGTGCATCGCATGCCGCTGGTGGAGATCATCCGCGGCGAGCAAACCTCGGACGACACCATCAACCGCGTGGTGGCCTACGCCGCCGCCATGGGCAAGTCCCCGGTGGTGGTCAACGACTGCCCTGGCTTCTTCGTCAACCGCGTGCTGTTCCCCTACTTCTTCGGCTTCAACAAGCTGGTCGCCGATGGCGCCGACTTCGCCGCCGTCGACAAGGTGATGGAGAAGGAGTTCGGCTGGCCCATGGGCCCCGCCTACCTGCTGGACGTGGTCGGCATCGACACCGGCCACCATGCCGGTGACGTGATGGCGCAGGGCTTCCCGGCGCGCATGAGCAAGGAAGGCCGTACCGCCATCGACGTGATGTACGAGGCGAGCCGCTTCGGTCAGAAGAATGGCAAGGGCTTCTACGCCTACGAGGCCGACAAGAAGGGCAAGCCGAAGAAGGTGGCCGACGCCGCCAGCTACGAGCTGCTGGCCCCCATCGCCAAGCCGAAACAGGATTTCGACAAGGACGCCATCATCGCCCGCATGATGATCCCCATGATCAACGAGGTGGTGCTCTGTCTGGAAGAGGGCATAGTCGCCACCCCAGCCGAAGCCGACATCGCGCTGGTCTACGGTCTGGGTTTCCCTCCCTTCCGCGGCGGCGTGTTCCGCTATCTGGACACTATCGGTCTGGATCGCTATGTGGCCATGGCCGACCAGTATGCCGACCTTGGCCCGCTCTATCGCGTCAGCGACAAGCTGCGTGAGATGGCCGCCCAGGGCAAAACCTTCTACTGATTGCGGAAAGGAGATCCATTCATGAAAGACGTAGTCATTGTCGACTGTATCCGGACCCCGATGGGCCGGTCCAAGGGCGGCGCCTTCCGCAACGTGCGTGCAGAAGACTTGTCCGCGCACCTGATGAAATCCATCCTGCTGCGCAACCCCAACCTAGACCCGAACGAGATCGAGGACATCTACTGGGGCTGCGTGCAGCAGACCCTGGAGCAGGGCTTCAACATCGCCCGCAACGCCGCCCTGCTGGCCGGCATCCCGAAACAGGTGGGGGCGGTCACCGTCAACCGCCTGTGCGGATCCTCCATGCAGGCGCTGCACGATGCCTCCCGCGCCATCCAGGTGGGTGACGGCGACATCTTCATCATCGGCGGCGTCGAGCACATGGGCCACGTGCCCATGAGCCACGGGGTGGACTTCCACCCCGGCATGGCCAAGTCGGTGGCAAAAGCCTCCGGCATGATGGGGCTGACCGCCGAGATGCTCGGCAAGCTGCACGGCATCAGCCGTCAACAGCAGGACGAGTTTGCCGCTCGCTCCCATCGCCGCGCTCACGCCGCCACCGTGGAAGGCCGTTTCGCCAAGGAGATCGTCGGGCTGGAAGGGCACGACGCCAACGGCGCCCGCTTCTTCTACGACTATGACGAGGTGATCCGCCCCGAGACCACGGTCGACACCCTGAGCCAGCTGCGCCCGGTGTTCGACCCGGTCAACGGCACCGTCACCGCCGGCACCTCTTCGGCCCTGTCCGATGGCGCCGCCGCCATGCTGGTGATGAGTGCGGATCGCGCCAAGGCGCTCGGCCTCACCCCGCGCGCCAAGGTACGTGCCATGGCCATCGCCGGTTGCGACGCCGCCATCATGGGTTACGGCCCGGTGCCGGCCACCCAGAAGGCGCTCAAGCGGGCCGGTCTGACCGTCGGTGACATCGATCTGTTCGAGCTGAACGAGGCGTTTGCCGCCCAGTCCCTCCCCTGCGTGAAGGATCTGGGTCTGCAAGACCTGGTGGACGAGAAGGTGAACCTGAACGGCGGCGCCATCGCCCTGGGTCACCCGCTCGGCTGCTCCGGTGCCCGCATCTCCACCACCCTGATCAATCTGATGGAAGAGAAGGACGCGACCCTGGGCGTGGCCACCATGTGCATCGGCCTGGGTCAGGGCATCGCCACCGTGTTCGAGCGAGTGTAACTGTATCCCCCGGACCGGTCCGCCGGTCCGGGCAGTGCCCCGCCTGGGGCTGAATTTTACAATATGGGCCCGCTTCTGCTTTCCGGCGAGGCGGCCCGTATCGCAGGTTTTGGGGCCGGTCAGACTGCCCCGCCATCGAGTCTGTGGAGTGCGCCACACGGGGTGCACTTCTGTCGTCAGCATCTGCGTCTTGGCCGGCCCGTTTGGGTCGGCCTTTTTTATTTGCACGGCAGGATATGGGAGGATATTGCCCATAACCTCACATTAGATGGGGGGCTTGCTTGCTTTTTGCTCCCCCGACAGGTTCAATCTGCACAAAAAAATGGGTGGATGCACATACATATGTCAACGAGCAAACAACTGCTGATCGTCGACGACGACCAAGAGATCCGCGAGCTGCTCAATGAATACCTGACCAGGGCTGGCTTCGAGGTATTGACCGCAGCGGAGGGCAACGAGATGCGTCAGCAGCTCGCCCAGCACAGCCCGGACCTCATCATTCTCGATATCATGATGCCTGGCGACGACGGTTTTACCCTCTGCCAGCAGATCCGTCGCGACTCTCAGGTCCCTATCATCATGCTGACCGCCGCCTCCGACGAGGCTGACCGGGTGATCGGGCTGGAACTCGGTGCCGACGACTACATCGCCAAGCCGTTCAGCCCGCGCGAGCTGCAGGCCCGCATCAAGGCGCTGCTGCGCCGCGCCGAATTTCGCCAGCCGGAGAAAGAGAAGGAGCCGAGCCGCCGGCTGCGCTTCGCCGAGTGGACCCTGGATACCCTGAGCCACCAGCTGACTCACGAGGATGGCAGCCTGCTGGATCTCTCCGGCAGCGACGCCATGTTGCTCGGCATGTTCCTGCAGCAGCCCGGCGTGGTGCTGGACCGGGATACCATCTCAGACGCCACTCGCGGTCGTGAGAGCCTGCCGATGGAGCGCGGCATCGACGTACAGATCAGCCGACTGCGCCAGAAGCTGGGTGACAACGGCAAGAGCCCGCGCATCATCAAGACCATTCGCGGCAGTGGCTACATGCTGATTGCCGAGGTGCACGAGATCCCATGATGGCCCGGCAAGGTAGCGACGGCATGCTGATCGACACAAGGCGAGAGATCCCATGAATAGCAGGTGGTTCTGGCGGGTTCTGGTACCCCGCTCCCTGCTGTCGCGGATGCTGCTGCTGTTGCTGCTGGCGATCCTGCTCTCCCAGACCATCCTCACCGGCATCTGGATGCAGCAGATCCAGAAGCGGGAGCTGGAGGGCATGCTCAGCACCACCCGCAACCTGGCGCTGTCGGCCGCCTCCACCGTCAACTTCTTCAAATCCTTGCCGCTGCAGTATCGCCACATCGCGCTGGACCAGCTGCGCAACATGGGCGGCAGCCGCTTCTTCGTCTCCCTGAACGAGGAGGAGATCCACATCAGCGCCATCCCCGACAGCGAGCGCAAGACGCTGGTGCTCAAGGAGGTGCAGGGGGTGCTGACCCGCAAGCTCTCCGACGCCATGGCGATCAAGGTGGACTTCTCGCGGCCAGAGGATCTGCACGTCTTCAACAACGACACCCTGCTGGCGGATCTGCCCTCCTCCTGGGCCCGCTACACCCTGTCGCTGGAGCCGCTCAACCCGCCGGTACTGGTGACCCAGATCGAGATAGAGCCGGGGGAGTGGCTCTATCTGGCGGCCCTGTTGCCCGCCCCCTACATGACGCTGGATGATACCGTCATGCCCAGCAACCAGGTGCGCTTCATCGCCCTGATGACGGTGTTCCTCTGCTTCTTCACCTTCCTGCTGGTGCGCTGGCAGACCCGGCCGCTGCGCCGGCTGGCCAAGGCGGCAGTCAACCTCGGCAAGGACATCGACCAGCCCTCGCTCAAGGAGGAGGGGGCCTCCGAGATAGTGGCGGCCACCCGCGCCTTCAACATCATGCAGCACCGCATCCGCCGCTATATCGACGATAGAGAGCGGTTGTTCAGCTCCATTTCCCACGACCTCAAGACCCCCATCACCCGGCTGCGGCTGCGGGTCGAGCTGCTCGACGACGAGCAGCAGATCGCCAAGTTCAACAAGGATCTGGACGAGCTGGAGCTGATGGTGAAGGGGGCGCTGCAGACGGTGAAGGATACCGACATCCACGAGAACATCGAGCAGCTCGACATCGACGCCATGCTGGAACAGATGGCGGAGGCCATGAACCTGCACGACGAGCGGCTGACCATCGAAGGCCACTGCAAGCAGCCCTACCGCGGCAAACCGCTGGCCCTCAAGCGCTGCATCGGCAACCTGGTGGACAACGGCATCAAATACGGCCAGAAAGTGCGCATCATCATCATGGACGACGAAGAGATGCTGATCCTGTTCATCATGGACGAGGGCCCCGGCCTGCCGGAAGATCAGTTCGAACGCATCTTCGAGCCCTACTACCGGCTCAGCACGGATCTGGCCGGCACCGGCCTGGGTCTGGGCATTGCCCGCAACATAGCCCACGCCCACGGCGGCGACCTGGTGCTGGAAAATCGTCCGCAGGGCGGCCTGCAGGCCACCCTCTCCCTACCAAGGCAGTAACCTTATGAAGTGGTTGTCTTTTTCTGTCATCACCCTGCTCTCCCTGCCTGTAAGCGCCTCCCAGGTGGAGGTGCTGCACTGGTGGACGTCCGGCGGCGAGGCCAAGGCGGTGGAGGTGCTCAAGTCAGAATGGACCGAGCAGGGCAATCAGTGGAACGACTTCGCGGTGCAAGGGGGCGGCGGCAAGAGCGCCATGACGGTGCTGAAAAGCCGGGCGCTGGCGGCCAACCCGCCGGAGGCAGCCCACCTCAAGGGGTTCGAGTTGCGGGAGTGGGCCGGACTCGGCTTCCTGCGCGATCTCAGCCCCATGGCCGAACACCTCGGCTGGTACCCCCAGCTGCCGCCCATGGTGCGGGAGACCCTCAGCCAGAACGGCGCCCTGATGGCGGTACCCACCGGTATCCACAGGGTCAACTGGCTGTGGCTCAACCGCAAGATCTTCGAGCGCAACAAGCTGACCCCCCCCACCAGCTGGGCCCAGTTCGTGACCGTGGCCGACCGGCTCAAGGAGAAAGGGATCACCCCGCTCGCTATCGGCAACGAACCCTGGCAGCTGGCAGTGCTGTTCGAAACGGTGGCGCTCGGCGAGGGCGGCAAAGCGTTCTACCGCAAGGCGTTCGTGGAACAGGACAGCGCCACCCTGACCGGTCCCGACATGGTGCGGGTGCTGACCCGCTTCCAGCAGCTGCGCGGCTATGTGCCGGAGAAATACGCCGGCCTGAAGTGGCACCAGGCCACCAACCTGCTGGAGAGCGGCGGCGCAGCCATGCAGGTGATGGGGGACTGGGTGAAGGGCGAGCTGAGCGCCGGCAACTATCGGCCAGGCGAGGATATCGAGTGCCTGCCGAGCCCCGGCAGCCAGGGGCTGTTCAGCTACAACCTCGACTCCATCGCCATGTTCAAGCAGCGGGATCCCGCCCAGCTGCAGGCCCAGGGCGAACTGGCCCAGCTGCTGATGACGCCGCGCTTCCAGCAGGAGTTCAACCGGGTGAAGGGTTCTATCCCGGCGCTGGTCAAACCGGACATGAGCAAGTTCGACCGCTGCGCCGTGCGCTCCTACCAGGATTTCCTGCAGGCGGAGCGAGAGGGCAACCTGCTGCCCAGCATGGCGGAGGGGATGGCGACGCCGACCAACATGCGCCAGGCGATCATGGATGTGTTGAGCAACTTCTTCAACGACCCCAGAGCCAACCCGCAACAGACCGCCCTGCATCTGGAGCGGGCCATGCGCTCGACCCGCTGACGCTTTTCGCTGCGGCCAGAAACGACAAAGGCGGATGAGATATCCGCCTTTGTCATCGTGAGAGTCTTGGGGTCAGGATTGATCGTTTTCGTCCTCATCCTCGTCGTAGTAATCGCTGAGCTCGATCCAGAGCCCCAGTCCGATCATCACCATGGAACCGAACCAGGTGCCGGTATTACCGATCGGGCTGCCCATCACTATCATGGCGAAAGACAAGAACCCCATGCCTGCGTAGGCTTGTAATCTGCCGTAGGAGACCTGCATATTCACACCTCCTTGTTGAATATGGTTCAATTTTTATATTACTCATACGGCGGGGTGTGGGTAGGGCCGGATAACACTTTGGTTACATATGCTGTTGACAGCCCAGGTCGTTTGATTATTTTTTCGCCGTGAGTATCATTGGCAGCTGATTTGGTTGAAGGTTGATTATTGATGAGTGCTTTATTCTGCGACGCGACTCACGAGTTGGACGCAATCGGGCTTCGTTGTCCCGAACCTGTCATGATGGTGCGTAAAAAAGTGCGGCTGATGGCCGATGGGGAGACCCTGCTGGTCAGTGCCGACGATCCCTCAACCACCCGCGACATTCCCAGTTTCTGCCGCTTCATGGATCACACCCTGGTCGCCAGCGAGACAGAGCAGGCCCCTTACCGCTATCTGATCCGCAAGGGCCAATGAGCCACACTACCGGAGCAATCCATGCCAGCTATTACCCGAATCGGCACCACCCAGCGTTGGTCTGACGTGGTCATTCACAACGGTACCCTCTACGTGGTGGAAGTGCCCGCCACCGACACCGCCGATATTCACCAGCAGACCCGCGAAGTGTTGACCAGCCTGCAGCGCCTGCTGGAAGCCAATGGCTCCGGCGTCGACAAGATCCTGATGGCCAACATCTATCTCAAGGACATTGCAGACATCGCCGCCTTCAACGAGCAGTGGGATGCCTGGATTCCGGCGGGCACCGCACCGGTGAGAGCCTGCGTTCAGGCCCGTCTGGCCCACGAAGGCTACAAGGTAGAAGTGCAGCTGACTGCGGCAGTCTAAGAGGCAGTTATCCCCTCATCCCCGCCCCTTCTCCCGCAAGGGGAGAAGGGGGCAAAAAACAAGGCGCCATTGCTCGCAACGGCCCCAATAAAAAGGCCCCGCCATCGCTGGCGGGGCCTTTTTCATGGCTGCGAACCGGGCCGCTTAGGCGGTCGGGGTCAGGGTGATGGTCACCCGACGGTTCTGGGCCTTGCCTTCGGCTGTGCTGTTGGTGGCGACCGGCTGATCCGGGCCCACGCCGCTGGTGGAGATACGGCTGCCGGTCACACCCTGGCCGATCAGCTGGGCGGCGACGGCATCGGCGCGCTGGGCGGAGAGCTTCATGTTCAGCTCGCGGGAGCCGGTGCTGTCGGTGTGACCAACCACGTTCAGGCGGGTCTTGTCGAACTCGGCAACCACCATGGCCACGCCGGACAGGGTGTTGGCACCGGCGGCCTTCAACTGGGCGCTGGAGCTGTCGAAGGTGACATTGTTCGGCATGTTGAGGATCAGCTGATCACCGTTGCGGGTCACGCTGACGCCGGTGCCTTGCAGCTTCTCGCGCAGCTTGGCTTCCTGCACATCCATGTAGTAGCCGATACCGCCACCCAACGCGGCGCCGGCGGCCACGCCGGTCAGGATCCCCTTCTTGCGGTCACCCTTGCTGGAGGAGAGCGCACCCACGGCGGCACCCGCAGCGGCGCCCGCCAGTGCGCCCCAGGCGCCCTTGGAAGTTTGGGACTCGCCGGTATAGGGGTTGGTGGTACAGCCGCTCAGGGCGACGGCCAGAGCAACGGCGGGAACGATTGTCTTGAAATGCATGAAAAACCTCTAAAAAAACCGACTCAAATCCAAAGAGGGCGCATTCTACCCCAGAGGAGTGCCAAGGTGTGACGCTGTCGATGCAGATCCCCCATCTGCCACGCATGGCTGCCGCTCGGGCAGAGGAATGCGCCCCGAACCTCGCTGACGTTTCACGCTCAGCGCGAACAACACATAGGCCCACGCCCCCCAGATGCGGGTTGCCGACCCGGTGACATTACCGCCAGAGTGGGGCTCCCCCACAACGGAGCCAGCCCATGTCTTCACTCGCCCATTCCGCCCTGCTCATCATCGACATGCAGGTCGGCCTGCTGCATGGCCCGGAGGCGCCCCATGCCGGCCCACAGCTACTGGCCAACATCAACCAGCTTGCCGATGCCGCCCATAGTGCCGGCATCCCAGTACTGGCGGTACGTCACACAGGCCCGGCCGGTAGCCCCATCGCTGCAGGCAGCCCCCTCTGGCAACTGGTGCCCGAGCTGGCCGTGACCGCAGCCGACCTCGTGTTCGACAAACAGCGACCAAGTGCCTTTCACGGCACCGCCCTCGATAGTTGGCTGCAGCAGCGCGGGGTACAAACCCTGCTCGTCACCGGCATGAAGACCCAGTACTGCATCGATACCACCTGCCGGGCGGCGGCGGATCTCGGCTACGCCGTGGTGCTGGTGAGCGATGCCCACACCTGCATGGATACCCCGCAGCTGGCCGCCCCCCAGATCATCGCCCATCACAACGCCACCCTGGCCGGCCCCTTCGTGCGGCTGATGAGCAGCGACGAGGTGTGCGAGGCACTGAGCCACACCCGTCAGCCTGGTTGAGGCGACCCCACAACGAAGAAGGGAGGCCCAGGCCTCCCTTCTTCGTTGACGTGCGCCAGATCTACCCCGGCTGCTGGCACTCGGCGTGGCAGGGGCAGGTCACCAGATGATCGTTCACCATCCCCACCGCCTGCATGAAGGCGTAGCAGATGGTGCTGCCGACGAAGGTGAAGCCACGTTTCTTGAGCGCCTTGGACATGGCATCCGACTCCGCTGAGGTCGCCGGAATGTCGCCGTTGCCCTGGCGCTGGTTGACGATGGGGGCGCCGCCCACGAAGCCCCACAGATAATCGACAAAGTCGACGCCTTCAGCCTCCAGCGCCAGATAGGCGCGAGCATTTTTGATGATCGACTGCACCTTGAGCCGGTTGCGGATGATGCCGCTGTCTTGCATCAGCCGCTCCACATCCTGCTCGTCGAACTGCGCGATGCGCACCGGATCGAAGTCGGCATAGGCGCGATGGTAGCTCTCGGTACGCTTCAGGATGGTGATCCACGACAGCCCCGCCTGCTGGCCGTCGAGGCAAAGCTTGGCAAACAGCTCGCGCGAGTCATGGACCGGCCTCCCCCACTGTTTGTCATGGTATTCGATGTATTCCGGGTCTTTGGTCACCCAGGCGCAACGCAACTCCATTCCCTCTCTCCTGTCATTTCATCCAATCCCCGGGGTCGATGCCAACCCGGGCATGGGAGTGCCGACAACCCCTCCCGCCCAGGCCCGGCGCAGCGCCATCACATTAATCCGCTGTAATTTCGCCTATTATCCGACCATGCCAGACGGTATACTCCTTCGGTTCACATTCAGCAAATCTTGCTCTGATTTCATTTCGCGCGAAAAAAATTATGCAAAAATTCGATGTCAAAACCTTTCAGGGCCTGATCCTGCAGCTGCAGGACTATTGGTCCCGCCAGGGCTGTACCATCATTCAGCCGCTGGATATGGAAGTGGGTGCCGGTACTTCTCACCCCATGACCTGCCTGCGCGCCCTGGGCCCCGAGCCCATCGCCTGCGCCTACGTGCAACCGTCCCGCCGTCCGACTGACGGCCGCTACGGTGAAAACCCGAACCGCCTGCAGCACTACTACCAGTTCCAGGTGATCATCAAGCCTTCCCCCGACAACATTCAGGAACTCTATCTGGGCTCCCTGAAGGAGCTGGGCATGGATCCCGAGATCCACGACATCCGCTTCGTGGAAGACAACTGGGAAAACCCGACGCTGGGTGCCTGGGGCCTGGGTTGGGAAGTGTGGCTGAACGGCATGGAAGTGACCCAGTTCACCTACTTCCAGCAGGTTGGCGGCCTCGAGTGCAAGCCGGTGACCGGCGAGATCACCTACGGTCTCGAACGTCTGGCCATGTACATTCAGGGCGTCGACAGCGTCTACGATCTGGTCTGGTCTGACGGCCCCCTGGGCAAGACCACCTACGGCGACGTGTTCCACCAGAACGAGGTGGAGCAATCCACCTACAACTTCGAACACGCCGATGTGGAGTTCCTGTTCCACTGCTTCGAGCAGTACGAGAAGGAAGCCCAGAATCTGCTGGCACTGGAAAAACCGCTGCCGCTGCCTGCCTACGAGCGCATCCTCAAAGCCGCTCACTCCTTCAACCTGCTGGATGCCCGCAAGGCCATCTCGGTCACCGAGCGTCAGCGCTACATCCTGCGCATTCGCACCCTGACCAAGGCCGTGGCAGAGGCATACTACGCCTCCCGCGAAGCGCTGGGCTTCCCTATGTGTCAGCGCAGTGAGAACAAGCAAGGTTAAGGAACGGACATGGCACAACATACATTTCTGGTAGAGATCGGTACTGCTGAGCTGCCGCCCAAAGCCCTGCGCTCCCTGGCCGAAGCCTTTGCCGACAACTTCAAAGCCGAGCTGACCAAGGCCGATCTGGCCTTCGGCGACGTCGAGTGGTTTGCCTCCCCGCGCCGTCTGGCGCTGAAGGTACACGCGCTGGCCGGCGAGCAGCCGAGCAAGAGCGTCGAGAAGCGCGGCCCGGCCGTGGCCCAGGCGTTCGATGCCGAAGGCAAGCCGACCAAGGCCGCCGAAGGCTGGGCCCGTGGCAACGGCATCACCGTCGAGCAGGCCGAGCGTCTGGTCACCGACAAGGGCGAGTGGCTGGTTCACACCGCCAAGGTCGAAGGCCGTCCGGCCGTCGATCTGCTGGGCGAACTGGTCGCCTCCGCGCTGGCCAAGCTGCCCATTCCGAAAATGATGCGCTGGGGCGACAAGACCATCCAGTTCGTGCGTCCGGTGTTCACCGTGACCCTGCTGCTGGATGGGGATCTCGTTCCCGCCCACATTCTGGGTATCGACTCTGCCCGCACCCTTCGCGGTCACCGCTTCATGGGCGAGAGCGAATTCACCATCGACAATGCCAGCCAGTACCCGCAGATCCTGCAGGAGCGCGGCATGGTGATTGCCGACTTCATGGCGCGCAAGGCCAAGATCAAGGCTGACGCCGAAGCGGCCGCTGCCGCCTTCGGTGGCGTGGCCGATCTGGACGATGCCCTGCTGGAAGAAGTGACCGCACTGGTCGAATGGCCTGTGGTGCTGACCGCCAACTTTGAAGAGAAGTTCCTGGCCGTGCCGGCTGAAGCGCTGGTGCACACCATGAAGGGTGACCAGAAGTACTTCCCGGTCTACGACAAGCACGGCAAGCTGCTGCCGAAGTTCATCTTCGTCACCAACATCGAGTCCAAAGACCCGAGCCAGATCATCAGCGGCAACGAGAAGGTGGTTCGCCCCCGTCTGTCTGACGCCGAGTTCTTCTTCAAGACCGACCTCAAGCAGACCCTGGCCTCCCGCCTGCCGCGCCTTGAAACCGTGCTGTTCCAGCAACAGCTGGGTACCGTCAAGGCCAAGGTCGAGCGCATCGAGACCGTCGCCGGCTTTATCGCCGAACGTATCGGCGCCGACGTGGCTCAGGCCAAGCGTGCCGGTCTGCTCTCCAAGTGTGATCTGATGACCAACATGGTCGGCGAGTTCACCGACACCCAGGGTGTCATGGGGATGCACTACGCCCGTCACGATGGCGAAGACGAAGCGGTCGCCGTGGCCCTCAACGAACAGTACATGCCGCGCTTTGCCGGCGATGCCCTGCCGTCCGGTCTGGTAGCCTGCGCCGTCGCGCTGGCCGACAAGTTCGACACCCTGGCCGGTATCTTCGGCATCGGCATGCTGCCAAAAGGTGACAAGGACCCGTTCGCCCTGCGTCGCGCCGCCATCGGTGCCCTGCGCATCATGACCGAGAAGCAGCTGGATCTGGATCTGGTTGAACTGGTTGAAGAGGCGGTACGCGTCTACGGCAACAAGCTGACCAACCAAACCGTCGTCACCGACGTGGTCGACTTCATGCTGGGTCGCTTCCGTGCCGCCTATCAGGACGAAGGCATCGGTGCCGACGTGGTGCTGGCCGTACTGGCCCGCCGCCCGACCCGTCCGCTGGACTTCGATCGTCGCGTCAAGGCCGTCAGCCACTTCCGCACTCTGGATGCCGCACTGGCACTGGCTGCCGCCAACAAGCGCGTGAGCAACATTCTGGCCAAGGTCGAAGGCGAACTGCCGACTGCCGTCAAACCGGAACTGCTGGTCGATGCCGCCGAGAAGGCGCTGGCCACCCAGGTTGCCGAACTGCAAGCCGAACTGGCCCCGCTGTTCGCCGCCGGTGACTATCAGGCAGCCCTCACCCGTCTGGCCGCCCTGCGCGAGCCGGTCGACACCTTCTTCAACGAGGTGATGGTGATGGCCGACGACGAAGCCCTCAAGGCTAACCGTCTGGCACTGCTGAACAACCTGCGCAACCTGTTCCTGCAAGTCGCGGATATCTCCCTGCTGCAGTGATTCCGGTTGGGTAAGTGATATAAAAACGGCGCCTTAACGGCGCCGTTTTTTATTGCGAGTTAATACATACCGCGGGATGTTTTTTAGTCAGATGTCGATACAACACCTAGTTTTTTGTTCCAGTCCAACGATCTGAAGCGACAAAAAATCTTTAGTTCAGATACGGCACTTCTATCTGGATTCAGTACTATATAGAAAGTCATTAGATAACACCTGTGAGGTTCCATGGCCCTGAACACTACAAATCCGACTCTTTTTTGCAAATCCTTTATTGAAAGAGAGCTGTCTGACGTCAAAGAAAAGAAAATCTGGATGACTAGATGGGAATTGATGGAGAGGATTATTTCTAGGGCAGAAGAAATGAGCATCGTTTTCCAAGAGTTAGTAGATGCTTTTGGATACTCTGATACTTATGAATATCAGAGTACAAAAGGGGTTTATCTATGGCTAACGCTAGAGCATATTTGGATGAGTGGTGATTTTTGTAAAGAGGAAATAGTTCAAGCTAGGGATTACAGAAAAAAGCTAATAGCAATTCAAGAAAAAATCATTGATTATTCTTCACTACTTGCTAATTTAATCAGGGAGCAGGATGACATTTATCAACACTCTGGATTTATAAGGGGTCAACATCAGTCTGCCTTGGATATGATGGTTGATGCGGGAAGTAGCAACTATTTATTTACAAGTCATATTGCTGAACAGTTAGAATTACTTAGCTTTAGATATGATCTAAAATACTGGCCATCAAGAGCTGAATTAATTGAAAGCCTCAGTGTTTTCGAAACCAATCAACACGACCCAGAACACATTGAACTTCCTAAAAAAGTATTAGATGGCAGAGCATCCGATATAAAAGACTTTGTTATTTCATTTGATAATGCTTTCGATGATGACAATGACCTACCAAATAATTTTCGGTTTAGTAATAATGCCATGGCTGACATTATCAACGTAGTTCTTGACTTACCATCAGATAATTTAATTACTGGTGATGCCATAAGAATTGTACGGAATCGCCACTGTTAGCCTGTAGAGGCGTAATCGGACATTTGCGTAAATGGTTTCTCCCGCTATCACGGCCAGCCGAATTCCCCCCCTCCGGCTGGCACGTTTTCTCAACGGAACACTGTAAATTAATTCTCACCACATCAAAGCGTTATTAACCAAGGTTTCTTTATTTTTAGAGTCTGGGTGTTTAATCAAGCGTACAGTATACTAAAGACAATTAAAGCAAACCCAATAACAGACTGTATGATAATAATCGTCCAGAATAATTTAGGTTCAGCATACCTGTAAACATTAATTCGCATTCTAAAGAGAAGCCTTGCTTGGGTTTCTCCATTGTAATACTCCCAAAACGTAAACCATAAATATATCACACCAACAGCAGTCAAAAAGTTCATCAAAGCCAACCTTTTATATTACAACAGCAGCTATGCATATTAGCATGCAGATTAGGCAACCTACATTCCATCTTTTATTATGAAATAAAAGCCACTGTTTTCATTACTTTGCAAAACAGGCTGCAACATTTTCCAATGAGTAAGCAAAACATTCCCTTTCCGCTCTAATACAAATAACTTATCACCAGAATGGAGATCTCTGGATAAATTAGCACCGGTATATCTCAGAAAGGTAAAAGTGGCTTGATTCCCATCGGTCGTAACCTTTCCATCCAATGAAATCGCCGTCATATGACCATTGACCTCCAGATGGGAAATTAAGTTATCACCACCACCTTTATTTACTGTCAGGCTGTAATCCCATGCCTGTATATGTTCTGGATCTGCACTTTCATAAAATGAATAATGACCTATCCAATCTTGATTAGCATGAACTGAGAATACACTCAAACAACTTAACAACCATATGAATACGTTCATATTCCCCCCCCCAAAAGAGAGTGGTCAAGTTACTATCTACCCCCCCCTATAACAAGAGTCATATGACAATTATTTTTGCCTTGTAATAGCAATCAGCTAGTCATCGGACGTTCGCGTAAATCGATTCCCCCACCATAACAGCCAGCCGAATTTTCCCCTCAGGCTGGCCGCCGTAGACTCGTGGCAACAACCGCAATCAAAGCCTCTCGTTCGTCCGATTACGCTGCGCCAATCGAACCTACGATTCCTGTGCCAACGCGGCAATGATCCGCTCCACGCTCTGGGTGACCGACAGGGTGGCGCTATCCAGTACCAGACGCTCACTGTCCCAGAGTTCATAATCACGAGTGATCACCGCCTGCCAATCCGGCAATGCCAGCCCCTCGATATCCACCGTCCGGTTTTCGACCCGCTCGCGGTGCAGCGTCGGATTGGAGCAGACCACTTCGACATCGAGACAGGGCACCCCGACCGAGCGGGCGATGTCGTGGTAAGCATCCCGGGTGAGCTGGATGGGGTTAACGGAATCCGTGATGACGATCGAGCCAAGTGCCAGGTTCTCTCTGGCCAGCCCATAGGCGACGAAATAGCCGGCCGGCCCCATCTCGGTATCCGCCTGTTCCGCAGCACGAATGGCCTGCTCTATGGTATCGATGCGCAGGTAGACGACGCCCAGTCGCCGGGCCAGGGCCCGTGCGATGGTGCTTTTTCCGCTGCCCGGCAAACCACTGAAGATGATCAGCATGTTCCATTCCCGTGATAAAAGAAGACCTGAGCCATAGGGTATCGGATTGTCATCGCTCTCACAGCGTCTTGTTCAAGGCTGCACGGGATATGCCCGTCAGCGGACTACCTTGAGCGATAGCCGTTATCGAATACGCGCGCATATAACCAGCCTCTCTACCGATCATTCAAATGCATATGCAGGCTGGCTGATGGATAGCAATAACCACCAAAGATATTTTGTACGCCCCATTTTTTCTTGTTGTGCTTCATTAATGAAGCTGTTATTTATGCCAAGACATACCTAAAAATAAACAACGCAGCATTAAAAATGCTTTGTTTTATATATCCAACCATCTTTCATATCACCGCGATGATGAAAAATGGTGACATCCACATCCAAAAACAAACCGTTTAAAATCAATGCTTTATTTTCAAGTAAAAATAGGAAGTACAAACAATGCACTTGCAAAGCAATATATAAAATCAATATCAGACTTATCGGAATTAAATAACCATGGCCTTTTCCACCTATCCATTTTAATTTCCGCCATTCACCTGAAACACACAGATGGAGATGTGTAGAATGATCATAAAAAAGAAGTTCGTTATGTTGGCAGCCTTGTCCGCCCTGATGTGCTCTACCAGTGCCTTGGCCACTTACCGTGTCGATGTGCAGTGTCTTGATCGGGTCATCTTGACCGATGTGCATGCCGGTTATATCAAATCGGCCAGTGGCGGCCCCGACGCAGGCAATGCGGTGGTCATTTCATGGGAAAAGAATTATGAGCAGGGCAGCACGAGCTTCCATGTCTTCAAGAACCTGAATGATTACCCCGGCAGGGGCATGTTCGAGATGGCCTTGCTGGCGCTGGAGCGCGGCCTGCCGGTCAGCGCCTGGGGCAATGATGCCCAGTGCTCCGGCGGGATTCATCAGTTGAAGATCACCCGCAGCTTCAACCCTTAATCCTGCCGACGTACAGCCTGGTGCGATAAATTGAGTGAACACCAAGCCGGGCCAATCAGCTGTGCCCGGCTTTAACAACCCGCGCGACCATCGCTTGCCTTGCGCTGCAACATGCGAAGATAGGGTCGCCAGGTATCTCCCCCGTTCGCGCCACATCTGCCCCATCGACACATCTGACCCGGCCGCCACCCGGATAGCCAGTCCGCCGATTTAGTCATATCTTGTCAGGGCGGCTCTGCCAGGGTGACAGGGCCCCTTCACGAGGTGCAACGATGAAACGAGCAATCCAGGCCGCCCTGCTGGCCGTCACCATGGCCGCCGCCGGTGCACAGGCTGCCGACAAGATCACCACGGTCCCGGTGCAGTTTGCCAAGGGGGCCCACAGCGCCCAGCTCAAGGGCAGCTTCGCTGGCTACGACACCATCCACTACACGCTGGTGGCCAAGGCGGGCCAGACCATGACGGTCAAGATTGGCGGCAGCAGCAACGCCAACTTCAACGTCTTCGCCCCCGGCGCCCAACCCGGTCAGGCCGAGGCGCTGGGCCGCAACGATGGCGATGGCCAGTGGCAAGGCGCCCTGCCCGCCTCCGGCAAGTACCTGATCCAGGTCTATCAGATGCGCGCCTCCGCCCGTCGCGGCGAGCAGGTCCCCCACACCCTCTCGGTCAGCATCCAGTAAGCCCCGCCAACGCGATGCTCGTGCAACCACCGTCATGCCCCCCTCCCGGGCTGGGCATGACGACGTCCTGCTGGTAGGGTGGAGCCATCAATTAATCAACGACTGAGGCTTTATGCAACGCAAGACCCTGGCCCTGCTGCTGGCCAGCCATCTGCTGGTGGGCGCCGCCGGCTTTGCGGCCGGCATCTATGCCCTGCCGATCCTGATCGCCCCGCCAGCCCCCGCCAACGAAAAGGTTGCCGCCCGGCAGGCCCAGGCCAGTTTTCACGGCACCTTTCGCCGGGATCTGCAAGACAGCGACCGGCTGCACTGGGGTGAGGGGCAGGTCAGCATAGGGCCCGATGCCATCAGCCTGATGGGCAGGCTGGCGCCTGGCCCCGACTACCAGCTCTACCTGTCGCCCACCTTCGTCGAGACCGAGGCCGACTTTGCCCGCCAGAAGGAGAAGATGGTGAAGATCGGGCCGGTGAAGACTTTCGACAACTTTATCGTCCCCCTCCCTGCCGACGTAAACCCGGCCGACTACGACAGCGTGATCATCTGGTGCGAGACCTTCGGCCAGTTCATCACTGCCGCCCGCTACCGCTAGCCATGCGGTCGGTTGCCGACACCCATAAAAAAACGGACACCAGAAGGTGTCCGTTTTAACGCCATGAATCTTGCCTTATGGGTAACGAGCAAGCTTGTTACAGATAGTCGGCCCCGACACCGATATGGGCCAGAGCCGCCAGCTCCAGCGGAGTCAGCTGGCTGACGGAGTCGATCATGGTCGGCTCACCGCGTGCTGACTCGGGCAGCTGAAGACGTGTCTTGAGTTCGTCGGTCAGGCTGCCCACCAGATTGCCCATACGGGTCAAGCGGGAGACCAATACGGCTTCCGGGCTGCTCTCGCTGTCGGCAAAGGTAGAGACCTGTGCCACCGCGAAATCACAGACAGCCTTGGCTCGATCACCAAAATCCCCCTCCAGCTGTTGCAGCACCTGCCGCGCCGCACTGTCATCAAGGCGGGCCAGTTCAGCCTTCATGTGGCCGGTGTCAAAGCGCAGTCTTGCCCCCGCATCGAGTCGATCTTCCGGCTTGCCGGCGGTCTGGTCTGCCCATGCCTGGTCGGTCTGACCTGCAAACTGCATCAGACCGCCCAGCACCAACCGCTGGTTGGGACGCGCCGAGGCGAGACTGTCGAGTGCATTGCCCAGAGAAGCGCCATTGGCATCGCTGCCGCTCGCAAGAGAGAGCGCCAATGTACGCAGGATCTGCAGATCACCTCGGGTTTGCAGCTTGGCCATATGGGAGCCATTGATGGAGCCATCGGCAATATGTTGGTGCAAGGCATTGAGGTCATCACTGCTCAGGGTAACCTCGGTCGAAGCCTGATCCCGCAGCAGATAGCTGGCCTGGTAGCTGATGAGCTCCAGCGCCTGCTTGTAACCGGTGACCTCGGTCTGGCGCGCCATGGCGACGGTTTCACGGGCGGCAGGCTTGGCCTCACCATGTGGGGCCGCCACAACCTCGGCACTGGAGGCAGCTGGCAATGGTTCACCGGCAACCTCGGCCTTGACCGCGCGTTGCAGATCGGCCACTTCCGCCATCACTGCGTGCAGCTGGCTCATTGCCTCTTGTAACTGCTCCGGAGTCGCGTTGGCGATCAACTTCGTCACCTTGCCACCCACAGTCCCCCATTGCTGGAGCGGGATGCCGGCGATGGGACGTTCAAGCAACCCGGCCGCCAAGGTTTGGCTCTCCTGCCGCATGGAGCCATCCTTGATCCCGTTCAGTGAGGTTGCCAGCGAGCGCAGAGCGCCATTGCCGGTCGCCAGCCGGGCATGTTCCTGCCCCAACTGCTGTGCATCTATGTTATTGAGCTCGTTCGCCTTATCGAGGCCGCCCAGGGTAAAGGGCAATGCCTTTTGCAGCAGCAGACGCTTTTGATCGGCCAGGGAGAGGCTGTCTGCAGGTGGGGCAGAGTGGGCGGGTGCCTCGGTACGGGCCCCCAGCAGATTGCCGATCCACTCTTTCAGCGCCACAAACGGACGGGCCAACTGGGCCCCCAAACGGGACAGCAGCCCCTGTCCTTTTTGCGGTTCACTGCGGTTGCCCAGCTGAAGGGCATCCTGACTGGTAGCAACCTGACGAGCCTCCAGCTGGCCCAGTCGGCCAACCTCCGCTGTAGCGTCATTGTGCTGGGCGACGGCCTGCAAGCCGCTGGTATGTGTTTGAATCTGCATGGCGTTTATCTTCTCGTGATGTGTCGTGGCCAGTCTAGGAGAGGCAGTGGGTGCGGACTATCGCGAGTGGTCGGGATTTTTGCACTGAACGCGGCACACCGCCCCGCCAGCCGGAAAGCTAAAAAAACAGAGCCACCATTAACAGTGTCGTCACCGGTGAGCTGCTCTAATTGCCCCATCACCAACTTGGAGCCCTCGATGAACCCTCTTTATCACGCAGCCCTCCATCAGCTGTTTCTTTCCCTCTCTCTCCCCATGCCAGCACAGGAAGAGAGCGTCACCAGCCTGCAGATCGGCGAGCATACCTACCACCTGACCGAACACCCGGCCAACTACCTGCTGATGTTTACCCGCCTGGAAGCCGCCACCAGCGCACAAGCCGCAGCCCAGAACCTGTTTAGCCAGGACCCCTGCAAACCGGTTCTGGCATTCGATCCGGATAGCCTGACCCCGGTACTCTGGAGTCGTCAGCCACTACAACAACTCGATCGCGGCCAGATCCATCATCAGCTGGAGCAGTTGGTACATGCCGCCCGCGAGATTGGCCAGATCTGACTCGCCCATAGCAATGCCGCATGACCCACTGCTGACCACGCCACCCACAGCCCGGCTGTGCGGCGGCTGAAAGCCAATAAAAACGGCGCCGCAAGGCGCCATTTCGTCTCTGTCTGCTGCATCAGCCCGGCGGAAAATGGCCACCAATGCTGATTACGCTGACCTGCTGCAGGGTGCTGTTGATGGTAAAGGCGACCCTGTGCTCCTGACTGAGGCGGATCGTGTAGATCCCCTTGTGCTTGCCGCCCAGCTGTTCGTAGTGCATGTCGCCCACCTTGTCGGCGGCATTCTTAGGGTCCGTGCCTCGCACTATCTCCCGTCGCCACTCGTGGTACTTGCTCATGGCCGACGCCGTCACGGCTACGTGCTTGTCCTTGTTGTAGAGGATGCGGGGTTGGGAATCATCGATAGTCCATGCCATAGCCAGCTCCTGTTTTGGCTCCAAAAAGAACCAAACTATAGTGCACACCCGCCAGCCGGCCAGCCCGCCCAACCCCAACCTGTCTGTCTAAGTCACAATCTGGCATGCAAAACGGCGCCATCAGGCGCCGTTTTTTGTCGCAGCCTGCCGCGGCAGACCGGGGGAATTCAGCCCCTTCAGCCGGTATAGACCGGCAGCAGGCCCGCCATGTTGAGCAGGTGGAAGGCGGCGGTCAGCACCCCGAACAGGAAGACGCCGACGATCATCAGCATGCCGCCCGGTGCGCGGAAACCCTCGTCCTTGCCCTCCTGCTTGCCGGCGCGCACCTTCCAGGCCAGCAGCGCCGGGATGATACAGGTCCACAGGGTGGCCACGGCGCCCGCGTAGCCGATGGCCATCAGGAAGCCGAACGGGAACAGCAGGGAGAGCAGCAGCGGCGGCAGGAAGGTGGCGGCCCACGACTTGGCGCGGCCCTGGCGGCTGTTGTCGAACTTGAACAGATCCGCCAGATAGTCGAACACCCCCAGCCCAACCCCGATGAAGGAGGAGAGGATCGCCGCCATGGAGAAGGCGTTGAGGGCGCTGGCGACCGCCTCAGATTCAATCACCGAAGCCAGCGCCTTGAGCAGCACGTCGACGTTGCCGCCCTGCGCCACCACGGGCCCGAACTCGCTGCGCGGCAGGTTGCCGAACACGCTCACCAGCCAGATGAGATAGAACAGCAGCGCGATGGCGGTGCCGCCGAGGATGGCGTAGCGGGCACGGCGCTCTTCACCGTAGTAGGCGCGCATGGACGACACCGAGTGGTGATAGCCGAACGAGGTGAGCGCCACCGGCAGCATGGCCAGCGCATAGGGGGCATAGCTGGCGTGCTGGCTCAGAGTGTCGAACAGCAGGGTCGGCTTGATGTTGATGGAAAGCCCCGAGATGCCAAACACGAAGCTCAGCCCCATAGCGATGACCAGCACCACTGAGATGCGATCCACCGCCCGGGTGGAGTGCCACACCAGGCCGGAGAAGCCCAGGGTAAACAGGATGGAAGCCCACTGGCTGCCGATGCCGGTCATGCCGTCTATGATGAGGCCGGCCGAGGTGATGTAGGCGTAGAGCAGGATGCCGCCGACGAAATAGACGGTGAGGTTGTTGAAGGCGTTGACTTTCTCCCCCAGCAGCTCACGGGTGACGGTATCGAACGACACGCGCAGCGGATAACCCTGATAGGACTCCAGCAGCATCCAGCCGGAGACTGTCATCACTATCATGGTCAGGGTGATGGCCAGTACCGACCAGAGGGTCCAGGCACCCGCCCCCGCACTCGGCAAACCCAGCATGCCAGCCCCGACACAGACGCCGGCAATGATGCATGCCCCGCCTACCAACGATGGTTTCTGTCCCATTTACTTCTCCAAAGACGATTGTGGATCTGATCGCGACCGCGGACCGTTGCATTTGCTACGCCGGTTGTCATGGTAGATCGCGCTCATCTAGGTGCCGGCGCCCGGCGCTGGCTGCTTCGAAGGGGAAGCGAGGTGCGCTCAGGGCTGACTGCCGGTCCGGCACGGCTGCAAAGCCGCCATGTCGGGGAAGGGACTTTACCCTGCTCCCCCTCAGGTATCAAATTTGGGTGCATTTTTCAGGCAACCCGACCCCCTGGGCAGACCGCCTTTGACCGGTGTGTCGGTATTCAATGGGTCAACTGCGGCAGCAGTTGCAGCAGCTGAGCCCGCACCTCGAGCGGTGTCTGGCTGGCCCAGATCCCCAGCAGGCCATAACAAAGCAGTGGCAACACCAGCAGCAACAGGCAGAGCAGCCCCAGCAAGCGTGGAGGACTGAGCCTGCGCCGTGGTGTGCCAAGATGCAGCGCATCGGCCCGCTTGGGGCAGGCGGCCACGCAGCTCAGGCAGCTGGTGCACTCGAGGCTGCGCACCGCAATGAGCTGGTGTACCTGGATGCGCGACGGGCAGGCCCGGCTGCACTTGTCGCAGTCGTGGCCCGCACTGCGCAGGCAGCGGGCCGGGTCGCGGCGGATGCGCAGCGGTGTCAGCAACCCCAGCAGAGCGAGCCAGGCGCCATAGGGGCAGAGATAGCGGCAGAACCCTTGCCGGAAGGTGGCGGTGAGCAGCAGCACCCAGCCAAGGCAGAGGCCCGAGATCAAGGTCAGGTTGAAGAAGAAGGCCCCCATCTTCATGTCCGCCGCCTGATGGTAGGGGCTGGTGAAGTAGCCGGGCAGGGCGGCGTCTGGCACCGCGATCAGCACGATAAACAGCAGGAATGCGAGCACCAGAAACTTCTGGCCGCGCAATACGACATCGAGCCAGCGCGGCGGCGTCCACTCCCCCGGCAACAGGCGACTGCGCAGGCCGTGCAGCCACTCCCCCACCAGCCCGAGCGGGCAGAACCAGGCACAGAACGCCCGCCCCAGCAGCAAGGCCGACAGCGAGAGCACCAGCACGGTGACGGTGGCCGCCGGATGGTGCGGATCCACCAACCCCTGCCCGAGCCAGGCCCGCAGCCCGAGTCCGCCGGCGATGGGCAGGAAGCCGTCCACCACGTCTGGGCGCACCAGCCAGGGGCTCATCCCCTGCCCCAGCTGCCAGACATGCAGGCCGTACTGCAGCGTCACCAACCCCCAGCAGAGCAACAGCAGCTGGCGCGTGCGTGCCCGCAGCCATTGGCTGTCGAGCGCCTCGAGGGCGGGCAGCGGTCGCCGCTGGTGCCAGAGGGCAAGCGCACCGGCCACCAGTCCCACGCCGAGCCAGAGCAGGCTGTCCGCCGCCAGCAACCAGAGCATGAGCAGCAGGCCGAGGGCAAGACACCACTGCCAGCCCGCTCGCGCCTGCCACGCCAGCAGCACCAGATAGGCCAGGCCGGCGGCCATGGTCACGGCTTCGATCACGCTCATGTTTCCCTCACTGCCTCATCCACCACTGGCGGCAAGGATAACGGACATCTGAATTGATTATTTTGATCTGCATGGGCAGAGGGGACATTCGCGCCCGATGACCCTCCCCATGTTTGGCCCTTATGCCTTGCGGCTGTTGAACAGCGGCTGGTCGGATTCTGCCTGCTCGGCCCAGAAGTGGATGTTGAAGCGGGCATCCTCCGACAGCTCGACCCTGTGCCAGTACCGGGGCGGGCTGGTGGCAAACTCCCCGGCCCGGATCACCATGGTGAGCTCAGGCTGCTCGGCCTGCTCGTCGGCGAAGCCATGGTAGGTGACGGTACCCGCCATCACGCAGAGCTGGCCGAACACCCAGGCCGCGGTGTTGTAGTGGGTGAGCAGGGCCTGGGGCACATTCTGGCGGGTGAAGAAGGGGGGGGAGCGGCGTACTATCCAGTGAGACGGAATCAGTTGCATGGCCATATCAGTTCTCCTCGAGTGACCGGGTCGACCCGGCCGGTGCAATGAAAGGGGTTAACGGGGCAGCTGACGCAGCAGCGGGAAGGCGGCGCTCATCTGGTCGCCCCCCACCACGAAGCCGCACAGCTCGTCGGCTTGGTCGCGCGCCTCGGCCACCATGCCGTGGCTGTTCCAGCGGCACTGCCAGGCGAGATCCTCGCCCTTGGTGCGGCCGGCCAACTGCAAGGGATAACGCGGCGTCTTCACCTTCACCAGCATGGGCGGCAGGGCCAGCGGGGTCGGCGTGCCGAGCAGGGTGCGCGCCAGCGCATTGGCCCCCAGCACTATGGGTTGCAGGAAGGGAAGCAGCTGACCTTGCCACTGCACGCAATCCCCCAGCGCGAAGATATGGGGGTCGCTGGTCTGCAGCCGATCGTCGACCCGGATGCCGCGCTCCACTGCCAGCCCGGCTTGCCGGGCCAGGGTCAGATTCGGCCGAAGGCCGATCGCGGCGATCACCAGATCCTGCTCGCAGTTTCGCCCGTCGGTCAGGGTGGCGCGCCAGCCATCGCCGGGCTGGGCGTCTATCCTGGCGAGACCCGTCCCGAATTGCAGGTTGACCCCCTGGCTGCGCAGCGCCTGCTGCAGCGGCTGGGTCAGGGCGGCGGGCAGCAGGGCGCTGAGCGGGCTGTCGGCCAGATCCACCAGCGTCACCTCCTTGCCCGCACTCGCCATGTCCATCGCCAGCTCGCAGCCAATCAACCCCGCCCCCAGCACCAGGATGCGGCGGGCCTGCTGGATTGCCCCCTCGGCGGCGGCATACTCCTGCTGGCTGTTGAGGGTGACGAGGGATTCGCTGCCCGGCAGATCGGGCCGCGCCGCACTGGCCCCGGTGGCCAGCACCAGCTTGCCGTAGGGGAATTCCCCTCGTTCGGTCAGCACCAACCGCCGGGCAGGGTCGATGCCATGCACCGGGCAGTGGGGCAGCAGTGCGATGCGCTGCTGCTCGGCAAAGTCGCTGCCGCTCTGGCGGGTCATGGCCGCGGCAGGGCAGCCCCGGCTCACCACGTGGCTCAAGTCCGGCTTGTTGTACTCGTCGCCGCTGTCGGCGGTGATGAGGCGGATGGGCTGCTCGGCGTCCAGCTTGCGCAGGCTCTTGACCAGCTGCTGGGCGGCGAAGCCGCTGCCGATCACCACTATCTCGTCACTGCTGGGGACGGCGCTCATACGCAGGCCTCCACGGCGCAGGGTTCGAACACCTCCTTGCCGATGCCGCAGCCCGGGCAGAGGAAGCTGTCCGGCACCCGGGCCCAGGGGGTGCCCGGTGCCACCAGCTGATCCGGCTCGCCCTGGGCCGGGTCGTAGACCCACTGGCAGACGGTGCAGAGCATGGCCTGATCGTCGTCCCATTCAGCCGCCGGGGCAGCTTTCGGCTCTGCAACCACAGCAGCGGGTCCCACGGGGGCAGGCGTCGCCTGGGTTGTGGTGATCGGACGGGGCGCGTCCAGCGGGTGCAGCGCCCACTGACGGGCGAGCTGGCGGCCGTGCTCGCGGCATTCGGCCAGCGCCGAGCCATCCGGGCGCCACTTGGCCTTGAGGGAGAGGCTGATGTCGAAGCCAGCGTCCATCAGCCGGGTCTGGATCCGGTCCACCGCGCCACCGGTCCAGCCATAGCTGCCGAAGGCCGAGGCGCGCTTGTTGCGAAAACGCAGGCCGGTGATCTCTTCGAGCATGCCCGCCACCTTGGGCATCATGACGTTGTTCATGGTGGAGGAGCCCACCAGTATCCCCTTGGAGCGGAACACCTGGGTCAGGATCTCGTTCTTGTCGTGGCGGGCCACGTTGTAGATCTTCACCGCGACGCCGGGGTCCACCTCGTGGATGCCCTGGGCGATGGCGTCGGCCATCATGCGGGTGTTGTTGGACATGGAGTCGTAGAAGAGGGTGATGCGATCTTCCTGATAGTTGTCGGCCCACTCCAGGTATTTCAGGATGATCTGGGTGGGGTCCTCACGCCAGACGATGCCGTGGGAGGTGGCCACCATGCTCACCGGCAGGTTGAAGCCCAGCACTTCCTTGATCTTGGCGGTCACCAGGGGGCTGAAGGGGGTGAGGATGTTGGCGTAGTAGCGCTGGCACTGCTCCATCAGCTCGGTCTGATCCACCTCGTCGTTGAACAGGTGCTCGTCGCAGTAGTGCTGGCCGAAGGCGTCGTTGGAGAAGAGCACCGCATCCTCGGTCATATAGGTCATCATGCTGTCGGGCCAGTGCAGCATGGGGGTCTCGATAAATACCAGCTGCTTGCCGTTGCCGATGTCCAGGCTGTCACCGGTCTTGACCGGGTGGAAGTTCCACTCCGGGTGGTGATGATGGCCTGTGATGGAGTCGATGGCGTTGTGGGTGCAGTAGATGGGGGTGCCGGGGATGCGGGCCATCAGCTCGGTCAGGGCGCCGGCATGATCCTCCTCGGCGTGGTTGATCACCACATAGTCGATGGCGGCGAGATCGATCTGTGCCGCCAGGTTCTGCACGAACTCGCGACTGAACTTGTGATCGACGGTGTCGATCAGCACGTTTTTCCCTTCGCGGATGAGGTAGCTGTTGTAGCTGGTGCCCTTGTGGGTCTTGTACTCGGTGCCGTGGAAGTCGCGCACCTCCCAGTCCCGTTGGCCGACCCAGTGGATGTTGTTCTTGACGTGAATGCTCATCAGGCAGTTCCTCGAATGCAATAGTGGATGTTCGACTGAACTGGCTATTGCAGCGGGCGTGCCAACCTATAACTTGTTGTTTTTATTGGTAACAAAAACCAGAAATTGTCATTTAGACAATCACCGCATATAGTCAAAATCACAAATACACTGTCATTTGGACAATCATCGTGATCTCGACCGACAGCCTGGCGCGCATCGCCCTCGACCTGCAACTCGGCATCTCCCATCAGGACCGCTTCCACCGCCTGATCCAGAGCGTGCGCAGCCTGCTGAACTCGGATGCCTCGGCCCTGCTGCGCTACGAGGGGGGCCAGTTCATCCCGCTCGCCATCGACGGCCTGATGCAGGACGTGCTGGGGCGCCGCTTCGCCCTCAAGGATCACCCGCGCATGGAGGCCATCGCCCGCGCCGGCGACGTGGTGCGCTTCCCTGCCGACAGCAGCCTGCCCGACCCCTATGACGGCCTGCTGCCGGATCACGACGACTTCAAGGTGCACGCCTGCGTCGGCCTGCCGCTGTTCTCGGATCAGGCGCTGATCGGCGCGCTGACCATAGACGGCATGAACCCGACCCAGTTCGACGCCATCAGCGACGAGGAGCTGCGGCTGGTGGGCGCCCTGGCCGCCGCCGCCCTCAACAACGCCCTGCTGCTGGAGCGGCTCGCCCGCCAGAGCAGCGAGCCGCTGGTCCCCGGCACCCGGCCCGGCCCTGAGCAACCGGAGATGATCGGCCAGTCCCCCGCCATGGCCCGGCTGCGCCACGAGATCGAGGTGGTGGCCAGCTCGGAGCTGAACGTGCTGATCCTGGGGGAGACCGGGGTCGGCAAGGAGCTGATCGCCAAGGCGGTGCATCGCGGTTCCCAGCGTGCCAAGGCCCCGCTGGTCTACCTCAACTGCGCCGCCCTGCCGGAATCCGTGGCGGAGAGCGAGCTGTTCGGCCACGTGAAGGGGGCCTTCACCGGCGCCATCCACAACCGGGCGGGCAAGTTCGAGCTGGCGGATCAGGGCACCCTGTTCCTCGACGAGATCGGCGAGCTCTCTCTGCCGCTGCAGGCCAAGCTGCTGCGGGTGCTGCAATACGGCGATCTGCAGCGGATCGGTGACGATACCCCGCTCAAGGTGAACGTGCGCATCCTGGCGGCCACCAACCGGGATCTGAAACAAGCGGTGGTCGAGGAGCAGTTCCGGGCCGACCTCTACCACCGGCTGAGCGTGTTCCCGATCCACGCCCCGGCGCTGCGCGAGCGCCCCGGCGACATTCCCCTGCTGGCCGGTTATTTTTGCGAACGCTGCCGGCTCAGCCTGGGGCTGGAGCAGCTGCGTATCCAGCCACAAGCGCTGCAACTGCTCGAGGGGCACGACTGGCCCGGCAACGTGCGCGAGCTGGAGCACGCCATCCACCGCGCCGCCGTGCTGGCACGGGCCGAACAGGGCAGCCAGGCCCCGACCCTCGCCAGCCACCACTTCAATCTGGGCACTGGTGCCCTGCCCATGTCCACCAGCCCAAGTGTGGCGCTTGCCGAGCTCCCCATGCCCGCCGGCCTGGGGCTGAGGGCCGCCACCGACGCCTTCCAGCTCGCCCTGATCGAGCAGACCCTGGCGACTCAGGATGGCAACTGGGCCGCCACCGCCCGCGCCTTGGAACTCGATAGCGGCAACCTGCACCGGCTCGCCAAGCGGCTCGGCCTCAAAGCCTGAGGCGTCCATCCAGGGCCCATCAAACAAAAACCCCCTCGCTGGCGAGGGGGTTGGCATACGCAACAAGGTGGGGGCAGGCTAGCCGCGGGCGCGGCGCAGGTGGTAGTCGACGTGATAGTCGTTGGCATTGCGGAACATGATGGAGTAGTTGAGAAACTCGCCGTTCTCACCGTATGAGAGCGAGGTGAGCCGCAGGATGGGCGCCCCCTGCTCGATGTGCAGCAGCTCCGCCATGCGCCGGTCGGCCAGCACGGCGCTGAAGCTCTCGTAGTTGCCCGCGATGGGGAGCTGGCACTCGTTCTCGATGTAGGCGAACTTGGATCCCTCCAGATGGGCCACCGAGAGGGTGCGAAACAGCCGCACCGGCATGTAGCTCTCCTCCACCAGCAGGGCCCGGCCGTCCACCGAGCGCACCCGGTTGGAGAAGTAGACCGGCTCGTTCACCTTGATCCTGAGCTGGCTGGCGATGGCGGGCGGGGCCGGCATGGTGCGAAACTCCAGCACCTCGCTGGTCAGGCTGCGGCCCTGTTCACGCATCAGCTCGGTGAAACCGCTCAGCCCCTTGGTCTCGTGCTGTACGTCCTTCTTGGTCACGTAGGTGCCGCTGCCGTGGCGTCGCTCCACCAGCCCCCACTCGATCAGCATGTCCACCGCCTTGCGCACCGTCATCCGCGATACCCCGAACTGACTCGCCAGGGTTTTCTCGCTCGGCAGGACATCCCCCACCCGGCAATCCGCCCCGTTGACCCGGATACGCAACCGATCCGCCACCGATTTGTAGATCACTGCTAGACCTCTCTTTACCCAGCCGGGGTGGCGACCCATTCGCTCGCCTTTATTTCAACCAGCTGAAAATAAACAACTTTAAATTCAAACAACCCGATAAAAACGTCACAAAAACAAGACGTACAACAATATCGCAAAAATTAGATCTCTTTGTCTAAATAAGTGCATGCGCCGGATCACATAACCACCACATATTTCATGAGGGGGTTATCGCTTGTTGTTAGGTTCAATTCAGCAATACGACAACAGCAGTCAGACAATTCTCTAATAAAAAGGGACGCTATATGCTCAGTCAAATTCAACGTTTTGGCGGGGCAATGTTTACGCCTGTATTACTGTTTCCATTCGCAGGTATGGTGGTAGGCATTGCAATCATGCTGAAAAATCCCATGTTCGTGGGAGAGACACTGGCCAATCCTCAGGGACTGTTTTTTCAAATAGTTCATATTATTGAAGAGGGTGGCTGGACAGTATTTCGAAATATGCCGCTGATATTTGCCATCGGCCTGCCGATCGGTCTGGCAAACAAGGCTCAGGCCCGTGCCTGCCTCTCCGTGCTGGTCAGCTTCATGACCTGGAACTACTTCATCAATGCCATGGGGATGACCTGGGGCGACTATTTCGGGGTCAACTTCAACCAGGCGGTGGGTGGCGAGAGCGGGCTGGCCATGGTGGCCGGCATCAAGACCCTGGACACCAGCATCATAGGTGCCATCGCCATCTCCGGCATCGTTACCGCCCTGCACAACCGGCTGTTCGATCGGCAGTTGCCGGTCTTTCTCGGCATCTTCCAGGGCAGCTCGTTCGTCACCATCGTCGCCTTCTTCGTGATGATCCCCTGCGCCTGGCTGACCCTGCTGGGCTGGCCCAAGGTGCAGATGGGCATCGCCTCCCTGCAGGAGTTCATGCTGGTCTCCGGCCCGCTCGGCGTCTGGGTTTACACCTTCCTTGAGCGGATCCTGATCCCGACCGGCCTGCACCACTTCATCTACGGCCCCTTCATCTTCGGCCCGGCTGCGGTGGAAGGCGGCATCCAGCTCTACTGGGCCCAGCACATGCTGGAGTTCAGCCAGAGCACCCGGCCGCTGATCGAGCTGTTCCCCCAGGGCGGCTTCGCCCTGCACGGCAACTCCAAGATCTTCGGGGCCATGGGGATTGCGCTCGCCATCTACGCCACCGCCGCCAAAGAGAACAAGGCTAAGGTGGCCGGCCTGCTGATCCCGGCCACCCTGACCGCCATGCTGGTGGGGATCACCGAGCCGCTCGAGTTCACCTTCCTCTTCATCTCGCCGCTGCTGTTCGCCATCCATGCCCTGCTGGCGGCCACCATGGCGACCGTGATGTACCTGTTCGGGGTCGTCGGCAACATGGGCGGGGGTCTGCTCGACCAGTTCCTGCCGCAGAACTGGATCCCCATGTTCCACAATCACGCCGGCATGATGTTTACCCAGATTGCCATCGGGCTGACCTTTACCGGGATCTGGTTCCTGATATTCCGCACGCTCATTCTGAAATTCAATTTGAAAACCCCGGGACGGGATGAAAGCGAAATAAAACTGTATTCCAAGGCCGATTATCAGGCCGCCAAAAAACAGCGCGGCCATGATATTGCCGGCCATATTCTGGCGGCGCTCGGTGGCGCTGAAAATATCAACAGCCTGAACAACTGCGCTACCCGGCTGCGCATATCGCTACGCGATGCGGGTCTGGCGGCAGCGGATGATGCTTTCAAACAATTGGGTGCCCACGGCGTGGTTCGCCACGGTGACAGCATCCAGATCATTATCGGTCTGCATGTGCCCCAGCTGAGGGAAAACATGGAGAGCCTGATGAACACCCCCTCCTCCTCTTCTTTCGTAACGGAGTCATGATCATGAAAAAATTCTCTGTCGTCATTGCCGGCGGTGGCAGCACCTTTACCCCGGGCATCGTTCTCATGCTGCTGGAGAACCAGCACCGCTTCCCGCTGCGGGAGATCAAGTTCTACGACAACGATGGTGCCCGCCAGGAGGTGATCGCCGAGGCCTGCCGCGTCCTGCTCCAAGAGAGAGCCCCGGACATTGCCTTCAGCTACGGCACCGACCCCAAGGCGGCCTTCAGCGGGGTGGACTTCGTCATGGCCCACATTCGGGTCGGCAAATACCCCATGCGCGAGCTGGACGAGAAGATCCCGCTGCGCCATGGCGTGGTCGGCCAGGAGACCTGCGGCCCGGGCGGCATCGCCTACGGCATGCGCTCCATCGGCGGCGTGCTGGAGCTGGTCGACTACATGGAGCAGTACTCGCCGGATGCCTGGATGCTGAACTACTCCAACCCGGCCGCCATCGTGGCCGAGGCGACCCGTCGCCTGCGTCCCCACGCCAGGATCCTCAACATCTGCGACATGCCCATCGGCATCGAGGGACGGATGGCCCAGATCGCCGGCCTGCCGTCACGCAAGGAGATGCGGGTGCGCTACTACGGCCTCAACCACTTCGGCTGGTGGACCCGCATCGAGGATCTGGCGGGCAACGACCTGATGCCGGCCATCAAGGCCCACGTGGCCAAACACGGCTATGTGCCCAAGCAGGCCGGCCACGCCGAGGCCAGCTGGAACGACACCTTCGCCAAGGCCAGGGACGTGTGGGCCCTTGATCCGGACACCCTGCCCAACACCTATCTGAAGTACTACCTCTACCCGGACTATGTGGTGGCCCACTCCAATCCTGAGCACACCCGCGCCAACGAGGTGATGGAGCACCGCGAGAAGCAGGTGTTCAGCGCCTGCCGCGCCATCGTGGCAGCCGGCAATGCCGCAGCCGGCGAGCTGGAGATCGACGAGCACGCCTCCTACATAGTGGATCTGGCCACCGCCATCGCCTTCAACACCCAGGAGCGGATGCTGCTGATCGTGCCGAACCGGGGGGCCATCCCCAACTTCGACCCGGAGGCCATGGTCGAGATCCCCTGCCTGGTGGGCAGCAGCGGCCCCGAACCGCTGCAGGTGGGCAACATCCCGCTGTTCCAGCAGGGCATGATGGGTCAGCAGGTGGCCGTCGAGAAGCTGGTGGTGGAGGCGTGGATCGAGCGCTCCTATCAGAAGCTGTGGCAGGCGATCACCCTCTCCAAGACGGTGCCGAGCGCCTCGGTGGCCAAAGCCATCCTGGACGACCTGATCGCCGCCAACCAGGAGTACTGGCCGCCGCTGCAATAAACGCGGGCCAAACAAAAACCCCCTCGCTGGCGAGGGGGTTTTCTTGTTGCTGGCTCTGCCGTGGCGCGATCAGCGCAGGGACTTGACCGAGCGGCGGACGATGAGCTCGGGCTGCACCGTCATCGACTCGACCTCCAGCTCCTTGTTGCGGATCCGGCTCACCAGCTGCTGCACCGCCAGCAGGCCGAGCTCGGCCTTGGGGTGGCGGATGGTGGTGAGCGGCGGGCTGGAGAAGCGCGCCATCTCCACGTCGTCATAACCGATCATGGAGATATCGTCCGGCACCTTGACCCCGGCTTCCCAGGCGGCGCAGATGGCGCCGATCGCCATGGGATCGTCGAAGGCGAACACCGCGGTCGGCCGCGGCTTGAGCGCCAGGATCCGCTGCATGGCATCGAATCCGCTCTGGCTCTCGTAATCCCCTTCGAAGATCTGCTCGTCTTTCAGGGTCAGCCCCTGTTCGGCCAGGGCATCGCGCACCCCGTCCAGCCGCTGCTGGGTGGTCGGCTTGGCCAGCTGACCGGTGATGCAGACGATGTCGCGGTGACCCTGCTCCAGCAAATGACGCACGGCCAGGCGTGCCCCGATGCGGGCGTTGTCATTGATGACGTTGGCAAAGTCGCACTCGGTACCCCAGTCCAGCACCACTTGCGGCACATTTTTGTGGATGCGCAGCATGTCGCGCAGCGGGGTATCGATGTCGGTTCCCAACACCAGCAGACCGTCGACCCGCTTCTCCATCAGCATGCGCAGGTAGTGCTGCTGACGGGGCGGCTGGTTCTCGGTGTTGCAGAGGATCAGGCTGTAGCCCTGCTCGAAGCAGTACGCCTCCACCCCCTGCACCACTTCCGCAAAGAAGGGGTTGGCACTGGTGGTCACCAGCATGCCGATGGTCTTGGTCGAGTTTATCTTGAGGCTGCGCGCTACCGAGTTGGGCGCGTAGTTGAGTTCTGCCACCGCCTCAAGCACTTTTTGGGTTGCGTCTTCGCTGACCCGACGGGTGTGATTGAGTACATGTGAGACGGTGGAGATGGATACGCCTGCGCGGGAGGCGACATCCTTGATAGTGGCCATCTCTGTCTCCTGAAGATCAAAGGCGGAACATTAGCAGATTTCCCGAATAAAGGCTTGGTTTTAACGAGTGCTGCCAATGAATTGTCAATGCTGGCTAATCTAGGCGGTCATTTCTATTTGCGCAAACGGATTTTGGTCAAAATGGGAGCAGCGTCAGAGTAAAATATCGTCAGTTTTTTCATCTATCATTTATCGAAAGTGCGCCTTGTTGAGAAGATGTTAATTGCCATCACCAGCATCAACTTCTAAATAGATAACTGTAATTAGATATTTATTTCAAAAAAGCACTATTACCCCCTCTCTGGTTAGTATCTTTAACAGCTTGTTATTGCCCAGCGAGGAATGATAGAACCATACCTATTGCCGGACTGGCGGGATCACGGTTCGGAATGGCACACGGAAAATGAAACAATCCACTGATTAAGGGACGAATCGATGAATAAGTTGAGCAAAATGGCAGTCAGGGCAGCGGTTTCTATGGCCCTGTTCGGATCGGTCTCACTGGTCCACGCGGCGGATACCATCAAGATCGGCATCGCCGGTCCGGTCACTGGCCCGGTCGCCCAGTACGGCGACATGCAGTTCACCGGCGGCAAGATGGCGGTCGAGCAGATCAACAAGGCCGGCGGCATCAAGGGCAAGCAGATCGAAGCCGTCATCTATGACGATGCCTGTGACCCGAAACAGGCCGTGGCGGTCGCCAACAAGGTGATCAACGACGGCGTCAAGTTCGTGGTCGGCCATCTCTGCTCCGACAACACCCTGCCCGCCTCCGACATCTATGAAGATGAAGGCGTGCTGATGGTCACCCCCGCCTCCACCAACCCCAAGATCACCGAGCGCGGCTATCAGCTGGTGCTGCGTACCATCGGCCTGGACAGCGACCAGGGCCCGACTGCCGCCAAATACATCATCGAACAGGTCAAACCCCAGCGCGTGGCCGTCATCCACGACAAGAAACAGTACGGTGAAGGCATCGCCTCCAGCGTGAAAGCAGCGCTGGACAAGGCCGGCGTCAAGGTGGTGGCGTTTGAAGGCATCACCGCCGGCGACAAGGACTTCTCCGCCCTGATCGCCAAGCTGCAGAAAGAGAACGTCGACTTCGTCTACTACGGCGGCTACCACCCGGAGCTGGGTCTGATCCTGCGTCAGGCCGGCGAGAAGGGGCTGAAGGCCAAGTTCATGGGGCCGGAAGGGGTGGGTAACAAGGACATCTCCGCCATCGGCGGCCCGGCTTCCGAAGGCCTGCTGGTCACCCTGCCGAACAAGTACGACCTGGTGCCGGCCAACGCCCCGCTGGTTGCCGCGTTCAAGGCCAAGGGTCAGGACTCCTCCGGTCCGTTCGTGTGGACCACCTATGCCGCGGTGCAAACCCTGGCTGCCGGTATCGCCAAGGCGGGTGAGGATGACCCGGCTGCCGTTGCCGCCGCCATCAAGGCCGCACCGGTCGATACCGTGATGGGCCCCCTCAGCTGGGCTCCCAACGGCGACCTGAAAGGGTTTGAATTCGGTGTGTTCCAGTGGCACGCCGACGGCACCTCTACCCAACTCAAGTAATCTGCCGGTCGGGGTGACGTGAGTCACCCCTCCTTTCTTTGCGGGCAAGTACAGGGAACGCAGTATGTCCGAACACTTCCTTTACCTGGTTCAGCAGTTGCTGAACGGGTTAACCATAGGCAGCACCTATGCGTTGATCGCCATCGGCTACACCATGGTCTATGGCATCATCGGCATGATCAACTTCGCCCACGGCGAGGTCTACATGATCGGCTCCTATGTCGCTTTCATGGTGATGGCGGGGCTCATGATGATGGGCATCGACAGCACCTTTCTGCTGCTGGGGGGCGCCTTCCTGGTCAGCATCATCATCACCGGCAGCTATGGCTGGACCATAGAGCGGGTCGCCTATCGCCCGCTGCGGGGCGGCAACCGGCTGATCCCCCTCATCTCCGCCATCGGCATGTCGATCTTCCTGCAGAACATGATGCGGATGGCCCAGGGCTCGCGCGACATCGCCATGCCCACCCTGATCTCCGGCGGCTGGACCCTGGGTGAGGCCGACGGCTTCCAGGCCAGCCTCTCCTGGATGCAGCTCATCATCTTCGTGGTGACCTTCATCACCATGCTGGCGCTGACCCAGTTCATCGGCCGCTCCCGTATGGGCCGCGCCTGCCGCGCCTGTTCGGAAGACATCAAGATGGCCAACCTGTTGGGGATAGACACCCACGTGGTCATCTCCATCACCTTCGTGCTGGGGGCCACCCTGGCCGCCGTCGCCGGTGTGCTGCTCGGCATGTATTACGGTGTCATCAACCCCTATCTCGGCTTTATGGCCGGCTTGAAGGCCTTTACGGCGGCGGTGCTTGGCGGCATCGGCAGCATTCCCGGCGCCGTGCTGGGCGGCCTGCTGCTCGGCGTGGTGGAGGCGCTGACCGCCGGCTACCTCAGCACCGAGTACAAGGATGTGATGGCGTTCGCCCTGCTCATCTTCGTACTGCTCTTTATGCCCACTGGCATCCTGGGCCGCCCAGAAGTGGAGAAAGTATGATGAAACGCCAATTCATTCATGCCTGCATCGCCAGCCTGGTACTGCTGGTGCTCTCCTTCTGGCTGCTCGGCTTCAAGCTGGAGACCGACGGCACCCGCCTGCTGGTGGTGAGCCGGCTCGACGTGTCGCTGGCCTGGTTGCTGGGCGGCGCCACCCTGGTGTTCTGGTTCCAGATGCTGCGCGGCCAGATAAGCCGGCTGTTCCAGGCCTCCATCAGCGGCTTCTCGGTCGGCTTCACCAAGCTGGTGCTGCCAAGCCCCGAAGAGGCGCCCAAGCTCTATAACCTGACCGCCGTGCTGGTGCTGCTGTTTGCGGTGAGCTGGCCCTTCATGGCCTCCCGCGGCGCCATCGATCTGGCCACCCTCACCCTGATCTACATCATGCTGGGGCTGGGTCTGAACGTGGTGGTGGGCCTCGCCGGCCTGCTCGATCTCGGCTACGTCGGCTTCTACGCGGTCGGCGCCTACAGCTATGCCCTGCTCAACAGCTACTTCGGCCTCAGCTTCTGGGAGTGCCTGCCCATCGCCGGCTTGATGGCGGCCACCTTCGGCTTCCTGCTCGGCTTCCCTGTGCTGCGGCTGCGGGGGGATTACCTGGCCATCGTCACCCTGGGCTTTGGCGAGATCATCCGCATCCTGCTCAACAACATGACCAGCCTGACCGGCGGCCCGAACGGCATCTCCGGCATTCCCAAACCGACCCTGGGGGGGCTGGAGTTCAACCGCACCGTCAAGGATGGCGGCTTCGAGACCTTCCACGAATTCTTCGGCATCGCCTACAACGCCAACCACAAGGTGATCTTCCTCTACCTGATGGCGCTGGTGCTGGTGGTGGCGACCCTGTTCGTCATCAACCGCCTGCTGCGCATGCCGCTCGGCCGCGCCTGGGAGGCGCTGCGGGAAGACGAGATCGCCTGCAAGTCGCTGGGGCTCAACCCCACCATCATCAAGCTGACCGCCTTCACCATAGGCGCCTGCTTCGCGGGCTTTGCCGGCAGCTTCTTCGCCTCGCGCCAGGGCTTCATCAGCCCGGAGTCCTTCGTCTTCATCGAGTCGGCCATCGTGCTGGCGATTGTGGTGCTGGGCGGCATGGGCTCCCAGATCGGGGTGGTGCTGGCCGCCATCGTGATGACGGTGCTGCCGGAGCTGGCGCGCGAGTTCAACGAGTACCGCATGCTGATGTTCGGCCTCTTGATGGTGTTCATGATGATCTGGCGGCCACAAGGATTGCTGCCGATGACCCGCCCGCATCTGGAGTTGAAGAAATGAGTACGCATCAGAAGTTGTTGGACGTCTATGAGCTGTCGATGCGCTATCTGGCCGGATTGCTGGCGGTGACTTGCTCCACCCTGGACTGGGAGCTGAAAAAATGAGTACTCATCAGAAGTTAATGGAAGTCTCTGATCTGTCGATGCGTTTTGGCGGCCTGCTGGCCGTCAACGGGGTCAAGCTGGACGTGGAAAAGGGGGAGGTGATCTCCATCATAGGTCCCAACGGGGCCGGCAAAACCACCATCTTCAACTGCCTGACCGGCTTCTACCGCCCGAGCGGCGGCATCATTCGCTACAAGGGCGAGGAGATCCAGGGGCTGCCCGGCCACCTCATCGCCCGCAAGGGAATCGTGCGCACCTTTCAGCACGTGCGGCTGTTCAAGGACATGACGGCGGTGGAAAACCTGCTGGTGGCCCAGCACAGGCACCTCAACACAGGTTTTCTGGCCGGGCTGTTCAAGACCCCGGCCTTTCGCCGCGCCGAGCGGGAGGGGCTGGAGCAGTCCGCCTTCTGGCTGGAGAAGGTGGGGCTCAAGGATCTCGCCAACCGCGCCGCCGGCAACCTGGCCTATGGTCAGCAACGCCGGCTCGAGATAGCCCGCTGCATGGCGACCCGGCCCGAGCTGCTGATGCTGGACGAGCCGGCCGCCGGCCTCAACCCCCACGAGACCGACGAGCTGAACGAGCTCATCTCCAACCTGCGGGACGAGTTCGGGGTCTCGGTGCTGCTGATCGAGCACGACATGAAGCTGGTGATGGAGATCTCCAACCGCATCTTCGTGGTCAACCAGGGCACCCCGCTGGCCCACGGCAAGCCGGATGAAATCCGCAGCAATCCGGCAGTGATCAAGGCCTATCTGGGCGAGTCGTAAGGAAAACAAGATGTTAGAACTTCGCAACGTATCGACCCACTACGGCAAAATTCAGGCGCTGCACGACGTCAGCGTCGAGGTGAAAGAGGGGGAAATCGTCACCCTGATCGGCGCCAACGGCGCCGGCAAGACCACCCTGCTGATGACCCTGTGCGGCGAGCCCAAGCCGAGCAGCGGCTCCATCTGGTTCGAGGGGGAGCAGATAGACTCGCTCTCCACCGCCCGCATCATGCGCAAGGACATCGCCGTGGTGCCGGAGGGGCGCCGCATCTTCGCCCGCCTGACGGTGGAGGAGAACCTGCTGATGGGGGCCTTCTTCGTCGACAAGGCCGAGCAGCGCGGCCTGCTGGATCAGATTTTCACCCTGTTCCCGCGGCTGCACGAGCGACTGGAGCAGCGGGCCGGCACCATGTCTGGCGGCGAGCAGCAGATGCTGGCCATCGGCCGGGCCCTGATGAGCAAGCCGCGCCTGCTGCTGCTGGATGAACCCTCGCTGGGGCTGGCCCCCATCGTCATCCAGCAGATCTTCGACACCATAGAGCAGCTGCGCCGCGACGGCATGACCATCTTCCTGGTGGAGCAGAACGCCAACCAGGCGCTCAAGCTGGCCGATCGCGGCTATGTACTGGAGAACGGCCACGTGGTGCTGCAGGACACGGGGGCTGCCCTCTTGGCCAACCCGGCCGTCCGCCAGGCCTATCTCGGCGGCTGACCCATGAGCAGGGCCGACACGGCGCCGGATCACCACAGTTTCTGGCACGATCCGGCCCTGCCCTTCATCGAGGCGCGGGCGGTGCAGGATGGCCGCCGCGTCTGCTATGACAAACACAGCCACCCCCATTTCTCCATCGGCGCCATCACCGGCGGCCACAGCCACTATCTCAACCAGCGCAGCCGGCAGGAGGTCGGCCGCGGCCACCTGGTACTGATGAACCCGGAAGAGGTGCACGCCTGCAACCCGGTAGCCGATGAACCCTGGTCCTATCTGATGTTCTACCTCGACACCGGCTGGCTGCAGCGCCAGCAGGAGGAGGCAGGGCTGGGCCACGAATTTCGCCCCTTCGACATGACCGCCAGCCGGGATCCCCTGCTCTATCAGGGGCTGTGCCGGCTCCATCGGCAGCTGTGGCAGGAGTCGGAGCCGCTCGCGCGCGAGGTGGCCTGCCACCAGTTCAGCCGTCAGCTGCTGACCAGACTCACTCAGGCCAGCTGGGACGATCGGCCGCCGCAGCACCTGCAACGGGCCGCCGAACTGATGCAGGACGACTGCAGCAGCGCCCTCACCCTCGCGCAATTGAGCGCGGTGGCCGGGCTCACCCCCTCCCACTTCGTGCGCAGCTTCAGCCGCCACTACGGCATGACGCCCCACGCCTACCTGCTCGATCAGCGCATCCGCCACGCCCGCACCCTGCTCAGGCGGGGAGAGCCGCTGGCAGAGGTGGCGCTGGCCAGCGGTTTTGCCGATCAGGCCCACTTCCAGCGCCAGTTCAAACGGCGGGTGGCCGCCACCCCTGGCCACTACCGCAACCAGCTGACCCGGCCGGGCTAGCGCACCAGATAGGCGGCGCAGAGCAGCAACAACAGCGCCATCGCCCGGTTGAACCAGCGCAGCCGCTGCGGTACCAGCAGCAACCCCTGCAGGCGACTGCCGGCATAGGCCCAGCAGGCGATGGAGCACAGACAAATGACCAGGTAGATGCCGCTGAACAGGGCCACCTGCCCCACCCCGCCCACACTGCCATAGGCCCCCATCCCCATGCTGGCGGCGAGCCAGGCCTTGGGGTTGAGCCACTGCATCAGCGCCCCGTACCAGAAGGAGGGCGCTACCCCGTCGACCCCTTCGACCCGGCCGCTGTCCACCAGCAATTGCCAGGCCATCCAGCCGAGAAAGACCACCCCGCCCCAGCGCAGCAGCTCGGCCGCCGCCGGCCATTGCAGCAGGGTGGCGCCCAGCCCCAATCCCATCAGCAACAACAGCAGGATAAACCCCAGGGTGGCCCCGACCACGTGGCGCAGGCTGGCCGCAAAGCCGTGCCTGGCGCCGCTGCCGAGGGCGACCAGGTTGACCGGCCCCGGGGTGATGGACATGGCCAGGGCAAACCCGGCCATGGATAACAGCAGACTCGTCTCCATGAATAACGCTCGTATCGGTAAAAGGAGCCCCCAGCCTAGCTATCACCCCGCCCCGGGTATTGAAGGAAATTGCGATCGGCCCCGGCAATAACCGGACACATTGCGGGCTTAGCGCCGGCCCCCGCTTGCGGTAAACTGACCCTCAATCACCTATTCGCAGGACATGTTAATGGACCAGTTTGCCCATATCAGTGCCCATGATGCCCACCAGAAGCTCAGCGCCGGTGAAGCCCGCCTGGTGGATATTCGCGACCCCCAGTCGTTCGAGACAGCCCACGCGGTCGGCGCCTTCCACCTCACCAACGGCACCCTGGTGCGTTTCATGAACGAGGTGGACTTCGACACCCCGGTGATCGTGATGTGCTACCACGGCAACAGCAGCCAGGGCGCCGCCCAGTACCTGCTGCAACAGGGGTACGATGAGGTCTACAGCCTGGACGGCGGCTTCGAGGCGTGGCGCAGGGAGTTCCCGATCCAGGCGGGCGACGCATGATCCAGCTGCTGGTGCTCGACAACGCCCGCATGGCCCAGGCGCTGGTGGACTACCTCTCCACCCTCGGCATCTCGTGCGAGCTGACCCAGTCGGAGTTGGGGGTCACCATCTGGCTGGCGGACGAGCAGCGCCTCGCCCAGGCCCAGCAGGAGGTGAAGCGCTTCCTGGCCGAGCCGAGCCACCCCCGCTACATGGAGGCCTCCTGGCAGTCCGGCCGGGCCGATGCCCGCATCGACTACAGCAAGGGGATGAGCGACCCGGTCACCGACTTCCTCCATCAGGCGGGGCCGCTGACCCTGGTGGTGATCATCGCCTGTCTGGCCATCTACGGGCTCGACGCCATCGGCCTGCCGATCTTCGACGAGCTGGCCTTTCACCCGACCCTGGCCCAGTTCACCGACTGGCAGGCGTGGCGCTACTTCACCCCGGCCTTCATCCACTTCTCGGTGTTGCACCTGGTGTTCAACCTGCTGTGGTGGTGGTATCTGGGGGGCCAGATCGAACAGCGGCTCGGCAGCGGCAAGCTGCTGATCCTGCTGCTGGTAGGCGCCGCCCTGCCCAACCTGGCCGAGTTTTTCGCCAGCGGCCCGCTGTTTGGCGGTCTCTCCGGGGTGGTCTATGCCCTGCTCGGCTACTGCTGGCTGCGCAGCAAGTTGCAGCCGGCCTGCGGCCTCACCCTGCCACCGGCGCTGATGGGCTTCATGCTGTTCTGGCTGGCACTCGGTTTCTTCGATCTGCTCGGCACCCGTACCGCCAACATGGCCCACCTGGCCGGCCTGCTGGTCGGCCTGCTGCAGGGCTGGCTAGACAGACACCACCAGCCAGCCTGAGTTGCTGCGATCGGCTCGGCAGCCAACACGTCTGCTGATCTGGCCCACCCGGCGACGAGTGCTATACACGAAAAAAAACGCCGCCCCGAGGGGCGGCGTTTTTATTGGCCGACTGGCTTACTGCTTGAGCAGGGTGGGATCGGTCACCTTGACCGCAGTGCCGCCGCTCATGAAGAAGCTGGCGAACTCGGACTGCATTTCGGTGGTCACGTCGCCGCTCGGATCGAAGTTCTCGTCCGGTGCCAGCAGCGAGCTGTGGCCACCAGCCACGAAGCGGGCTGCGTTGTGGCTGGCCGCACCGGTGGCGGTCAGCGGTTGCAGCGCCAGCACCTTGAACAACGGCTCGGTGCCGCCCAGCGGGGCGGAGGCGATGCTGTTCGGGATCACCTGATCCGACAGGCTCAACGCGCCATCGCCAACGATCTCGGTGGCGAACAGCGGGAAGTCGCTCTTGATGCCGCTGCCGAGGTTGATCGGGTCAGCCGAATCCAGTACCGACTGGGCCGCGAAGCTGTAGCTCTGCAGCGTGCTGGCCGCAGCGGCCTGCTGGGTGGCGCTCAGGCTCGGCAGGAACTCGTTGACGAAGCAGGTCGGCACCTCGGTCTTGCAGCTGGGGGCGTAGGCGGTGAAGCCCGCTTTCAGCTCGGCACTGCCGCTGGTCAGCACGCCCATCTTGATGGTCGGACCGAAGGTCGGCGAGTTCAGCAACAGCGGCGCTATGCCGCCACCCGGCATGGCCAGGCCACCGGTATCGAACTTGAACAGGGCATCCGCCTGGGCATTGCCGATGGACTGGTTGGCGACCGCCAGCAGGTTGGTGCCCGAGATGGCGCCCAGGGAGTGGCCCAGGAAGTGCACCTTGAGGCTGCCGGCGCTGCCGATGACGCCCTTGCCATTGGCCAGACCGACCGCCAGACGCAGACCCAGCAGATCCGCCACGCTCTGTTTCAGGTTGTCGCGGGCCACGGTCAGGTAGCTCAGGTTCAGGTAGGGGGTCGGATTGTCGGAGGTGGTGACTGTGTCCATGCTGCCGCTCAGGGCGAAGCCGCGCTCACCGTGCAGCGGGTGATCGATCACCACCAGCGCCACCTTCTTGCCTGCCTGCATGCCGGCATAGATCTGGCCCAGCGCCAGCGCATAGGCGTTCTCTTTCACCGAGGTGACGCCGTGCTGGTAGATGATCACGTCGGTGATGGTGTTGAGGGCATCCTTGGCGAAGACCCGCATCGGCACCGACTGCACCTCTTCCAGCTTGGGCAGCGGGTTGAAGCGGCCGATGTTCTGCTCGGCATCCAGCGGCTTGCCGCCTGAAGTGAGGGTCACCCCGATCAGCTTGCTCGCCTCGGCCAGCAACTCGGCCTGACGGGTCGGATCGGCAATCAGCGTCGCCAGCAGGGCCGGGTCCACGCCCGCGCCCACCAGCCCGGCGATCACTTCGCTGTCAGAGGCTTTCAGGGCATTGGCGATGGCGTACAAGCTGGGGATGGCACCGTGCCAGGACTGGGTCTTGGCCTTGTCCCAGGAGCCGGCGGTGGCCGGCGAGGAGAGGAAGTAGGGCAGCTTGACGGTACCGGTATAGACAGTGGTCAGCTGGGCCAGCCCGTTGAGCGGGGCGCCAGGGCCGAAGGCGGTGGCCAGCGCATCTTTCTGCTCCTGCGGCAGGAACGCCTCGGCGTCCAGCTGGGTCAGGAAGGGGTTGCTGCCTGTCACGGCCAGGGTGTAGGTGCCGGGCAGGCTGGTGTTGCCCTTGGCATCCTGCTTCCACAGGGCGGCAGCGTCCAGGGTCGGGCTCTTCAGCACGGATGCCGCCGCCCCTTTCACCGCCACCAGCACATCGGCACCAGACTGGGTACCGAACCAGTCGGAGAAGATGACGTGATCGGTGGAGACGCCGGTGGCGGCCTTGAACAGGCCCTCCTGCAGGGCGATCAGACCGTTGATGGTTTGCTCCTGGGCATTGCTGCCGACGTTGTTCTTGTAGTTGCCGTAGTCGCTGCCGGCCTTGACCGCGTTGCCGCTGCTGTCCTTGAGGGAGTCGGTGGCCACGATCATGTAGTAGGAGGAGGGATTCAGCGGTTTCATCGGCACCAGGTTCAGCTTGCCAGCCGAGGCGGCCACCACGAAGTCCACCCCGTAGGTCAGCACCTTCTTCACGCCGCTCGGGCGCAGGGCTGTGCTGTCAAAGCTCAGCTCCAGCAGGTAGAGCGGGGCCACCGAGGCGGCAAACTCGGCGGCAGCCGGTGCCTGGACAGTGATGCCGGACGAGGTGACGGGCACGATCTGGATGGCCTGGGTCGTGGACCAGCCATCCAGGGTCGACATGGCCGACACCGGGTTGGAGAGATCCGCCGTTTCGGTGGAGAATTTCAGGGTGCCATCGCTGGCGCGGGCCGCCAGGGCACTGGGGCGCACTGCGTTGGAACCGGTCAACAGATAGTCGAGATAGCTGGAGGTGTCGCCTTTGTTATCGTCACTGCCACCACAGCCGGCCAGCATAGCACTGACGACTGCGGCATAAATTAGCTTCTTTTTCATATCCTTATCTCTTTTTAGTTGTTATCCATGAAATGCTGACGGCGTTGGGTATAAACCCGACCGGTACATCTTAACAGCAACGCAACAATTATTAAGTAGCTGGTCGGTCATCTGATCTGCTTTTTTTGTGTACAGCATCAAGGAATTGGAATAGAAACGGGACTCGATAGGTTAACAGCTTCATCACGGATACCAGACCCGACCAGCGGTCACTTGTACGCCAGATGGCAAAAAGCGACCCCCGATCTCGGCAAAGCGGATCAATTGCCGGTAGAATGGCGCATTGCTTAAGGAGAACCACATGATCGACCCGAAGAAACTGGAAGAGATCGCCAAACAGGTGCACAACTCCCTGCCGCCCGGCATTCGCAGCATGGGCGAAGAGGTGGAGAAGAAGATCCGTCAGGTGCTGCAGTCCCAGCTCGGCAAGCTGGATCTGGTCAGTCGCGAAGAGTTTGACGTGCAGACCAAGGTGCTGCTGCGCACCCGCGAGAAGCTGACCGCCCTCGAGGCCAAGCTGGCCCAGCTCGAGCAGCAGCTCGGCGCCAAGGGCGAATAACACCGCCCCCATAAAGCAAACCCCAGCCAGGCTGGGGTTTGTTGTTTCTGGCCTGCCGCAAAGCAAGTTGCGGCGGCAAATGCAGCGAGGCATTTCCGGTTACGTGACCGGCCTCATGCCGAACTCAGATGAACTCGTAGGCGTCGCCGAAGATGCGCTCCGGCTCGGCTCCCAGGATCTTGAACTCTTCCCGCGCCGCACCCGCCATCTCGAAGCGGCCAGCCACATAGATGTCGTAGTCATGCAGGCTGACGAAGTCATCCATGATGGCCTTGTGTACCAGCCCGGTCTTGCCGGCCCAGTCGCTCTCCGGCTCCTGCACCACAGGGATGTAGGTAAGCGGGGCGTAGTCGCGCTCCCACTGCTGCATCTGCTCCTGCTCGTAGAGCCAGTGCGCCTGGCGCACGCCCCAGTAGAAGAACACCGGGCGCTTGCTGCCGCTGTCGATCAGGTATTCCAGAATGGCGCGGGCGTAGGAGAAACCTGTGCCGCCTGCCATCAGGATCAGCGGACGGGGTGACTCTTCCCGCAGGAAGGCCTTGCCCGCCGCCAGCTCAATCTCGATCTCCCCCTGCTCGCGCATGCGGGCCAGCACCTGGCCGGCATAGGCGTTCTCCGGGGTAGCGCCGATCTGCAGCTCCAGCACGCCGGGGCGGGTCGGCGAGTTGGCGATAGAGAAGGGACGCTTGTCCGAATCACTCATCACCACCAGCAGATACTGGCCCGGCTTGAAGCTGACCTCTTGCAGCGGCGTCAGGGCCACGTGCCAGATGGTGTCGACATATTCGCGCAGTTCCTCTACGCGGCACTTGATACGTTGCATTCTTATCCTTGTGACGGGCTCGTTCGGCCCGCTTTCGCTCTTGATTCACTGTGGACTGGCGACCAGCAAAGTGGTCAGGTCAGTCGAGCATACCCAATTCAGCTCAAATGGCATCAATCTTTTGCATCCCGGCCAGGCGGCACGGCCCTTCGGGCCGGCCGCCGCTCATCAACCGAGAATGTTCAGCTCGTCCCAGAGGGCATCGATCTTCTGCTTCACCGCCTCGTCCTGGACGATGGGCTGGCCCCACTCGCGGTTGGTCTCTCCCGGCCACTTGTTGGTGGCGTCCAGCCCCATCTTGGAGCCAAGGCCGGAGACCGGCGAGGCGAAGTCCAGGTAGTCGATCGGGGTGTGCTCGATCAGGGTGGTGTCGCGGGCCGGGTCCATCCGGGTGGTGATGGCCCAGATCACGTCCTTCCAGTCGCGGGCGTTGATGTCGTCGTCGCAGACGATCACGAACTTGGTGTACATGAACTGGCGCAGGAAGGACCAGACCCCCAGCATCACCCGCTTGGCGTGGCCCGGATAGCGCTTCTTGATGGTCACCACCGCCATCCGGTAGGAGCACCCCTCCGGCGGCAGGTAGAAGTCCACGATCTCGGGGAACTGCTTCTGCAACAGCGGCACGAATACCTCGTTGAGCGCCACCCCCAGCACCGCCGGCTCATCGGGCGGACGGCCGGTGTAGGTGCTGTGGTAGATGGCATCCTTGCGCATCGTCATGTGGGTGATGGTGAAGACCGGGAACTCGTCCACCTCGTTGTAGTAGCCGGTGTGATCGCCATAGGGCCCCTCGGGGGCCAGCTCGCCCGGCTCCAGATAGCCTTCCAGCACGATCTCGGCGCTGGCTGGCACCTCCAGATCGCAGCTGATGGCCTTCACCACCTCGGTACGGCTGCCACGCAGCAGACCGGCGAAGGCGTATTCGGAGAGGGTATCCGGCACCGGTGTCACCGCGCCGAGGATGGTCGCCGGATCGGCGCCCAGCGCCACCGCCACCGGGAAGCGCTCACCCGGATGGGCCTCCTGCCACTCGCGAAAATCGATGGCACCGCCGCGGTGATCCAGCCAGCGCATGATCAGCTTGTTCTTGCCGATCTTCTGTTGGCGATAGATGCCGAGGTTCTGCCGCTTCTTGTAGGGGCCGCGGGTGATGGTGAGACCCCAGGTGACCAGCGGCGCCACGTCGCCCGGCCAGCAGTGCTGAATGGGGATCTGGTCCAGGTCGACCGCCTCTCCCTCCAGCACCCGCTGCTGGCAGGGGGCGGACGAGAGACGCTTGGTCGGCATGTTGAGTACCTGCTTGAAGATCGGCAGCTTCTCCATCAGCTCCTTGAAGCCACGGGGCGGCTCAGGCTCCTTCAGGTAGGAGAGCCAGGTCCCCACCTGGCGCAAGGCGGCCACGTTGGGCTGGCCCATGCCCATGGCGACCCGGTCCGGCGTGCCGAACAGGTTGGTCAGCACCGGCATGGCGTAACCCTTGGGATTTTCGAACAGCAGGGCCGGCCCACCCGCACGCAGGGTGCGGTCGCTGATCTCGGTCATCTCCAGATAGGGGTCTATCTCGCGCGTGATGCGCTTGAGTTGTCCGCTTTGTTCCAGCTGCGCGATGAAATCACGCAAATCCTTGTATTTCATGCAGGTACCCTGTGTGCAGGCGATGCCGCATTATAACTCCGGGGAGCCGGCGGGTGTACCCGGTTCGGGTTGCACCATCGGACTTGCATGACGCTTTTCCTGCCGGGTCAGCCGATCGGCAAGCTGGGCCAGCAGCCTCGGCTCGTCCACCTGCAACAGCAGGCTGGCCACCTGACCGCTGTACTGGCGGTTGCCCAGCTCTGCCAGCAGGAACTGCTGGGCCGTGTCGGGCAGCGGCGAAAGCTGACTGAGCTGGTGCAGGGCGGTCTGTTTGAGGGAGGCGTTGCGGCTGGCGGCGATCAGCAGATCGCTCGCCGTCTGACCCTGATGAAAACGCCCCACGCTGGCCAGGGCCGCCACGCTGTCGTGATCCGCCGGTTGGCGCCACAGCTTCTGATAGAGGGCGCTGTCGCCGGTACGCTCGGCCAGCAGCCGCAGCAAGCGGTTGTCGGGCAGGAAGATGTTCAGGCCGGCCAGCTTGTGCGCCTCGCGCTGCAGCACGGCGACAGGCTGCCCGGCGAGCACGTTCAGCAGCGCCTGCTGTTGCTGGGCCAGATCCGGGTTGCGGCTGTTGTAAATCTGCTTGAACTCGAAGCGGTTCGCCTCCAGCAGCTGGCGGTAGTTGTCCTGCCAGGCCTGCAGTTGCCAGCGGCTCAGCACCTGCCGCGCCGCGGCGGCAAAGTCGTAGGCGGGTTGCTGCACCAGAAAGCCGTCCACCTCTTTTTCCACCAGCCAGCTGGGGGCCTTGAACGACTGGGCGCGCACCCAGGCCAGCAGTTGCGGGCTGTCAGCCCTGGGCTGACCATCGAGAGTGGCGAGCAGCTGGCACAGCAGATACTCCCGCTGCCCCACGGCCAGGGAGTCCAGCAGGGAATCGATGGCGGCAAACTGTCCCTGTTGCAAGCGGCCGGTCAGGTAGTCGAGGTGGCCCTGCAGTCCCTCGTCGGCCACCAGCGCGACGCGGGGCGCCGTCCCGGTGGACGGAGTCTGGCCCGCCAAAGCTGGCGGCACCAGCAGCCAGCTCAGCATTATCAGGAGTACATGCTTCATGACGTCCCTATCCTTGTGACATCGAGGTTTCATACTACTCAGGCGACCGCAAAATAGATAAACAAAAACCGCGACCTGGGCCGCGGTTTCATCATTTTTCGAGTCGGTTACTTCTGCTGGCGCCGCATGGCGTCGAAGAACTCGTCGTTGGTCTTGGTCATCGCCAGCTTGTCGATGAGAAACTCAATGCCATCGATCTCGCCCATCGGGTGGACAATCTTGCGCAGGATCCACATCTTCTGCAGCTCGTCGCCGGTGGTCAGCAGCTCTTCCTTGCGGGTACCGGAACGGGTGATGTCGATGGCCGGGTAGACGCGCTTCTCGGCGATCTTGCGCGAGAGGTGCAGTTCCATGTTGCCGGTGCCCTTGAACTCTTCGTAGATGACTTCATCCATCTTGGAGCCGGTATCGATCAGCGCGGTGGCGATGATGGTCAGGCTGCCGCCCTCTTCTACATTGCGCGCGGCACCGAAGAAGCGCTTCGGACGGTGCAGGGCGTTGGCGTCCACACCACCGGTCAGTACCTTGCCGGATGACGGGATGACGGTGTTGTAGGCACGGGCCAGACGGGTGATGGAGTCCAGCAGGATCACCACGTCCTTCTTGTGCTCGACCAGACGCTTGGCCTTCTCGATCACCATTTCGGCGACCTGGACGTGACGGGAAGCCGGCTCGTCGAAGGTGGAGGCGATCACTTCGCCCTTCACCATCCGCTGCATCTCGGTCACTTCTTCCGGACGCTCGTCGATCAGCAGGACGATCAATTCACAATCCGGGTGGTTGTAGGCAATGCTCTGGGCGATGTTCTGCAGCAGCATGGTCTTACCGGCCTTGGGCGGTGCGACGATGAGACCGCGCTGGCCTTTACCGATCGGGGATGCCAGATCCAGTACGCGGGCGGTGATGTCTTCGGTGGAACCGTTGCCACGCTCCATGCGCAGACGCTCGTTGGCGTGCAGCGGAGTGAGGTTTTCAAACAGGATCTTGTTGCGGGAGTTTTCCGGACGGTCGTAGTTGACCTCGTTGACCTTGAGCAGCGCGAAGTAGCGTTCGCCCTCTTTCGGCGGCCGGATCTTGCCGGAGATGGTATCGCCGGTGCGCAGGTTGAAGCGGCGGATCTGGCTCGGGGAGACGTAGATGTCGTCCGGGCCGGCCAGGTAGGAGCCGTCTGCACTACGCAGGAAGCCGAAACCATCGGTCAGGATTTCCAGCACACCGTCGCCGAAGATATCCTCGCCACCCTTGGCGTGCGCCTTGAGGATCGCGAAAATAATGTCTTTCTTGTGCGCCCGAGCCAGATTTTCCAACCCCATGGATTCGCCAAGCTGTACCAGCTCGGACACAGGAGTGTTCTTTAATTCAGTCAGATTCATAGTGGTGAAAGTCTGTAAGCAAGGATTGAAATGAGGAGACAGTCTGCTGGATTGATGCTGATCGGATTTGATTTGCCAGGCTGATGTGTGAGCAAAGAGTCAGGCAAAAAGGTTAGCAAACGAGCGATAAATTAGCACCAATCGGGGTGAGCGTCTAGGTGATAAAACAGAAGGAGCGCATTATTGCAATGCGCTCCTCGATGATTATTACAGGTTGCCGTCCAGGAACTCTTTCAGCTGAGTCTTGGACAGGGCACCGACCTTGGTCGCTGCCACTTCGCCATTCTTGAACAGCAAGAGGGTCGGAATACCACGAATGCCATATTTGGGCGGAGTGTCGGCGTTATGGTCGATGTTCAATTTCGCCACGGTCACGCGACCGGCATACTCTTGGGCGACTTCGTTCAGGATCGGGGCAATCATCTTGCACGGACCACACCATTCGGCCCAGAAGTCGACCAGAACGGCGCCATCGGCTTTGATTACATCTGCCTCGAAGCTGGCATCGCTCAGCTGAACAATCTTGTCACTCATCTCCAACTCCAGTCAGTAATTAAGGCTTTATTGACGTATCAACAAAGGCAATAGTTGCCCTATTTGAAATGATCCTGTTTATTATTGCAAGCCTAACCTGATAACCTACCGCCATGAGCAAAACACACTTAACGACCGACAAATTCGCCCAAATGGGCCTCGAACCCGAAGTTCTGGCTGGTCTGGAATCAAAGGGATTTCACTATTGCACCCCCATCCAGGCACTCTCTCTGCCGCTGCTGGTAGAAGGCCATGACCTCGCCGGCCAGGCCCAGACGGGTACCGGCAAAACCATCGCCTTCCTGGCTGCCACCTTCAACTATCTGCTGACCCACCCGCTGACCAAGCCGCGCCTCATCAATCAGCCGCGCGCCATCATCATGGCACCGACCCGGGAACTGGCAGTACAGATTTACAACGATGCCGACAGCATGGCCGCCTCGACCGGTCTCAAGCTCGGCCTCGCCTACGGCGGTGAAGGGTACGACAAGCAGCTGGCCGTGCTGGAGCAGGGTGTCGACATCCTGATCGGCACCACAGGCCGCATCATCGACTACTTCAAGTCCAAGGTCATCGATCTGAGCAACATCCAGGTCGTGGTGCTGGACGAAGCGGATCGCATGTTCGATCTCGGCTTCATCAAGGACATCCGTTTCCTGTTCCGCCGCATGCCGCCCGCTACCGAGCGTCTGAGCATGCTGTTCTCCGCCACCCTCTCCCTTCGGGTGCAGGAGCTGGCCTACGAACACATGAACCACCCGGAACATGTGCAGGTCGAGCCGGAGCAGATGACCGGCGTACGAATCAAAGAAGAGCTCTTCTACCCTTCCAACGAAGACAAGATGTTGCTGCTGCTCTCCCTGATGGAAGAGGAGTGGCCGGAGAAAGCCATCGTCTTCGCCAACACCAAGCACGTCTGTGAAGACGTTCACGCCTGGCTGGAGAATGACGGCCACCGGGTCGGTCTGCTGACCGGCGACGTGCCACAGAAGAAGCGGATGAAGATCCTGGAGGACTTCACCAAGGGTGCGGTAGACATCCTGGTTGCCACCGACGTGGCCGCCCGTGGTCTGCACATCCCTGACGTGACCCACGTCTTCAACTACGACCTGCCCGACGACGCCGAGGACTACGTACACCGCATCGGTCGTACCGGTCGTGCCGGCAAGAGCGGTCACTCCATCAGCCTGGCCTGTGAAGACTATGCCTTCAACCTGCCGGCCATCGAGGAGTACATCCACCACCCGATCCCGGTCAGCAAGTATGACCGCGAGGCGCTGCTGGATGACGTGACCGCGCCGAAACGGGTGTTCCGCAACCGTCAGCCGGTGAACCGCAACATGCGCGATCGCCAGGGCGGTGGCAACAGCAACAACCGTCGTCGTCCTCCCCGCAAAAGCTGAAGGATAGGCCCAGTTGCACAACTCGCCTCTCTATGCCGCCATCGACCTCGGCTCCAACAGCTTTCACATGCTGGTGGTGCGCGAGGTCGCCGGTGCCCTGCGCACCGTCACCAAGGTCAAGCGCAAGGTGCGCCTCGCCGCCGGTCTGGATGCCGATTTTCGTCTCAGCCGTGCCGCCATGGAGCGGGGCTGGGACTGTCTGCGCCTCTTCTCCGAGCAGCTGCAGGACATTCCGGCCGATAACATCCGGGTAGTCGGCACCGCAACCCTGCGCCTGGCCACCAACGTCGACGAGTTTCTGCGTGAAGCGGAACGGGTGCTCAACCACAACATCGAGATCATCTCGGGTGAGGAAGAGGCCAAGACCATCTATGAAGGTGTCTCTTGGACCTCGGCGGGGGAAGGCAACCGGCTGGTGATCGACATCGGCGGCGCCAGTACCGAGCTGGTGATCGGCGAACAGAGCGAGGCCAAGCTGCTCAACAGCCTGCACATGGGCTGCGTCACCTGGCTCAACAACCACTTCGGTGACGGCGAGCTGAGCGAAGCGCGCTTCAACCAGGCCATCGCCGCCGCCAAAACGGTGCTGGAGAAGGTGGCGGACGATTACCGCGTGCTCGGCTGGCGCACCTGCGTCGGCGCCTCCGGCACTGTGCAGGCGCTGCAGGAGATCATGCTGGCGCAGGGCAAGAGCGAGCGGGTCACCCTGCCGAAGCTGCAGGAGCTGATGGGTCAGGCCATCGCCTGTGGCAAGCTCGACCAGCTGCAACTGGAAGGGCTGGCCGCCGAGCGGCTGACCGTGTTCCCCTCCGGCCTCGCCATCCTGATCGCCATCTTCGAAACCCTCGGCATCGAGAGCATGACGCTAGCCGGCGGCGCCCTGCGCGAAGGCTTAATCTACGGCCTGCTCGGCAACAATCACGACTGTGATGCCCGCGATCGTACCGCCGACAGCCTGATCAGCCGCTACCAGCTGGACAAGGAGCACGCCGAGCGGGTGCGCGATACCGCCATCGAGGCGTTCACCCAGCTGCAGCCGGCCTGGCGTCTCTCCAAGCGCTACGGTCGCCCGATCCTGCGTTACGCGGCCCTGCTGCACGAGATCGGTCTGTGCATCGAGTACAAGAAGGCGCCGCAACACGCCGCCTACATCATCGACAACATCGACATGCCGGGTTTCACCCCCGCGCAGAAGAAGCTGCTGTCGGCCCTGCTGTTCAACCAGCGGGACGAATTCAAGCTGGAACCGCTGGAGAAGCAGGGTGCCGTCACGGCTCGCCAGGCGATCCGGCTGGCCCGCATCCTGCGCATCGCGCTGATCCTCTGCATGCGCCGCACCCAGGGCACTGTGCCGATCTTTACCCTGCAGGCGGATGACGAGGCTCTGACGCTGACCCTGCCCAAGGGGTGGCTGGATGAGCACTACCTGCGCGCCAGCGAGCTGCGCCTCGAAGTGGAGCGCCAGCAGAAGATGGGCTGGCCCACCCGGCTGCTGGAAGCCTGATTGGGCACAGCCCAATCAGTGCCCCAAGGTTCCGACAATCTCTTTCGCAGCCAGCACTGGCGCCACTCAGGCCTGCCCCTTGATTTTATTGGGCTGACGGGCTGATCCCGCCCTTGCGTCTGGGCTCTGCCTCCCCCTCATGGCCTACGTTCGACTAGAGTAGGGTTGTCTTCACAACCAACCGGAATGGACGCCATGAAACCTTTGACCCTGATCGGACTGACCGCCCTGCTCACCGCCTGCGGCGGCGGGGGCGGCGACAACAGCAGCCAGCCACCACAGGCCCAGCTCTCGCTGGCCTTCTCCGACGCCCCGGTAGATGGCGTCAGCAAGGTCTGCATCGCCGTCTCCAACATCAGCATCCACCCCGTCGCCGGCACCGAGCAGAGCTGGACCACCGCCAGCTTCCTCACCTCGACCCAGGACGATGGCTGTACCCCGAGCGGCGAGACCATTCCGCTCGACAGCGCAGGGAGGCCGCTGTTTACCTACATAGACCTGCTGAGTTATCAGGGGTCCGCCAGTCGCCCCCTGCTGGCCAGCCAGAGCGTGGTGCCCGGCAACTACAGCCAGATGCGGCTGCGGGTGCTGGACGGGCGGGAGGTCGCCAACCAGTTTCTGGACGGCACCCCCTACTCCTACGTCAAGCAGGATGATGGGGTGATCAAGCCGCTCGAGGTGCCCAGCAGCGAGCTCAAGCTGGACGCCTTCACCATTGCCGCCAGCGGCCTCAGTGCCTTCACCACCGAATTCGATCTGCGCCAGTCCATGGTGCTGCCAGGCCACGAGCAGTACTACAAGCTCAAACCGAGAGGCGTACGGCTGGTGAACAACACTCAGGTTGCCACCGTCAAGGGCTCGGTCGCGGCCGGGCTGTGCGGTGGTCAGCTGACCGACAAGGCCTTCGTCTACTTCTACCAGCCCAGAAGCGACGACAACTACCCCGACATGGCGGACAGCGACAACGGCTTCTACGCCAGCGCCCCCGTGCTGCCGCAGACCGGAGGCGGCTTTGGCTACGAGCTGGGATTTGTCAATCTCGGCAGCTACGATCTGGTGCTGGTCTGCAACGGCGACGAGGATGATCCGGCAGTGGCCGACGACCCGCTGCAACTGGAACAGGTGCAGAAGGCCCAGACGGTGGTGGCACCCACCACCAGCATCAACTTCCAGTAACGGGCGACAAGGGGGACGACCGCATGAGCAGATACCAACCCATCAGTTGCGATCTCTACGACTGGCTGGAGATCGCCGCCAGCTGGCAGCTGCCGGTCGCCCTCACCTGTAAGGATGGCCGCCAGTGGGTGGACAAGATCCGCACCATAGAGGCCAGAGAAGGGGTCGAGTACCTGCTGCTGCACGGCGGCGAACGCCTCAGCCTGGCGGAACTGGCGACCATGGCGCTCAACTGGCAGGGGGAGGAGAAGCTGATCCGCTTCGCCCCACCAGCCCCAGCCAACAGCCAATAGATGGCAAGAGGGCCAACCCCATCGGGTTGGCCCTCTTCTTTATATCCCTCGCGTGCAGCGTTACCCCGCCAGCGCCGCCATCACGTAGACATCGAAGCGGTTGCTCTTGGTCTCGATGGCCATGCTCGGCTTCTGCTCGTTGAGCCAGCCTGCGTAGTCCGGCCGCTTCACCACTACCCGCCGGTCCGCCATGGTGAGCGCAGCCGGCAGCAGGGCATCGGCGTCGAGATCTGCCCCCACCAGCGACTGGAACACCCGCATCTCTTTTTTCACCAGCGCCGACTTCTGCTTGTGGGGGAACATGGGGTCGAGGTAGATGACATCCGGCCGCTCGGCCAACCCCAGCAGGGTCTCCACCGCAGGGCCGTGCAGCAGTTGCATCCGCTCGCGCACCCAGGGGCCGATCTCGGGATCCTGCGCGGCGCGTGCCAACCCGTCCTGCAGCAGAGCGGCCACCACGGGGCTGCGCTCAATCATGGTCACCTTGCAGCCGAGGGAGGCGAGCACGAAGGCATCGCGTCCCAGCCCGGCGGTGGCATCCACCACGGTCGGCATGGCGCCCGCCTTGAGCCCCACCGCCTTGGCGATGGACTGGCCACGGCCACCGCCGAACTTGCGACGATGAGCAACCGCCCCTTCGACGAAATCCACGTAGACGGCGCCCAGCTTGGGTTCGTCCAGCTTGCGCAGCTCCAGCCGCTCCGGGGTGAACACCAGGGCAAACTGGGGCAGGTCGATCTGGTCAAGCTGGCTGCTCAGGGCTTCTGCCTGGGCCGCCTTGGCGGGGTCTTCGAGGAGGATTTGCATGGGCTCTGGATGCATTCTAAGTTCAGTGAACCGAGTGTATCACAGCCCCTTTACGTGGCTGTAGGGAGGAAACCCCATGCACCTGCTTATCGCCCTGCTGCTTGCCGCCCAGAGCGGTGGCCATCTCAAGGTCTGCGGCGTTGACTGGCCCCCCTTCTCCTACGCCGAACAGGGCAAGCTGATGGAGGGCATATCGGTCGAGATCCATCAAGAGGTGGCACACCGCCTCGGCATGCAGCTCACCCTGCTCGAACTGCCGTGGGGACGCTGCGAACAGTACGTCAACACCGAGCTGGCGGACGGCATTCTCGACAACGCCCCCCTCCCCGGCTGCTACCACTCCGATCTTGCCACCGCCTTCTACCCACTGGCCGCCTATGTGCGCAGCGACAGCCCGCTGCAAACCTTCTCGTGGGAGATGGCCAAGGGGCTGAAAGTGGGGATGGTCAGGGGCTATGACTACACCGACAGGATCAAGCACTTCACCGGCTGGGTGCCCATCAAGGCCCACTCCGACAAGCAGCTGCTGCTGATGTTGGAGAAGAGCCGGGTCGACCTGATAGTGCTGGATTACTTCTCGGCCCCCATTATCTCCAGAGAGCAGGACGTCAAGATCCGCGCACTTACCCCCTTCCTCGACTCGACCCCGCTCTACCTCTGCTTCGGCAAGCAGAAGGCAGACCTGCTACCCGCCTACAACAAGGCGCTGCAGCAGATGCTGGACGAAGGGGTGCTGGATCGCATCTATCTGCGCTATCTCGGGGAGGATTACCGGACACTGAAGGAGAAACAGGAGAGGATGAAAGCGGCGCAGTAAGGGTCAGCTGGTCTGCAGGAACATGCTCTTGTCGTTGAGCTGCAAATACTCGGTGAGGTCGTCGTAGGCGAGCGGCCGGCTCAGCAGATAACCCTGGGTGAAGGCACACCCCTTCTGGCAGAGGAAGTTGAGCTGCTCGCGGGTCTCCACCCCCTCGATCACCACCTGCATGCCGAGGTTGTGCACTATGTTGATGATGCCGTCCAGCAGCAGCCGGTCCTGCTCGTTGAACGGGATGTGGCGCACGAAGGCCCGGTCGATCTTCACCAGGTCCACCGGGAAGTTGCGCAGATAGTTGAGCGCCGAGTAGCCGGTGCCGAAGTCGTCGATGGCCAGCTTGCAGCCCGCCTCACGCAGGGCATCGATCCGCACCCTGTGCTGATCGCTGGTCTCCATCAGCAGGGATTCGGTGATCTCGATGACGATGTCCGCCGGGTCCAGTCCGAAGTGGTGGATCACCTTGAGCCACTCGCTCGCCTCCGGATCTATGGTCTGGAACTCCAGGGTGGAACGGTTGATCGACATCTGCAGATCCGGGAAGCCGGATTGCTGCAGCCGCGCCAGATCCCGGCACGACTGCCACAGCACCAGCGCCCCCAGCCCCTGGATGAGCCCGGCCTCCTCCGCCAGCGGAATGAAGTCCGCCGGCGACACCTGACCCCAGTGCGGGTGATACCAGCGCACCAGCGCCTCCAGCTTGGCGACCCGGCCGCTGCGGTTGTCCCAGATCGGCTGGTAGGCCATGGTCAGCTGCTCGAGCTTGATCGCCTCCGCCAGATCCTGCTGCATCTGGTGACGCTGGCGCACCTCTTCGCGCATGGAGGCGCAGTAGCTGCCGAGCAGCCGTCCCTGCCGCTTGGCGGCAAACAGCGCCTGCTCGGCGTTGCGCAGCAGCTCGTCGCTCTCCAGCCCGTCGCCCGGGCAGAGGGTTATGCCGATGGTGGCCGTCACGTAGAGGTGCTGGTTGGCCAACATGAAGGGGCGGGCGAAGCCGCCGACCACCTGCTTGGCAAACACCTCGGCCTGGCGGCGGTTGACGATGCCGGGCACCAGGAAGGCGAACTCGTCGCCACCGATGCGGGCCACCAGATCTTCGGTGCGCACCCGGCTCACCAGCCGATCCGACACCTCCCGCAGCAGGGCGTCACCGGCATGGTGATCCATGCTGTTGTTGACCGCCTTGAAGTTGTTGAGGTCGAGCACCATCAGCGCGAAGCGCTCGCCCCGCTCGCAGAAGCGGCTGAGGCAGCGACCGAACAGCCAGCGGTTGGGCAGCCCGGTGAGATTGTCGTAGTTGGCCTGGGCGGCGATCTTCTGCTCCGCCAGCTTGGTCTGGGAGAGATCGCTGAAGATGGCGATGTACTGGCTGATGCGCCCCCCTTCCCGCAGGGTGCTGATCATCAGCTGCTGGGGGTAGAGCTTGCCGTTCTTGCGCTTGTTCCACACCTCGCCGCGCCACACCCCCACCCGCTCCAGCGCGTGGTACATGTCGGCGTAGAAGGCCTGATCGTGCAGGCCGGACTTGAGCAGGCTGGGGCGCTGGCCGCACACCTCCTCCTCGCTGTAGCCGGTGATCTGTTCGAACGCCGGGTTGACCGAGATGATGCGACTGTCGGCGTCGCACACCAGGATCGCCTCTGACAGGTTGTCGTAGACCCGGTGGGAGAGCTTGAGCTGCTCGGCGTGACGTTTGAGGGGGTCTATGTTCTCCAGCACCACCATCAGGTAGTCGGGCTGCAATTGGTCGTCCCGCACCAGAGTGACGGTGACCCGCCCCCACAGCAGCTGGCCGTCACGGTGCAGGTAACGCTTCTCCTGGGTGAAGGCGGTACGCTCGCCGCGCCTGAGCTCTTCATAGCAGGCGACGCTGCGCAGCCAGTCTTCCGGATGATTGAGCTCGGCGGCGTTGCGATGAACCAGCTCCTCCTGGCTGTAGCCCAGCATCTTTTCGATGGCCGGATTGGTCCAGAGGATCTTGCCGTCCAGATCGAGCTTGCCGATCCCCACCGGGGCGTGGGACATCATGGTGTGCAGAAAATCGTGGTACTCGGGCTGGGGCGGCGCCGGCTGCTGCAGCATCAGCGCCAGTTCGCGTCCGGCCAGCGGAGCCAGCAGGCGCAGCAGGCCCATCACCTTGTCCATGTTGGTGAGCGGCCGCTTGAACAGCAGGCTGCAGATGCCCACTGTCTCCCCTTGTGCACTCTTGAGGGCGATGCCGGCATAGGCCTGGATCTGCCAGGCCTGCAACACGGCGGCGTGGGGGAACAGCTGCTGTACCCGATCGCTGAACCAGGCCTCGCCCTCCTGCAGGGTGATCTCCCCCAGGGTGGCGCTGACCGGAAAACTGAAGCGGGTCGTATCGAGAGAGACAGGATAGGTTGCATGCACCTTGCAGGAGAGCCCCGCTTGATCCCTACCCGAAATCAGGACGAAGTCGGCCCCGACCGCTGCTGCGATTTCACTCACAAAGGTATCGAAATATCCCTGACCACTCGAATGAGACAGACTTGAGATGATTTGATAGACAGACTCGAGTGCTCGCCTCATGGCAAGGTTCTTTCTCTCCTTGGAAGGTAGACCCCGACTCTACTGAAGAGGCGGGAACAGTGCAAACATGCTATCCGCAAGATATTAAAATGCCTTGAGAAAAGGGACCAAAAGGTCCCTTTTTATCTCAAAAATCACGCGGTGATCGCACTCTGTGGCAGAGGTGTACCTGCTTGAAGCTCACGCCTGGCGGGGCCTGCAGCCTCATGCGGCAATCCCGCTGTGGCGCAGCAAGGCATCCACCTGAGGCTCACGACCACGAAAGGCGCGGAACAGCTCCATCGGCTCCTTGGAACCACCCTTCTCCAGGATGTTCTTCAGGAAGGAGTGGCCGGTCACCGGGTTGAAGATCCCCTCCTCCTCGAAGCGGGAGAAGGCGTCGGCGGAGAGCACTTCCGCCCACTTGTAGCTGTAGTAGCCCGCCGCATAACCGCCGGCGAAGATATGGGAGAAGCTGTGCTGGAAGCGGTTGAAGGCCGGTGGCGTCATCACCGCCACCTCGCGACGCACCTCGTCCAGCAGCGCCGGGATCTGATCCGCATTGGTCGGATCAAACTCCTGGTGCAGACGGAAGTCGAACAGGGCGAACTCCAGCTGGCGCAGCATCTGCATGGCCGCCTGGAAGTTGCGGGCGGTCAGCATCTTCTCCAGCAGATCGGCAGGCAGCGGCTCGCCGGTCTCGTGATGGCCGGAGATGAAGGCCAGTGCCTCGGACTCCCAGCACCAGTTCTCGAGGAACTGGCTCGGCAGCTCCACCGCATCCCAGGCCACGCCGTTGATGCCGGCCACGCCGGCCACGTCGATCCGGGTCAGCATGTGGTGAATGCCGTGGCCGAACTCGTGGAACAGGGTGACCACTTCGTTGTGGGTGAACAGGGCCGGTTTGCCGTCCACCGGGCCGTTGAAGTTGCAGGTCAGGTAGGCCACCGGCTTTTGCAGCGAACCGTCCTGACGGTAGCGACGACCCAGGCAGACATCCATCCAGGCACCGCCCTGCTTGTGCTCACGGGCATAGAGGTCGAGGTAGAAGCTGCCGCGCAGCTCATCCTCGGCATCGAAGATGTCGTAGAAGCGCACGTCCGGGTGCCAGGTATCGATGCCGAGGCGCTCGCGCACCTTCATGCCGAACACCCGCTTGACCACCTCGAACAGCCCTTTCACCACCTTGCTGGCGGGGAAGTAGGGGCGCAGCTGCTCGTCGGAGATGGAGAACTTGTGCTGCTTGAGCTTCTCGGCGTAATAGGGGATATCCCAGGCCGCCAGCTCGCTCTGGCCGTGCTGTTCGCTGGCGAAGGCGCGGATCTCTTCCAGCTCGGCCTTGCCCTGCGACAGGGAGCGGCGCGCCAGATCGGTGAGGAAGTTAACCACCTGCTCCGGCTTGTCCGCCATCTTGGTGGCAAGGGAGAGCTCGGCGTAGTTGGCAAAGCCGAGCAGCTGGGCCAGCTCGCGGCGCAGGGTGAGCAGCTCGGTCATGATGGCGGAGTTGTCCCACTTGCCGGCATTGGGGCCCTGGTCGGAGGCGCGGGTGGTGAAGGCCTCGTACAGCTCGGCGCGCAGGGCGCGGTTGTCGGCATACATCATCACCGGCAGGTAGGAGGGGATGTCCAGAGTGAACAGCCAGCCTTCCTTGCCCTTCAGCTCGGCCAGCTGGCGAGCGGCGGCCTGTGCACTCGCAGGCAGCCCGGCCAGCTCAGCCTCGTCGGTAACCAGCTTGCTCCAACCCTGGGTCGCGTCCAGCACGTTGTTGCTGAAACGGGATGCCAGCTCGGAGAGACGGGCCTGGATCTCGCCGTAGCGCTGCTGTGCCTCGGCAGGCAGGCCGATGCCAGACAGGCGAAAATCGCGCAGGGTATTCTGGATCTCCTTGCGCTGGGCGGCGCTCAGCAGGGGGAAATCGTCGCTCTCGGAGAGGGCCAGGTAGGCTTGATAGAGCCCTTCGTGCTGACCGACATAGGTCTGGAATTCGGACAGCAGCGGCAGGCAGGCGTCGTGGGCCTCGCGCAGCGCCTCGCTGTTGAGCACGGAGTTGAGGTGGCTGACCGGCGACCAGATCCGGGACAGACGGTCATTTACCTCTTCCAGCGGGGCAATCAGGCTGTCCCAGGTATGGGGCTCGCGCTGGGCCAGCACATCGCTGATCTTCTGTTTGCAATCGGCAATGGCCTGCGTCACGGCAGGCTGTACCTGGTCGGGCTGGATCTGGCTGAACGGGGGCAGCGAGTCCATTGTCAGCAAAGGGTTAGTCATCCGGCAATACCTCTAAATTCTCTACAGCCCCTGCCGTCCAGAAGCTTGCTTGGACTACCTAAGATGTAGGCAGAAACCCCATTAATCAAGCCTTTGCCATCGAGAGCGAGGGCCGCGGCCCACATTTGGTCAAAAGCTGCGCGCAAAACGACCAGATAGCCTCCCAGAAACGACAATGCCGGCCCCGGGGCCGGCATTGTCTGCATTGCACTGAAGGCGTCCTGCCATCAGGTCCGGGCATCTTCCTTCAGCCACTGCGCCACGCGCTTGGCGAAGTAGGTGAGGATGCCGTCGGCCCCGGCCCGCTTGAAGCAGAGCAGGGACTCCATGATGCTCTCTTTCTCCTTCAGCCAGCCGTTCTGGATCGCCGCCATGTGCATGGCGTACTCGCCGCTCACCTGGTAGGCAAAGGTCGGCACGCCGAACTGATCCTTCACCTGACGGATCACGTCCAGATAGGGCATGCCCGGCTTGACCATCACGCTGTCGGCCCCTTCCTGGATATCCAGCGCCACCTCGTGCAGGGCTTCGTTGCTGTTGGCCGGATCCATCTGATAGGTGGCCTTGTTGCTCTTGCCGAGGTTGCCGGCCGAGCCGACCGCGTCGCGGAACGGGCCGTAGTAGCAGGAAGCGTACTTGGCGGAGTAGGCCATGATCTGGGTGTTGATGAAGCCGTTCTCTTCCAGCGCCGCGCGAATGGCCCCGATACGGCCATCCATCATGTCTGACGGCGCCACGATATCGACCCCGGCGGCGGCGTGGGAGAGCGCCTGTTTCACCAGGATTTCGGTGGTGATGTCGTTCAGCACATAGCCTTCATCATCGATGATGCCGTCCTGACCGTGGGTGGTAAACGGGTCGAGCGCCACGTCGGTGATGACCCCCAGCTCCGGGAAGCGGGCCTTCAAGGCACGCACGGTGCGCTGGGCCAGCCCGTCCGGGTTGTAGGCCTCTTCCGCCAGCAGGCTCTTCTGCTCCAGCGGGGTGACCGGGAACAGGGCGATGGCCGGCACGCCGAGTGCCACCAGTTCGGCTGCCTCCTCCAGCAACAGATCGATGGAGAGACGCTCCACCCCCGGCATGGAGGGAACGGCTTCACGGCGGTTTTCCCCCTCCAGCACGAACACGGGGTAGATGAGATCATTGGCGGTCAGTACGTTCTCGCGCACCAGACGACGGCTGAAATCATGTTTGCGCACCCGGCGCAGGCGGCGGCCCGGAAAGGCGCCTGGAAGAGTTGTAGCCATGAGTCACTCCAAAAGAGGAAGTTGGAAAAACGCGGCGGAGGTGGCCCGGGTATGGGCCAGCAAGGCCTCGGGCGCTTCACCACGGCAGGCCGCCACCACCTGGGCGATGTGCGGCAAAAAAGCGGGTTCGTTGCGTTTGGGTCTGGGTTTCAGATCCCGCGGCACCAGGTAGGGGGCGTCCGTCTCTATCATCAGCCGGCCGGCCGGAATGCGGGCCACCTGCTCGCGCAGCTGCTGACCACGGCGTTCGTCGCAGAGCCAGCCGGTCACCCCGATATGCAGCCCCAGCGCCAGACACTGGTCCAGCTCCTCATCGGAGCCGGTGAAGCAGTGCAGCACGGCCCCTGGCAGTTTGGGCAGCCAGGGGCGCAGGATCTCGATGAAACGGGCGTGGGCATCGCGGCAATGGAGAAACACCGGCATCCCGAGCTCGGCGGCCAGCGCCAGCTGGGCGTCGAACACCGCGTCCTGCACCGGACGGGGCGAGAAGTCGCGGTTGTAGTCGAGACCGCACTCGCCGATAGCCACCACCTGCGGCAGCGCCGCCAGCTCGCGCAGGGTGGGCAGGGTCGCCTCATCGACACTCTTGGCATCGTGGGGATGCACCCCGGCGGTGGAGAAACAGTAGCCAGGCCAGCGGGCGGCCAGGGTGGCGCTCTCGCGACTGCCGACCAGATCGGTGCCGGTCAGGATCAGCGCCTCTACCCCTGCGGCGCGGGCGCGGGCCACCAGATCGGCCTGTTCATCGGCGAACTGGCTGCTGGTCAGGTTTACACCTATGTCGATCATGGGGTCAGCGGGTCCGAACAAAAGGAAGACATATCAGGTATTTGAAAACCATCTACTCGATGGGGCCTTACCATACGCCTCGAACGGGAGCATGAAAAGAGGAAGGGAGCCTCAGCTCCCCTCTTCCGTTGATTCCTGTTGCTCCTCGTCCTCTTTCTTCACGTAGAAGCGGGCGAAGAACAGACCTATCTCCCACAAAGCCCACATGGGGATCGCGAGCAGGGTCTGGGAAAAGACATCGGGCGGCGTCAACAGCATGCCGACCACGAACACCCCGACGACGACGTAGGGACGCTTCTCCTTCAGGCTCTTGGGGGTGGTCACCCCGGTCCAGCACAGCAGTATGGTGGCCACCGGAATTTCGAACGCCACCCCGAACGCGAAGAACAGGGTCAGCACGAAGTCCAGATAGCTGGCGATATCGGTCGCCACCGTTACTCCGGCGGGCGCGGTGCTGGTGAAGAAACCGAACACCAGCGGGAACACCACGTAGTAGGCAAACGCCATGCCGGCATAGAACAACACGGCACTGGAGGCGACCAGCGGCATGATGAGACGCCGTTCATGCTGGTACAGACCGGGGGCGATGAAGGCCCAGGCCTGGTAGAGCAGATAGGGGATCGCCACGAAGAAGGAGACCACCAGGGTCAGCTTGATGGGCGTCAGGAAGGGCGTCGCCACGTCCGTCGCTATCATGCTGGTCCCTTCCGGCAGCTGGCTGAGCAGCGGCTGGGCCACGAAGTCGTAGATGTTGTTGGAGAAGTAGATCAGCGCGATGAACACCAGCAGAATGGCGGTGATGGAACGCAGCAGGCGCGTTCTCAGCTCCACCAGGTGGCTGATCAGGGGTTGTTCGGCCTGACTCATGGCTGCTTCACCTCCCCTTGTTCGGTACGTGGCTGGGCACCGGGGCGCTCATCCACGATCGCAGTCTGTTCCGGCGCGGCCACCGCGGCGGCTGGCGGCACAGATTCCTCCTTCACCTGGGCCGATGCCGGTGCAGGATGGATGGTGTTTTGCTGTTCGTATGGACGGGTCACCGATTGTGCGGCCGCTTTCAGCTGCTCGATAGACTCCTGCAGCTCGGGGCTCAGGTTGTTCATCTGCAGCTGTTCGGCCTTCTTCAGGTCGTTGTGCAGATCCTGCAACTTGAGCTCCTGCTCCAGCTCGGCCTTGACCGAGTTGGCGGTGCTGCGGATCAGTCTGATCCAGTGGCTGGCGGTACGGATCGCCACGGGCAGCCGCTCGGGGCCGAGCACCACCAGGGCGACGACACCAATGACAACCAGCTCCCAGAAACCGATATCGAACATGGCTTAGGCCTGATCTTTATCTTTCTGCTTGGCGGCATCGCTAGGCTGGCCGGCCGCTTCGTTCAGCTGCTTCGGCGGAAACTCGGCATCCTTCTGCTCGGACTTGGCATCGCTCGGCTCGTCAGAGAGTGCCTTCTTGAAACCCTTGACCGCGGCGCCCAGATCACCACCGATGCCGCGCAGCTTCTTGGTACCAAACAGCAGCACGACGATGACTGCGATGATCAACAATTGCCAAATACTGATACCACCCATGATTTTTATCTCCAGGACAGGCGCCCGCTGGCGCGGTTTATTTAATGAGAACGGGTCCGCAACCAACCCAGCAGCCAGCATAACCCGGCGCCGGCGAGGCTGATTTGTCCCCACTCAATGTGTTGTTTTTGGGTCAGCAAGAATACACCGGCCAATAGCAGGCTGGCTCCAACCCCTAAGAGGTAGCGAGCCTGTCCTTGCCGACGGCTGTGGCGGCGGAACTCGGCGAACATCTGGTCGAAATGGTGCTGTTGATGGCGAGTCTGGCGCAGGGTCTCGTAGACCAGTTCCGGCAGTTCCGGCAGCTTCTCCGCCCAGAATGGCGCCTTCTCCTTGATGGCAGCCCACACCGCCTTGGGCCCCACCTGCTGGTACATCCAGTTTTCCAGATAGGGTTTGGCGGTCTGCCACAGATCCAGCTGGGGATAGAGCTGACGACCCAGCCCTTCCACATAGAGCAGGGTTTTCTGCAGCAGCACCAGCTGCGGCTGCACCTGCATGTTGAAACGACGGGCGGTGTTGAACAGGTTGAGCAGCACGTGGCCGAACGAGATCTCGGACAGCGGCTTCTCGAAGATGGGCTCCAGCACGGTACGGATGGCGAACTCGAACTCATCCACCTTGGTATCGGGCGGCACCCATCCGGACTCTACGTGCAGCTCGGCCACCCGGCGGTAGTCGCGGTTGAAGAAGGCGAGGAAGTTCTCCGCCAGGTAGCGCTTGTCTTCCCGGTTGAGGGTGCCGACGATGCCGCAGTCGATGCCGATCCAGAGCGGATTCTCGGGGTGCTCATAGGAGACGAAGATGTTGCCCGGGTGCATGTCGGCGTGGAAGAAGCTGTCGCGGAACACCTGGGTGAAGAACACCTCCACCCCGCGCTCGGCCAGCAGCTTCATGTTGGTGCCGTTGGCCTCCAGCGCCGCAATGTCGGAGACCGGAATGCCGTAGATCCGCTCCATCACCAGCACCTGCTCGCGGCAGTGCTCGGTGAACACCTCGGGCACGTAGAGCGCCTCTGAGCCGGTGAAGTTGCGGCGCAGCTGGATGGCGTTGGCCGCCTCCCGCATCAGGTTGAGCTCGTCGAGGATGGTCTTGCGATACTCCTCCACCACCTCGATGGGGCGCAGCCGTCCGCTCTGGGGCACGAAACGGGCCACCAGACGGGCCAGCGCCTGCATCAGCCGCAGGTCGGCCTCGATAACCGGCTCGATATCGGGGCGGATCACCTTGATGACGATCTCGCGGCCGTTCTCCTTCAGCCTGGCGGTATGCACCTGGGCGATGGAGGCGGACGCCAGCGGCGTCTCGTCGAAATCGTCGAACAGGGTCTCTATGGTGCAGCCCAGGCTCGCCTCGATCTGGCGACGGGCGGCCTGACCGCAGAAGGGGGGCACCCTGTCCTGCAGCAAAGCCAGCTCTTCGGCGATATCCGGCGGCAGCAGATCGCGCCGGGTCGAGAGCATCTGGCCGAACTTGATGAAGATGGGGCCGAGCGCCTCGAAGGCGAGCCGGATACGGGCACCGCGGCTCAGCTCCTGGCGCTTGTTCTTGAGCCAGAACAGGCTGCGGCGGGCCAGCCGGCCGGGCCAGGGCTGATAACGGGCGGGCACCAGTTCGTCGATGCCCTGCTCCAGCAGGATGCTGATGATGCGATAGAGGCGCTTGAACTCCTTCGGTGTCATCAGGCTACCCGCTGTTCGAAGCGGGCCAGCCGCAGCTCGACCGCTTTCATCTGTTGCGCCAGCAGCTCGACATCGTCGTTGAAGCTGGCCACTTCCAGCGGACCCGGCGCAAGCCGGATCTCTTCGGTCAGATACTCGGCCAGCTGACGCTGGCTGCGGCACAGTTCACGGCCCAGCAAGCGACGCGCCTGACGAGCACCACGCAGCAGGGTGTGGGCCAACACGTCGCCGGTGTAGCGGGACAGCTCCTCTTCCCAGTCAATGTCGAGCTCACCCAGCAGCACGCTGAACGCCTGCACCAGCTGGGGGTCGCCGCTCAGATCCAGCTTCTCCTCGCGGATGTAACGCGTCAGAGAGGAGGGATCCTTGAGCAGGCCGAGGGCAGTCAGGGAGAGGCTCAGCACCGCATCGGCCTCCCCTTCAAACTTGGCCAGCACATCCAGCCGGCGCCCGGAGAAGACAAACCAGAGCGGCTTGAGCTCGCGCAGCTCCAGCTTGAGTACCTTGCCCGCCAGCTTGCGCAGCCGCTCGGGGCTCTGCTTGTCCAGTTCCAGCAGCCGGTTGAGGCTGGTTTCGATCACCGCGGTGACCATGGCATCCATCGGCATAGGCGACCTTAAAACTTGTAACCGCGGTGCAGGGCGACCACGCCCTGGGTCAGGTTGTAGAACTCCACCTGCTCGAAACCGACATTTTCCATCATGCCGGCCAGGGTCTGCTGATCCGGGTGCATGCGGATGGATTCCGCCAGGTATTTGTAGCTTTCGCTGTCGTTCGCGACGATTTCGCCCATTTTCGGCAGCAGTTTGAAGGAGTAGAGGTCATAGAGCTTGGCGATCACTTCGCTCACCGGCTTGGAGAACTCCAGCACCAGCAGACGGCCGCCCGGCTTCAGTACCCGGAACATGGAGGCGAGCGCCTTGTCCTTGTCGGTAACGTTGCGCAGGCCGAAGCCGATGGTGATGACGTCGAAATGGTTGTCCGGGAAGGGGAGAGCCTCGGCGTTGGCCTGGACGTAGGAGACGTTGTTGGCCACCCCCAGGTTGCGCAGTTTGTCGCGACCCACCTTGAGCATGGAGTCGTTGATGTCGGCCAGTACCACCTGACCGGTTTCGCCGACGATGCGGGAGAACTTGGCGGTCAGATCGCCGGTACCACCGGCCAGATCCAGCACCTTCTGACCTTTGCGTACGCCGGAGCAGTCGATGGTGAAGCGCTTCCACAGGCGGTGGATGCCGAACGACATCAGATCGTTCATCAGATCATACTTGGCTGCCACCGAATGGAAGACGCCGGCGACCAGGGTTTCCTTCTCGGTCGCGGCCACGGTTTTAAAGCCAAAATGCGTTGTCGTAGTCTGTTCTGACATCCCTTAAACACCCATAGAGCAAAGAATGGCCGCCAGTTTACCAGAGCCAATGGCGTGCGGACACCTTAAACCCGGCTGGCGACCAACTGCATCCCCAGCACCACCATGGCCAGACAGAGAAACAGGTTGAGGCCGATGTTGAGCAGCGCCTTGAGATAAGCGCCATGCTGGGCCAGCGCTACCGTGTCCAGCGCAAAAGAGGAGAAGGTGGTGAGGGCACCGAGGATCCCCACCATCAACAGCGGCTTCATCGGGTGTTCGGCTATGTGGCCGTGCAGGATGAGGGCGTAGGCTACCCCCATGATGAAGGAGCCGATCAGATTGACCATCAGGGTGCCGTAGGGGAAGTGGCGCCCCAGCAGCAGCGCCATCAGCTCGGCGATGCCAAAACGCAGGCAGGCACCGATGGCCCCACCGGCAGCAACAAATAACCAGGTTTGCATGGAAGCAGACTCCACAGTATCAGGCCGACATTATGCAAAATGTCGACCCGGGGGGACAGCGGGGCAATTAATCGACGCCCTCGGCTCAACGGCGAAAATCGACCGGTTCGCTCTGCGCCAGGTGCAGCGTAGTTTGGGCCGGCCTGGTCTCGGCAATCAGTTTTCCATGGCGAATGGAGTAGCGTACCGGCACCTGGCGGCGCACCGCATCGAAGCCGTTTTCGGCAGGCAGGATCAGCAGGTTGGCCGGCTTGCCCAGCTCGATGCCGTAGCGATCCTGCACATTCAGGGTGCGGGCGCTGTGACTGCCGATCAGCTTGAGGCTGTCGTTGATCTCTTCGTACCCCATGATCTGGCAGACATGCAGCCCCATGTGCAACACCTGCAGCATGTTGGCCGTCCCCATGGGATACCAGGGGTCGAACACATCGTCGTGACCGAAGCAGACGTTGATGTTCGCCGCCAGCATCTCCTTCACCCGGGTGATGCCGCGACGCTTGGGATAGCTGTCGAACCGCCCCTGCAGGTGGATATTCACCAGCGGATTGGCGACGAAGTTGAGGTCCGCCAGCTTCAACAGCCGGAACAGGCGCGACGCATAGGCCCCGTTGTAGGAGTGCATGGCGGTGGTGTGGCTGGCGGTCACCCGCTGGCCCATGCCGCGCTCGTAGGCCAGGGTCGCCAGCGTCTCGATAAAGCGGGACTGCTCGTCATCTATCTCGTCACAGTGCACATCGACCAGAACCTGATACTTCTCGGCAAGATCGAACACGTAGTGCAGGCTTTCGACCCCATATTCCCGAGTGAACTCGAAATGGGGGATGGCACCGATCACGTCGGCACCCAGCTTGAGGGCCTCTTCCAGCAACGCCTTGCCGTTCGGGTAGGAGAGGATCCCCTCCTGCGGGAAGGCGACGATCTGCAGCTCCACCCACTCCTTCATCTCTTCCCGCACCTCCAGCATCGCCTTGAGAGCGACCAGATTGGGATCGGAAACATCGACGTGGGTACGGACAAACTGGATACCGTTGGCGATCTGCCACTTCAGCGTCTGGATGGCGCGCCGTTTCACATCCTCGTGGGTCAGCATTGCCTTGCGCTCGGCCCAGCGTTCGATCCCCTCGAACAGGGTGCCGGAGAGGTTCCAGCTCGGCTCGCCCGCCGTCTGGGTGGTATCGAGATGGATGTGCGGTTCGATAAAGGGGGCAATGGCGAGCCCCTCCTCCCCATCCAGCTCATGGGTGGAGAGCAGATGAGTGCTCATGGGCTCGATGGCACGGATCAGGCCACTCTGGCAGAGGATCTGCCAGGTCCCCTCCCTGCCGGCCAGGCGCAGGTTCTTTATCAGCATGTTTTTCTTCCTTTTTTCAGCCGCCAATTGCTTTTTCAAGCCACAACTTAGCTTGGATCAATTTGATAGAAAAGCGTTCATATTGAATACATATGAGACTGTTACTATTGATAGACAGCAACAATAAAAGGGAGTTGATTGGGATGAAAGCAGGATTGACCGAGATCGGCAGCGCAGGCTTGTTTCACGAGTATCTGCAGACGCTGGGCATCAGCAAGCCACCGTTGACCTCGATAGAGAAGCAGTGGGAATACAAACGCGATGAACGACTGGTGGCTGCCATCCAGATAGAAGCGTCGGGACAGCCCCGTTTCTATCTCGATGCCAGACAGATATCGATGAATTGAAAAAGCAGAAACAAAAAAGCCTCCCGATTGGGAGGCTTTAATATTTAATGGTGCTGATACCCAGAATCGAACTGGGGACCTCATCCTTACCAAGGATGCGCTCTACCGACTGAGCCATATCAGCACACTAACCGGTAAAGACCACGCTCACCGCGTAATCTAAAATTGGGTGCCTGGCAGTGTCCTACTCTCGCATGGCGAATGCCACACTACCATCGGCGCTACAGCGTTTCACTTCTGAGTTCGGCATGGGGTCAG
>NZ_JBFOCO010000013.1:0-94367 GCF_040907865.1 Aeromonas sp. s5
CCGCTTTCTTGCCACATTGCACCCTGCCACCTGGGTATGCAGCCCCCGGCCACTCTGCAGGCAAAAAAAAAAAGCCACCCGAAGGTGGCTGAAAAAGATGACGGAACTTTCCTAGAGCAAAGCATTCAGCGGGAACAGGTTGCTTCCCGTCACCCAATGAGGAATACATGAACCGTGCCAACTCGGCAAAGTCCGCCTCCTCCACCACACTGCATGGGCAAACCACGACAGCACACGCCCATGATGATAGAATCCCGCGGTTTCACATTTATGAAGAGTCGACGCCATGCCCTGGATACAAATTCGAATCAACGCCACTGCCAAGACCGCAGACAAGGTGAGCAACATGCTGCTGGGGCGTGGTGCCCAGGCGGTGACCTTTATGGATGCCAAGGATGTGCCCGTCTATGAACCCATGCCGGGTGAAACCCCGCTGTGGGGCGAGACCGAAGTAATGGGGCTGTTCGACGCCGAAACCGATCCGGCACCCACCATCGCCTTCTTCCAGCAGATCTTCGGTGAAGATGTGGGCTACAAGGTGGAGCAGCTGGAAGACAAGGACTGGGTGCGCGAGTGGATGGATCACTTCCACCCCATGCAGTTCGGCGAGCGCCTGTGGATCTGCCCGAGCTGGCGCGACGTGCCAAACCCGGATGCGGTCAACGTCATGCTGGACCCGGGTCTGGCCTTCGGTACCGGTACCCACCCCACCACGGCGCTCTGCCTGCAGTGGCTGGACGGGCTGGATCTGGCTGGCAAGACAGTGGTCGACTTTGGTTGCGGCTCCGGCATCCTCGGCATCGCCGCCCTGAAACTGGGCGCGGCCCGGGTCATCGGCATCGACATCGATCCGCAGGCCATCCAGGCCAGCCGTGACAACGCGATGCGCAATGGCGTCGCCGATCAGATCGAGCTCTACCTGCCGGCGGATCAGCCGCAAGATGTCGAAGCAGACGTGGTGGTCGCCAACATCCTGGCCGGCCCGCTGCGCGAGCTGGCGCCGCTTATCGCCGGCCACGGCAAGGCGGGCAGCCTGATGGCCCTCTCCGGCGTGCTGGAAAGCCAGGCGCCGGAGCTGGAGACCATCTACGGCCAGTGGTTCGAGATGGACCCGACCGCCGTCAAGGAAGAGTGGTGCCGCCTCTCCGGCCGCAAACTCGGCTGATAAGCAACAAGCCACGGCGGCTGCCAACCCATCGGCCGCAAACTCGGCTGATAAACAACAAGCCACGGCGGCAGCCAACCCATAGGCCGTAAACTCGGCTGATAAGCAACAAGCCACGGTGGCTGCCAACCCATCGGCCGTAAACTCGGCTGATAAGCAATAAGCCACGGCGGCTGCCAGCCCATCAGCTACAAACTCGGCTAAGCGGCACTTGCCAAACTATCAACGGGGCTCCCACACGGGAGCCCCGTCTGTTTTCGGCCCGCCGGCGGCAGCCGCTTCTTCGCTGATTCCACCACCCAGCGCCATACATGCTCATTTGACCACACAGCTCACCCCGTTTCCGGTAGGATAGGCCGCCAGTCCCCCCTGCGACACGGAGTGCTTATGCGGATTGCCATACTGGATGACTATCAGGATCAGGTGCGTCATCTACCCTGCTTTACCCGCCTGGCGGGCCACGACGTCACCATTCTCACCCGAAGCGAACCTGACCCCGAGCGCCTTGCCGCCAGGCTGGCAGGGGTGGAGGCGCTGGTGCTCATCCGCGAGCGCACCCGCATCGACGAAGCCTTGCTGCGCAGACTCCCCTCCCTTCGCCTCATCAGCCAGACCGGCAAGATCAGCCAGCATATCGACCCCCTCCTGTGTCAGCGCCACGGGGTGGCCGTCGCCGAAGGCATCGGCAGCCCGGTGGCGCCCGCCGAGCTCTGCTGGGCCCTCATCATGGCGGCCTCCCGCCACCTCCCGGCCTATTGCCATGCCCTCGCCCAGGGGCAGTGGCAGCAATCCGGCACGCTGGGGCTGGGGCGTACCTTGCAGGGGCTGACGCTCGGCATCTGGGGCTACGGCAAGATTGGCAGACTGGTGGCCGGTTACGGTCGGGCCTTCGGCATGTCGGTGCTGATCTGGGGCAGCGAGGGCTCCCGCCGGCAGGCCGAGCAGGATGGCCATGCCAGCGCCAGTGACAAGGAGAGCTTCTTTCGCGAGGCCGACGTCCTCTCTTTGCATCTGCGCCTGAACGAGGCCACCCGTGGCTGCGTGACCCGCGCCGATCTCGCGCGGATGAAGGCCGACTCCCTGCTGGTCAACGTCAGTCGGGCTGAGCTTGTCGAGCCCGGAGCCCTCTATGCCGAACTCGCCGCCAACCCGACCCGGCGCGCAGCCCTCGACGTGTTCGACGCAGAGCCCGCCACGGCGCAGAGCGAGCCTTTGTTGCGCCTGCCCAATGTGCTGGCGACGCCTCATCTCGGCTATGTGGAGCGCAACAGCTACCAACGCTACTTTCAGGCCGCCTTTGACAACCTGATTGCCTTTGCCGAGGGCAAGCCGACCAATCTGGTGCTGCCCGTAGCGGGCCGCTGATCACGGTTATCCGGCGACCGGGCCGCTAGCATGTATAACCCAGGCGCCACAAAGACAAGCCACAGGAGCCCCCATGACCGAGTACGACAAGATGATCGCCAGCCAGCCTTACAACTGCATGGCACCGGAACTGGATCTGCTGCGCCAGGAGACGGCCCGTCTGTACCGCCGCTTCAATCGCAGCGACGAGGAGGATGAACAGCTGGCGCTGCTGCAGCAGATCGTCGGCGAGCTGGCCCAGGGTGCCTTTATCTGCCCGCCCCTCTACTGCACCTATGGCCGCCACATCTACCTTGGCGAGCGCAGCTACATCAACATGGGGGCCACCCTGCTGGACAATGCCCCCATTCGCATCGGCGCCGAGGTGATGATAGGGCCGAACGTACAGATCTACACCGCCGCCCATGCGCTGGATGCCGATGAACGGATCCAGGGGGTGGAGACCGCGCTGCCGGTCACCATCGAGGACAGGGTCTGGATTGGTGGCGGCGCCATCCTGCTGCCCGGCGTCACCATAGGGCGGGAGGCCATCGTGGGCGCCGGAGCCGTGGTCACCAAAGATGTGCCGGCCGGTGCCCGGGTGGCCGACAACCCGGCCCGCGTGCTGCCCGCCAAAGGCAAGACGCCGGTAAGCTAGCAGCACGCTCCTAGAACTACCTGTAGAGCCGGCACCAGGAAGTGAAGGGAACCTACACCCGAAAAACGCCCATAAAAATGAAGCCCAATGTCATCAAGACGTTGGGCTGTAAAAAGGTGCTACGGAATTGCGACTCTCATCGCAGAAAATTAGAAGGGGTCACCTTCTAAACTGGCACAGGGATATTAACGAGGCGCAAACGTTTTACATAGCGTAATAAACCAGGATTGAGAACGGCATCTCACTATTTAAAAAATTCCCTGCCAGCCACGGCCTGCCTCTTGGCAATTTTTCATTTATCAGTACAGCCTGTCGCCAGAAACAAAAAAGCCCTGACAAGTCAGGGCTTTATCGACAGTTCATCAGACTAGAAGCGACGCACGAACTCGCTCACCGGCAGCTCGCGCAGCTTGCGGGCCTCCAGCATGGGGGTGCCGAGGTAGAGGAAGCCCACCAGCTGATCGTCTGTGCCAAGGCCAAGGCCGGCCTGGATCTGCTCGTCAAAGATAAACCAGCCGGAGCGCCAGATGCCGTTGAAGCCCTGGGCCTGGGCCGCCATCTGCATCGCCATCAGGGCGCAGCCGGCGGAGAGCTCCTGTTCCAGTCGCGGAACCTTGGGGTGCTCCTGATGGCGGGTCGCCACCGCGATCACCAGGGGTGCGCGCAGCGGAGCTTCCCGGCACTTCTTGATGCTCTCTTCATCCTCACCGCGGCTACGGGCGGCTTCCGCCAAAAGGGTGCCCAACCGCTCGCGGCCCTCCCCTTCGAACAGGATGAACTGCCAGGGGGTCAGGGTGCCGTGATCCGGCGCCCGCAGCCCGGCCTTGAGGATATTGTCGAGTACCTCGCCGACGGGAGCCGGCTCGGCCAGACGGCCACAGGAGTGACGGTTGAGTAACAGATGGAGGGCATCCATGAGCAGTTCCTTGTCAGGGGCTATGATGGCGCTACCTTAGCACAGCACCAGATGAAGAAAACCCCTGGGCTTCAGGGGGTTGTCGCAATACATGGCGGCCCGTCGACTAGATGACCGCCGCCAGCTCGGCCCCCTGGCGGATGGCGCGCTTGGCATCCAGCTCGGCGGCCACGTCGGCCCCGCCGATGATGTGTACCGGCTTGCCGGCAGCCTGCAGACCGGCCTGCAGCTCCTTGAGGGGCTCCTGGCCGGCGCAGATGATCACCTGATCCACCGGCAGACACTGCTGCTGGTCGCCCACCCGGATGTGGAGCCCCTCGTCGTCGATGCGCAGGTACTGCACGCCGGAGAGCATCTCCACCTTGCGGTTCTTGAGCACGGTGCGGTGGATCCAGCCAGTGGTCTTGCCCAGGCCGTCGCCCACCTTGCTCTCCTTGCGCTGGAGCAGCCAGATCTGGCGCTCGGGGGCGTCGATCACCGGGGTCGTCAGACCGCCGCGCTCGCCGAGCTGCTTGTCGATGCCCCACTCCTTGAGCCAGTGATCCCGGCTCTGGCCCCCATCCGCCCGTTTTTCCACCAGATATTCGGCCACGTCGAAGCCGATGCCGCCGGCACCGATCACCGCCACCTTCTCGCCCACCGGCTTGTGATCCCGCAGCACGTCCAGGTAACTCAGCACCTTGGGATGCTCGATGCCCGGAATGTTGGGGGTGCGCGGGCGGATGCCGGTGGCGAGGATCACCTCGTCAAAACCGCCGCCGAGCAAGCTCTCGGCGCTCTGGCGCTGGCCCAGATAGAGCTCGACGCCGCACTTCTCCAGCCGCTTGGCAAAGTAGCGCAGGGTTTCGTGAAACTCTTCCTTGCCCGGGATCTGCTTGGCGAAGTTGAACTGGCCGCCGATCTCGCTGGCCTGATCGAACAGGCTCACCTGATGGCCACGCTCGGCGGCGTAGCAGGCAAACGCCAGCCCGGCCGGACCGGCCCCCACCACCGCCAGTTTCTTGGGCTGAGGCACCCGGCCGAAGTTGAGCTCGGTCTCGAAACAGGCGCGCGGATTGACCAGGCAGGAGGCACGCTTCTGCTTGAAGATGTGGTCGAGGCAGGCCTGGTTGCAGGCGATGCAGGTGTTGATCTCGTCCGCCCTGTCTTCGGCCGCCTTGATGACAAATTCGGGGTCGGCCAGGAAGGGGCGCGCCATGGAGACCATATCCGCCTCGCCGCCCGCCAGAATGCGCTCGGCCACCTCGGGGGTGTTGATGCGGTTGGTGGTGATAAGCGGCACCTTGAGGTGTTTTTTCAGCTCCGCCGTCACCCAGCTGAAGGCACCGCGCGGGACGCTGGTGGCGATGGTGGGAATGCGCGCCTCGTGCCAGCCGATGCCGGTGTTGATGAGGGTGACACCTACCTGCTCCAGCGCCTTGCCGAGCGCAATCACCTCTTCCAGCGTCGAGCCCTGCTCCACCAGATCCAGCATGGAGAGGCGGAAGATGATGATGAAATCCGGCCCGACCCGCTCGCGGATGGCGCGGACGATCTCTACCGGGAAGCGCATGCGGTTTTCGCTGCTGCCACCCCAGCCATCGGTGCGCTTGTTGGTGCGCTCACAGATGAACTGGTTGATGAGATAGCCTTCCGAGCCCATCACCTCGACCCCGTCGTAGCCCGCGCTCCTGGCCAGCTGCGCGGTGGCGGCGAAGTCGCGGATGGTGCCGCGGATCTGCCGCTCGCTCATGGCGCGCGGCTTGAACGGAGAGATGGGGGCCTTGAGGGCGCTCGGCGCCAGGCTGAACGGATGATAGGCGTAGCGGCCGGCATGGAGGATCTGCAGCGCTATCTTGCCCCCCTCCTGATGCACCGCACTGGTCACCTTCTTGTGCTTGGCCACCTGCCAGGGAAAGCTCAGCTGGGAGCCGTGGGGCACCAGTCGGCCACGCAGGTTGGGGGCGATGCCGCCGGTCACGATGAGGCCGACCCCGCCCCGGGCCCGCTCGCCATAGAAGGCGGCCAGCTTGTCAAAGCCCCCCTTCTCCTCTTCGAGGCCGGTGTGCATGGATCCCATCAACACGCGGTTGCGCAGCTGGGTAAAGCCCAGATCGAGGGGGGTCAGCAGGGTCGGGTAACGGCTCATCATGAACTCCTTGTCGGGGCCGGGCTGGATGGCACCACGCCCATCCCCCGCCGTCCGGACTCAGGCCTGGAACAAGGCGGCAGCATGGGTGGGCGGCTCACAGGGCCTCCAGTTAATTTTTTGTTATCAAACCGAGGCTAGAGTAAAGAATCAAAAATGCTTTTTCAAACAAATGTTTGGACAATTTTTCGGCGAACAGACGTGTTCCGAACTCACCGGCTCCGATCCTCTCCAAGCGGAAATGGCATTTCACCGGCCAACTGGTTAATAATGGCGCTTCCCTCCCCATTAACAGGGCGATAACGCGACTATGTCTATTTTCAAAGGTCTGGGTTGGCTGTTTCGCAGCCTGTGGCGCCTGCTCAATTTCACCCGGCTGATGCTGGTCAATCTGCTGTTTCTCGTCGTGGTCTTGATCATCGTTTTCAGCGTCAGCCAGAAAGAGGCCCCCAGCGCCCCCATCGAAGGGGCCCTCACCCTCAATCTCTCCGGCGTACTGGTGGAACAGCGCTCGCAAACCGATCCCACGGTGCAGCTGCTGCGCCAGGTGGACAACAGCGACGAACTGCCCAGCGAGATCGTCCTCTCCGATCTGCTGTGGGCCATCAAGAACGCCAAGGATGACGATCGCATCAAGGCGCTGGTGATCAAGCCCCAGGGGCTGCAGGGCACCAGCTTCTCCAAACTGCAGGAGGTGGCGAGCGCCATCGATGCATTCAAGGAGAGCGGCAAGCCGGTCATCGCCATGGCAGACTTCTACACCCAGGGCCAGTACCTGCTGGCCGCCCACGCCGATCACGTGCTGCTCAACCAGAGCGGCGCCGTGGTGATCGAGGGACTCGGCGTCTACCAGACCTACTACAAGTCGGCGCTGGAGAAGCTCAACATCACCCCGCACGTGTTCAAGGTTGGCACCTACAAGTCTTTCGTCGAGCCCTATACCCGCGACGAGATGTCCCCCGAGAGCAAGGAGGCGAACCAGCGCTGGCTGGATCAGCTGTGGCAATCCTATGTGGCCGACGTGGCCGAGCAGCGTGAAATCGAACCGGACGCCGTGGCGCCGGGCAAGGATCGCTTCCTCGAGCTGTTGCGCAAGGCCGGCGGCAACGCGGGCAACTACGCCCTCGACAACGGTCTGGTGGACCAGTTGGCGACCCGCGACGAGATGACCCAGGCGGTGATCAAGGAAGTGGGCGAGAGCGATGACCACGGCTGGAAGGGGGTTGGCCTCAAGGAGTACCTGGCCGCCATTCCGAGCCAGTATCCCCAGAGCGGCAAGGATGAGGTGGGCCTCATCGTCGCCAGCGGCGCCATCATGGATGGTATCCAGCCTGCCGGCACCATAGGCGGTGACAGCCTCTCCGATCTGCTGGCCGATGCCCGCCGTGACGACAAGGTGAAGGCCGTGGTGCTGCGGGTCGACAGCCCCGGCGGCAGCGCCTTCGCCGCCGAGCAGATCCGCGCCGAGCTGCTGGCCCTCAAGCAGGCCGGCAAGCCGGTGGTGATCTCCATGGGCAGCTACGCCGCCTCCGGCGGTTACTGGATCTCCGCCGATGCGGACAAGATCTTCGCCTCCCCCACCACCCTCACCGGCTCCATCGGGGTGTTCGGCATGTTCGCCACCATCGACAAGGCGCTCTCCCAGTACGGAGTGCACACCGACGGCATCGGCACCACCGACTATGTCGGCGTCGGCCTGACCCGTGCCCTGCCGGAACACGTCGGCCAGGCGATCCAGCTGAGCGTGGAAGATACCTACCAGCGCTTCGTCGGTCTGGTCAGCAAGGGCCGCGGCCTGAGCCCGGAAGAGACCGAGAAAGCGGCCGAGGGCCGGGTCTGGACCGGCCAGGATGCCAAGGCGCTGGGCCTGGTGGACGAGTTTGGCGATCAGGAGGCGGCCATCAAGGCGGCAGCCGAGCTGGCCAACCTCAAGGAGTGGCAGGTCGCCCCCATCGAGCAGGAAGAGTCGGCCAAAGACAAGTTCCTGCGCCAGCTGTTCGACAGCAGCGCCCAGGTGCTGGCTTCGCACCTGCAGAGCTGGCTGCCGGCCGGCCTTGGCAAGGCGCTGGTGGAGGTGAACCGCAGCCTGGACCCGCTGACCCGCTTCAACGATCCGCAGGGCACCTACGCCCTCTGCCCGGTCTGCACGCCCTGATCGGCAACCGACGCAAAAAAACCGCCAATCGGCGGTTTTTTTATGGTGCAGTGAAAGTGCTCAGCCCAGCAGGCCGGCACCGTGCCAGTGCTGCAGTTCTGCCAGCACCCGGGTCTCCCGCGCCGTCCACTGGGGGCAGGAGCCCGCCAGCTGGGTCTTGTTGGTCTGCAGCGCCTCGGCCAGCTCGAACCAGCCCGGCGTGAAGCCGAGCCTTATCTCGTAGGGCTGGGGCCGCGGCTCGCTCCAGTTCTCCCCCACCTGACAGAGGTAGTAGAAGGAGCGGATGCAGTAGGCGTCGTAGTCGGCCTCGCGGGCCGGACGGTACTCCCGCGTCTGCCCGAGCAGGGCGCCGACCGCCACCAGCTCGGCGCCACACTCTTCGCGCAGCTCGCGGGCCAGGGCCGTGTTGTGGCACTCGCCGTGCTCGATGCCACCACCAGGAAACATGAGATCGCCGTTGACACTGGAGTGCACCAGCAGCAGCTGGTCGCCACGCAGCACGATGGCCCGGACTGTGACCCGCTCCAGCTGGCGGCCATCCGTATTGACCCGGCCGTGGGTGAGCCGGATGTCGAAGGGGTGCGGCCAGTCGCTGGCCAGAGGTTCAATGTGGTTCATCAGGACTCAGGGACGATAGGTTCCGCTTTTCAGCTGTTCGACCAGGATGGCGGCCTGGCTGTCCAGCCCCTCCTGCTGTTGTTTGCTCAGGGAGTGGTAGAGGCTGAAACGGCTGGCCGACACCTCGGCGGCGTTCTGGAACGACTCGCTCACCTTGCCCCACAGATAGGCCTGCCCGTACTCCTTCTGGCCCATGTAGAGGGTGCTGAGGGAGGTGAGGATGCGGCCGTTCACCTGATCCCCTTCCCGGTAGAGAGAGAGGGCGTGCTGCATCAGCGCGATGGCCTTTTGCGGCTCACGCTTGGCATAGATGCCCCCGAGCGCCAGCTGCAGTTCAGGCTCTTCAAGCGCGGGCTGCCCCTCCAGCGCCAGAAACTGCTGGCGGGCCAGCTCGTTGGTGTTGTTGGTCCAGTGCCAGAGCAGCAGATAGGGATCCTTGGCATTGCGGGTGGCGGCATCGAGCTGGGCCAGCTGGTCGCCAGCCGCCAGCATCCCCTCCACCCGCGGGCTCTTCTGCTCGCGGGCATTCTTGTACTCGATGTTGGTGGAGCGTTCGGCACATTTGAGGTAGCGCTCCAGGTTGCGCATCAGCTCATACTTGCGCCGATCCGTCCCCTCCTCCTTGAGATAGAAGCGGCTGCGAATGATGTCGGTACGCTCGTAGCGGCACCAGCCATCGTCTACCAGATCCTGACAGAGCTCGGGATGGTTGCTGCAAATATTGTGGATCCGGTCGTCATTGCAGCCCGCAACGGCAAGGCCGACGGAAAGCATGATGAAGGTCTGTCGCAGGGGCAAATTGGCCATGGCTCACATCTTGTTGAAAACGCAGGTTGATAACAACGGGAGCCTCGAGCGGCCACCTACGGCTAGCAAACCGGTTACATATCCATTACAATGCGCGCGCCGTATAAGGCCGCGACTGCAGAATAATATAACGAAATATACACCCCTACACTGATCTGCATTCGACGAATTTCTATTTGCCCCAACAACGTGAAATAAAGGATCTGGTTAATGACCCACGAGCACTATCTGCAGGCGTGGCAGGAGAGCCAGGAGCTCGCCGAAGCCATGCAACCCCTGATCGGTCGCCTCTACCGTCAGCAAGGGATCGAGATCACCATCTTCGGACGCCCGCTGCAAAACGCCTCCACCATCGATATCCTCAAGGCCCACCGGGTCGTTCGCCGCCACCAGGGAGCCCCCCTCCCGATCCAACAGAGCTTTCCCCTGCTGCAAGCCATCCTGGCCCTGAACCCGACCGCCGCCGAGATCGATCTGGGCAAACTGGCCGTGGGTTACTGGCAGGATCACCAGGATGAAGCCGGCATCGACGACTACCTGCGTGCCAAGCTGGCACCGGCCCTGGGTCGCGGCGTACCGGCTCCGACCGACGTGGTGCTGTACGGCTTCGGCCGCATCGGCCGTCTGCTGGCCCGGTTGCTGATCGAGCGCACCGGCGCCGCCAACTCCCTGCGCCTGCGCGCCATCGTGGTGCGCGGCGGTCGCGATGGAGATCTGGAGAAGCGTGCCAGCCTGCTGCGCCGTGACTCGGTACACGGCCCCTTCAACGGCTCCATCGAAGTGGATGTGGAACGCAGCGCCATCATCGCCAATGGCACCTTCATCCAGGTGATTTACGCCAACAGCCCGGCCGACATCGACTACACCGCCTACGGCATTCACGATGCGCTGATCGTCGACAACACCGGCGTCTGGCGTGACGAGGCGGGTCTGTCCGAGCACCTCAAGGCGCGCGGCGCCGCCCGGGTGCTGCTGACCGCTCCCGGCAAGGGGGAGATGAAGAACGTGGTGTTCGGGGTCAACCACGAGGTAATAGGCCCGGATGACAAGATCATCTCCGCCGCCTCCTGCACCACCAACGCCATCACCCCGGTGCTCAAGGTGATGCAGGACAAGTACGGTATCCGCCACGGTCACGTGGAGACGGTCCACTCCTACACCAACGACCAGAACCTCATCGACAACTATCACAAGGGCGAGCGACGCGGTCGCAGCGCGGCCCTCAACATGGTGATGACCAGCACCGGCGCCGCCAAGGCGGTGGCCAAGGCGCTGCCCGAGCTCAAGGGCAAGCTGACCGGCAACGCCATCCGGGTGCCTACACCCAACGTGTCGCTAGCCATCATCAACCTTTCGCTGGAACAGACCACCGATCGGGAGAGCCTCAACGCCTATCTGCAGCAGATGGCGCTGAGCTCTGCCCTGCATCGCCAGATCGACTTCAGCGCCAGCACCGAGCTGGTCTCCTCCGACATGGTGGGCTCCCGCTTTGCGGGCATCGTCGACTCCCAGGCCACCATCGCCGAGGGGGATCACTGCGTGCTCTACGTATGGTATGACAACGAGTTCGGGTACAGTTGTCAGGTAGTGCGGGTGATGGAGCAGATGGCTGGCGCAGTCCGCCAAGATCTGCCGGTCTGATCCCGATTCGTCATGGCTCAATGTGCAAGGAGAAGGCCGGATGTCGTTTCAACAAGGTGAGTTTTTGCAAGCAATCAGGCAGATGCCCAAAGAGGTGTACGAACGCCTCAAGACGGCGGTCGAGCTCGGCAAGTGGCCTGATGGCAAGCCGCTCACCGACGAGCAGAAGGCCACATCGCTGCAGGCTGTGATGGCTTGGCAGGCGATGCACCTCGACAACCCCGAGCACATGAACATCGGCCGTGACGGCGAGATCGTGATGAAGAGCAAGAGCGAGCTCAAGCGTCAGTATCGCGACGAGGAAGAGATAGTGCGGGTCGACCTCAGCCACTGAGGCAGGCCGCACGTCACCTATCGCGGTAACGAAACGAAAGAGGGGAGCCATGATGGCTCCCCTCTTTTTTATCTCTGCCGAGTGATACCCCTCATCCCCAGCCCTTCTCCCGCCAAGGGAGAAGGGAGCAGGCTCGCAGCTGCGAACCGTAAGCGGGCCACCTGCCGGCGATCTTCATGGCAAACCTCGCCACCTCGATCTATCCCCTCTCCCCCCATGGTAGGGAGGTCAGAAGCTGTTCACGACCTGTCGCGAGAAGGCGTCAGCAAGGTGAAGAGCAGCGCAGGAACCGGAGTGTATACGCATACATGAGGATTCCGAGCAGCACATGAGCCTTGATCACGGCTTCGCAGTAAGGTCGTGGACAGTTTCTCAGGGGGTCAGCTCACCCCGCAGGGACTGCTGCATAAGCTCGCGGATGCGCGGCGCCGGCAGATCCTGGCTCAGCAGGAAGTGCAGCTTGGTCAGCGCCGCCTCGGCGGTCATGTCAAAGCCCGAGATGACCCCGGCGCGCGACAGGGCGTTGCCGGTGGCATAGCCCCCCATGTTGACCTTGCCGTGCAGACACTGGCTCAGGTTGACGATGATGACGCCACGCGCCGATGCCTCGGAGAGCAGCGCCAGCATGGCCGGATTCTGCGGCGCATTGCCCACCCCGAACGAGAGCAGGATCAGCGCCCGCACCGGCTGCTGCAGGATGTTCGCAATCACCTCGGCCGAGATGCCGGGATAGAGGGTCACCACCCCGATGGGCTGGGGGGTGATGTCGTGCAGCACCAGCGGCCGCTCGGACGGCACGCCCAGCTCGCCTGCCTCCAGCGAGATGGCGATGCCGGCGTTGAGCAGCGGCGGGTAGTTCGGCGAATCGAAGGCGTGGAAGCCGTCGGCGTGTACCTTCTTGCTGCGGTTGCCGCGATAGAGCTGGTTGTTGAAGAACAGCGTCACCTCGTGGATCGGGTAGTTGGCCGCGATGTAGAGGGCATTGAGCAGGTTCTGCTGACCGTCGGAGCGCAGCTCGGCGAGCGGGATCTGGGAGCCGGTAATGATCACCGGCTTGTGCAGATCTTCGAGCATGAAGGAGAGCGCCGAGGCAGTGAACGACATGGTGTCGGTGCCGTGCAGGATCACGAAGCCGTCGTATTTCTCGTAGTTGCCTTTAATGTCCTCGGCGATGCGCTGCCAGTCCGCCGGCGTCATGTCGGAAGAGTCAATGAGGGGCGCATATTCGTGAATATGGTAATCCGGCATCTCGGGACGATGGAACTCGGGCATCCGCGCCAGACAGTCTTCCATGAAGCCCGCCATCGGCACATAGCCGTGGTCGGAACGCTGCATCCCTATGGTGCCGCCTGTGTAGGCGATATAGATGGACTTCTTCACACCCTCTCCTCTTTGATGGGCACAACAGCCGCGAATCGTGGCTCAAACGGGACGAAACGGTGGCATCGACTGCCTGCCGCATTCGCCATGGGCCGAAAGCCCGCACATGATAGCGCGCCAGGCCGCCGGCTCACATCCCACCAGTGCCGTCCGCGGGCCAAAAACCGCCGAATTATAGGGACTGGCGCCCCAAATGACAGCTAGGAAATAGCCCTCACCCCGGCTTGCACCGCGACTAACCCGATAGTGTTAAATTTCACAACAAACACAATGAGTGACCATTTATCTGACAAATGTGGATATAAGTGGTGTTTTTTGCTACTATCCGCTCGATTTTTCATAAATCTCATCTGGATGCCTGATCAATTCAGGCCCGCACCGGTCCCATTCTTACGTGGGGCGGGGGCATGTCGCCCCCTTCTTTGTTGGCACCTGAGCCACACTGTTTTTATCCCGGCTGAATCTGTGAGTCTGCATCAACGAAAGACACAGCCAATCAACATGGGAGTACTGAATGCTACAACTTGATTCCTACGCCACCCTGGTCGCAGCCACCCTGGTGTTGCTGCTCGGTCGTCTGCTGGTGACCCGAGTCGGGCTGCTGCGCACCTTCAACATCCCCAAACCGGTTGCCGGCGGCCTGGTGGTCGCCCTGGTGCTGCTGCTGCTGCGCTCCACCCTGCAGATGGAGCTGCAGTTCGATACCAGCCTGCAAACCCCGCTGATGCTGGCGTTCTTCGCCTCCATCGGTCTCTCCGCCGATCTCGCCAGCCTCAAGCGCGGCGGCAAGGCGGTGCTCACCTTCCTGCTGGTGGTCACCGGCCTGCTGCTGGTGCAGAACAGCCTGGGGGTGGGTCTGGCCACCCTGCTCGGTCTGGATCCCCACATGGGGCTGCTGGCCGGCTCCATCACCCTCTCTGGCGGCCACGGCACCGGGGCGGCCTGGGGCGCCACCTTTACCGAGAAGTACGGGGTGCAATCCGCCGCCGAGCTCGCCATCGCCTGTGCTACCTTCGGCCTGGTGCTGGGGGGCCTCATCGGCGGCCCGGTTGCCCGCTATCTGGTGAAGAAGGTGCAGGTGCCCGGCGAGGAGCACAACCGGGACGACGCGCCGCAAGGCTTCGAGATGCCGGACATGGAGCGCCCGCTCACCACCTTCAGCCTGATCGAGACCCTGGCGCTGATCGCCATCAGCCTGAAGGGGGGCGAGATGCTCTCCGCCTATCTCAAGGGCGGCGCCTTCGAGCTGCCGGTGTTCGTCTGCGTGCTGTTCGTCGGCGTGCTGCTGCGCAACGTGCTGACCCTGCTCAACTGGCACGAAGTGAGCGACCGCGAAGTCTCCCTGCTCGGCAACGTCAGTCTGTCGCTGTTCCTGGCGATGGCGCTGATGAGCCTGCGACTGTGGGATCTGGCCAACCTGGCGCTGCCCATCTTCATCCTGCTGGCGGCCCAGACCGTGGCCATGGCGCTCTACGCCATCTTCGTCACCTTCCGGGTGATGGGCCGCAACTATGATGCGGCCGTGCTGGCAGCGGGCCACTGCGGCTTTGGTCTGGGGGCCACCCCCACCGCCATCGCCAACATGCAGGCCATCACCCAGCGCTTCGGCCCCTCCCACCTGGCGTTTCTGGTGGTGCCCATGGTGGGCGCCTTCTTCATCGACATCATCAACGCCATGGTGATCAAGCTGTTCCTGGCACTGCCCTTCCTGTAATTCCTTTCCCGTCAGACGTATATGAACAGAGCCCACCCCCTGGTGGGCTCTGCCATTTCTGCTAGCCAGCTTCTCTGCACCACTTACTTCATGGATAGCCGTGGCGAGACCCATAAACAAAAAACCCCGCACTCGGCAGAGTGCGGGGCTTGGTCATGGCGGCCGTACTCGCCGCGTTCAAGCACTTACAGGATAAAGGTCGAGACCTGCTTGTTCAGGTCGGTGGCCCGCCCCTTGAGGCTCTCGGCCTGATCCAGATCTCGCATGGCAGCGGCGGTGATCTCGTCACTCACATCCTTGATGGCGGTGGTGTTCTGGGTGATCTCGCCGGTCACCTGGGTCTGCTCCTCGGCGGCCGTGGCGATCTGGCCCGCCATGTCGGAGATGAGGCTGACTGCCTGGGTGATCTCTTCGAGCGCAGCGGCAGCGGCATCGGCATCTTTCACGCTGTTGTCCGCCAGCCCCTGGCTGGTCTGCATCAGGCTCACCGCACGGGCCGTGGTCTGCTGCAGGGTCTCGATGGTGGACTGGATCTCCTGGGTGGAGTCCTGGGTACGGCGCGACAGCACCCGTACCTCGTCCGCCACTACCGCGAAACCGCGACCCTGTTCACCGGCGCGGGCCGCTTCGATGGCCGCGTTCAGCGCCAGCAGGTTGGTCTGCTCGGCGATGCCCTGAATGGTGGAGAGGATGCCGGAGATGGCCTGGGCGTGGCGGCTCAGCTCGCCGATCACCTCGGTCGCCTGCCCCACTTCCTCGGCCAGACCGTTGATGGACTGACGGGTCTGGTTCACCAGCATCTTGCCCTGCTCACTGCTCTGGGCAGACTGCTGGGCCGCGGCGGCGGTGTTCTCGGCGTTGCCGGCGATCTCCATGGTGGCACTCGCCATCTCGGTGACGGCGGTGGCGACCATGGTCACCTCCTGTTGCTGGCGCTGCAACTCGTCCACGGCGGCCTGGTTGGTCACCAGACTGCGCTCGGCATCGGCGTTCAGCTCGTTGGCCAGCTGGCGGATGTTGCCGATCAGCTGGTGCTGGCTGCCGACGAAACGGTTGAAGCTGTTGGCCAGCTGACCCACCTCGTCGTTGGTGTCGATCTTGATGCGCTGGGTCAGATCGCCGTTACCGTCGGCGATGCGGGCCAGGGCCTGGGAGACCTTGCCAAGGGGCCCCAGCAGCAGGCTGACCAGCCAGGAGATGGCGAGGATGCTGCCCACCAGCACCAGCAGGGCCAGGCCGAGCTGGGTCATCAGCAGGGAGGAGAGCGGCGCCTCCAGGGTTTCTTTGTCCAGCACCAGCACCAGCTCCCAGTCGGTGTCTGGGATATCCACTGCCCACAGCAGCTTGTCGCGCCCTTCGCCGTCGAAATAGGCCGGCACCAGGCTGTTGCTGGTCTTGCTCTGCTCAATCAGGGCATTGGTCAGATCGTTGTCGATCTCGGTGGCCGGTTTCATCGCCTTAGCGGCGTCCTTGTAGGCGATGACGGTACCGTCCTTGTGCATCATGATGGCGAAACCGTCGGCCGGCAGCTTCATCTTGGTGACGTCTTCCACCAGGGAGGCGATGGAGAGGTCGCCGCCGACCACGCCGCCCTGCGCCGGCTGGGCCAGGGTCACCACCATGATGTTGTAGGCCACGTCAAGGTAAGGCTTGGTGACGATCATGCCACCCTTGCCCATCGCCTCCTGATACCAGCCGCGGGAGCGGGGATCGTAGCCGTCACGGTTGATAGAGGGATCGGAGTCATTCATCTTGCCGCTGCTCTCGCCAAAGTAGGTGAGCTGGAAGCGGCCGGAGACTTGCGCCTGTTGCAGGGCGTTGAGGGGTTCTGCACCGGCCTTGTTGCCGAGCGCCTGAATGACGTCGCGACGGGCCGCGAGCCAGTCACTGACGCTGGCGGCCTGCTGGTTGCCGAGGCGCTGCACCTGTTCCTGACTGCCTTGCAGCAACAGGGACTTCTGGCTGGTATAGCTCTGCCAGGAGAGCAGCAGGATCACCAGCGAGAGGGCGATGACCACTGACAACAGTATCTTCTGCTTGAGTGATAGATTTTTCATCATGCGTTCTTCTTATGGAGGTCAGGAACAGGATTTCCCAAAAAGTGCACAGCACTGCGTAGTTATTAACGACCCGTCGGCACAAAACTGAACCGGAAAATGGGGCGGTGGGCGATATTTTCCACCGAGTTGGGGAAAACTGCACCAGAAATTGACTACCGGACACGCACAAGGACAGCCGACCCTGTTTATTCCTTCCACAATTGGCTAGAATATCCCGTTTTTAAATCACATCGACCCCGAGAGTTTTCACGATGTTTGAAGTCAATCCTGTATTAAACAAGCTTAAGGAGCTGTCTGAGAGGACCGAGCTGCTTAGGGGGTACCTTTGACTATGACGCCAAGAAAGAGCGTCTAGAAGAGGTCAACGCCGAGCTGGAACAGCCGGACGTCTGGAATGAACCCGAGCGCGCACAGGCGCTGGGCAAAGAGCGCGTCGCGCTGGAAAACGTGGTTGGCACCATCGACACCCTGACCCAGGGTGCTGACGACGTCGCCATGCTGGTCGAGCTGGCCGTGGAAGGTGAAGACGAAGATACCTTCAACGAAGCCGTGGCCGAAGCCGACGTGCTGGAGTCCAAGCTGGTGGACCTCGAGTTCCGCCGCATGTTCTCCGGTCAGCACGATCCCTCCGACTGCTACATCGACATCCAGTCCGGCTCCGGCGGTACCGAGGCCCAGGACTGGGCCAACATGGTGCTGCGCATGTACCTGCGCTGGGGCGATGCCCACGGCTACAAGCCCGAGCTCATCGAATGCTCCGAAGGCGACGTGGCCGGCATCAAGTCCGCCACCATCAAGTTCACCGGTGAGTACGCCTTCGGCTGGCTGCGCACCGAGACCGGCGTGCACCGCCTGGTGCGCAAATCGCCGTTCGATTCCGGCGGTCGTCGCCACACCTCGTTCTGCTCCGTGTTCGTCTACCCCGAGATCGACGATGACATCGACATCGAGATCAACCCGGCCGACCTGCGCATCGACGTCTACCGTGCCTCCGGCGCCGGTGGTCAGCACGTCAACCGGACCGAATCCGCGGTACGTATTACCCACATTCCCACTGGGGTCGTGGTACAGTGCCAGAACGATCGTTCCCAGCACAAAAACAAAGATCAGTGTATGAAGCAGCTGAAGGCCAAGCTCTACGAGCTGGAAATTCAGAAGCAGAATGCCGAGAAGCAAGCCCTCGAAGAGACCAAGTCCGACATCGGCTGGGGCAGCCAGATCCGTTCCTATGTGCTGGATGATGCGCGCATCAAGGATCTACGTACCGGCGTCGAAACCCGCAATACCCAGGCGGTACTCGACGGCGATCTGGACAAGTTTATCGAAGCTAGCCTGAAGTCAGGCCTGTAAAAAAACAGAACAGCAGGAATCACCATGTCTGAACAAACCACCACTCCGGAAGTCGACCAAACTCTCGAACTGAACAACGAGATGCAGGAGCGTCGTTCCAAGCTGGCCGCCTTGCGCGCCCAGGGCAACCCCTTCCCCAACGACTTCCGTCGTGACCACCTCTCCGGCGATCTGCACGCCGAGTTTGGCGACAAGAGCGCCGACGAGCTGGCCGCACTGGGTAAACGGGTGAAGATTGCCGGTCGCATCATGACCCGCCGGATCATGGGCAAGGCGTCTTTCGCCACCCTGCAGGACATGGCAGGCAAGATCCAGGTCTACGTCACCCGTGACGACCTGCCGGAAGGCTTCTACAACGAGCAGTTCAAGAAGTGGGATCTGGGCGACATCGTGGGTGTCGAAGGTACCCTGTTCCGCACCAACACAGGCGAACTCTCCGTTCACGTCTCCGACATTCGCCTGCTGACCAAGGCCCTGCGCCCGCTGCCCGAGAAGCACAAAGGTCTGACCGACCAGGAAGCCCGCTGCCGTCAGCGTTACCTGGATCTGATCGCCAACGAAGAGTCCCGCAAGACCTTCGTGACACGTACCAAGGTCGTGGCCGGTATCCGCAAGTTCCTGAACGACAAGCGCTTCATGGAAGTGGAAACCCCCATGATGCAGGTCATCCCGGGTGGCGCCTCTGCCCGTCCGTTCATCACCCACCACAATGCGCTGGACATCGACATGTACCTGCGTATCGCTCCGGAACTCTATCTGAAGCGTCTGGTGGTCGGTGGTTTCGAGCGTGTCTACGAGATCAACCGCAACTTCCGTAACGAAGGTATCTCCGTTCGCCATAACCCCGAGTTCACCATGCTCGAGTTCTATATGGCCTACGCCGACTACATCGATCTGATGGATCTCACCGAAGAGATGCTGCGCACCCTGGCGCAGGACATCCTGGGCGACACCAAGATCCGTTACGCCAAAGAGGGCGAAGAGGGCCTGACCATCGATTTCGGTCAGCCGTTCCAGCGCCTCTCCATGGTTGACTCCATCCTGAAGTACAACCCGGATGTGACCCGTGACGATCTGGCGACCCTGGAGAAGGCCACCGCCGTCGCCAAGCGCCTGCACATCGAGCTGATGAAGAGCTGGGAGCTGGGCCACGTGATCACCGCGATCTTCGAAGAGACCGTGGAGCACATGCTGCTGCAGCCGACCTTCATCACCGAGTACCCGGCCGCCGTCTCTCCGCTGGCCCGTCGCAACGACCAGAACCCGGACGTCACCGACCGCTTCGAATTCTTCATCGGTGGCCGCGAGCTGGCCAACGGCTTCTCCGAGCTGAACGATGCGGAAGATCAGGCCGAGCGCTTCCAGGCTCAGGTTGACCAGAAAGCCGCAGGTGACGACGAAGCCATGTTCTACGACGCCGACTTCGTCACCGCGCTGGAACACGGTCTGCCGCCGACTGCCGGTCAGGGTATCGGTATCGACCGTCTGGTGATGCTGTTCACCAACAGCCACACCATCCGCGACGTCATCCTGTTCCCGGCTCTGCGTCCGCAGAAGTAAGGCCGTAGTAGAACGCTGCCGTCCATGGCAATCAAAACGCCCCGCCACTGCGGGGCGTTTTTTTATGGCGGACACAAACCGGTGGCGAACGCTCAAGCCGCCGTCAGGCTCGCGCTTATGAGGCTGGCGGCAACAGCCACTCCCCCTGCCACAGGGTGACGGCCTGACCCGCTATCAGCACCCTATCTCCCTGCAATTCAAGCCGCAGCACCCCACCCCGAGACGAGATCTGGCGGGCCCGCAATTGCTGTTTGCCTAGCCGCTCGGCCCAGAAGGGCACCAGGGCGCAGTGGTTGGAGCCGGTCACCGGATCCTCATCTACCCCGACCCAGGGGGCGAAGTAGCGGGAGACGAAGTCATGGTCCGGATCGCGCGAGGGCGCCGTCACCATCAGGCCGCGACCGGGCAGCGCGCGCAGGGCCTGAAAATCTGGGCTGAGCGCGCGGACCTCCTCCTCGCTGGCGAGCTCCAGCAAGAACTTGGCGCCAGCCGCCAGGGTTTGCAGCGGCTGGCAACCGACCGCAGCCGCATAGGCCGGATCCAGAACGAGCGGCACCGGAGCAATGTGCGGGAAATCGAGCCAGATCCACTCCCCTTCGCGCCGGGCCAGCAGCTCGCCGCTGCGGGTCTCGAAGTGTATGACCTCATCCCCAGCCACCGCCCCCGTCTGCCATAGCACGTGGGCCGCCGCCAGGGTACCGTGACCACAGAGATCCACTTCCAGCTCGGGGGTAAACCAGCGCAGCTGGTAGCGGGCATGGCCAAGGGGCACCAGAAAGGCGGTCTCCGACAGGTTGAACTCGGCCGCCATGGCCAGCAGGGTGGCATCCGGCTGACTCGGCCCCAACGCCACCACCGCCGGGTTGCCGCCAAAGGGGTGCTGGCTGAAGGCATTGACATGAAACAAGCTGATGGTCGACATTCACGCTTCCTGTGTGGGTAATACGGGCTCATTTATCACCCTTTATACCATGAGAGCCCTGTCGACCTGAGTCGCTTTACGCCCTTCTCCATCACCGTTTTAATGCAGTAATAGAATAAAAAAGACATTTTTATTCTTTGTTGTTATCCATCACACCCCTTAACCTGACCAAAAATCAGACCATGGAAGACGTGTGTGATGCAATTGAAGGACTCCCTGACCAACCTGACTCCCCTCTCCGACGAGCAGCAGCGACAACTGAGCCAGGCGCTATCGACCCTCAATACCCAGCAACTGGCCTGGGTGAGCGGTTATCTCTACGGTCTCTCCCAGGCGGGCAACCAGCCTGCCGTGACCGGGGCAGCAGCCTCCACCCCCAGCGGCAGCCTGACCATTCTTTACGGCTCCCAGACCGGCAACGCCAAGGGCGTGGCCAGCGCCATCAAGGCGCAGGCCGAAGCCCGTGGCCTGCCGGTGACCCTCACCTCCATGGCGGACTACAAACCCAAGCAGCTCAAGAAAGAGACCCACCTGCTGGTGGTAGTAAGCACTTACGGGGAGGGTGAACCACCGGAGAGCGCGGTCGATCTGTACGAGCAGCTCAAGAAGGGCAAGGTCGGCAAGCTGGAAGGGCTCAAGTTCGCCGTGCTGGGGCTGGGTGACAGCTCCTATGAATTTTTCTGCCAGACCGGCAAGGACTTTGACAGCCTGCTGACCAAGGCCGGCGCCGATCGGGTGCATGAACTCGCCAGCCTGGACGTGGATTATCAGGATGCCGCCAAGGCATGGGGCGAACAGGCGCTCAACGCCATCGCCGCCACCCTCTCCGCCGGCCCCACCGGCAGCAGCGTAGCCAGCGCGGTACAGCAGGCTGTCGGCCACAGCCAGTACAGCAAGGAGAACCCCTTCCCGGCCAGGCTCTCGGTCAACCAGAAGATCACCGGCCGCGACTCGACCAAGGATATACGCCACATCGAGATCAGCCTCGAAGAGTCCGGCATCCGCTACCAGCCGGGGGATGCGCTGGGCATCTGGTTTGACAACGATGCCGATCTGGTCGGTGAGGTCTTGGCGCTGGCTCATCTTTCCGGCGACGAGGCCACCGCCCGCGGCAGCCTGCGCGAGGTGCTCAGCCGCGAGCTGGAGCTGACTCGCTTGCACGGCGGCTTTATCACCGGCTTGGCAGAGATCTCGGACAACGCGGCCCTCAAGGATCTGGCCGGCGACAAGGCCCAGGTCAACACCCTGGTGGCCAGCGCCCAGGTAGTGGATGTGCTCAAACGCTTCCCGACCGCGCTCACAGCCGAACAACTGATCGGCCTGCTGCGCCCGCTCACTCCACGCCTCTACTCCATCGCCTCCAGCCAGAGCGAGGTGGAAGAGGAGGTGCACCTGACCGTCGGCGTGGTGCGCTACCCGCAGGAAGATGGCACAGTGCGCAGCGGCGCCGCCTCCTCCTACCTGGCGGACCGTCTGCCTGAGGATGCCGAGGTGCGGGTATTCGTGGAGCACAACGACAACTTCCGCCTGCCTGCTAACCCCGATACCCCCGTCATCATGGTGGGCCCGGGCACCGGCATCGCCCCCTTCCGCGCCTTCTTGCAGGAGCGGGAAGCGCAAGGGGCCGACGGCAAGAACTGGCTCTTCTTCGGCAATCCGCACTTTACCCAGGATTTCCTCTATCAGGTGGAGTGGCAGCGTTATGTGAAGTCGGGCCTGCTGTCGAAGATCTCCCTGGCCTTCAGCCGGGATCAGGCCAACAAGATTTATGTGCAGGACCGCCTGCGCGAGGCGGGGCTCGAGCTCTACCAGTGGCTGGAAGCAGGCGCTCACTTCTATGTGTGCGGCGATGCCAATCATATGGCCAAAGATGTGCAGGAAGCCCTGCTGGATGTGATTGCCGAACATGGCCAGAAGAGCCGTGAGGAAGCAGAAGAGTATCTGAGCGAATTGCGTCGTGCCAAACGTTATCAAAGGGATGTCTATTGATGAGCAAACAACCTCTCTCTCACCAAAAAGCAGGACCAGTGGAAGGACCGCTGGCCGACAACGAACGTCTGAAACGCGAGAGCAACTTTCTGCGCGGCACCATAGAGCAGGATCTCAAGGACCCGCTCACCGGCGGCTTCAACGGCGACAACTTCCAGCTGATCCGCTTTCACGGCATGTATCAGCAGGATGACCGCGACATTCGCCCGGAGCGCGCCGCCCAGAAGCTGGAGCCCCTGCACAACGTCATGCTGCGCGCCCGCCTGCCCGGCGGCATCATCACCCCGGCCCAGTGGCTGGTGATCGACAAGTTTGCCGAGGAACACAGCCTGTACGGCAGCATCCGCCTGACCACCCGCCAGACCTTCCAGTTCCACGGGGTGCTCAAGCGCGACATCAAGCTGATGCACCAGACCCTCAACAGCACCGGCATCGATTCCATCGCCACCGCCGGCGACGTGAACCGCAACGTGCTGTGCACCAGCAACCCGGTGGAGTCAGAACTGCACCAGGAGGCCTACGAGTGGGCCAAGAAGATCTCCGAGCACCTGCTGCCCAAGACCCGCGCCTACGTGGAGATCTGGCTGGACGGCGAGAAGCTGGGGGGTGACGAGGAGCCGATCCTGGGCTCCAACTACCTGCCGCGCAAATTCAAGACGACCGTGGTGATCCCGCCCCACAACGACGTGGACATCCACGCCAACGATCTCAACTTCGTGGCCATCGCCGAAGGTGGCAAGCTGGTGGGCTTCAACGTGCTGGTGGGCGGTGGTCTGGCCATGACCCACGGTGACACCACCACTTATCCGCGCAAGGCGAGCGACTTCGGTTTCGTGCCGCTCTCCCACGTGCTGGAGGTGGCGGCCGCCGTGGTCAGCACCCAGCGCGACTGGGGCAACCGGGTCAACCGCAAGAACGCCAAGACCAAGTACACCCTGGAGCGGGTGGGGGTCGAGGCCTTCAAGGCCGAGGTGGAGAGCCGTGCCGGCATCCAGTTCGGGCCGGTTCGCCCCTACGAATTCACCAGCCGTGGCGATCGCTTCGGTTGGGTCGAGGGAATCGACGGCAAGCACCACCTGACCCTGTTTATCGAGAACGGCCGCCTGCTGGACTTCCCGGGCAAGCCTCTCAAGAGCGGCATGCTGGAGATCGCCAAGGTGCACCAAGGAGATTTTCGCCTCACCGCCAACCAGAACCTCATCATCGCAGGCGTACCTGCCGGCGAGAAGGCCCGCATCGAAGCCCTGGCGCGCCAGTACGGTCTGCTGGATGACGGCGTGAGCGAGCAGCGCAAGCAGTCCATGGCCTGCGTGGCCCTGCCTACCTGCCCGCTGGCGATGGCCGAGGCCGAGCGTATGCTGCCGGCGTTTGTCACCGATATCGAAGGCTTGCTGGCCAAACATGGGCTGGCAGATGACGCCATCATCTTCCGGGTCACCGGCTGCCCCAACGGCTGCGGCCGCGCCATGCTGGCGGAGGTGGGTCTGGTGGGCAAGGCACCGGGTCGCTACAACCTGCACCTGGGTGGCAATCTGGAGGGGACCCGCATTCCGCGCCTCTATCAGGAGAACATCACCGAGCCGCAGATCCTGGCCGAGCTGGACGCCCTGATCGGCCGTTGGGCCAAGGATCGCAACCCAGGCGAGTGCTTCGGTGATTTCGTCATTCGCGCCGGGATCATAGCCCCGGTCATCGACTCCGCGAGGGACTTCTATGCAGCCTGATCAGACCGATACAGCCCGGCTGGCGCGCACCGCCGACGGCCGGCTCGACCTCGACGCCCTGCTGGCCTTGAGCCGGGAGGAGCAGGTCGAGGCGCTGGCCCCCCTCAACCGGGCGCTGGATGCCATGAGCGCCCCCGAGCGGGTGCGCTGGGCCCTGGCCAACCTGCCGGGAGAGCACGTGCTGTCATCGAGCTTCGGTATCCAGGCGGCGCTGATGCTGCACCTGGTAAGCCGCGAGCGGGCCGACGTGCCCGTGGTGCTGACCGATACCGGTTATCTCTTCCCCGAGACCTACCGCTTCATCGACGAGCTGACCGAGCGGCTCGCCCTCAACCTCAAAATCTACCGGGCCGAGCTCAGTCCGGCCTGGCAGGAGGCGCGATTTGGCCTTTTGTGGGAGCAGGGGGTGGAGGGGATCACCCGCTACAACCAGCTCAACAAGGTGGAGCCGATGGACCGCGCCCTGCGCGAACTGGGGGCCCAGACCTGGTTCTCCGGCCTGCGCCGGGAGCAGTCCGGCAGCCGGGGCAAGCTGCCGGTGCTGGCCATCCAGCGCGGCCGCTTCAAGTTCCTGCCGGTGATCGACTGGAGCAACAAGGACGTCTTCTACTACTTCAAGGAGTTCGACCTCCCCTACCACCCCTTGTGGGAGCAGGGCTATCTGTCGGTGGGCGATGTGCACACTACCACCAAGTGGGAGCCCGGCATGAGCGAGGAGCAGACCCGCTTCTTCGGCCTCAAGCGCGAATGCGGCCTGCACGAGGAGAGTGGCGAGAGCGACGGTTCCGGCATCTGAGCCGGACGCTTCACCCGCATGGCTCCCATAAAAAACGCCCGGCAACTGCCGGGCGTTTTTCTTTGCGCAAAGAGCGAGCTACCGCCCCTTATTACATGGCGGCGGCGCGCGCCTGGGTCAGCCAGTCGTTCACCAGTGCCTCATGGCCCTTGAGCCAGGCATCGGCGTGACGCTCCACATCCGCCGGCTTGTTCTGCCCCTTGTTCATCAGGCCGTTCTGCACGTTGATGTCATTGAGCGGCAGCTTGACGATGGAGAAGAGCTTGGCGGCCGCCGGGTTGGCCTCGGCGAACCGCTTGTTGGCGACGATGTGCATGGTGTTGACCGGGAAGCCGTAGTTCTTGCCGTTCGGCAGCCGGGTCTTGGCCGCATCAGGGCCATCGGCGGGCACCTGCAGCCACACCACATCCCGGCCGGGCACCAGCTCGCTGCTGAGCCAGTAGGGGGTCCAGGTGTAGTAGAGCACCGGCTTGCCGCTCTTGAAGCGGGCCTGGGTATCGGCGATCAGCGCCGCATAGTTGCCCTGCTTGTGGGTGACGGTGGGGGTCAGCCCGAACTCGGCCAGATGGCGGTTGATCGCCTCTTCGCAGCCCCAGCCCGGGTTGCAACCGATGAGATCGGCCTTGCCGTCGCCATCGCCGTCAAACAGCGCCGCCAGCTTGGGATCCTTGAGCTGTCCCAGGTTGGTGATGCCATAGCGGGTCGCGGTCTGCTTGTCGATGAGATAACCCTGGGCGGCCCCGGCCACATAGGTGCCCTCACGGAAGAACACCTTGTCGCCGCCAGCCTGTTCGTACTTGTTGTTTTGCAGCGGTATCCAGTTGAAGGCCAGAAAAGTGCCATCCCCCTGCGCTACCGAGGCGTAGGCCACGTTGTAGTCCACCTCCTGAGCCGGCTGGACGTCATAGCCGAGGCGCGCCATCAGCTTGCTGACCAGCAGGGTCTGAAAGCTCTCCTCCGGCAAGGAGCTCTGCAGGGGCTGAACGCGCACGCCCTCCCCCGGCAGCTCGGTACTGGCCATGGCGAGCGGACCGAACAGCTGGGCACTCAGCAGCAGGGAGCCCAGGGTCAGCGTCTTGGTGATCAGTCTCATGCGTTTACTCCTTTGTAATCGATTGGCTTGTCGCGACCGAGCAGGCGCAGCAGCAGGGCGGCGGGGCCGCGTTGATACCAGCGGCCGGTACGGCTGCGATCCGGCTGCCCCATCGCCTGGGTCAGGCGGTCGAGCACGATGGCCAGCAGCACTATGCCGAGGCCGCCGATGGAGGCGAGCCCCATGTCGAGCCGGCCGATGCCACGCAGCACCATCTGGCCGAGGCCCCCCACCGCGATCATGGAGGCGATCACCACCATGGAGAGCGCCAGCATCAGGGTCTGGTTGACCCCGGCCATGATGGTGGGCATGGCGAGCGGCAGCTGTACCTTGAACAGCAGCTGGGAAGGGCTGGCACCGAACGAGTGGGCCGCCTCCACCAGATCGGCTGGCACCTGACGAATGCCCAGCATGGTGAGCCGGATCATCGGCGGCAGCGCAAAGATGACGGTCACCACCACCCCGGGCACGTTGCCGATGCCGAACAGCATCACGATGGGGATGAGGTAGACGAACGCCGGGGTGGTCTGCATGGCATCCAGCAACGGCCGGGTCCAGCGTGACAGTCGCTCGCTCCGCGCCAGCAGGATGCCGGCCGGCAACCCGAGCAAGACGCAGAAAAAGAGCGAGGTCAGTACCAGCGACAGAGTCACCATGGCATCGGACCAGGCGCCGATAAGCCCCACCATCACCAGCGAGACCAGGGTCCCCAGCGCCATGCGGCCGTTCACCAGCTGCCAGGCGATCAGGGTCAGCAGGCCGATCATCAGGGTGGAGGGCACCGTCTGCAGCAGATGGGTCATGCCGTTCAGGGTCAGCTCCACCGGCGCGCGGATCAGCTGGAACAGCGGTCGCAGGTTCTCCACCAGCCAGCCGATGCCACCCTCGACCCAGCTGTCCAGCGGCACCAGCGCCTGCTGGAAGGGATCCAGCCAGTCGACGGCGGCTGTGGTATCCACCGTCTCGATCTGGTTCTGCCAGTCGGTGGCGGCGGTGGCGGTATCGCTCCAGGGATCGGCCACCTCGGTGGCACTGGAAGCCGTGGCGCCCCAGGGGTCGGCCGCCACCTCATCGGCCCGCAGGGAGGGACTCGCCAGCAGCACCAGGGCCAGCAGCCCGCTCAGTAAAAAATGGGGATTCATCCGCTTCATGCCGGGGTACTCCTGTCCAGGGTGTTCAGCAGGTTGGCCTTGGAGATGAGGCCCAGGTAAGTGCCATCCTCCTCGACCACGGGCACCTGACAGGGGGCGGCCGCCACCTGGCTGATCAGTTCGTTGAGTGCGGTGTCCGCCAGGATGGGCTGGATATCCGCCAGCAGCGCCTGCTCCAGGCTGCCTTTGGCCCTGACCGCCTGACCGAGCGACTCCACCGAGACGACCCCGAGGAAGCGGCGCCGGCGATCCACCACGTAACCGAACTCCCGCTCCTGCTCCTTGAGCTGGCGCAGAGCGTTGCCGGGTCCGTCGGTGGTGTGCTTCTTGATGAGCGGCATCTGCTTGCGGCTGGCCACGTCGCGAGCGCTGAATACATGGGCCAGATCCACCCCGCGAAAGAAGGCGCGCACATAGTCGTTGGCGGGCTGGTTGAGGATCTCGTCCGGGGTGCCGACCTGCACCAGCTGGCCGTCCTGCATGATGGCGATGCGATCGCCGATGCGCATCGCCTCGTCCAGATCGTGAGAGATGAAGACGATGGTGCGCTGCTGGCTGGCCTGCAGCTTGAGCAGCTCATCCTGCATCTCGGTGCGGATCAGTGGATCCAGCGCCGAAAAGGCCTCGTCCATCAGCAGGATGTCAGGGTCGTTGGCAAGGGCACGGGCCAGCCCGACCCGCTGCTTCATGCCGCCGGAGAGCGCATCGGGGAAGGCATCGATCCACTGCCCCAACCCCACCTGCTGCAGCGCCTGGCGGGCACTCTGCTGGCGCTCGGCCAGCGGCACCCCGGCCAGCTCCAGCCCGAAGGCGGTGTTTTCCAGCACGCTCAGGTGCGGCATCAGGGCGAAAGACTGGAACACCATGCTGATCTTCTTGCGCCGCACCTGACGCAGCTCGCTGTCGGAGATGGCGGCTATGTCCTCACCATCGATCAGCACCTGGCCGCGGGTCGGCTCGATCAGCCGGTTGAAGAGACGCACCAGGGTGGATTTGCCCGAGCCGGAGAGGCCCATCACCACGAAGATCTCCCCTTCGTCGATGGCCAGATTGACATCCTGGACCCCCAGGGTCTGCCCGGTTTTTTGCAGTATGCTGGCGCGGTCATGGCCTTTGGCCAGCAATTTGAACGCTTTTTCCGGCTGATCGCCGAAGATTTTGTAGAGTGATTTGACCTCGAGTTTGACTGTCATATTGTCCTTTTTTCTTGGCCGACGGGCTGCCTGGCAAACCGTCGAACGTGAGCCAATTACTTTTAACCCTAAGCAATTAACAACAAAAACAAAAGAACCATAAGAGTCTCAATAAAAGGATTAATTTTTAATTTATTGATTTTTAAAGACTATTTTTAGGCATAAAGATGCTCTCAGATGTAATAAAACCCTGTCATCCCAACCGAACAGATCAATATAACCCCATCAAAATCAACGACAGATAGGTATGTAACGCGAGAAAAACAGAGCAATAATGGGAGGGAATATGTCTCTCATTAGCGGGCCAATATATTTAGTTACAACACTAACTATAATATTGTCATTCGCTGCCGCACTTCCACTGTGAAATAGAGGCCTGAGGTGTGCCGTGTCCACGCTATGGCACATCGCAATACCTGAGCATTCAATCCCTGTCCCGGACAGCAAAAAGGCCCCTTGTGCAACACAAGGGGCCTTTCATCAACCGGGGAAATCCGCCAGCCGTCAGCGCCGCTGCCAGGTCTCGAAACGGTAGGGGTGGGGGTTCTTCTCGTCGGGCTGATGTGACTCGCGCTCGATGCACGACCAGTCGCCCTCGTCGAAGGCCGGGAAACGGGTATCCCCCTCCACCGCCAGATCGATGCGGGTCAGATAGAGTCTGTCGGCCCGTGGCAGCAGCTGGCCGTAGAGATGACCGCCCCCGATCACCATCAGCTCGGTAACATCGCTGCCGGCCAGCAGCGCCAGCGCCGCGTCCACCGAGTCGATGACCTCCACGCCGTCAGCCCGGTAGTCGGGGTTGCGGCTGATCACCATATTGCGGCGGCCAGGCAGCGGCCGCCCGATGGATTCAAAGGTCTTGCGCCCCATCAGCACCGGCTTGCCCAGGGTCACCCGCTTGAAGTGGGCCAGATCCGCCGGCAGGTGCCAGGGCATCTGGTTGTCCAGGCCGATCACCCGATCGTGGGCCATGGCGGCAATCATGGAAATCATCATGGGGTCAACCTCTCGCACCGTCTGTCAGATAATGGGGCGATTACGGTACACGACCAGAGAGGGGATCGCCAAACCGAAACTCAGGGCCCCCACGATAAACAACGCCTTGAGCCCGTTTTCCACCGCGCTCTGGATAAGCTCCATGGTCACCCCGGAGATATTGAGCTCCACCACGGCGATCATCGCCTTGAAGGCGTAGCTGCCCGGGATCATGGGGATGATGGAGGCGACGCTGAACACAGGGCGCGGCGCCAGCAGCCGGCGCGACCAGTAGACGCAGACAAAACCGACCGTGGTCGCCGCCGCCAGGGTGGCCCACTCGATGGGCATGCCATGGTGAATGAGCAGGGTGCGCAGGCTGTGAGCCAGGGCGCCGCCCATGGCGCAGTACTTCAACATCCGTGGTGGCACGTTGAACAACATGGCAAAGCCCACCGCCGGAATGGCCGACCAGAAGGCGTCCTTGGCCAGCAGCCAGAGCAGATCCATCATGGCTCCCTCCCCCAGCTTCCTGTCACCGAGATGGCGAGAATAATCCCGATATGGTTCCGTGCGCTGATGGATAACCGGTTTGCCCCGATCAACAGGGTCGATACAGCGTCAAAGATCTTCATACCTTCCACCCCCAGATACCGGTCACCGACATGGCGAGAATGATCCCGATATGGTTCCGCGCGCTGATGGATAGCCGGTTTGCCCCGAGCAACAGAGTCGATACAACGTCAAAGCTCTTCATACCTTCCACCCCCAGATGCCGGTCACCAACATGGCGAGGATGATGCCGATATGGTTCCGCGCGCTGATGGATAGCCGGTTTACCCCGCTCAACAGGGTCGATACAGCGTCAAAGATCTTCATACCTTCCACCCCCAGATACCGGTCACCGACATGGCGAGAATAATCCCTATCGCTGCGCTGATGGTGAGCAGGGTCGCCGTGCCCCAGCGGGCCAGCCCCATGTTGAAGTAACCCTTCACCATGTCGGAGACCGCATTGATGAGCGGAAAGCCCGGCACCAGCAGCAGTACGCTGGCCGCCATGGCGAGATAGGGCTGGGCCCCCCAGTTGAAGAAGGTCGCGCTGGAGGCGAGCAGGGTGGCGATAAAGCCGGTGGTGGCAAAATTGATGAGGGGGCTGTGGTGATGACGCGCCATCAGCTGGCGCGCCCGCATGGCGACCGAAGCCGAGAAGCAGGTCACCAGGAAGATGGGCCAGTCACCGCCAAACAGCAGACTGAAGGCACCGCAGGAGAGCCCCACCATGGGCACCACCAGCCAGGGGTGATAGTGGAACGGTACTATGGCCTCCAGGCGCTGACGCACTTCCCGCGCGCCGATCAGATCCTTCTCCGCCATGATGCAGATACGCTGGATCTCGCACACCACCTGCATGTTGATGCCGTGCTCGCGCACCCGCCGGGTGGTGGTGACGCAACTGCCCTGATAGAGGCTGGTGAGCACGATGGCACTGGAGGAAATGGCCATCTCGACGCTCTCCAGCCCGAGCGCCATGCCGAGCCGGACCGTGGTCTGCTCTATGATGCGACTCTCGGCGCCGAACTGGGCCAGCATCTGGCCCACCTTGACGATGATCCGGGTGATCTCCGTCTGCTGCTCCCGCGACAGCACCCGCCTTGGTGTGATACTTCTCATAATCCCTTCGAGTCGTAGCAAATTAAAAAAGTGTCGCCATGTTAGCCTAACTATCGGCGCCGTTCATCTACACATATCACGCCAATAAACAAACTCAAATAAAATAAAAAGCGACACAAAAATACATCAAATAGATTACAAATCACGCCAAACTGTTCAACGCCAGTCAGATAGCTTCACCCGGAAACCACCAACAATAATGGGAATATATTAAAGTAACTCACCCGAAATAATATTATTTTTTCTTGCGATAATAATCGCTGAAATAGAGGATATTGTTCTCTTTATATTCCGGTAGCGGCTCGACATAATCAGGATTATTGAGCTGAACCATTTCACAGCGCATGGAATAAAAGGAGTCGTGCATCATGGCGGCAATCCGGATGCAGCTGTCCATGTTGTTCTTGGCCAGCTGGCGCTGACAGTCGATGCGAAATTGCAGGCCGCGCAGGCGCATTTGCTGCTGCGGACTGACCCTGTCTATCAGCCCTTCTATCTCTTGCTGAAGCAACTCATCGAGCCGCTCGGGCTCCGCCACCGCCAGCCGTTTCAAGGTATCAAAATCAGGCAACTCCATATGCCCTCCCGCGGCCAGCCGCTGCATGGTGATACTCAAACAACAACAATCGGTTCATATTTTCACCAATCGCTTCAGGTGTTATATAAGCCGAACCCCGCTGCGGTTCAATCCATGAGACCGGCTTTCCCCTCCAGCTGCGCCAAAAGATGACGACGCAGCGAAAACCCGACCCGGTTATTCGTTATGGATCAAGCGATTATTCCTGAATATCGATGGCGGGTTCGTTTATACATTTTTGGCACGGCAATATGCCGATGTTATGTCTTATTGAAAGGAAGCGGCCAATATAGTTTGCCATTTGACGCTCGCCTTCGCGCCGCGATCTGGCTGGTTTAACATATCTTGCTGATTATGTTATTTTATTTGCCACTTTATCGCGGCAACCAAGAGCAGACCATGAGCAAGGCAAGAATCGGTATCGTCACCGTCAGCGATCGCGCCAGTGCGGGCATCTACGAAGATCTCTCCGGCAAGGCCATCATCGACACCCTGAACGCCTATCTGACCTCGGAATGGGAACCCCTTTATGAGGTGATCCCCGACGAGCAGGAGCAGATCGAGGCAACCCTGATCCGGCTGGCGGACCAGGAGCGGTGCAGCCTCATCGTCACCACAGGTGGCACCGGGCCGGCCAAACGGGACGTCACCCCGGAGGCGACCGAGGCGGTGTGCGATCGCATGATGCCGGGCTTTGGCGAGCTGATGCGGGCCGAATCCCTCAAGTTCGTGCCGACCGCCATCCTGTCGCGCCAGACCGCCGGTCTGCGCGGCAGCTCGCTCATCGTCAACCTGCCGGGCAAGCCCAAGTCCATCCGCGAATGTCTGGATGCGGTCTTCCCCGCCATCCCCTACTGCATCGATCTGATGGAAGGCCCCTATCTCGAGTGCGACGAGGCTGTCATCAAGCCGTTCCGTCCGAAGAAATAAGGGCTGACTGGACGGGGGATTTGAACCCCCGTCCAGCGTTTATTTGCGGCCGTACACCTTGACCCCGGCCCGACTCCCTTCCGAATTGCCGTATACCTCGATCCGCTTGATGCAGAGCCGGCTGCCGAGGGATTTCCACTCCGACTCCTGATCCTCTCTCAGCTCCTTGCCGAAATAGAGGGTCTTGCTGCGATCATTGCCATAAAACACCTTGACCCGCTCCAGGGTTAATTCCCGCCCAGCCTTGACCATGATGGATTTGGTCGGCCGGCAGGCGAGCATGGGAATGATGGCGGGATGATCGCCGACCCCGAGCAAAATGGTCTTGCCCAGCCGAAATTCATCATCGGCCATGGCCGGGGCGGCCAACGCCCACAACAAGGTGGATAACAGTACGCTCTGAATGACGCGCAGACGCTTGGCGGAAAAAGAAAAAGCAGATAACACAGACATGATGCCTCCCGAAAAAAAACGGGGGGCATATTAATTCATCAAGGCTAAACCCAGCCTGTACCGGCGCCCTGCCTGGCAGGGCACCGACACTCAGGACCAGCGCTTGAAGATGAGGGAGGTGTTGATGCCGCCGAAGGCGAAGTTGTTGGACATCAGGTACTCCACCGCCAGCGTGCGACCGCTGCCCACCACGTGATCGAGCGGAGCGCAGGCAGGATCCGGCTCGGTCAGGTTGATGGTGGGGGCAAACCACCCCTCCTGCATCATCTCCAGCGCCAGCCAGGCCTCGATGGCGCCGCAGGCCCCCAGGGTATGACCGAAGTAGCTCTTGAGGGACGAGATGGGGGTGCGGTCGCCGAAGATGGCGGCGGTGGCGTGACTCTCGGCGATGTCGCCGCGCTCGGTGGCGGTGCCGTGGGCGCTGATATAGCCGATATCCTCAGGCTGGAGCCCGGCCTGGGCCAGCGCCATCTCCATGCAGAGCTGCATGGTCTCCTGCTGGGGCTGGGTCACGTGGGCGGCATCGCAGTTGGTGGCAAAGCCCACCAGCTCGGCGAGGATGGTGGCACCGCGCGCCTGCGCATGTTCCAGCTCCTCCAGCACCAGGGTGCCGGCCCCCTCGCCTATCACCAGTCCGTCCCGCTGTCGGTCAAACGGACGCGGCGCCAGCTCCGGGTTGTCGTTCATCTGGCTGGTGGCAAACAGGGTATCGAATACCACGGCCTCCGACGGGCAGAGCTCCTCCGCCCCGCCAGCCACCATCAGGGTCTGGTAGCCGTGCTTGATCGCCTCAAAGGCGTAGCCGATGCCCTGGCTGCCGGAGGTACAGGCGCTGGAGGTGGGAATGACCCGCCCGCGCAGGCCGAAGAACAGCCCTGTGTTGACCGCCGCCGTGTGCGGCATCATCTGCACATAGGTGGTGGCCGTGATGCTGGCGGTGCTCTTGTCGTTGAGCATGACCCCGAAGGCGCGGATGGGGTCCGTGCTGCCGGTGGAGGAGCCGTAGGCGATGCCGGTGCGCCCGTCGGTGAGCACCGGGTTGTCCAGCAATCCCGCCTGCGCCAGCGCCAGCTCGGTGGCGACGGTGGCCAGTGCCGAGACCCGCCCCATGGCGCGGGTCTTCTTGCGCGGATAGTGGGCCGGCAGCGTGAAGTCCGGAATGGGGGCCGCCAGCCGGGTGTTGAGACCGTCGTAGATGGCCCACTCCGGCATGTTCACCACCGCATTGCGCCCCGCCTGCAGGCGGGCCCGCACGCTCGGCCAATCCTGCCCGAAGGCGGTCACCCCGGCCATGCCGGTGACTACGACTCGCTTCATACCATGCCTCCGTTGATGGAGATGACCTGGCGCGTGACATAGCCGGCGATGTCGGACATCAGATAGGAGACCAGACCGGCCACCTCGTCAGCCTGCCCCATCCGCTTGAGCGGAATGATCTTCATCGCCTCCGCCTTCACCTCCTCGTCCACCATGCCGGTGTCGATGAGGCCGGGGGCCACGCAGTTGACGGTGATCTTGCGCTTGGCAAGCTCGAGGGCCAGTGCCTTGGTGGCCCCCATGATGCCCGCCTTGGCGGCGCTGTAGTTGACCTGGCCCCGGTTGCCCATCAGCCCGGACACCGAGGAGATGGTCACGATGCGCCCGCCCCGGCGCAGGCCGATCATCGGCATGATGCAGGGCTTGAGCAGGTTGTAGAAGCCGTCCAGGTTGGTGTGCAGCACCCCGTCCCACTCCTCGTCGGTGAGGGCGGGAAAGGCGCCGTCACGGATGATGCCGGCGTTGCAGACCACGCCGTAATAGGCGCCATGCTCGGCCATGTCGGCCTCCAACCGCGCGCGGCACCCCTCGCGATCGGCGATGTCGAACTGGAGCAGACGCCCCTGCCCGCCGGCCGCCTGCAGGCTGGCCAGGGTGGCTTCGGCGCCGGCCCGATCGCTGTGGTAGTGCACCACGATGGAAAAACCGTCGGCCGCCAGCTTGAGGGCGATGGCGCGGCCTATCCCCTTGCTGGCGCCCGTGACCAATACGCTAGAGATCATGAAGCTTCCTCAGGCTAACAAATCGGACAATTCGCCGGGGCTCGGCTGATAGGTGGAGAGCCGCGCCTGGGCACACTCCTCCCCCTCCAGCAGGATCCGGCAATCAAAACTGGCCATGCCGCCGTCTTGCAACAGGCAGCACGCCTCTATGGTGAGCAGGCTGCCGGCCGCGAAGACGGGACGCAGGCAGCGATACTTGCGACTGCCGAGCAGCATGCCGATGCGCACTGGCTCGCCGCGCAGGCGACCCTGCATGCCGGCCCAGGCAGCGATGGTCTGGGCCATCAGCTCGATGCCGACCCAGCCGGGCAGATTGCCCTCACCATCCAGCAACAGCGCATGGCGGGCACCGATGCGGGTCTCGCAGCGCGCCTGCTGGGCATCCGCCGCGCAGAGCCGGTCCAGCAGCAGCATGGGGGCCTGGTGGGGCAGCAGGGTCTCGATGGCGGGCAGTGAACCTGACTCATTCATGGTGAACGCTCCCAAACAGCAGGCTGACATTGTTGCCACCGAAGGCAAAGGAGTTGGAGAGCACCCGGGGCGCCGCCAGTGGCACCTCGCCGCTCACCAGCCGGATGGGGGCCAGCGCCGGATCCGCCGTGGTCACCCGCTGGGGCGGCAGCGGCAGCGCGCGCTCCAGCAGCAGGCAGGCGAACGCGGCCTCGATGGCTCCCGCCGCCCCCAGGGTGTGACCGGTGAGCGGCTTGGTGGAGCTGCAGGGCACCTCGGCACCAAACAGCCGGTGCACCGCCTGGCTCTCCATGGCGTCGTTGAGGCGGGTGGCGGTGCCGTGCAGGTTGACGTACCCCACCTGCGCCGGCGTCAGGCCCGCCTGGGCCAGTGCCATGCGCATGGCCGCCTCGGCGCCGATACCGTCTGGATGGGGCGCCGAGATGTGCCAGGCATCGGAGGACTCCCCCACCCCCAGCAGGGCCAGCGGCGCAGGCGTGCGGCTCAACAGAAACAGCGCCGCCCCCTCGCCGATGTTGATCCCCTGGCGCGCCTCATCGAACGGCTGGCAGCGCGCACAGCTGAGGGACTCCAGGCTGTCAAAGCCGTTGAGGGTGAGCCCGCACAGGCTGTCGGCACCGCCCACCAGCACGGCGTCTGCCAGTCCGGCCGCCAGCAGCCGCTGGCCGCTGATGAAGGCGCGCGCGCTGGAGGAGCAGGCGGTGGAAATCGTCCAGGCCGGCCCGGTCAGGCCGAGGTGGCGGGCCAGAAATTCCGACGGTGAGCCCAGCTCCTGCTGACGATAGTCAAACTCGGGGGGCACGGCCTCTCCGCGCCGGGCAGCGGCCACCGCCAGCTCGGCCTCTCCGATCCCGGCGGTGCTGGTGCCTAGCACCAAGCCGACACGGTCGCAGCCAAAGGTGGCTAGCGCCTCATCGAGGGCAGGCCGGATCTGGGCCAGCGCCGCCAGCAGCAACTGGTTGTTGCGCGAGGCGTAGGGGGCCAGCGCCGCTGGTATGGCCGGCAACTCCCCCTCCACCCGCCCGACCGGGGTCAGCCGACCATCCAGCAGCGGCGCCCGGTGGCGATCCCGCGGGCTGATGCCCTCTCTCTGCCAGACCAGCAGCGCCTCGGCGCTGGCATCACGCCCCGTCCCCAGTGCCGAAACGAGGCCATAGGCGGCGATATAACAGCTCATTGGCTCAGGGTCTCCAGTTGCAGGCGGTAGTTGAACACGTGTTGCTGCAGGCCGACCGGCTCGCGCACGCCGTCGGCGTCGCGATAGCGGATCTCGGTGACCAGGGTGCCATCGGGGGCGCGCAGCCGGCGCAGCAGCCCCTCGTCACGCAGTGTCCAGCCCGGCGGAAGTTGCGGTTGCCAGCTGGCCAGCGGCCAGTAGCAGAGCATCACATCCGCCAGCACCTGGCTCACCGGTGGCATGCCGCTGGTGAGCAGCGGGCTGAGCTGGCGGGTCTCGATGCCCTGCTGGTCATAGCGCACCAGAAACAGCCGTACCCCGCTCGGGGTCAGCCCCACCAGGGTCAGCTGGTGGCCGTCCGCCTCCAGCACCGTCATCAGCTGGTGGTTGCTCCCCCCCACGCTGGCGGTCAGCAGTTGCTGGCGATAGAAGGGGGCGGCCAGCACGGGGGCCGGCAGCGTCATGACGGTCCCCTTGTCGAGATAGGCGGTGGGGGTCGGCTGGCTGCTGCAACCAGTCAGCAGCAGGACGACGAACACGAACAAGGCTTTCATGATGAGGTTGGCTCCCGGCCATGTGGCCCCGGCAACTGCGGTCGACCCCGGTCCAGTACCAGGGGCGAGAGCAGGAAGGCGGTAAAGATACCGCCGCTCAGCACCAGACCAAAGCCCGCGATGGCGGGGGTGTGACTCAGCGCCAGCAGACCGAAGGCCAGCTGGGTGGTGAGGTTGGCCAGCAGGATGGCAAGCAGGGTGGAACTCTGGCGCGCCACCCCGTTCCCGCTGTGGGCGAAGAAGAGGCCGTAGTCGATGCCGATGCCGAAGATGAGGCTGAGCGCCAGCACTCCGAACAGGGTGAGCGGCTGGCCGCAGGCGGCGAGCAGCGCCAGCCCCATGGCCAGCGCAATCAGGTTGACCAGCAGCACCCGGGCCGCTCGCGCCGCCCCCATCCGCCGCCACAGCAGCAGGGCCACCAGCGCGATGGCCACCGACAGCAGCTCCGCCAGCTTGATGCGGTAGTGGGCGAACAGCTGGCTCCACTGGCTGCGCTGATCCTGCCAGTAGACCCCTGACTCGGCCGCCGCCAGCGCTGTCAGGGCACTCTCGTCCGTCACCCCCACCAGCGGCACCCAGATGGCAACACGGCCATCCGCCAGGGCGTGCCACAACAGGCGGCTCCCCTCGCTGACCGGGCTGGCCAGCCAGGCGGCCGGGGTCAGCCAGTGTGGCTCGCGCACGGGCGGCTGCAGCGGCAGGCCGGCCGCCTTGAGCCGGCTCACTACCTCTGGCAACAGGGCCCGGATGGCGGCGGCATCCTCCTGCTGGCGTGCCAGCGAAGGCAGCCAGTGGGCCAGCGAGACGAACGCCTGCAGCGCACCGCGCTGTTGCAGCTCGGCCAGCCGGCCATCGAGCCGCTCCAGCCGTTGCAGTGCCTGCTCGCCGTCCGCCCCCGTCACCAGCAAGCCCTGCATGCCCCCCTGCTGACCGGTGAGGGCCTGGATCCGCTGCTCCTGCCCCTGCAACGCCACCGGCAGAGGCTGCAGCCGGCGGATGTCGTCATCCACCTGCAACCGGCTGATGCCGAGGGCCGCCAGCAGCAGGCAGCAGAGCGGCAGACCGATGCGCAGCAGCGGGCGCTGCTGCCAGGCCAGCAGCCAGCCCTGCAACCAGCGCTGGCCCCAAAGCGGCCTTGTCGGCAGCGGGCCGGCCCAGCGCGGAAACAGGCAGAGCACCGTGATGAAGGCGCTGAACAACCCAGCCAGCGCGCACACCGCCAGCTGCTGCAAGCCGGGGAAGGGAGCGAACCAGAGCAGGCCATAGCCGATCAGGGTGGTCAGCACCGCCAGCGACAGGCTTGGCAGCAACTTGAGCCGGGTCTGGTGCGGCGTCTCGTCGTCGCCGTGCAGCCGCCGCTCGCACAGAAAGTGGATGGCGTAGTCGATGGCGATACCGATGAGGCTGCTGCTGATCACCAGGGTGAAGAGGTGGATCTCGCCGAACAGGATGAGCACTGTGCCGAGCCCCCACATCAACCCTACGCCGATGGGCAGCAGGGAGAGCAGCAGCGCCCGGGGCGAGCGAAACACGCCCCAGATGAGCAGGATGACCCCGACCATGGAGCCCAGCCCTATGGTGGAGATGTCCTGCTGGGCCAGCTGGCTGGCGTGCTGGCTGTAGAAGAGGGTGCCGCGGCGCAGCAGCTCGGCGCCAGGATAGGCCTCGGCGAGGCGCTGCTCGGCCCCGGCCAGTTCGCTCAGCAGCGCCTGGTTGCGCTGGATGTCGAAGGCGGAGAGATCCAGCTCGGCGCGCACCATGTACCAGTCGCGCCCCGCCTTGTCCCGGCTCACCAGCCAGCCCTCCTTGAGCTGCATGGGGCCGCGGGCCTCGGCCAGCACCCCGGCCCGGGTCAGCAACAGAGGGTCGCTCTGCCACTCGGCGCGGGAGACGCCGCCAAAGGGGGAGTAGATCTGGCCGAGCACCCATTGACTCCACCCCTCGGCCCCCCCGGCAAGCCGGGCCCGGCTCGCCGGATCCAGCCGCTGCCAGGCCAGCTCGTGCAGATAGCGCTGCCAGGCGGGGGCCAGCTCGGGCTGATACCCCTTGATGCGGGACAGGGCTGGCAGCTCGCCGAGCTGCTGCGCCCAGAAGGTGGCGGCGGCGCGCCCGTCCTGGCCGGCGGGCAGGCTCAGCAGCCAGACCAGCTGGCGGTCGAGCTGCTGCAACAGACCCTGCTGCAGGGCAGGGTCCAGATCGCTGCGGGACTCGTGGGGCAGCAGATCCATCAGGCTGGTGTTGATGCGGCTGTGGGGCAGCTGCCAGGCAAGCAGAGCTGCCAGCAGCAGACAGAGCCAGATCCAGAGGGTCCCGAGCCGGCGCCAGGTGGTTTCAGCGTGCAGCAAGGTGGGCTCTCCTCGTCCCGGCGGGAGCGGTTCGCTGGCGCAGCGGGATACTAGTGAACAGCAAAGCGGGCCTGCTCCTCAGGGGTCAATGGCAGGGGGCGCTCGCGCCAGTCGCTGAAGCGGATGCGGGTGCTGTCACCCTGCTTGTCGGCGATAAGCAGCTGATCCAGCTGCCCCCGCCCGCTCAGGGTCAGGCTGGCAAACACCTTGTCGAGCGGCGCCAGGGTCGGCACCAGCACCAGCTGCCAGCCCGCCTCCGTGCTGTGAAAGTCGATGCTGAAGTAACGGCCCAGGGTCGCCTCGTCCGAGCCGAACAGCGCCAGCAGCATCTGGCTGAACTCCAGCAGCTGGGGGTTGTCGATGACGGTGGCAGGCTGGCCCGCCATCTGCTGCACCATGCGCGTCGGCGTCAGGACAAGGGTCAGCGGGAAGGGCTTCTGCTGCTGCCACCAGAGCCCCAGATCGCGCACCAGCAGCAGCTCGCCGGAGGCCTTGAGCGGCTGGCTCAGCCCCGCCACTTGCTTCTCCTGCTCGAAGCGGGCCTCCTTGGCTTGGCTCAGGGCGAGCAGCTGCTGCACCTCGGCCCGGCTCAGGGGCGCCGCCTGCAGCGGCCATGTCAGCAGCAGGATCAAACCGGCCAGCAGCAGCCTTGTCAGCCGGTTCATTGGCTCACCCCCAGCTTGTCCAGCAGCACCTGGGGCGAGGCCAGGCACATCTCGCCGCTCGCCTTGCTCACCGCCACCTGGATGCTGTAACCCTTGCTGGTGCGGGTGCCGCTCACGGCGTCGCTCAGCAGGTAGTCGATCTTCAGGCGGTTCTGGTACTCGGTCAGGGTGGCGCGCACCCGCACCCGCTGGCCGAAGCGCAGCGGTGCCAGGTACTTCATCCGGGTGTCGATGATGGGCCAGAGGTAGCCGGAGGCCTCCATCTGCGGGTAGTTGTAATCGATGAGATCGAGCAGGGCACAGCGGGCCAACTCGATGTAGCGAAAGTAGTGGCCGTGCCAGGCAACCGCCATCATGTCCACGTCGTGGAACGGGATGGTCACCTCGATCTCAGTACTGATCTGCCAGGGTTCATTCTGCATGGGTTGTCTCATCAATAGTGACCTTGTCTCAGTCCCGGTGCGACCCATAGAGGGGATAGTGGCGCTGGCGAATGCGGGCGATCAGCGCCCTCAGCTCGGGCTCGAGCCCCCGGTCTTCCAGCAGCGGGGCAAACTCGGCCCGTACCTGCGCGACCATGCCGGCCAGCGCCGTGCCGAGCGGGCGGATGAAGGGGGTGGGCCGGGCGAGGCGCAGCTCCACCCCCTGCACCGCCGCCAGCAGGCAGGCGGCCGCCACCTGCTCGGTCAGGGTCAGCACCCGCAGCGCATCCCGCGCCGCTATGGTGCCCATGCTCACCTTGTCCTGGTTGTGGCACTCGGTGGAGCGGGAGAAGACGCTGGCGGGCATGGTCTGCTTGAGCGCCTCCGCAGTCCAGGCCGAGACGCCGATCTGCACCGCCTTGAAGCCGTGGTTGATCATCTGCCGCCCCTGTGGCGCGCCGGAGAGGTTGCTCGGCAGGCCGCCGTTGAACTTGCTGTCCACCAGCTGGGCCAGCTGGCGATCCAGCAGGTCGGCCAGGTTGGCGACGGCCGCCTTCATGCTGTCCATGGCCATGGCGATGTGACCGCCGTAGAAGTGGCCGCCGTGCATCACGTGCTCCTCTTCGCCATCGATCAGCGGGTTGTCGTTGGCGCTGTTGAGCTCGTTTTCGATGAGCTGGCGCCACCAGGGCAGGCTGTCGGCCACCACCCCGATGACGTGGGGGGCGCAGCGCAACGAGTATCTGTCCTGCAGCCTATCGCTGTGGCGCGGCAGCTCGCCGGCCACCAGATCCTCTCTCAACCAGGCCGCGACCCCCTGCATGCCGGGGTGCGGCTTGGCGGCAAACAGCCGCTCGTCGAAGTGGAAGGCGTTGCCCCCCATGGCGACGCTCACCAGGGCGGTGATCCGGGTCGCCAGTTGCATCAGGTAGTCGGTGCGGGCGTAGGCTAGGCAGGCCAGCGCCGTCATCACCGAGGTGCCGTTCATCAGCGCCAGCCCCTCTTTCGGCCGCAGGGTCAGGGGAGTGATCCCTAACTCCCGATAGACCTCGGCGGCGGGGCGCAGCACACCATCATGATGAAGCTCGCGCTCCCCCACCAGCACGGCGGCGACGTAGGAGAGCGGGGTGAGATCGCCGCTGGCGCCCACCGATCCCTCTTCGGGAATGCGCGGCACCAGATCCTGCTCCAGCAGCCAGCAGAGGCGCTCGAGCAGGGCTGGGCTGACCCCGGAGACCCCCTGCGCCAGGGAGCAGAGCCGGGTGGCGAGCACGGCGCGGCCGGCATCGAGAGCGAGATCCTCCCCCAGCCCGCAGCCGTGGAAGCGGGTCAGGTGCAGCGGCAGCTCGGCCACCAGGGCGGGGGGCACGGCCCGGGTCACCGAGTCGCCGTAGCCCGTGGTCACCCCGTAGATGACCCCCTCTTCCGCCAGCAGGCGGTCGAGGAAGTCGGCGCCCCGCTGGATGCGGGCCATGAAGGCGGGATCCGGGTTCAATGCGGGGGTGGCACGGCGTTCCGCCAGGGCCACCACGTCTTCGATGGTCAGCGGCTTAGCGCCGAAGACAACCCGTCTCATCTCACTCTTGTTCATCGGTCAGCTGCCAGAAATCAAAAAAGTTGAACCAGTCCAGGGGGGCGTGCAGGCAGTGGTGCTGCAGGCGATCGGCATAGGCCTGTACCCGGGACGCGAGTATCTCTTGGCGCCCCTGCCGCGGCAGGGGCTGGCCGTCGGAGAAGGGCTCGAAATGCACCCGAAAACGCCCCTGCTCCTTGAAGCCGAACAGCAGGTAGACGGGGCAGCCCAGCACGCTGCTGAGCACGAAGGGACCGAGGGGAAACGGCGCCGGGGCGCCGAGAAAGTCGGCCCAGATCACCCGCTTCTCCCGGGTCACCGAGGTGCGATCGCCGACGATCACCACCCACTCCCCCCGATCCAGCTTCTCCTTGAGCAGGATGGCGGTGTCCGCCCCCAGCTCCTGCACCTGGATGAGGTTGAGGCGCGAATCCGGGTTGATCTGCTTGAGCAGGGCGTTGAAGCGGGCCGCGTGGCGGGTGAAGACCAGCGCATTGATGCGCATCCCCTCCTTGCGACTGCCGAGGGCCCGGCACAGCTCGAGGTCCCCGAGGTGGGAGCCCAGCAGCAACACCCCCTTGCCGCTGCCAATGGCCGCCTGGTAGTGCTCGGTCCCCACCACCTCGATCTCCTGCTCCGTGATGTCCCCGCGCCAGCCCGCCAGCTTGTCGAGCGCCGCCTCGCCAAAGCGCAGGAAGTGGCGAAAGCTCGATCTCGGTTCGGCGGGCAGCGCAACGCCTTGCGTGCCGGCGAAGGCCTCGAGGCGGGCCAGATAGGCCCGGGAGGCCTCCCGCTGGGTGCGACCGGTCAGCCAGAAGTAGCCGATGACAGGATAGAGCAGCAGGGAGAAGCCCCGGCGCCCCAGCAGGCGGTAGCTGGCCAGCATGATCTGCATGCCGAGCAATGAGCCCCGCTCCGGGGTGCGCGACCAGTGGGTGCGCCGCTCGCGCCACAGCCGAGTCAGCTGGGCGCCGAGACGGGCCGGCCAGCGGCAGAGGCGCAGCAGCAGATCCCACAACAGGCGGCACACCAGCCGGGTGTGCATCCAGGAGATGTCGAGGTTGTCGCGAAAAAGCCGGAAGTGGGAGCGGCCGTCGACGGGATAGATGACCCGGGTCGGCACGAAGCGCATCGGCACTCCGGCCCAATGCAGGCGCACCATCACCTCGGTATCAAAATCCATCCGCCGGCCGAGGACCACCCGTTCCAGCAGGGCGCAGGTGGACGCCAGCGGATAGACCCGAAAGCCGCACATGCTGTCCTTGATGGCGAACGACAGCGTCTCTATCCAGACCCAGACATGGGTGATGTAGCGGCCGTAGAGGCGCCCCTTGGGCACGGAGTCATCGTAGAGCGGGCGACCGGAGACGAGCGCCGCCGGGTGCTGGCGCGCCTCATCCAGCAGGGCTGGCAGGTCGGCGAGATCGTGCTGGCCATCGGCATCCACCTGCAGGGCGTGGCTGAAGCCGAGCTCATGGGCGCGGCGCAGCCCCGTCATCACGGCCCCCCCCTTGCCCTGGTTGTGGGGATGGCGCAGCAGGCTGACCCAGGGGTGCTGGGCGGCCAGCGCATCGAGCGCGGCGGCGGCGACGGGCTCGCTGCCATCGTCGACCAGCAGGCAGGGCAGCTTGAATTCGGCCAGCCGCGCCAGTACGGCGGCCAGTGGGCCGGCGTGGTTGTAACAGGGAATCAGAAGGCAGGGGTTCATGGGATCAGCCGCACCCGTCCGCTGCTCGCCGGCTCATCCCCGAGCTGGTAGCTGAAGAGGAGCTGGCCCTTGTCCGCCTGCCACTGCAGGTGCAGGCTGCACTCGGCCCCGGGGCGCAGCGGGCGCTGGAACTTGAGCTGATCCACCCCGTGAAACGGCAGTGTCAGCTTGAGCCGGCTGGCGGCGTAGTGCATCACCCAGTGGATCTGGGTCACCCCGGGCAGCAGGGGCGCGCCGGGAAAGTGCCCTGCAAACCAGGGCAGTGCGGGATCGAGTCGCAGCCGCAGGCGCACGCCATCGGCCAGCACTTCGCAACCCAGCTCGGTTGGCAGCGTATCAGCGGACAGGCTCATCGAACAGCTTCTTGAGTTGTGGCCAGGGGCGCTTGCCCTGGGCGTTGACGGGCATCTGCACGACCCGGCGCACGCTGCGCGGCAGGGCAACCGGCTCAAGCCAGGGGCGCAGCTGCTGGCGCAGGGCCAGCAGGAAACGCCCCTGACCGAGCTCGTCCCAGCGGGCGGCCCCCAATTCGCTTAGCACCAGCACGGCGCCGAGGATCTGGCGCTGGCCCTGTTGCAGCGGCAGCACGGCGGCCGACTCCACCTCCGCCAGGGCCTGCAGGCGCGCCTCCACCTCGTCGAGGGAGATGCGCTTCTCCTCCAGCTTGACGATCCTGTCCTGACGTCCCAGCAGCTCGAAACCCTCCTCGTGCAGGGCGATGCGATCGGCGCAGGCCAGCCAGTCACCCGCTTCCAGAAAGGGGGAGCGCAGCAGCAGCCCCTGCTCCGGGCCGACCCGCACCTCGACCCCGGGCAGCGCCGTCCAGGGGGTCTGCTCCTGGTGGCGCTGACGCCAGCCGATGCCGCCGGTCTCGCTGCTGCCGAAGATCTCCACCGGCAGCTGGCCGAGCAGTGCCCGGGCTTGCCGGGCATCTTCCAGCTGCAGGGGACCGCCGGAGGAGACGATCAACCGGCAGCCAGTGGCCGGCATGGCCGGATCGAGCCGACTCAGAAACGCAGGGGAGGCGATCAGGCACCAGGGGGCGCCTTGCGCCGCCAGCTGCTCCGGGTAGTCGATGGTGCGGCGATCGAACGGGCGACCGAGGGCCAGCGGCAGCAGGATGCGAAACAGCAGGCCGTAGATGTGCTGGTGGCTGACGCTGGCCAGCACCCGGCTATCGGCCAATCGCTCGCCCCACAGCACCATCTGCACCCGCAACTCGGCCTCCAGCTGGGGCCAGGCCTTGGGGATCGCCTTGGGCTCGCCGGTGGAGCCGGAGCTGAACAGGGTGATATCCAGACGCGCGGGCGCAAGATCACCGTGTGCGATATCCAGCCCCTCGTGGGCATCGGCCAGCGGCAGCCTGAGCTGAGGCACGACAAGCGCTGCGCCAGGCAGTTCGGAGTCGGTGAGCAGGCCGTCGAACTGGCTCTGCAGTTCCTGCAGGCCGGCCAGCCGCTGATGACCCGGCAGAATAGCCTGATAGCCGCTGAGGGCGCAGGCGAGCAACGCTTGCGTGAACAGCAGGCTGTCGTCGAAGCAGAGCGCCCAGCGCGCGCCTGGCCGGCCGGCGCCGTCGTGACGGGCCATGGCACTGGCCAGTTGCAGGCTGGCGCGGCGCAGCTCGGCCAGGATCACCTCCCCCTGCGGGCCGAAGGCCACCGGCTGGGCACCATCGCGCTGCCAGAGGGTTTGCAACAGACTCATGGGGCCAACCTCTTGAGCAGGCGGCGACGCACCAGATACTCAGCCCCCATCAGGCCGCCCATCAGGAGGTAGCTGATGAAGCCGTTGTAGAGGCTCCAGAGCGCCAGATCCCCGTGCCAGATGGTGAAGGCCGCCAGGGCGCCGTTGATGACGAAGAAGCCGCACCAGACCTGGGTCACCCGCCGGGTATAGCCGATGGCCGCCGATGGCAAGGCGGGCTCCTGCAAGCGGGCCAGCCGCTCCACCAGGCTCATGGGGCGGGTCAGGCTCCAGCCAAACAGGCAGAGCAGCGCCAGGCTCACCGCCAGCGGGTAGTAGAGCAGCCAGTGCCGGGCACTGAACAGAGCGCAGAGCAGGGTCAGCCCCAGCCCGATGCAGGCCAGCAGGCGCCCCAGCCAGAGCCACTCCGGCAGCGGGCCGAGCCGGACCCGCCCCTTGAGCAGGCCGGGCAAGAGTCGCAGCGAGAAGATGAGCAGCAGGCCGAGCAACAGCGGGGTCTGACCGGCGTGGGTCAGCCCCCAGTAAACCGCCAGCGGGTAGAGCAGCAGGGCACCACCGGCCAGCCAGGAGAGCCAGCGCATCATGGCAGGGCAGACACCGGCATCAGGCGTCGGCCAGCAGACGCTCGACCGCATCCACCACGTCGTTGACGCTGCGCACCGACTTGAACTCCTCCGGCTTGATCTTCTTGCCGGTCAGCTTCTGCAGGTGCACCACCAGATCGATGGCGTCTATGCTGTCGAGCTCGAGATCCTGATAGAGGCGGGCCTCCGGGGTGATGGCCTCTTCGTCGACTTCGAACAGCTCGACGAGGGCGGCCTTGATCTGGGCAAAGATGTCGTCGCGGGTCATGGCTCAGGCCTCCCCTTTCGACTGGGCCTGCACCAGGGCCACCAGGGCCGCGACACTGGCGAAGTGGCGACGGGTATTCTCATCCTCGGCGGAGAGGACGATGCCGTAGCGGCCCTTGATGGCAAGGCCCAGCTCCAGCGCATCGATGGAGTCCAGCCCCAGGCCGTCCCCAAACAGCGGTGCCTGGCTGTCGATGTCGTCAGGGGTGAGCCCCTCGAGGTTGAGGCTGTCGATGATGAGTTGTTTTATCTCTAGATGCAGGTCTTGCATAACTGTTCCATATGCTGTCATTGGGGCCCGGGTTGCAGGGCCCGGGTGAGAAACCGGGTCAACTGGCGAGCGGCCAGCGCACTGCTCTGGCCGGCGGCGACCACCTCGTCCGCCGCCACTTGCTGCAGGAATTCTATGGTGAAAGTCGGCTTATTTTCCGGGATCTTGAACCATTTGTCCTGCTTGGTGAGAAATCGGGTGCTGCAGTGGATCCGCACCAGTTGCAGCGGCACCTGGCTGCGCACCGCCAACTGGGCCGCGCCGCGCTGCAGCTTGATGGGTTCGCCCGGCGTGGTTCGGGTCCCTTCCGGGAAGATCAGCAGCAGGCCGCCGGCCCGGATCCGCGCCATGCACAGGGCCAGCAGATCCTCCCCCGCCACGTTGGGCAGGTAGTCGGCAGCCCGCACCACGCCGCCGATGAAGGGGTTGCGCCAGAGTGACTGCTTGACGATGCAGTCGCACACCGGCATCTCGGCCGCCAGCATGACGTAATCGAGCAGGCTGGGGTGATTGGCCACCACCAGGGCGCCACGCAAATCGGCGGGCATGCCGCTGACGCGATAGTCGAGCACCCCCCAGCCGCGCAGCATGGCAAGAAACAGCCGGAAACTGTGGCGGATGGTGAGCTGGGCCAGGGTGCGCCGCCGCTCCCCGCGCAGACAAAGCGCCAGCAAGGGGAACCAGAACAGGGTGAGCAGCAGGCCGCCCACCCCGAACAGGGTGAAGCCAAGCGCCGTGCCGATCAACCGCCAGGCCCGGTTCAGCAACGCTGCCATCTCCACGCCTGACGCTCATCGCCGAGGATCAGGGTCGGCTCGCCTCGCAGCAGGGCGCGCCACAAGGCGAGGCTCTGGGGCAGCGAACGGGCGGATTCAACCACGGGGCTAACCCCCTCGCAGCGCCACTGCTCACCGGCCTCCAGCACCAGTCCCAGCGCGTGGGGCGGCGCCTCCTCCGCCAGCCAGGGGCGATGAAATTCGGGCACAGGCCCCTCGAAGGCCACCAGCAGCACCCGGCGGGCGCCGGCCTGCAGAGCGCCGACCGCTTCGGTGAGGCCTGCCATCAGGCTGTTCTCCCCCGCGGCCAGCGAGCTCATGGGAATGGCGGCCTTGCCCTGGATGGAGCAGAGCCCGGCGGCGGTGTTGTGCACCGACATGGAGAAATCGGTGGGAGAGAGCGCCTGCCCGTCCGCCAGCGCCTGCAGCAGCGTCATGGAGCGGGCCAGTTCGCCGTGGCGGCTGACAAAGATGGCACTGTTTACCTGGTGGCGGGCCAGCAGGCTCAGCCCCACCTGCACCGCCAGCCGTGAGCCCTGGCTCAGGCGGCGCGCCATCATCATGGGCAGCAAGGGAGTGGCGGGAAACGGCGGGTCGACGGGCCAGCGGCCCTGCTGCGCCCACGCCTGCCAGGCGACCTCATCGGCCAGACCGGGTGACAGCGCCTGACTATCCAGCAGCGAGAAAGAGAGCATGTTGCAGGCGACCTGTCCTTAAAACCGTGGTGGGAGCGAAGAGCATAAAAGGCACTCACCCGACGGGCAGTGCCTGCGCCATGGTATTGAATGACGTCATCAGGTGAATACCGGGCGGATAATACCATTATTCATCAAAAATAATAGCCAGCCCGGATTATCCACCGCCTTGGTGATTGAAAATAAACAATTTGTGTTGTCTCATTGCCACGCTCAATTGATGAATATCCTTCTCAAGGAAAATATTATGAAGATTATTAATAAAATATCCCTGCTGCTGGCCTGTGCCCTGCTGGCCGCCTGCTCCACCAGCCAACCCATCCGCAATATGGCGGCCAATCCGGTGCCATCCAACCTCACCGAGGAGCAGGTTGCCAACGCCATTATTACGGCCGGTATCAGCAAGAGCTGGGTAATGCGTCAGGAGCAGCCGGGACTGATTCGGGGCCAGGTCAATGTGCGTCAGCATCAGGCGGTGATCAATATTCCCTACAGCGCTCGCGATTATTCCATCAATTATGTGAGCAGCGTCAATCTGGACGACAAGGGCAAGGGCAGCATCCACCGCAGTTATAACCGCTGGGTACTGGGTCTGAACCAGGCCATTCAGCTGGAACTCGCCCGCGCGCAGAGCCGCTGATCCGGCAGGAGCCCCCCGTGAATCACTATCAGACAGACCCCTACAACGCGCTGGAAGCCATCAGCGAGGCCCAGAAAATTGCCTTCGGGCCCATGCTGTTTCAGGCCAGCTGGTGCCTGCGCGAAACCGGGGTGCTGGCCTATCTCGAGACCCGTGGCCAGCGGGGGGCAGCACTGGCCGACATCGCCCAGGCATGCGAGCTGAGTGAATACGGCGCCAGCGTGCTGCTGGACATGGGGCTCGGCGGCGGGCTCTGCTACCTGGCCGAGGAGCACTATGTGCTGGGGCGGGTCGGCAAATACCTGCTGAACGACACCATGAGCCGGGTCAATCTCGACTTCACCCAGCACGTCTGCTACCAGCCCCTCGCCCACCTGCTCGACGCCATCCGCAACGGCACGCCGGCCGGCCTGCAGGAGTTCGGCCCCTGGCAGACCCTCTATCCGCACCTGAGCGAGCTGCCCGAGCCTGCCCGCCGCAGCTGGTTCGCGTTCGATCACTTCTACTCCGACTGGGCCTTCCAGCAGGCCCAGGACAAGGTGTTCGGTTACGAGCCGCGCCACCTCTACGACCTGGGTGGCAACACCGGCAAGTGGGCCATCGCCTGCGCCAAGCGGGATCCGGCGCTGCGAGTCACCATCCTGGACTTGCCCGAGCAGCTGGAACTGGCTCGCCGCAACATCGAGGAGGCGGGGCTGACGGAGCGGGTACAGGGTCACCCGGTGGATCTGCTGCAGCCAGGCACCCTGCCCGGCGAGGCGGACATCTGGTGGATGAGCCAGTTCCTCGACTGCTTCAGTCACGAGCAAATCGTCGCCATCCTGAACCGGATCCGGCTGGCCATGAAGCCGGACGCCCGGGTCTGCATCCTGGAGCTGTTCTGGGACCGCCAATCCTTCGAAGCCGCCAGTTTCAGTCTCAACGCCACCTCCCTCTACTTCACCTGTCTGGCCAACGGCAACAGCCGCTTCTACCACTCCAAGGAGCTGTACCAGTGCCTGCGCGAGGCCCACTTCCACGTGGAAGCCGAGCACGAGATCCCGGGCCCGGGCCACACCCTGCTGGTTGCCCGCCCGTTGCACACGAGGCCATAATGCCGCCATCGGCATAACGATGATGAAACGAGAAGGAGCACGGCATGAGGCGTGACTGCATGGCCCTGATGGCCCTCGGCCTGGTTCTGGGCAGCCTGCTCGGCGGCTGCGCCGACATCAAGGAGGCGGGCAGAACCGTGGGGCACACCACCCGCAATGTGACCCGCGAGATTGGCCACACCACCCGGGACGTGACCCGCGAGATAGGTCACGGCACCCGGGACACCGTCAAGAAGGTCGGTGATGAGCTGAGCAAATAGAAACAGGGGCCGACAGGCCCCTGTTTTCATCAGCGTCATGGGTGAACTCAGTTGCTCCACATGGCCATCAGCTGGGACTCCATGGCCTCTTCCTGCTCATCCGGCAGCTCGGCGAAGAAATCGAGCCCGGTCTGCTGCTCCACCTCATCCACCGTCACTATGTAATCCGCCAGCCGGCTGGCCGACACGTTCTCCTGCGGCAGGATGAAGGCGATCGCCTCCTGGTTGGCCACATCCATCACCACCCGGTAGTAGGCGTGGGGCACGGTCACACCGTTGCCGATGGAAGCATCGGAGTTGGTGAAGATGGGGCCGGTGATCACATAGACATCCTGATAGGCGATGGCCCACTGCCGGGTCTTCTCCTCCAGGATGCGCCAGGCCCCCTGGTTGAGCGCCGGCAGCTGCGGGGTCATGTTGGTCAGCAGGAAGCTCTGCTTCATGGTGGTGGCGGTGGAGCGCATGTCCGCCGCGGGCGCCTGGTGGCCGCGGTCATAACCGGAGCCCTTGTAGTCGGCCAGGGTGGCGCGGAACTGCACCGGCACCTCCTTGTCCTCGGCAAAGGCATCCTTGCGCGGCACCTGACCCTGGGCGCTGGCGGCCGTCATCCGATAAGAGACCCAGTCAGAGACCTTGGTGTCGTAGTTGTAACCGGCGGCATAGCCGTCCCGGCACAGCAGTTGACTGGATTGGCTGGGTACCCCGAGCTTGACGTGATCCTTGCATTGGAAGCCCGCCGCCAGGCTCGGGAAGGTGGTGAGAGTGAATCCGATAGCCAGAACTAATTTATTGATATTATTCATTATTATGCCACTCCTTGTGTTAGGCGGAGTGATTTGACACCAGGTCGGATGAGTAAGGCAATCGAACAAATTGTGAGCGTGTCGGAAATGTGAAGAGGGCTGCAAATCGATAAAATCGCCGTCGCCAGCTGGGGGATTGTCATCCCTTTGTCATTGTGTAGTGCAGTAACTTCGAGAGGCTTATCAGATAGATAGGAACAAAAAAGCGGAGCCGGCGGCTCCGCTGCAATCATCACGCCCTCTCAGCTCTTGACCTGAGGCCTGGGGGTATCGGGCTGGGAGGGGGGCAGGATCGGCAATACTATCTGCGGCTGCTCGCCGGTCAGGCTCTTGAGGTAGGCGGTCATGTCGTCCGCCTCCTGCTCGCTCAGGGTCTGGCCGAGCTGGATGTCCGCCATGATCTGCACCGCCTCCTTCAGCTCCCACACGGAGCCGTCGTGGAAGTAGGGGTAGGTCAGCTCGATGTTGCGCAGGGTCGGCACCTTGAACCAGCCGATGAACTGCTTCTCGCCGGTCACTCCACCGCGTCCCTGGGCCGGGTTGTCGGTCTTGAACGGCTTGACCAGCCCCATCTTCTGGTAGGAGTTGCCGCCGATGGCCACCCCGTTGTGGCAGGCGGTGCAGCCCTTCTCCTTGAACAGCTGATAGCCCTTCAGCTGCTGCGCAGTCAGCGCCTTGGCATCCCCCTTCAGCCAGCGATCGAACGGCGCGTTGGGAGTGACCAGGGTCTCCTCGAAGGCGGCGATGGCATCGGTCACCTCGTCGATGCCGAAGTCCGCCTTGCCGTACACGGCGCTGAAGCGGGCCCGGTACTCGGGCAGGGTGTGCAGGGTCTCCACCGCCAGCTTGTGGCTGAAGGCCATCTCCAGCGGGTTCTCGATGGGGCCCGCCGCCTGCGCCTGCAGATCCTTGGCGCGCCCATCCCAGAACTGCACGAAGTTGAGGCTGGAGTTGAGCACGGTGGGCGAGTTGATCGGCCCCTCCTTCCACTTGTGGCCGAGGGAACTGACCTGGTTGTCCACTCCGCCGGTCGCCAGGTTGTGGCAGGAGTTGCAGGAGATGGCGTTGGATTTCGAGAGCCGCGGCTCGAAAAACAGCATCTTGCCCAACTCGACTTTTTCCGGTGCACTCACCTTGGCTGCTTCCACTGCCTGGATAGGCTCGTTCGCCCACCCCATCCCTGGCAGGCCCAGCGCCAGCAACAGACAATATTTATTCATTGTTTCTCTCTCCCTTGTGGCTGTGCATAACAGCAGCCTCAGCCTGCCCGGGAAAGCCTGTGTATTATTTGCTCAAGATCAAATGAGACCAACAAAAACCACATTTAAAACAATGAATTAGTTTATTACGGACGGAATAATGGCGGGGACTTGCGCGGCAAAAAAGAGCTGAATTCTGATGAGTGAATTATGAGCAAATTCATCCGCGATGACAGCCAATTAATTAGATTGCTGTCATTGAATAAATCGATTATTCAATATGCAGGCGTGACCGCCCATTATTTAGATTCATATTAAATGCATCATAAATATCATCGGCGCTCACCCAGCCAATAATAACAATAGCGTCTGACCTTCTGTATCCCGCAATTCAGATGATGCCTTCCGTTATTTCCTCGTCAGTGCAGGAAACGGATCGCCGTGCTTTTCAATCAAGATAAGGATGCATGATGAAAGAGTCCCTGTTGGCCGCCACCCTGTTGCTCTGCCCCGCCGCTTTTGCCGCTACAGTGCACTGGGAATACAGCGGCGAGGCCGGCCCGGCAAAATGGGCCAGCCTGACCCCGGAATATGGCCAGTGCGCGGGCAGCAACCAGTCGCCGGTCAACCTCTCTGGTCTGGTCAAGGCCGAGCTGGCTCCGCTGCAGTTTCACTACCTGGCGGGGGGCCGCAGCGTCACCAACAACGGCCACACGGTGCAGGTCGACTATGCCCCGGGCAGCACGCTGGAGCTCGACGGCATGCACTTCACCCTCAAGCAGTTCCACTTCCACGCTCCCAGCGAAAACCTCATCGAGGGCAAGTCCTATCCGCTGGAGGGGCACCTGGTCCATGCCAATGACCAGGGGGAGCTGGCGGTGGTGGCGGTGATGTTCGAGCCGGGCCAGGCCAATGGGGCCCTGAGCCAGGTCTGGCAATCCTTGCCAGCCAAGGCGGGGGAGCATCACCAGCTCAAGGAGGCGGTCTCGGCAGAGCCACTGCTGCCCGCCAAACGGGACTACTACCGCTTCAGCGGCTCGCTGACCACCCCGCCCTGCTCGGAAGGGGTGCGCTGGCTGGTGATGAAGGAGCCGGTGCAGGTGAGTCAAGCCCAGATCGATGCCTTCAAGGCGGTGATGCACCACCCCAACAACCGCCCCGTGCAGCCGCTGCACGGTCGGCTGGTGCTGCAGTAACGCACCCGGCAACTCACAGAGCCAAAATGAAAAAAGAGGGCCAAGAGGCCCTCTTTTTCGTTTGCAGCAACTGATTACAGACTGGCGGCGATGCGCGCCCCCAGCGCGGCGTTGTTCAGCACCAGCTGGATGTTGGCGGCCAGCGAGTTGCCGCCGGTCAGCTCGCACACCCGGGCCAGCAGGAAGGGGGTGGACTCCTTGCCCTTCACCCCCTGCTCGTCCGCCTCCCGCAGTGCCTGGGCGATGGCGGCATCGATGTCGGCCTTGGGCATGGCAAACTGGGCCGGAATGGGGTTGGCCACCACGGCGCCGCCGGCCAGCCCCAGCTCCCACTTGAGGCGCAGCGCCTCGGCGATGGCCGCCGGGCTCTCGAGGCGGTAATCCACCTTGAAGCCGCTCTCGCGGGTGTAGAAGGCGGGCAGCTCCTCGGTCTGGTAGCCGATCACCGGCACGCCCTGAGTCTCCAGGTACTCCAGGGTCAGGCCGATGTCGAGGATCGACTTGGCGCCGGCGCAGACCACGGCCACCGGGGTCTGGGCGAACTCCTGCAGGTCGGCGGAGATGTCGAAGGTCTCCTGGGCGCCGCGGTGCACGCCGCCAATACCGCCGGTGGCGAACACCCGGATCCCGGCCATGGCGGCAATGATCATGGTGGAGGCAACCGTGGTGGCCCCCAGACCCTTGTTGGCCAGCACGAAGGGGATGTCGCGGCGGCTGCACTTGGTGGCGGCGTGGCCGGCCCGGCCCAGCGCCTCCAGCGCCCCCTCATCCAGACCCACCTTGAGGCGGCCATCGATGATGGCGATGGTGGCCGGCACGGCGCCGTTGTCCCGCACCACCAGCTCCACCTGGCGCGCCGTCTCCACGTTCTGCGGATAGGGCATGCCGTGGGAGATAATGGTGGACTCCAGGGCCACCACAGGCTTGCCGGCGGCCAGGGCTTCGGCGACGACCGGTTGGATATCGAGGTAAGCGTTCAACATGGGTACTCCTCCAGCATGCGTTCAACGGCGGCCTTGGATAGGCCGGAAAATACGGTATCGGGACAATTGACGGTGAGGGCGGCGCAGCCGAGGGCGAAACGGGTGGTCTCGACGATGTCCTGCTCCTGCAACCAGGCGTGGGCCAGCCCTGCCATGAAGGCATCGCCGCCACCGGTCACGTTGACGACCGGGCTGCCGAGCACGGGCAGATGGCCCTGGCACTCCCCGTCGCTATAAAAGATCCCCTGATCGCCGAGGCTCAGGAACAGTCGCTGCACCCCGGCGCGGTGGAACCAGGCCGCCGCCATGGGCCAGGTGTCGGGCCCGGCGATGCGCAAGCCGCACAGCTGCTCCGCCTCGCTGCGGTTCGGTTTGAGGGTGTGGATGCGGTGCAGCCAGGGGCGGATCTTCTCCACCTTGGCCACCGAGACGGTGTCGACGAAGATGGTGTGCTCCCCCTGACGCTCGAACAGCCAGTCGAGGGTGTGGGTGGCGAGGTTGGTGTCGAGCAGCCAGAGCCGGGCCGCCCCGAGAAATCCGCTCAGGGGGGCGAGCCGGGCCGGTGTGAGCTGGTCGATGATCCCCATGTCGTTGACGGCGCAGCTCATTTCGCCGCTGCCATCGTGCAGACTGAGGTAACAGGAGGTGGCCTGGCCGTCCAGCACCAGCACCTGGCGCACGTCGACGCCGGCGCGCTGGCTCACCTCCAGCAGGTGGTGGCCGTACTGATCGTTGCCCACCGCGGTCAGCAGCCGGGTGTCGGTACCGAGCCTCGCCAGGTTCTCGGCGATGTTGCGCCCCACCCCGCCGGCGGAGGTGCGCACCCGACCAGGGTTGGAATCCCCGATACGCAGGTTGTCGTGGCTGCAGCCGCAGATATCCATGTTGGCACCGCCGATCACCACGGCGTAGGGCCCTTCCCGCAGCACATAGCCGCGCCCCTGCACATAGCCCTGACGCATCAGGCTGGAGATGTGGCTCGCCAACGCCGAGCGGCTGATGCCGAGCCTGTCCGCCAGCTCCTGCTGGGCAATCATGGGATCCTGGCGCAGCAGGGCGAGGATCTCTTGCTCACGTTCCGTCATAGACAAACATCCAGTTACAAACGTTTGTCCATTATTGTCGAGAAACGTTTTCCTGCTATCGCGGCGTATGAAAATTGTCGGTTTGCGCACAAAAATTCGGCGGATGGCTGCAAGCGACGCTCGGCCATCGTGCGTCACTTTTCCTGCGCCTGACGGCGAGTGCGGCTTATAATGCGCCGCCACCAGAGGAGAGCAGGATGAAAGAGTCAGACCACCACCACGAAGTGCAGGTAAAACGAAGCGATGAGACGGCGTACTGCTGCATCGGGCTGGTCAATCCCAAGTCGCCGGAGAACGTGGGGGCCGTGATGCGGGCCGCCGGCTGCTATGGGGCGGATGAGGTCTACTACACGGGGACCCGCTTCGAGCTGGCGCGCCGTTTCGTCACCGACACCAAGCAGATGGTGGAACAGATCCCCCTGCTCGGTGTCGACGATCTGATGGCCATGGTGCCAGCCGGCTGCACCCCGGTACTGGTTGACCTTATCGAGGGGGCGACCTCGCTGCCGGACTACGTCCACCCCGAGCGCGCCTTCTACATCTTCGGCCCCGAAGACGGCACCCTGGAACCGGCCCGCTTCAAGGCGGTGAAAGAGGTGATCTACGTACCGACCCGGGGCTGCATGAATCTGGCGGCCTCGGTCAACGTGATCCTCTACGACCGGCTGGCCAAGCAGTTGAGGCGCTGATGATAAAGACGAGCAACAGGAGGTGATCTGCGTGGCCATACCCAAGGGCTGCATCAATCTGGCCGCCTCGGTCAACGTCATTCTCTATGACCCACTGGCCAAGCAGGTGCGCGGCAACTCGGCAAGCTGACAGAAAAGTTCCTGAACAGGTAACCAGCCCTCCCCGACGCGGGACGTTTTAGTTGCCAGGCTTTAGCCGCCGCTCCTGCTCTTCGATAAAACCGCGGTAGTAGTCGTGCAACCGATAGCGTCGGTAGATTTCGGCCAGGGTGCCGTGCCGCACCAGGTTGACCATGCCCTGATCCCAGAGCTGCTGCAGGGTGCGACCCTTCTCGGTATCGGCAAAGATGGGGTAGGTCGGGATCCAGCGCAGGAAGGTACGATGCATGTTGGCAGGAATGGAGTCCTCCGAGTAGAGCACCCCGGCGGTCAGATAGTAACGGTAGCGCTCCTTGGCCAGCAGTTGCAGCGCCATGTCGTGGCTGTCTATCTCGTGCCAGCGCATGGAGACCGGGATGTACTTGTCAAAGGCCCAGCCCCGCAGCCACACCACCCCCTGCCCCTTGAGGCTCGACTCGCCCAGCCACTGGGGCTGCCACTTCTTGAGCATCAGCACCGTCAGGTCATCGGCCGAGGCGGGATAACGGGGTTGCAGCACGCCACTCACCTCATCCCGGTAAACCCCCATCGCCATGTCGCCCCCCTGCTGGGCGATCACCGCCAGCGCCCGCTTGTAGGGCACGATGCGGGGGATGACCTCGTAGCCGTTGGGCTGGTAGATGGCGCGCACTATGTCCAGATAGATGCCACGCCCATCCCGCTGGCAAAAACCCGGCCAGTCATCGCAATAGACATTGAGGGGATCGGCCCGACCGGGCCAGCAGAGCAGCAGCAATACCCATGAAAGCAGCAAACGAACCATGTCTTGACTATTTCTCCGGAGGCGAACGCTGTCACCCATCGAGCCGGCCTATCTGGCAAGGGTGCACAGGCCATATCCCATGATATGAAGATCCGTCGGCAAAGCACCACTTTTTACCGGTTTTGCGAGCGAGTCGAGGGTTATTGCCGACCGAATGGGTATTATTGACAATGAGATTCATTAGTAACCCAACCATAGGGGAGCCTTCATATGCCATCCATCAAAACCCTGCTCTGCCCGGTCGATTTTTCCCAGATGTCGCAAGCCGTGCTCGACTATGCCGTATTCATGGCCCAGAGCCATCAGGCCGAACTCAAACTGGTTCACGTGGTGGACCAGCTGCACGGCTTCGACAGCTACAAGATCCTGCACATGACCGCCATCGAGATCACCCACGAGATGGAGCGCCAGGCCAAGAGCCAGATGAAGGAGCTGATCGCCAGCCTGCCCATTCCGGCCACCTTCGAGGTACGCTTCGGCCGCGCCGCCGACGAGATCGTCGTGCAGGCCAAAGAAGAAAAGGCCGATCTGGTGGTGATGGGCAGCCACGGCCGCTCCGGCATCAGCCACCTGCTGGTGGGCAGCGTCGCCGAATCCGTGGTCCGTCACGCCCCCTGCCCCGTGCTGGTGGTGCGCAAGTAATCCATCACCCGAAACAAAAAGGCCAGCATATGCTGGCCTTCTTTTTTGGCTCTAAGGCAGGCCTCAGCCGTGGGCGTAGATGACGCTGCCCCCCTTGATGATGTCGATGATGGCCCTGGATTGCTCCTTGGGCAGCGCCGGGCAACCCCAGCTGCGCCCCAGCTTGTCATATTTGAGCAGATGACGGGGGCTCGCATAGTCGGCGCCGTGCACGACGATGGCCCGCTTGCGGGCATTGCTGTTCTGGCCCGGGCTCAGGCCGTCGAGGCGCAGCGAATAGCCGTGCTTGCCCTGATAGGTTTCGGCGGTGCGATAGACCCCGAGCGAACTCTTCATGGAGTTGAACTGGTTGGAAAACTGGCGAGCGTCCCGCTCACCCGAATTGCGGCCATGGCTGACCCAGGTGTGATAGAGCAGCTTGTGGCGTTTCACGTCGATGACGAACAAGCGGCGCTGGGTTGACGGTTTGCTGTAGTCGATGATGGTGAGAATGGGTTTGCGCTTGTGGCGCACGCTCTGGTAACTGTTGAGAGCCTTGCGAAACACCTGTTTGTCGAGCTTGCCGGCCAGCCCCAACTGGCGATAGAGATCCTGATCCCAGCTGGCGTGGCTGCTGCTGCTGAAACAGAGCGCCCCCAGCAACAGTGGTACGCTCAGCCACAGCGCTCCCCAGCGCTTTATCCAATCTGTCTGCTTCATCCTTGAATCTGCTCCCGTTTTTGTTGCTAGCAAAGTGTGCAAAATATCGCCACACCCTGCTGGATAGTTATATGCAAGCCCCTGATAGCCCGCAAGAAAAAAGCAAAAAAATGCCGACCAGGGTCGGCATCTTCACACAGGGCAAAACGGGGGCTCAGGCGCGGCTCAGATAATCCGCCAATCCCACCCATTTGTAGCTGGTGAGCTCGGTCAGCCCCATGGGGCCACGAGCGTGTAGCATCTGGGTCGATACCGCCACCTCGGCGCCGAGACCAAACTGGCCGCCATCGGTGAAACGGGTGGAGGCGTTGACGTAAACCGCCGCCGAACCGGCGCCGTTGACGAAACGCTCGGCATTGGCCAGATCGTTGGTGAGGATGGCATCGGAGTGACCGGCATTGTGCTCGCGCATATGGGCCAGCGCCTCGTTCACATCCGCCACCAGTTTGATCCCCAGGGTCAGCGACAGCCACTCGGTATCAAAATCCTCGGCACCCGCCTCGCGCAGTTGCTCGGCACCGGCCAGCAGGGGCATGGCCTCCGGCGTGGCCACCAGGGCCACCTTGCGCTCGTTCATCAGAGTCACCAGCTGCGGCAACAGGGCAGGCGCCACCTTCTCGTGCACCAGCAGGGTGTCGAGGGCGTTGCAGGCGGAGGGGCGCTGCACCTTGGCATTGTCGATGAGGGGCAAGGCACGGGCCAGATCGGCGCTCTCGTCCACGAAGATGTGGCTGATGCCAAATCCGCCGATGATCACCGGAATGGAGCTGTTCTCCTTGCACATCTTGTGAAGACCCGCGCCGCCGCGGGGGATGATCATGTCCACGTAGCGGTCGAGGCGCAGCAGCTCACCCACCAGGGCCCTGTCCGGATTGTCGATGTACTGCACCGCCGCCTCGGGCAGGCCGGAGGCCGCCAGCGCGCGCTGGATCACCCGCACCAGCTCAAGGTTGGAGTGGAAGGTCTCGCGGCCACCGCGCAGTATGCTGGCGTTGCCGGTCTTGAGGCAGAGGCTGGCGATGTCGATGGTAACGTTGGGGCGCGCCTCGTAGATGACGCCGATGACCCCGATGGGCACCCGGCGGCGGGAGAGACGCAGGCCGTTCTCCAGCACCCGACTGTCGATTTCGGCCCCGACCGGATCATCCAGGGTGATCACCTTGCGCACGTCCGCCACGATACCGGCCAGTCGGGACGGGTTGAGCAATAGCCGATCCAGCATGGCCTCGGAGAGGCCCGCCTCGCGCCCGGCGGCGATGTCTTTCTCGTTGGCGGCCAGGATCTGGTGGCTGCGCGCCTCCAGCTCGTCGGCGATGGCGGCCAGCGCCAGGTTCTTCTGCGCCGTGCTGACGGTGGCCAGCTGATAGGCGGCTTCACGGGCCGCCTGCCCCATTTTCTCCAGACTCATCTCTCTTCCCTTTGGTTCTTGCGGGGCCGCCTGATGGCGGCGCCTCTCTTATCCTGGTGTGCCGCTGCCCATGCTCTGCCGCGGCTGACGCCTCACAGCAGCACCATGTCGTCGCGGTGGATCGCAACGGCGCCGTAGCCGTAGCCCAGCACCTGTTCGATGTTGTCCGAATGGACGCCGCGCAGTTTATCCAGCTCCAGATGATTGTAACGGCAGATGCCGCGCGCCAGCTCGGCCCCCTTGGGATCGAGAATGCGCACCACGTCGCCACGCACGAAATCCCCCTTCACCGCCACTATGCCCTTGGGCAGCAGGCTGGAGCCCTTCTCCTGCATGGCAGCAACGGCCCCCTGATCCACCTGCACTTCGCCGTGAGGGGGGGGCCCTGCCAGGATCCAGCTCTTGCGCCCTTCCAGCGGAGAGGCCAGCGCCGGGAACAGGGTGCCGATACGCTCGCCCCTGGCGAGGCGCCCCACCACCTCCGGCATCTGGCCGGTAGCGATCACCACGTTGACCCCGGCGCGGCGCGCCACGTCGGCCGCCTGCAGCTTGGTGGCCATGCCACCGGTGCCGAGCCCGCTGACGCTGTCACCCGCCAGCTTGCGCAGGGTGTCGTCTATGGTCTGTACCTCTTCGATGAGCTGGGCATCCGGATTGGTGCGCGGATCGGCGGTGAAGAGCCCCTTCTGGTCGGTAAGCAGGATCAGCAGATCCGCATCGGCCAGGATGGCGGCGCGAGCGGAGAGGTTGTCGTTGTCACCCACCTTGATCTCGGCGGTGGCCACGGCGTCGTTTTCGTTGATGACCGGGATGATGCGGTGATCCAGCAGGGTGCGCAGGGTGTCGCGGGCATTGAGGTAGCGCTCCCTGTCCTCCAGATCGGCTCTGGTCAGCAGCATCTGGCCGATGTGCAGCCCATAGAGGTTGAACAGATCCTGCCAGACCCGGATCAGCTGGGTCTGGCCCACCGCCGCCAGCATCTGTTTGTTGGGCAGGGTTGGCGCCAACGGAGGGTGGCCCAGATGCTCACGGCCGGCGGCGATGGCCCCCGAAGTGACCATCACGACCCTGTGGCCGTGACGGTGCAAGGCTGCACACTGTCTGACCAGCTCGACCATGTGGGCACGATTGAGCTGGGAAGATCCCCCGGTGAGCACACTGGTGCCCAGTTTGACGACTATGGTTCTGTTTTCCATGGGAGCAAAAAGGCTGAAATGTAAGGAATCCCTTTATACCCACGGCCCTGTTGCCCTGCAAGGCAATTAACGCCACGCGGCAGGCGGGAAATCGGGATGGCCGGCAGCGCGGCAAAGAAATGCCCCGCCAGCCGATGGGTGGCTGGCGGGGCGGCGGGTCATCAGGCGGCGGTGACGGTCAGCTCGTTGGTGACCTGCTCGGCGGGAGCGAGCTGGCAACCAAGCTGGTGCAGCTTGTCGCTGATGAGCTTGTAGAAGTGGTTGAGGGTGCGTTCGACTTCCACCTGATGCTTCTTGGGCAACGGCTTGTCGAGCCACTCCCCGTCCGCATTGTAGAAGCCGACCTGATAGTGGTAGCTGAAGCTGTGATCGTCTTGCTCCAGCACCAGCCACCAGCCCCAGAACTCCCGTTTGTCCGGTGCCGGCTTGGCACTGACACAGACGGAAAGGCAGTCGAAACGGTAACGCCCCTCTTCACACAGGTCCTCACGTAAATAGGGGCCAATCGCGGCAAACTGCCTCAGCAGTCGCTTGTAGGTCACTCTTTCTGACATGTTAACCTCCCTGTTGAACAAGCCACGTCACCCTGGGATGACGATAAATTTTAGCGCTATATCATGTACATAAGTGCTTCTTGAGCCAGTCGACCATCTCTTTCAACGCCTCGTCGTACACCTCCAGCAAGGGCTGTTTGTCGAACACCACCGCCTTGCCGTTGCGGCTGGCGGAGGCCAATGCCCGTACATCCTGCTCGGGACAAATGAAATCTCGCTTGTGTCCAATACTCAATATCGGCACGGATGTGCGAGTCCCCAGCAATCCTTGCGTCTTGAGTGAAAATACCTGGCACTTGGTACGCAGCGACTCCCACTCGGCCGCATCGGCGCCGAGGCGGTTGGCCAGCCCGTCCCGCATCATGCGGGGGCAGCGGGCGAACATCTCATGATTGGTAAACACCTGGTTGACGCCGGCGCCGATGCAGACCACGGTCCGCAGCTTGAACGGTTCGATGAAGGCGAGGCGCGCCGCCACATTGCCCGCCAGACGGAATCCCACCATGGCGATGCGCTGGTGATCGACCCAGGCCACTTCGGAGAGATGGTTCAAGACCGCCTGGTGGAGCCGGCTGGTGTCCTGCACCAGCGGCCAGTGCTCGGCATAACCGATGCCCGGCATGTCCAGCGACAGCATGCCGATGCCGTTGGGCTCCAGGCACTTGAGATAGAGATTGAGGAAGTCGACCTGCAGCGAGTCGATGCCGCCGCTGACGATGACCAGGGGCACCGGCTTGTCGGTGGTCGGCAGGTGCAGGTAGCCCTGAATGTGCTTGCCGCGAAACGGCACCTGGAGCTCCTTGAGCGGCACCTTGAACAGGCGTCCCGCCTCGCGGTAGGCCATGTTGCCGAGCAACTGGGCCTGATCCGCCAGCTCGTCATTCTTCAGATGGGGATAACTGGCAATGGAGTAGTAACGTACCGCCTTGAGCAGGCTTTTCAGGGCTGCGCCCCGCTCGCCCTGCGCCACCAGCTCGCGACCCCGGTTGAAGTAGCGGCCGGCCAGCTGGCTCCACTCATAGACCCAGTTGCCGGGCACATAGCCCTTGATGGTGTCGAGGAAACGCTCGTGGGTACGCTCGCCCTCGCCCATGGCGATGCGGGCCAGAGTCTGCTCCACCTCGACCGGATCCGCCCCCTGCCAGGCCCAGGTCGGCCGGCGCAGCAGACGATACCAGCGCGTTGACATGGAACCGTCGATGAAGCTCTCGTCCACATTGTGATCCTGCTCCTCCACCGGGCTGGAGTTGGAGACTTCGGAGGTCTCCAGCACCTTCTTGACCCGGGTAAAGAGCTGCTCGGTCAGGTTAAGGTCGTCGTTCAAGTCCAAAGCTGTTACTCATTTCTGTCATGCAATGGCTCCATCTTAACCACTTTTGCCGCCGGGCAGCCAGTTGCACCACAAAAAAACAGGGCCCCATACAGGGGCCCTTTGCAGCAGCTTTGCGGCTTACTCTTCGTCGCAGATGGGGGTGGCGAACTCCAGCGCCATGTCCCACGGCTGTTCGATCCAGGTGTCCTGCGGGATGGCCACTTCGAAATCATCCAGCAGCGGCTCGCCCATGGGCTTGGCGAAGATGGCGATGAATTTGGCCTTGGGGTAGAGCTCGCGGATCACCTTGGCAGTGGTGCCAGTGTCCACCAGATCTTCCACCACCAGCCAGCCTTCGCCGTCACCCGCGGTGCTGGCGGCTTTCACCACCACCAGATCGCGCTGGTTGTTGTGGTCGTAGCTGGAGATGCAGAGGGTTTCGACGTTGCGGATGCCAAGTTCACGGGCCATCAGCGCCGCCGGAACCAGGCCACCACGGCTGACCGCGATGATCCCTTTCCACTGGCTGACAGGCAGTTGACGACGGGCCAGACGGCGCGCTTCACGTTGCAGGTTGTCCCACGACACATAAAACTTTTTCGGCATACTATCGATCTCAACGAGTTATAAAAACAATCACTTAAGACTTTAAACCCCGTGCAGACACACGTGATTTCGTTAATGCTGACGGCCCTTTTCCCCAAATTCGGCTTGCACCGCGGCCGCCTCGGGAGAAGATCCTCGGCAGCGAAAACAGATGCAATGGAAGCAGGATGGGCAGAGCTGGCGGTCATGTCACAGAGGGGGCAGGACCGCAGACAGGCTGTTGGGCGGGCATGATACCATCGTTTGCGGATAAATTGACTGGCAAACGTATGCGAAATGCAGGAAAAAAATCGAAGCAAGTCCGGCTGACTCCCTCTTTTCCTCTCCCCGGCGGGGTTTGCCGCTCGGCAGATAAAAAAATAGCAGGGGGAGGATGGATTCCTCACTCACCTGCTTTTTTCGATACGCCTGTCGTCAGCCTGGCTGACGGCCCGCATCAACGGCGGTTGGCGTAGGGGTTCGGGTAGCTGAAGCCCTGGGTATAAAGAGACTGGGCGAACCAATAGGTTGAATTGCTGCCTGACATAATAAACTCCTGATTGCTTAACAAGTTACGTACCTTTATGCGGGTTCAAATCCTTGAACGGACACTCGGTTCCATGGAGGCGCACTTGCTTTGCTTCGGTTCCCTGGAGGCATTCATCGTCATCCTGACGGGTGGCGAACCACGGTCGTTAATTTACCAGTCGGTGCCATAAACTCAATATTTTTGTGATATGAGTCACAAAAAATCTTTTGTGCTGGCTCATTTTGCCCCCATCGGAGCAGTTCGCTGCCAATCCCCCACTTGCCAGCACAAGCTGCCCGCAATTTGCGCTGATCGCTCACATTTTTGTGTGATTGACTGTATTATCGTTATCCTCTTCCTCGCCCCGCTGCCGGGGCTCTGTCATTTTCCGTGCTGGTAAGGAGTCCCGACGTGGCACAGCTTAGCTCTCTCTCTCCCAAACTGATTTGGCACTTCTTCGAACAGATCTGCTCCATCCCCCACCCCTCCAAGCACGAAGCCCAGCTGAGCGCCTGGATCATGCAGTGGGCCGAAGGGGAAGGGCTGGCGGTCAAGCAAGATGCCGTCGGCAACATCATCATCAAGAAACCGGCCACGCCGGGGATGGAAAACCGCAAGGCGGTAGTGCTGCAGGCCCACATCGACATGGTGCCCCAGGCCAACGCCGACACCCAGCACGACTTCACCAAGGATCCCATCGATGCCTACATCGACGGTGAATGGGTCACCGCCCGCGGCACCACCCTGGGTGCCGACAACGGCATGGGCATGGCCGGCTGCCTGGCTGTGCTGGCCGACAAAACCATCAAGCACGGTCCGCTGGAAGTGCTGCTGACTACCGACGAAGAGACCGGCATGACCGGCGCCTTCGGTCTGGAAGCGGGCTGGCTGGAAGGCGAGATCCTGCTCAACACCGACTCCGAAGAGGATGGCGAGGTCTACATGGGCTGCGCCGGCGGGGTGGATGCCAATATCCGCTTCCCGCTGGAGCAGGTTGCCGCCACCGAAGGCGAAGGTTTCGAGCTGCAGGTCAAGGGCCTGCGCGGCGGTCACTCCGGGGTCGACATCCATCGCGGCCGCGGCAACGCCAACAAGCTGCTGGTGCGTCTGCTCAAGGCCGCCGAGCCGCTGGGCCTGCGTCTGGCCGAGATCCACGGCGGCACCCTGCGCAACGCCATCCCGCGCGAGGCCCGTGCCAAGCTGCTGGTGCCCGCCGCCAGCGTCAATGAATTCAAGGCCCTGGTCGACCGTTATACCGGCATCTACCAGAGCGAGCTGGCTGCCACCGAAGCCAACCTGACCGTGCTGCTCACCGCCCAGGAGAAACCAGCCCAACTGATGAGCGAGTCCCTGCAGACCCGCCTGCTGGACTCCCTGATGGCCTGCCCGAACGGCGTCATCCGCATGAGCGATGCCATCCCGGGCGTGACCGAGACCTCCACCAATCTGGGCGTCATCAAGACCCAGGATGGCGAAGTGTATGTACAGTGCCTGATCCGCTCCCTGATCGACTCTGGTCGCGAGAGCGTCGAGCAGATGACCCGCTCCCTGTTCAATCTGGCTGGCGCCAGCTGCGAGTTTACCGGCGCCTACCCTGGCTGGGCACCGAACGTGGACTCCCCGGTGATGGCGCTGGTACGGAGCAGCTACCAGACCCTGTTCGGCGAAATGCCGAACGTCATGGTGATCCACGCCGGCCTCGAGTGTGGTCTGTTCAAGAGCGCCTACCCGGAGTGGGACATGGTCTCCTTCGGCCCGACCATCCGCGGCGCCCACGCGCCGGGCGAGAAGGTGCACATCCCGGCAGTCGAACGCTTCTGGCAGCTGCTGGTCCACGTGCTGGAACAGATCCCGGCCAAATAAGCCCGCAGGTCAAGGCCGACCGGCCACACCACATACCCCGCCAGGTGCGGGGTATTTTTTTGCCTGCGCCCACCAGCCTTTGGCGTGCTTCCCCTAGAAACCGCCAGACAGATCTGCAGCTTTGCTGCTCTGCCCCATCTCCCACTCACCCAGGCCTGTCAGCCTGGCCATCAGCACCGCAACCTGAGTGCCTGCTGAAACCGTCTCCATAAACAGCGCTGGATTTGAAAACCCTTTCCATGATTTATGTAAATTTACAACACAAAAAGTTGATCCAGCTCACAGAAGACCATAGGATCAAAGCGTGCCCCAGGTCACAGATAACAAGTCAACGACAGAGCGATGAGGTGAATATATGTTTGAGAATCTGGCAGTACTGTTCCACCTGAAGGGTGTAACCAGCAAGAAAGGCGTGGCAGAGAAAGATACCTATGCACCGTCAACCCGCAACTACTACTTCCGTTATGGCGCCTGATACCGTCGGCGGCCAATCTCGTGAAAGAGTTACCGGGTATTTAAGTAGTAAAATTACAAACAACAGCAATCCACACAGCAGCCATCCCCTCTCGGGGGAGCTGTCCTGCCCTGGCCAGATGTTCCACGGCCAAACCTGAACTCCAACCATGAAGATGGGGCCCGCAGGCCCCATTTTTTATTCGTTGTTTCCCGTGCCACCTTGCTGCGATGCGGGCACCGGCATCATACCACCTTTCCCAGGGGGATCGCCTCGGCCAGTGGCAACGGCGTGTGGCAGGCCACCTGGTGACCGGCCCCGTCGCACGACTGCAGACTCGGCGACTGGGTGCGGCACAGCTCGCCGGCATAGGGGCAACGCTGGTGAAAGTGGCAGCCGCTCGGCGGCGAGATGGGGGATGGCACATCACCGGTCAGCAGGATGCGCTGACTGCGCCGACGCGGGTCCGGCACCGGAATGGCCGAGATGAGCGCCTGGGTATAGGGGTGACGCGGCGCCAGGTAGAGCGACTGGGCCTCGGCCAGTTCGACGATCCGACCCAGATACATCACCGCAATCCGATCCGAGATGTGCTTGACCACCGACAGGTCGTGGGCGATGAAGATGATGGCGAGGTTCATCTCCCGCTGCAGGGTGAGCAGCAGGTTGACGATCTGGGACTGCACCGACACATCCAGCGCCGACACCGCCTCGTCACAGACCAGCAGCTTGGGCTTGAGGGCGATGGCCCGGGCGATGCCGATGCGCTGGCGCTGGCCGCCCGAAAACTCATGGGGATAACGATCCACCGCGCTGCTTGGCAGCCCCACCTTCTCCAGCAGCTCCTGTACCCAGACCCGCCGCTGTTCGGCGTTGCCCTTGCCGTGAATGACGAAGGGCTCCTCCAGGATCTGCCCCACCGTGTGGCGGCTGTTGAGGGATTCTGCAGGATCCTGAAACACGATCTGCATCTCCTGGCGCAGGGAGCGCATCTCCTTGGGCGAGAGGTGGGTGATGTCACGCCCCTCGAAGGTGATGGTGCCGGCGGTCGGTTCGAACAGCTTGAGCAGGGTGCGTCCCAGGGTCGACTTGCCACAGCCGGACTCGCCCACCAGCCCCAGCGTCTCCCCCTGCTTGAGATCGAAGCTGATGCCGTCCACCGCGTAGACGTGGTACTTCTTGCGCAACAAGCCGCCGCCCAGCTGGAAGTGCTGCTTCACGTCGCGCACCGATAAAAGCGTCTTCATACGGCTAGCTCCCTCCAGTGGTGGCAGGCCACCCCGTGCCGCTCGGCGAGCTGCTCGGTGGCCGGAATGGCCCTCACGCAGATCTCGGTGGCATGGGGACAACGGTTGGAGAAACGGCACCCGGCGGGCATCTCGTGCAGGGCCGGCACCTGCCCCTTGATGGTCTTGAGCAGGCTCTTGGGCTCATCCTCGAGCCGCGGGATCGAACTCATCAGACCATGAGTATAGGGATGGCGCGGGTGGTCAAACAGCTCGAACACGTCGGCCTGCTCCACCGCCCGGCCCGCATACATCACCACCACCTCGTCACACAGCTCCGCCACCACCCCGAGATCGTGGGTGATGAAGATGATGGCCATGCCGGTCTGGACCTGCAGCTCCTTCATCAGTTCCAGGATCTGGGCCTGGATGGTCACATCCAGCGCCGTGGTCGGCTCGTCGCAGATGAGCAGCGCAGGCTCGCAGGCGAGCGCCATGGCGATCATCACCCGCTGGCGCATGCCGCCGGAGAGGTTGTGGGGATAGACGGCAAAGCGCTGGGCGGGCTCGGGGATCCCCACCTTCTGCAGCATGGCGATGGCCGCCTCCCTGCGCTGGGCCTTGTTGTAGTCGGGACGGTGGAGGCGGAACACCTCCATCAGCTGATCGCCGACCGTCTGCACCGGGTTGAGTGCCGTCATCGGCTCCTGAAAGATCATCGAGATGCGGTTGCCGCGCACCTTGTACATCTGATCCGGTGACAGCGCGAGCAGATCCTCCCCCTGAAAACGGATGGAACCCGCCACCACCTGACCATGGGGCTTGGGCAGCAGCCCCATGATGGCGAGCGAGGTGACGCTCTTGCCGCAGCCGGACTCGCCGACCACCCCCAGGGTCTGGCCGGGGGCAACCTGGAAGCTGACCCCGTCGAGCACCTTGATCTTGCCGTCGTCGACGGCAAATTCCACCTCGAGATCGCGTACCTCAAGAATCGGGGCCTTGCTCTGGCCATCATCCACGCCGAGGTGCCTCCCATGATCCCGGGCACCCGGGTGAGGAGCCTGTGTGTTGGGCATGACTGCTGCTCCCTTCTGCGCCATATCAGTGACGTGCATAAGTCTTGTCGAGCAGGTTGATGGGCGTCAGCGCCTCCCCTGCCTCCTTGGCTTTCAGGGTCTCTTCCTTCACCTTGGGATCGAGCCAGAGCAGGCCGCCGCTGCTGTGGGGATAGCCGTCCATGGGCCAGTAGAGCAGATCCGGCGTGTTCTTGGTGGCGGGCACCTCGGGCAGCATCACGTAACGCCAGCTGCTGGCTCGCACGTAGTTGAGCTGCACTCCGGGCACGAAGATGGCCAAGTCATAGATGCGCTGCTGGATCTGGCGAGAGAGCTCGGCCCGCTTGGCCATGTCGAACTCGACGTTGTAGGCGTCGATCAGCGCATCGAGCTCCTTGTCGGCCACATTGAACAGGTTGTTGGTCTGCGGCTTGTTGGCGTTGGCGGAGTGGAACGACTCCCAATACTGCGGATAGAGACCGCCGCCGGCCCAGCCCATCCAGGCCGCCTCGTGTTTCTTCTCCAGCATTGCCTTGAAGCCGGTGGCGCCGTCCACCAGGTTGAGCTCCAGATCCAGCCCCGCCTTCTTGGCCTCTTCCTTGAGCACGGTCAACCGCTTGGAGTGCTCCTGGCTGGTGTAGGTGAGCGCCAGGGTCAGTCGCTCCCCCTTGTCGTTCTGCAGGATGCCGTCCGGCCCCGGCTTGCTGTAGCCCGCCTTGGCAAAGTAGTCGCGCGCCTTGCTGATGTCATAGGCCCGCTCCGGCAGCTGCATGTCGGTGAACTCGCCAAAACCCGAGCCGAAGGTGGTGGCTCTGTCGTAGTCGCCACGCAGCACCGTCTTGATCATCTTGTCGATGTTGAGGGCATGCTGAATGCCGAGCCGCACGTTGATGTCCGCCAGCTTGGGAGTGGCGATATTGAGATGCAGCCCCTGCCCGCCCTGCTTGGTGTCGGTCATGGCCATCACCTTCTGCACGTATCCCTGCTTGTACTCGGGAGTGACCGCTTTCTCATGCCACCAGTTGGGCAGGATCATCTCGAAGGTATCCAGCTCCCCTTTCAGGAAGTGACGGAAGGCGATGTTGTGATCGCGGATCACCTGCACCTTGATGGTGTCGAGGTTGAACCTGTGCTGGTTGTAGCGATAGTTCTGGGCCCACCACCCCTTCTGCTTGCTGAAGGTGATGGACTTGCCCTTCTTCACGTCGGTCATCACGTAAGGGCCTGTGGTGGGCACCACGGCCCAGTTGTACTGCTTCACCCAGTTGGGGGTGAGCTTGTAGTAGTGCTTGGGCTGAGGCCACAGCTCGGTGGTGTTGAGCAGATCCAGTTTGGCCTTGCGAGTACCCGCCTTGACCAGGATGGTGTGGTCGTCAATCTTCTCCACCGCCACCACCTCGGTGGTGTAGTAGTTGTTGAACCAGGGCCCCTTGATGTCTTTGGAACGCATCATTTCGTAGCCGAAGGTGTAGTCATCGGCGACCACCGGCTTGCCGTCGGACCACTTGGCCTGCGGATCCAGCTTGAAGTAGACGGTCTGGTTGTCCGGCGCGATGGCCCAGTGGGTCGCCAGCGCAGGGATGGGGTTGCCGGTATTGGGATGGAAGCTGATGAGCCTCAGCTGGTTGTCCATGATGAAGGAGCGGAACGCGCCGTTGGAGTCCGGTCCCACGGTACGAAACGTCAGCGGAAAGCTGTCTACAAACATGGTGATGCTGCCGCCGGGCAGCGCCTTGGGCGAGGCGAACACGGGGTCGGTGTCGTTGGTTTCCCACTTGAGATCCGCAGGCAGGCTGGCCGCCCACACCCAGGTCCCGTTCACCAACAAGAATAGAGCACCTATCCATTTGATTTTATTGTTCATGTTTGACTTCCTGGTCATACCCCTGCACTGGGGGTTTAGCAATTTAAGGGTGAGCAACCCGGCGCCTTGAGTGCGCCACAGGTCACTGATAACGGGTAAATTTGCGCGGGTCGAACGCCTCGCGGATCGCCTCGCCGATGAAGGAGACCATGATCAGCACCAGACTCACCGCCGCCACCACCGAGCTCACGATCCAGATGGCATCCAGGTTGTTGATCCCCTGGGAGAGCAGCTCCCCCCAGCTCGGGGTGGGCGGGGCCAGGCCAAAGCCCAGATAGTCCAGCGCCGTCAGGGTGGAGATGTTGCCCACCACGGCAAACGGCGCCAGGGTGACGATCATCATCAGGGTATTGGGCAGAATGTGGTTGAAGATGATCCGCCCGGTACCGGCCCCCTGGGCCCGCGCCGCCATCACGTAGTCCCGCGCCCGCTCCTTGTAGGTGAGGGTGCGCATGTACCAGGTGATGCCCATCCAGCCGAACAATACGTTGATGGCCACGAACAGGCCGAAGTTGGGCTTGGCCAGCGACACCAGGATCATGATGACGTAGAGAAACGGCACCTGGGACCAGATCTCGATGAAGCGCTGCAGCACCAGGTCAAAGCGTCCGCCGAGAAAGCCCATCATGCAGCCGATGGTGACGCCGATGGCGTAGCTGGCCACCAGCGCGATGAAGGCAAAGCCGATGGCGATGCGAAAGCCGTAGACCAGCCGCGCCAGCACGTCGCGGCCGCTGGTGTCGGTGCCGAGCAGGTGGCGCTCGGCCAGGCTCGGTGCATAGGGTGGGTAGGCGTCCTGCTTGAAGTCCTGCTCATAGGGGTTCCAGGGCACAGGTGGCAGCAGCACCCAGTCCCCCTTGCCCTCTGCGGTGAATTTGTCTTGGAGCTGGCGGTAGTTGGTCTCGTACTCGTAATCGAGCCCGAACTGCTGACCCGGGATCACGTCGCCATAGGTGGGAAAATAGAGCTCCCCCTGATAGCTCACCATCAGTGCCCGGCTGTTGACCAGGAGCTCCGCCAGCAGGGAGAGCAGCACCAGGGTGGTGAAGATGATAAAGGAGTAGTAGCCGCGTTTTATCGATTTGAAACGCTTGAGTTTTTTCAGCGTCACCGGATTCAGGTTCATGTTCACTCTCCAAACCGCACGCGGGGATCGACAAGGGCGACACAGATGTCGGAGACAATGTTGCCCACCAGCATCAGCATGGAGGTGATGGCCAGAATGCCCATTACGGTGGGGTAGTCCCGTTCCACGATGGCCTCGTAGCCAAGCAGGCCGATGCCGTCGATGTTGAAGATGGTCTCGATGAGGAAGGATCCGCCGAAGAAGACGGTGAGCACAGATCCCAGGTGGCTCGCGATGGGGATCAGGCTGTTGCGCATGGCGTGATCGGTCACCGCCTTGCGAAACGGCAGTCCCTTGGCCACGGCGGTGCGCACGTAATCCGCCGACAGATTCTCCATCAGGCTGTTTTTCATGGTCATGGTGAGGATGGCGAAATCCCCGATGGCGTAGGCGATGAGCGGCAGCAGTGCATGGGCGAAGAGGGTGCGGATCTGATCCCAGCTGTTCTCCATCCCGTCAAACTCGTCCCCCGGGAAGCCCCCCATGGGCAGCCACTCCAGATGAAACGCGAAGACGGTGATGAGGAAGATGCCCACCACGTAGGCGGGCAACGCATAGGCCATGTAGATAAGCATGGAGCTGACTGAATCGAAGCGGGTGTTGTGTCTGAGCGCCTTGGCCACCCCGAGCGGGATGGAGACGGCGTAGCTCAGCAGAAAGGTGGCCAGCCCGAAGAAGGCGGTCACCGGCAACCTGTCCTTGATAAGATCCCACACCGGCTCGTAATAGCGGGTCGACTCGCCGAGATCCAGCACCGCCAGCTTCTGCAGCCACTCCCAATAGGCGACCAGCATGGGCTTGTCGAGGCCGTAGAACGCCTTGAGCTCCTCGATCTGCTCGTCGGAGAGCGCCTGCGCCCCCTTGCTGCCGCTGGAGCGACCGGACTCATTCTGGGAAACCTGGGCCTGCAGCAACATGCGTTCGACCGGACCGCCCGGCACGAAACGGGTGATGGTGAAGACGAGCAGGGTGATACCGAGAAACGTCGGGATGATCAAAAGCATCCGACGTAGGAAATACGACAGCATGGTGGAACCTCGTCCTTGTTGTTCTTTTATGGCCAGTCACATCCGGTGACGGGCCCGTCCTTCCTGGCATTACTCACTGAATAGCCGATGATTGACAGACTATCCGCTCGGTCACTGTAAAAGCTCTGCAACAAAAATCAAGTAGAACTAGGGGTGCATTCTGGTCCCGGCTTGTGCAGTGGAATTTATCGTGCGTTTTTTCTGAATTTCGCAACTTCAAGATAAAAAACTACAAGATGAACAACTTAAATAACGTTTAACAATTCAACAAAACAAACAAAAACCAGCAAATAAATTAAATAAATCATTAAAAACAGCCACTTAAAATAAAACCAACAAAAGAACACCTTCTCTATATGGCTGCACATAAATAGGTGGCCAGCGCCCAGCCTGAACCTCAGCCGAACACACTACCAAAACAGACAATAATGCTAAAAACACCTAACTCAACAATATAAAACCCAGAAAGACACCACCCTTATCGATAAGTTCAAAATTAATCGATAAACTGGAATCAATTTGCTTTAACAAAACCTTTACATAGGAAAACGTTACCAAATCAGAATAAATCTCTGCCAAATGCGAACAAATAAAACATAGTCATCTTATTACCCGCCACGCCCCCATCCGTACCGCCTCAATTGACGTCAACCGCCAAACCTTGATAAGCCTTACGCATCGCCCCAACGAGGGCGGTATGGAAGCAAACAAAAAAACAACCAGGAAGGATATAAGCGATGCTTAGGAAAAGCAGACTCTCTGCTGCCGTTGCGTTTGCCTTGGCGAGCGCGGCAGTAGTGGCCACCCCTGTCTTGGCCGAAGAAGGCCAAAACGTCGAAAAACTCCAGAAGATCAAGGTTACCGGCTCGCGCATCTCCCGTGTCGACGTGGAAGGCGCCACCCCGGTTGTCTCCGTCAGCAAGGCCAAGATCGAACAATCCGGTCAGCAGACCGTGGCCGACTACCTGAAACAAGCCTCCTACAACTCCTTCGGCGGCGTATCCCCCTCCTCCGGCAGCTCTTTCCAGTCTCAGTCTACCGTTGGCCTGCGCGGTCTCGGCTCTGAGCGCACCCTGGTACTGCTCAACGGCAAGCGGGTGGCGGGCTCCCCCACCATGGGCGGCACCTCCATCAACCTGAACACCATCCCCATGGCAGCCGTTGAGCGGGTGGAAGTGAACCTGGACGGTGGCTCAGCCATCTATGGTTCCGACGCCATCGGCGGCGTCATCAACGTGGTGCTGAAAGAGGGTTACGAAGGACTGACCTTCCAAGGGCGAATTGGCAGCCCAAGTGAAGACGGTGGTGACGAGAAGAGCGGTTCCATCGTCGCCGGCATTACCGGTGAAAAAGGCTCCCTGATGACTGTCTATGAGCACGACAAGAAAGACGTCATCTACAGCCGTGACCGTGACTACCTCGCCAAGCAAGGCAACGATTCACCCAGCGTTTACGGCCGCAACGTGGAAGGCATCACGGGCCTGGACGGCAATGGCGATGCCATCTGGAAATATGGCCCTCTGGCGGGTTCCACCAATCCTGACGGCACCTGTAAAGACCCCTTTATAAACGCCGATGGTGGCTGTAACTTCAACTACGGCCAGGTTGCCGCCAAGACAGCCTCTCGCAGCCGTGACACCCTCTATGTGAATGGCCGCTATCACATCAATGACAACGTCGACTTCGTGCCCCAGATCATTGGTTCCCGGGTCGAGAGCTTTGGTCGTTTTGCTCCGGCTGCTGGTGCCTTCACCATAGACCCAGCCAACCCGAAAAATGCGCAGTTTTTCACCGACAACGGCCTGGATGCCGCCGCAACCCAAGGCCTGGGTGAAGCCGCTTACGCCTACTACCGCTTCAACAACGTCGGTACCCGTGACAACCTGGTCACAGACACGACTGGCAGCATAAACCTGGGTTTCGAGGGCACCATTGCTACCGAAAGCGTTGGTGACATGCAGTGGAACGCCGGCTACATGTACTCCAAGACCGACAACAAGGAAAACGGTACTGGTTATGTGCTGAAGTCTGCCGCCCAGAAGGCTATCGAGGATGGCAAGTTTGTCGGTGGTGAGTTTGATGCCTCCACCACGGCTTCCATGGCCGCCGACACCAGCCGTCGCTCCACCATGGACTTCTACCAGTGGTATGCCGGTGTCCAGTGGGACATGGGAGAACTGCCGGCCGGGCCGGTCAGCTGGTACGCCGGTGCCGAGTACAACGACTGGGTCTATGCCGACAAGTACGACGCCCAGTCCGAAGCCGGCAACATCATAGGCTCTTCCGGCAACTCCTCCGGTGGCGTTCGTGACGTGACTGCCGCCTATATCGAGTCCCTGGTCCCCATCACGGATCAGATTGAGCTCAACGTGGCCGGTCGCTTCGACAAATACAGCGACTTCGGCAGTGCCTTCTCGCCCAAGACCAGTCTGCGCTACCAGCCGCTGGACAACCTGATGCTGCGCACTTCCTGGTCCCGTTCGTTCCGGGCTCCCAGCCTGAGTGACCTCTACTCTGCAGACTCCTTCTCGGCCGACTGGGCCAAGGACTATGTCTATTGCGAAGCAAACGGTATCTCGGCTGCGGCTTGCCCCAACAAACAGTACGATACCACGCGGACTTCAAACAAAAACCTGAAGGAAGAGACCGCAGACACCTGGAACTTTGGCGTGGCCTACAGCCCGCTGGATGACCTGAACCTGTCACTGGACTACTACACAATCAAAATCACCGACGTCATTCAGTTGAACTCTCTGCAGTCCATCATCTATGACGAACTGAACAACGGTAGCTCCAGCAACATCACTCGTAACAGCCAGGGCAAGATCAAGGGGGCTATCGCTCCCATGGTCAACCTGGGCGAGCTGAACACCAGCGGTCTGGATTTCAAGGCTGACTACAAATACGACCTGAACGTGGCAACCATTCGTTATGACTTCGGTGGTACCTACATCCTGGAATACAAGGAAGGCCTGTATGCCGGTGGTCCGGTTGTAGACAAAATTGGCCAGAACGGTAGACCGCAGCTGCGCTTCAACACTGGTGTCGGGGTCAATGTGCCGCAGTGGTGGAACATGGACTCCTACCTGAGCGCCAGCTACATCGACTCCCAGAGCCAGGACTACATTGCCGATACAGGTGAGGAAGTGGGTCATATCGCCTCCCAGACTACCTGGAACCTGAACGTCGGTGTGGATGCCCCCTGGGACGGCAAGATCCAGGTCGGTGTGAAGAACATGTTCAACGCGGGCCCGTCCCTCGAGAGCGATGGCTTCACCTACGACGAAGATGTGTACAGCATCGACGGACGTATCTACTACCTCGACTACACCCAGAAGTTCTAATCAACTGCCGTTGATATACCAACCTAAGCCGGCCCGGTCGGGCCGGCTTTGCCCAACGTCCAAGGAAGTTACGGAGATAGGGTAATCCTATGAAAACAAGGACAATTACAATGAAGAAAGCGCTCCTCGGCAGCCTGGTTTCTGCTGCCTTGCTGACCAGCTTCAATCTGAGTGCCGCCTCTGCCAGCCAGGCAGTGGACGCTCAAGCCGCCACCGACAATGCATCCAAAGTTTCCCAGCAGAAGATCGACAACTACGCCGACTCTGCCGAATCCGCCCTCGCCCAGTACAAGGCCGCTCTGCGCCAGGTCGACAGCCTGCGCACCTACAACGAGCAGGTGGGCAAGATGGTCGAATCCCAGAGCAGCGAACTGGCCTCCATGCAGCGCCAGATCGCCCAGATCGATCAGACCAGCACCGAAGTGGTGCCCTTGATGCTCAAGATGATCGACTCCCTCGATCAGTTTGTCTCGCTGGACCTGCCGTTCCAGAAGGTTGAGCGGGAGGACCGCGTGGCGGCCCTGACCGACCTGATGAACCGGGCCGATGTCACCATCTCCGAGAAGTACCGCAAGATCCTGGAGGCCTATCAGATCGAGGAGGGCTTCAGCCGCACCATCGAGTCCTACAAGGCCAGCCTGGACAAGGATGGCAGCGAGAAGACTTACGAGTTCCTGCGCGTCGGCCGCATTGCCCTGCTCTACCAGTCCCCTGACGGCCAGGAAACCGGCATGTGGAACAAGCAGACCCGCCAGTGGGAAGAGTTGCCCCAAGAGTATCGCAGTGCAGTGGAACAGGGCCTTCGCATCGCCAAGAAGCAGGCGCCTCCCGCCCTCATCAAGCTGCCGGTTCAAACTGCGGAGAAAGCATCATGAAAGGAATCAAACTTGCCATCGCCTCGCTGATCGCGGGCGCTACCCTGGTCACCCTGCCGGTGACCGCCGCCGAGCAACCGGTGGATCTGAACGCCCTGCTCAATCAGGTCAAGGCTGCCAGCACCACTGAATCCCAGCTCAACAAGGAGCGGGAAGCCCGCTTCCTGGCCGACAAGAACGAGCAGACCGCCCTGCTGGCCAAGGCCAAGGCCGACCTGGCTGCCGAGACCGCCAGAGGCGAGCAGCTCAAGGCCACTTTTGATGCCAATGACAAGCAGCTGACCGAGCTGACCGAGACCCTGCGCCAGCGTTCCGGCAACATGGGCGAGATGTTCGGCGTACTGCGCCAGTTCGCCGGCGAGTTCAAGGGGATCTTCAACGCCTCCGCCCGTCGGGTCGAGCATCCGGAGCAGACCGCCCTGCTGACCCGCCTGGCCGAGAGCAAGGAGCTCCCCTCCAGCGATGACCTGACCGCCTTCTGGACCACCACCCTCAGCCGCATGGTCGACGGTGGCAAGGTGAGCCAGATCCCGGCCACCGTGGTCTATGGCGAAGGCAACCAGGCCGAGAAGACCGTCACCCAGATCGGCGAATTCAACACCGTTTCCGAAGGCAAGTACCTGACCTTCGTGCCGGAGACCGGCAAGTTCGAACAGCTCTCCCGTCAACCAGAGAGCAATGTGCTGGAACCGGTCGCCAAGTTTGAACAGGGCGGCGGCAGCGTCGAACCCATCTTCATCGACCCGTCCCGCGGCGTGATCCTCTCCCTGCTGGTGCAGTCGCCAACCCTCAAAGAGCGCATCGATCAGGGCGGCTCCGTGGGTTACGTGATCCTGGCACTGGGGGTCATCGGCACCCTGCTGGCGCTGTTCTGCGGTGCCCGCCTCTCCCTCATCGGCGGATCCATGCGCAAGCAGCTGAAATCCGATCAGATCATCAAGGGCAACCCCATCGGCGAGATGCTGGGAGCCTACCAGGCGCACCGTGGCGACAACATCGAGGATCTGGAGTCCAAGCTCGACGAGATCATCCTGCGCAACGTGCCCAAGTTCGAGAAGGGCATCAGCATCATCAAGCTGATCGCCTCGGTGGCACCGCTGCTGGGTCTGCTGGGTACCGTAGTCGGGATGATCGCCACCTTCCAGGCCATCACCCTGTTCGGTACCGGCGATCCCAAGCTGATGGCAGGCGGTATCTCCGAAGCCCTGGTCACCACCATGCAGGGTCTGGTGGTCGCGGTGCCCATGCTGTTCCTCTACACCATCGTACAGACCCAGAGCCGCCGTCTGATCCAGGTGCTGGAAGAGCAGAGCGCCGGCTTCGTCGCCCGTTATCAGGAACGTCTGCACGCCTCCAAAGCCGCAGCGTAAGGAGTCACCCATGTGGTTCTGGTTGATTGAAGAAGTCGAGTCGGTCCGCCGGTTTCTGGGATTGGGGGGCGACGTGCTGGTCGCCCTGTTCTTCCTGACCCTGATGATGTGGGCCCTGCTGCTGGAGCGCTGGTTCTACTTCATGGCGGTCTACCCGCAACAGGTGAAGCAGACCAAGGCCGCCTGGCTGGCCCGCAGCGATCACCTCTCCTGGTCCGCCAGGCAGATCCGCCGCGAGCTGGTCTCCCGGGTGGCCATGGCGGTGGACAAGGGGATGCCGGTCATCAAGGTGCTGATCGCCCTCTGCCCGCTGATGGGACTGCTCGGGACCGTGGTCGGCATGGTGCAGGTGTTCGACACCCTGGCCATCACCGGCACCGGCTCCCCCAGGGCAATGGCCTCGGGTATCTCCAAGGCGACGGTACCGACCATGGCGGGCATGATTGCCGCCCTTTCCGGTCTGTTTTTTGTCAGCCGGCTCGATCACAAGGCCAAGCTGGCCGTGCAGAAGCTGGAAGACAACCTGAAACACGGCTGATGCAGGATGCACTCCCCCGCCGGGCCCGGTTCTGGCGGGGGCACAGAACAAGCAAGGAGTTTTTGCCATGAGAAAACGTCACAGCGACAGCAGTGCTGATGAGGCGGCCATCGATTTGACCCCCATGCTGGACATAGTGTTCATCATGCTGATCTTCTTCATCGTCACCACCTCGTTCGTCAAGGAGTCCGGCGTGGAGATCAACCGCCCGAGCGCCAGCACGGCCGAAACGGTGAAGAAGGGGAACATCATGGTCGCGGTCCGCGAGAACGGCCAGGTCTGGGTCGACAAGCGCATCGTCGAAGTGGGTGCCGTGCGTGCCAACATCGAACGGCTGCGGGCAGAGAACCCGGAGAGCGCCGTGGTGATCCAGGCCGACAGCGAATCCCGTTCCGGTCTGGTGGTCCAGGTCATGGATCAGATCCGCATGGCCGGTGTCCAGAACATCTCCATCGCCGCCGACAAGAGCAGCTGATGCCGGAGCGAATGCCATGAGATACCTGATATCGTTAGCGGTCTCCTGCGTGGTGGTGTTCTTCCTGTTTCTGGGAATGAACAAGCTCATCACGCCGGATCACCGGGAGCTGACGGAGAAGGAGGACGTCACCATGACCGACTTCATTCGCCTCAAGCCTCAGGAGACCCTGCAAGAGAGACAACGTGAGCTGCCCAAACCGCCGCCTCCGAAACGCCCGCCGCCCCCTCCCGAGATGGAAGTGGCGAGCACGGATCGGCCGCAGATGGAGAGCTCGCCGATGGACATGCCCAAACTCGACATCCCGGTCAACATCGGCGGCGGCAACGCCCTCGGTGCCTACAGCACCGGCGGCGGTGGCGGCGGCATGGGTGGCAACAACGGCGCCATTCCACTGGCGACCTTCGAGCCCATGATGCCCCGCAAGGCGGCGCTGGCCGGCCTCGCCTCCGGCAAGGTGCTGGTGGAGTTCACCGTCACCGAGCGCGGCACCGTCAGCAACGTGCGGATCGTCAAGGAAGAGCCACGCAGCTACGACCTCGGCAAGGCAGCGCGCCAGACCATCGCCAAATGGACGTTCAAACCGGCCATGGTGGATGGCAAGCCGCAGGCCAGTCGCATGCAGCAAGAGATCGAGTTTGCGACCAACTAAGGAAGGTGGCGATGAAAAAGTTACACACCCTGATCCTCGCCCCGGTCGCCATGGCGGTGCTGCTCAGCACCGCCGGCTGGGCCGCCGAGCAGCCCGCCCTCTCTGACCGCGCCTACCGCGCGGTCAACAAGGCGCAGGCACTGATCACCGAGAAGAAATACGGCGAGGCCAATGCCAAGCTGCAGGAGGCGCTGTCCGGCGCCGGCGAGCGGGTCTACGACAAGGGGGTCATTCTGCAGACCCTGGGCTTCGTGGCGGCGCAACAGGAGAAGTACGGTCAGGCGACCAAGTACTTCGCCGATGCCATCGCCACTGGCGGGCTGCCCCAGCCGGTGGCCCAGCAGGTGCGCTACAACCTGGCCCAGCTCTACATGGCGGAGGGGAACTTCAAGGCCTCCATCAGCACCATGAACCAGTGGTTCGCGAACCTCGGCAAGGACGAGAAACCGACCCCGCACGCCTACATCACGCTGGCCAACGCCCATGTGCAGCTCAAGCAGTATCGGGAAGCCATTCCGGCGGTGGACAACGCGATCAAGCTCTCCGCGGGCAAAGCGCCGGAGTCCTGGTACCTGCTGAAGATGGCGGCCCACTACGAGCTGAAACAGTACAAGCCGGCTACCGAGGTGCTGACCGCACTGGTCGACCGCTACCCGGAGAAGAAGAAGTACTGGACCCAGCTGTCGGCCATGCACATGCAGGCGGGCAACGATGCCAAGGCCCTGGCGGCGCTGGAAGGCGCCTACAACCTCGGCATGCTGACCGAAGCCAGCGAGCTGCAGCGCCTCGCCAACTATCTGGCCTTCGCCGGCATTCCCCACCGCGCCGCCCGCGTGATGGAGAAGGCGATGAAGGAAGGGACCATCGAGAGCAATGCGGCCAACTACAAGACGCTGGCCAACTACTGGCACCAGGCCAAGGAGCTGGACCCGGCCATCGACACCCTGGCCAAGTCCTACAAGCTGGCCCCCAGTGCCGATCTGCAGTTGAAGATGGCGCGCATGATGATCCAGAGCAAGCGCTACCAGGATCTGGTGGCCTTCGCCGCCAAGCCTGCCGCCAACGCCAGCGGCGAGCAGCGGGCGGATCTGAAGTTCCTGACCGGGGTTGCCTATTTTGAGCAGCAAAAGCCGAAGGAGGCACTCTCCGCCTTCACCCAGGCTGCCCAGAACGGCAACGTCAGCGGCCGCGCCTCCCCCTGGATCAGCTTCTTGAAAGAGCAGCAGGGCGGCGCCGTCACCCAGTAACCAAGCCGCGTGCCGACCGGGGCCATCCCTCGGCAAGGCACGCAACAACACCCGGCAGGACGGGCTCCCGCCCTGCCGATCAACAACAAGGGGATTACCCCGCAGATTGCCTTGGTGGCAATTGGCCGCTCCCCGGAGCGGTCTTTTTTATGCCCCTGCCTTTATTACCCCGCCATAAAAAAAATCCGGAGCCTGGGCTCCGGATTGAGTCATTGCCTTGCGAGAGAACAGGCCTGGCAGAGTGCCGGCCTGTCTCTCAAACGGTCATCAGTAACTGCACACCAGCTTCCAACTGCCGTCGCCCGCTCTGAGCCCGCTGCAGGTGCGGCAACTTGGACAACTCAGTAGCTGCATACCTGTTTCCAGCTGCCATCGCCCGCCTTGGGCTCGCTGCTGGTGCGGCAGCTTGGACAACTCAGTAGCTGCATACCAGTTTCCAGCTGCCGTCGCCCGCCTTGGGCTCGCTGCTGGTCCACCAGTTGGCCTGCCAGACCGCCTTGTTGTTGGTCATACGATCACCGCCGTTGGCGTGATCCCCCTGCGGCCAGGTCGGATAGGCCTTGTAGGCGGCCGGATTGACGTTCTGGCTGCTGCAGGTGGTACCGCCCGGGTTCTCACCGCCACCACTGCTGCCCAGCACGGCCTCCGGCAGGGTCGGGAACTCGGCCTTGAGACCCGCAGTCTGGGTGCCGCTGATGAGGCGGATACCGCTCGGTACACCGGCGGCCGGCAGATAGTAGGTCATCGCCACTTCCACATCGCTGCCCGGCGCCCACGCCTTCCAGCTCGGCAGCGTGAAGGCCGCCTTGTGGAAGTCCTTCTCGTTGGCGATGCCGTCGGAGTTCTGGTTGCCGCCGCTCTCCACCACTTTCAGCCCCATCCCGCTCTGGTCGGTGATGGTGTCGGAGGTGGAGGTGGGCACCAGAAACTCGATGCGGGTACCGCCCGGAATGGTCTGGGTCGAGTTGTTGGTGAGTTTCAGGGTCGGGTTGATCGGGTAGTTGGAATCCCCCTCCTTGAAGCCGGAGAGGCTCACCGCGATGTCGAGCTGGGCAGTTGGCGCCGCCAGATCGTTCTGCCTGGTGTCGTACTTGGTCGCCTTGGCAAACTTGTCGTAGGCGAGCGTGGTCAGGGTATCCCCCATGCCGTACTCGTTCTTGGCCGGATCGAAGGCGTAGTCACCCGCCATCTCCCAGAACATGACCCCGCCCAGGCCCCGCTTGATGATGTAGTCGAGCTTGTGGCCCATGGACTCTTCATCTTCGGTGGAGAGGAACACCTTCTTCTCTTCGTTCCAGAGCCAGGGCGCCTGCGCCTTGTCATCGTAGTAACGCACGTACTTGCCCTGCATCACGTGAGCCGGGTTGTTGGGATCCAGACCCCAGGCCTGACCGTAGCTCGGCATGGTGGTGATACCCAGGCTGGCGGCGTTCTCCAGGTTCTTGGCGTGCCACATGGGCACGGCGCCACCGCCGATCTCCTTGCCGTTCTTGTCGAGATCGTGCCAGATGTTGTCGATGCCGACCGCCCCGTTGCCGCACGGAATGGTGCTGCCACCGGTACCCGGCTGACAATCGCTCTGGCTCGGTAGGGCTGCCTTGCCACCCAGACCGTGGGTGCCACCGCTGACCCCTTGCCAGCCGCGGGTGTAGTAAGGCACGCCCACGTTGATCTTGCCGGCCGCCAGGGCGCCACGGAAGTAGTGGGCAGACCAGGCCGCGTTGAGGTAGCCGATGCCGCCAAACTGGCTCTGGGTATAGACGCCCCAGTGAGCGAGTTCGGCATCCGCCTTGTTGTCGAACAGGGCGGCGTTGTGACCGACGAAGTTGTTCCAGGCGCCGTGGAAGTCGTAGGTCATCAGGTTGACGTAGTCGAGGTACTGGGTGACCTGGAAGTTCTCCATGCCGCGCAGCAGGTAGGCCGAGGCCGGCGAGGCGATGGTCAGCATGTACTTGCGACCATCCTCGCTGCCGGCGCTGTCGAGCTTGCTGCGCAGGGTCTGCATCAGCACCTTGTAGTTGGCAAACAGCTTGCCGCGGCACTGGTTGGAGAGCGGGAAGTCGTTGGGGTTGCCCGCATCCTTCATGGAGGTGGGATACTCGTAGTCGACGTCGACCCCGTCAAAGCCGTACTGGCGGATGAAGCTCACCGCCGAGTTGGCAAAGGCGTTGATGCCGTCGGTGTTGACCGAGCAGTCACCCTTGGTGGTGGCGGTATAGAAGCCGCGGGTATCGGCCCAGCCCCCCACCGAGATCAGGGTCTTCACGTCCGGATACTGCTTCTTGTACTTCGACAGCAGGTTGAAGTGGCCCTGATAGGCGAACTCCGGATCCATCTCGGCACCCGGCACGCCGTCCCAGGTCATCTTGGTGGCCGAATCGTCCACCTTGATGGTGTGGCTCTGCTCGTCCACCGCCGCGAAGGCGTAGTTGATGTGGGTGATCTTGTTCCAGGGGATGTCGCTCACCAGGTAGGAGGGCAAGCCGTTCTTGCCGGTACGCCAGGAGGTGAAGTAGCCGATGACCCGGCGGGCGTGATCATCCCCCATGCACTCGTAACCGTCCGGGCGGTAGATCTGGCGAATGTCGCAGGAGAGGTTGCCACCGGTGGGCGGCAGGGCGGCCTCTTCCACCTGCACGTCGACCTGGGCCGATTCGCCGCTAAGGTTCTCCTTGTCGGTCGCCACCAGCTTGAGACCGGCCAGCCCCTTGCTCTGGGGCGTCCAGTTCACCTGCCAGGGGGCACTGGTGTCTTCACCCACTTTCTTGCCATCGACGAACAGCTCGACCTTGGCGACGTCGTCGTTGGCATCGGTGACGTTGCCGCTCACCGCCACGCTGCGACCCAGGGTCACCTTAGCGCCGGCGGCCGGGCTGCTGATGCTCACCTTGGGTGCCTCCGGCGCCACCACGGCGGCGACCTTGAAGCTGGAATCTGCTTCACTCAGTACCTTGCCGTCTTTATCCAGCGCCCGCGCCTTGAGGGCGTGGGCGCCGACACCGGCGGCACGCCAGCTGCCGTTCCAGGGCGAGGCACTCGCCGTGGCGACCAGGGTGCCGTCGATGAGGTACTCGACCTTGACCAGCGCCGTCACCGGGCCGCTCAGGGTCACCGCCAGCGCGACGCTGGCCCCTTCGTTGACACTGGTGCCGGCAGCCGGCGAGCTGACGGCTACGCCGAGCGCCGGGGGCGGCACCTCCCCGCCATAAAGTTTCCAGGCATCGGCCCAGACGACCCCGACACCGGGCTCATAGTGATAGGGCGAGGCCCCGCACCAGCCGGAGTAGGGAAATTCTTTGCACTCATAGAGATTGCCGACGTTGCTGACGATGTCGCCGGCCTTGTAGGCGGTACCGGCCTGATAGGCGGGATAAGCGGCCTGTGCCCAGGCGGGCATGGCAGCCAAAGCCACCAGCATGGCAAGCCTGCTGGGCCTTAGGGTCTGTTGCATATTGTTATCTTCCTTGTTTTGTCTTGGCATTGGTCTCCAAGGCAAAGCACAAGCGCAACCTGCGTGATGGGCACAGACAACTGGCAATGGACCTGCCACAAACGTCACCCTCACCCTGGGAAGCCCCGCTATCTGGATCGCTCGATCTGAAGACCGGAGGCATTGCGTCCCGGCATCTCGACCGGTTTGCCCTTTACCTGGGTTCCGTGAGGAACAAGCCGAGTATAGGAATCAACCAGCCGAGTCTCAATCTTCATTCTCGAGGAAAAATATGTGGATGCCAGCGGGATCACATTTTCGCCAATCGGATGAAATAACAAATTTGTCATTAGTTTCATGCTGTTAGCCAAGTCAAAAAAACCGGCATTGCCCTCATTTGTATCCCCGTAATGTGCGTTGGCTCACTGGTACGACATGCCAGAAATGTGACAATGCGCGCCCTTGGCCGATGCGCCAAGGCTATGGAAACACTGGCAAAAAATAAAAAAAGGAACAGATATGAAAGGAACACGTACCCTGCTGTCGCTGGCCGTGGGGATTGCGCTCGCCTCTCCGTCCGTCTATGCCGCTGGCTTCAGCTGCCCGGCCGACAGCGACCTCACCCCGATCCCGGTCATTCAGGGCAGCGGTGACAAGAGCCCGCTCATTCCCGCCGACAAGTTCGAAAGCCCCCAGAGCGTCATGGTCAAGGCGGTGGTCTCGGGTCTGGGCGAGAGCCTCAACAAGGGGTTCTACCTGCTGGATGTGCAGGGCGACGGCAACCCCCAGACCTCGGACGGCATCTTCGTCTACCTCAACGACAAAAACTTCGCCAGCAAGTATCCGGACATCAAGCCGGGCGCCGAAGTCTGCCTGGAGGCCAAGGTCGAGGAGTATTACGGCCACACCCAGCTCAAGCCAATGACTGACAACGGCACCGCGCGCCTGCAGGTGATCGCCCAGGGCGCAGCCCCGGCCGCCATCCCGCTGCGGGTGCTGGAAAACGAGACCCTGGCCCGGGCACTGGAGCGCCACGAAGGGATGCGGGTACGCCTCGATGCCGACAGCGCGCTCAAGATCAGCCGCAACTTCAGCTATGACTACGCCGCCCGACGCAACAACCTGGTGCTTTCCCACCAGGCGCCGCTGATGAAGCCGACCCAGCTGCACGACGCCGACAGCAAGGCCGCCAAGGCGCTGGCCAAGGCCAACGCCGGCAACCGGGTGTTCCTCGAATCGGACTTCAAGGCCGCCGACGGCAAACTGCCCTGGCTGCCGGCCTGGGAGCCGGAGCAGGGTTACCTGCGCATCGGCGATGCCCCGGTCAATCTGGACGCCATGGTGGGCTACAGCTACAACGAGTACCGGCTGATCGTGCCGCAGGATCAGGTGATCACCGCCGGCGATCTGCTGCGCACCAGCGACAACGACCGCCAGAGCGCTCCGGCCCGTGCCGACGGCACCGATCTGCGCGTCGGCAGCTTCAACGTGCTCAACTACTTCACCAGCCACTCCAGCGTGGGCGGTGCCCTCAACGTGCTGTGCAAGGATCAGGCGGATGCGGACAGCGCCAAGGGCTGCAACCGCGGCGCCAAGAACCTGGAGGATTTCCAGAAGCAGCGCGCCAAGATAGTCAACGCCATCACCGAGATGGATGCTGACCTGCTCGGCCTGATGGAGATGGAGAACAACGGCTTTGACAGCCACTCCGCCATCAGCGACCTGGTGCAGGCCCTCAACGCCCAGCAGAAAGAGGCGGGCAAGCAGTACGCCTTCGTCACCCTGCCCAAGGCGCTGCTGCAGGGCGAGCACTACTTCGGTGGCGACGCCATCATGGTGGCCATGATCTACCGGCCGGCCAAGCTGACCCCGCAAGGGGATGCCAACGTCATCACCCTGCCGGTACAGAAATACCTGGATGCCAAAGGGGTCGAGAAACAGGCCTCCCAGCGTGACTCCCTGGTGCAGACCTTCACCGTCGAGGGCAGCAAGGATCCGCTGACCCTGGTGGTCAACCACCTGAAATCCAAAGGCTCAGGCTGCCTGGAGAACCTGGACGGCAAGGAGCCGGCCGATCTGCAGGGCAAGTGCACCGAGTTCCGGGTCAGCGCCGCCAAGGTGCTGGGCGAGGCGGTGAGCAAGCTGCCCGGTCAGGTGCTGCTGGTGGGCGACTTCAACTCCTACGCCCGGGAAGATGCGATCCGGGTGCTGACCGACTATGTGCCGACCGACGGCCAGCGCAAGATTTTCTCCGCCTCCCAGACCTTCCTCGGCGACCAGGTCTTTGAGCAGACCGGCAGCGAGGTGGCCAAGAGCTACGGCCTGGTGGACATGAACGTCAAGTTCAACAAGGAGAAGGCCATCTCCTACAGCTACGAGGCCGAGCTCGGCACCCTGGACTATGCCCTCGCCAACCCGGCGCTGGCCGGCAAGGTGATCGCCGTGGCCGACTGGCACATCAACTCGTTCGAAAGCAACCTGTTCGAGTACGGCCGGGACTTCACCGGCGACATGATCAAGTCGGACAACCCGTTCAGCGCCTCCGACCACGACCCCATCATCGTCGACCTCAAGCTGAAAGAGGAGAGCAACGGCGGTGGCGGTGCCATGGGCGCCCTGCTGCTGGCCCTGCTGCCGCTGGCCTGGCGTCGCCGCCACGGCTGATGACCCTTGCCATCAAGCCAAAAGCCCGCAGCGATGCGGGCTTTTTTATGGATCGTCGGCACGACCGGTGAACGGAGCGCAAAACAAAAAGGCCACCGCAGTGCGGTGGCCTTTTCTACTTTCATTACGAAATATGGTGGAGCTACGCGGGATCGAACCGCGGACCTCTTGCATGCCATGCAAGCGCTCTCCCAGCTGAGCTATAACCCCGATATGTGTGAGTGACGTTGAGTCACTCTGAATTTGGTGGAGCTACGCGGGATCGAACCGCGGACCTCTTGCATGCCATGCAAGCGCTCTCCCAGCTGAGCTATAACCCCAAATTCGGTACTGAATGAATGGTTCTGGCGGCCAATCATCCTAAATAATGGTGGAGCTACGCGGGATCGAACCGCGGACCTCTTGCATGCCATGCAAGCGCTCTCCCAGCTGAGCTATAACCCCACAAAGGTCGGCCTGGGTGATACACACCGCACTGCCCTGGGCACTTCATTTCAATCAGGAACCTGGTGGAGCTACGCGGGATCGAACCGCGGACCTCTTGCATGCCATGCAAGCGCTCTCCCAGCTGAGCTATAACCCCTTGGATTCCAGATTGTTCGAGGAGAATTTGGTGGAGCTACGCGGGATCGAACCGCGGACCTCTTGCATGCCATGCAAGCGCTCTCCCAGCTGAGCTATAACCCCAACTCACCTCGGCGCTACCAAAGTTATCTCCGGCAACGGAGGCGCATGATAGGCACCGGCCGCTTTGCTGTCAACCCAAAAATAACGGCGATTCGCGCGTTTAGTCAAAATTCAATCAGTTAGCCGATTTAACCGGCAATGGCACAGCTATCTCGCTGTTTTATGTCACAAAACCGGCCCTTGACCAAAAACAAAGGGCCCCCGCACAGGAGCCCTTTTTCAAGCGATGGTTGGCGCTTATTCGGCGGCCGTGCGCGCTTCGATATACGCCAGAGCGCGATCGATACGGGCGAGTACCCGCTCCTTGCCCACCAGCGCCATCACGGCGTCGGAGATGCCAGAAGGGAATGCCCCGGCGGCCTGCTATTACTCGGCAGCCATGCGCGCTTCGATATACGCCAGAGCGCGCTCGATACGGGCGAGTACCCGCTCCTTGCCCACCAGCGCCATCACTGCGTCGATGGCGGGGGACTGACCCAGCCCGGTGACGGCTACGCGCAGCGGCATGCCGACCTTGCCCATGCCCTGACCCAGCTCGGCAGCAGTGGCTTCAATCAGCTCGTGCAGCGCTTCGGTAGTCCAGGTCTCCAGGGCAGCCAGCTTGGCCTTGGCCAGGGTCAGCGGCTCGGCGGCAACGCCGCGCAGGTGCTTCTTGGCTGCTGCTTCGTCGATCGCCTCGTACTCTTCGAACAGATAGCGGCTCTGGGCGGCCATCTCGACCAGGGTGTTGCAGCGCTCGGCCAGCAGGGTCACCACGTCGGCCAGGGCCGGGCCCTTGCTGGTGTCGATCTTCTGGTCAGCCATGTGCCAGGCCAGATGCTTGGCAACATAGGTCGGATCCAGGCTACGCATGTAATGGTTGTTCAGCCACAGCAGCTTGTCGGTGTTAAACGCCGAGGCAGACTTGGAGATGGCGTCCAGGCTGAACAGCTTGATCATCTCCTCCAGACTGAAGATCTCCTGATCGCCGTGGGACCAGCCCAGACGCACCAGATAGTTCAGCAGCGCTTCCGGCAGGTAGCCGTCGTCGCGGTACTGCATCACGGAGACAGCACCGTGGCGCTTGGAGAGCTTGGCGCCGTCGTCACCCAGGATCATGGAGACGTGGGCAAACTCAGGCACCGGCGCGTTCAGCGCCTTGTAGATGTTGATCTGGCGCGGGGTGTTGTTGATATGGTCTTCGCCACGCACCACGTGGGTGATCTCCATATCCCAGTCATCGACCACCACGCAGAAGTTGTAGGTCGGCGCGCCGTCGGTACGGCGGATGATCAGATCGTCCAGCTCGGTGTTGGCGAACTCGATGCGGCCACGGACGTGGTCATCGAACACCACGGAACCTTCGGTGGGGTTGCGGAAACGGATGACGTGGGGCGCATCGGCCGGATGATCGTGGGCGTGATCACGGCACTTGCCGTCATAGCGGGGCTTCTCGCCGTTGGCCATCTGGCCTTCGCGCAGCGCTTCCAGCCGCTCCTTGGAGCAGTAGCACTTGTAGGCGCGGCCGTCTGCCAGCATCTCGTCGATCAGACCGTTGTAGCGATCGAAGCGCTTGGTCTGGTAGTAGGGGCCCTCATCCCAGTTCAGCTCCAGCCATTCCATGCCCTCAATGATGGCGTCGATCGCCTCCTGAGTGGAACGTTCCAGGTCGGTATCCTCGATACGCAGCACGAACTCACCGCCCTGGTTCTTTGCAAACAACCAGGAATAGAGTGCGGTACGGGCACCGCCGACATGCAAAAAGCCGGTCGGGCTGGGAGCAAAACGGGTTTTGACTTTCATCTTTAAGCCTTGTGTAGAGGGCCTTGGGCCAATTCGTTAAAAAAACCGTCGCATTTTAGCACCGACAATGACGGATGGGAAAACCATGGCGCTGCCACGAGCCAAAGTAGGGGGAACAAAGCACCGGTCCGCCCCCTTGCCACCTGATGTTTGAAGGGGATCGCAAAACAAAATCCCCGTTTCCTATTTGCTATGCAAAGTGTTGGAGAGCTGCCTCCTCCGGCCGATATTCAAATAACGCTCACCAACAAGGAAGAGACGATGCAGTTCCGTTCTATCCAGAATCGCATTCTGGTGATGGCCGGGATCGCCATGACCGCCGCCCTGGTCATCCTGATCCTGCTCAACCAGTACTCGGGTCAACAGACCCAGAAGCTGACCATCAGCTCCAGCCGCGCCGCCCTGCAGCAGGAGGCCTGGCAGAAGGTCAGCGCCAACGCCCGTGCCGAGGCCGCCACCATCACCCAGTTGCTGCAAAAGGGGCTCTCCTATACCCAGCAGATGGCCAGCGCCCTCGCCCTGCAGCAGGAGGGCAAGCTGCCGCTGGATCGCCAGCAGGCCACCGACCTGCTCAAGGCCCAGCTCGCCCTCGAACCCCAGCTCTACGGTGCCTTCGCCGGCTTTGAACCCAACGGCTTCGACGGCCAGGATGCCAGCTTCGCCGGCCAGACGGCGCTGGGCAGCGACAGCAAGGGGCGCTTCGTCCCCTACTTCTATCGTGACAAGGATCAGATCGGCACCGACCTGCTGCTCTCCATCGAGAAGAGCGATCCGGATGAGTTTGGCAATCCGGCCAACGACTACTACGCCTGCCCGAAACGGGAGGGGCGCTCCTGCCTCATCGACCCCTTCAAGGTGGACATCAACGGCCAGCAGGTGCTGGTGAGCACCATCACCACCCCCATCATGGTGGGCGGCCAGTTCAAGGGGATAGCCGCCCTCGATCTGGCGGTGGACTCCATCAGCCGTCAGGCCCAGTCCCTCAACAGCAACATCTATGACGGCAAGGGCGAGACCCTGATCGTCAGCGCCGCCGGCGTCATCACCGGCACCAGCGGGGATGCCAGCCTGCTCGGCAGTCGCGCCGACAAGCTGCTCGGCAACGGCTGGCAGCAATACCTCAAACCCGAGGTACAGCGCGAGGAGCTCGACGATGCGTTTCGCATCTCGGTACCCATCGCGGTGCCGGGCATGAGCCGCAACTGGGCCATCATCGTCACCCTGCCCTACAAGGTGGTGCTGGCCGGAGCCGATCAGCTGGAAGCCCAGCTGGGCGACATGAACCGGGCCGCCATGACCCAGCAACTGGTGGGTGCCGTCGTGGTGCTGGTGCTGGCGCTGGCCACCATGCTGGTCATTGCCCGCAGCATCACAGGCCCCATCCGCCAGATGGTGAGCCTGGTGGATGACATCGCCGATGGCGAGGGGGATCTCACCAAGCGGCTCAATACCCAGTCCCAGGATGAATTGGGGGATTTGGCCAAGGGCATCAACCGCTTCATCGACAAGCTGCAGGTGCTGCTGGGGGATGTGCTCAAGACCGCCAGCGAGGTCAACCGTCACGCCGGCGACACCGACCGCATCGCCGGCCAGACCGACAACAACCTGCAGCACCACCAGGCGGAGATGGAGCAGATGCTGACCGCGGTGCAGGAGATGTCCTACGTCAGCCAGGAGGTGGCGACCCACGCCAACAACACCGCCGACTCCGCCAAACAGGCTCAGGGCGCGGCGGATCAGGGCAAGGTACGCTTCCAGCAGGTGATCCAGTCGATGCACAAGGTGGCCGCCGAAGCCGGCAAGGGCGCCGAGGTGGTGGAAGGGCTGGCTCACGACAGCGAGCAGATCACCAGCATCCTCACCGTCATTCAGGGCATTGCCGATCAGACCAACCTGCTGGCGCTCAACGCCGCCATCGAGGCAGCCCGGGCCGGCGAGCAGGGTCGCGGCTTTGCGGTGGTGGCCGACGAGGTGCGCAAGCTGGCGGGCAACACCCAGCAGGCGGTGCAGAATACCCAGGAGCTGATCGAGAAGATCCGCCACAGCTCGGCCAACGCGGTCAACGCCATCAACCAGAGCCAGCAGCTGACCCATCAGGCGGTGGGGGAAGCAGACCTGGCGGAAGAGGCGCTCGGCAGCATCTATCAGGCCATCTCCACCATCAACGACATGACCTACCAGATCGCCTCCGCCGCCGAGGAGCAGAGCTCGGTCTCCGAGACCGTCTCCGGCAATCTGTCAAAAACCAACGCACTGGCCAACGACATCGCCCAGGATGCCACCGAGACAGCCAAAGCCAGCCAGGCATTGCGTCAGGCGGCCGAGCGTTTACAGCAATTGTTGGGACAATTTCGTCTCAGCTGATAATTTTCACGGTCAGGACTCTCCCCCTCGGGGGCGAGTCCGTTTACCATAGGCACGAATTTGCCTGATGGCAGGCAATGTAGTGAGAGGTAAATGCCGTGCCCACCCCGGACCGTCGCCCCCGTGGCCACAACAGACGAGCCCAGCAGCGTCGCCAAGACGAATCACAAGGATCCCTGCTCCATCGTATCAATGCCGCTACCCTGCCCCTGCGCCAACGCATCGGCCAGGGCATGAGCGGACTTGGCCAGCGCGGCCAGGAACCTAGGACTGGCAAGTTCAAACTGGCCAGCCCGCTGCCCCGCAAGCACACCATAGGGCTGCTGATCCTGATCCCGCTCTGGCTGCTGGTACTGGCCTGGGAACCCGCCCCGACCGAACCCAAGGCGGCGCCGTCCGGTTCGCTGACGGTACCCATCGCCGTACCGGCCCAGGCCCTCACCGTGGGCAACGGCGCCAGCGGCAATACCCCCGCCGCGGCCAAACCGGTGGAAGAGAAGGTCAATGGCACCTGGCTGCAACACGATGTGCAGGCCGGTGAAACCCTCTACTCCATCTTCCGCAAGTTCGAGCTGCCGGGCGCCGAGCTGAGCCGCCTCATTGCCATTGAAGGGCCTGATCGCCCGCTGACCCGCCTGCAGTCTGGTCGCGCCATCTTCATCCTGGTGGACGACACCCGCCGCATCCAGCGGGTCGAGATCCGCTCCTACGGTCAGGCCATCTATCGCTACGACCGACAGGGCGAAGGATTCGCCCTCAAGGAGTGATGAAACGGGAGGCCTGGCGCCTCCCGTTTTTTTGACCGGTTCCCGTGAAACAAGCTACTGACTTCACAATATTTTTAGCTTGCTCAAAAAATGAAAAGTGCCAAATTGACAAGGGATCGTGCTCACGTACAATCGTTTGTGCTTTAGACAGGGATTGTGCTACATGCTACTGGGACAAATTGACGTGGTCAGTCATGCTTCAACCTCTGCTTTCTAGGCAAATGCTGCCCAACCAGGCTTAGTTTCATTTTGTTATAGATAGGACTTACCACATGTCTGACATTCGCACCGGCCAAGTAAAATGGTTCAATGAGACCAAGGGTTTTGGCTTTATCGAGCAATCCCAGGGACCGGACGTTTTCGTTCACTTCTCCTCCATCCAGAGCGCCGGTTTCAAGACCCTGGCTGAAGGTCAAAAAGTACAGTTCACTGTGACCCAGGGCAAAAAAGGTCCTCAGGCTGAGAACGTTACCGTTATCTAAGCCAGCGCCAGTGAGCCGGTAGGAGGAGCCCTCGCCCCTCCTATTTTTTTGCCTGCCATTTCCCCTTCCCCACCACGATCATCAACCTGCCCGCAGCAGCAACAGCCCTTCCCGCCCTTGTGTACGACACGAGTACAGCAAACATGGATCTGATCTGGCTAAACGCCGGATACGACAAATCATCGCAGCGCGATGTAATGGGCAATTCAAATGGATGGTGAGGACTTCTAAGAGAGATTGGAGCGGGAAACGAGACTCGAACTCGCGACCCCGACCTTGGCAAGGTCGTGCTCTACCAACTGAGCTATTCCCGCAACAGGATGTCATTTGCAAGTGATTGGAGCGGGAAACGAGACTCGAACTCGCGACCCCGACCTTGGCAAGGTCGTGCTCTACCAACTGAGCTATTCCCGCAACGGAATGTCACTTACAAATTTTTGGAGCGGGAAACGAGACTCGAACTCGCGACCCCGACCTTGGCAAGGTCGTGCTCTACCAACTGAGCTATTCCCGCAACAGAATGTCATCTGCAAGTGATTGGAGCGGGAAACGAGACTCGAACTCGCGACCCCGACCTTGGCAAGGTCGTGCTCTACCAACTGAGCTATTCCCGCATCGGAATATCACTTACAAATTTTTGGAGCGGGAAACGAGACTCGAACTCGCGACCCCGACCTTGGCAAGGTCGTGCTCTACCAACTGAGCTATTCCCGCAACA
>NZ_JBFOCO010000014.1:0-114058 GCF_040907865.1 Aeromonas sp. s5
GTAATCAGGTAATCAGGTAATCAGGTAATCAGGTAATCAGGTAATCAGGTAATCAGGTAATCAGGTAATCAGGTAATCAGGTAATCAGGTAATCATTCTAACCAGGTTCCACTTGTGAAGGGAAACACCAACAAGCTTCCTTTTATTATCCCCTTGTTCACTCCCAAGGTCATGCTGAACCATGTTTGTGATCGACATAAAAATACTGAGTTCGCCCGTTATTCATAATGGCAAGGGAGATAAGAATGAATTTTTCAGGATATTAATTCAAAAAAACATTAAGGAAAACCAGCCGTTTATCCTGAGCCGCGGAGAATAAAAAACTATTTGTGACCGATACCTCACACTTTTTTATGGTGATTGATTTCTCAAAGTGCGATGTTATCATCTAGACATAGAGTAAAGGGCAAACCGATCGAAAGGTCGGGACGCAAAGCCACCGGTCTAAGGGTTCATAACCTAAGACAGCGGAGCTGCCATCTGAGAAGAGCGATGTCATCAGCTGTATCTGTGTCATTCTCTTTGATTGCGTTGCCCTTTTCGTACAACGACATGTGACGAAAAGGACATAAAAATGAACACTTCCACCGCTTCCGTTCGCAACAGCGCCATCCGTTTTGCCTCTTCTGCCGCCGCAGCCATGCTGCTGGGTGCCGCTTTGTTGCCAGCTACTGCCTCCGCCTACGATGGCAGCGTCACCTTCACCGGTACCATCTACGAAGCCCCCTGTGACTTCGCCGACAACAGCGTGACCTGCTACTCGGGCACCCAGCGTCAGACCATGGATCTGGCCAGCCTGCAGCAAGCCGGCAGCCTCAATACCATCAGCAGCACCATGCAGTACAAGCTGTCTGCCGGCAGCAGCAACATGGCCATAGTGACCGTCAGCTACCTCTGATCCCGTCACTTCCGTCACCTGCCCGAAGTTGTTCATTGCTTCGGGCGGATCTGCTCTCTCCGTGAAGGGTGAGCACCCACTGCCATGCTCAGGCAGCGGCTTATAACGCCCGCTCGCCACTCTCTTCACTTCCCCTCCTATTTCCCTGCATTCATACCGAGCACCACCAGGTCTCTCTTCACTACATTCCCCAACGTTCTGCCCAGGCAAGTCAGCACTTTTTCTGCGTGTTAGCCGGCTTCGAATTGTCGCGACGCCACATGACCAGCACATCTCAAACGAGACTTTGATCACAGTTGCCAGCCTCAGACTGAGATACCCCCCAGATGGCAGATGAGTCCTTGCTATCAACCAGGCCCCCAATGGGGCTCACTTTGTTTTGATTCAATCTAAATAAATGATTTATATGGCCTGATTGGTGGGTTGATATCCTTTTGGAGCTGAATAGATTGCACGCGTCAATCACGCAGACAATCAAGCAAAGGGATAAAAATGAACAATCTGGGTACCAGGTTGCTGCTGCTGGCAGCACCGGGCCTGCTTGCCACTTCGGCGCTGGCCAACTACTCCCCCTCCGACTGGCAACAGTATCAACTCAAAGGTGAATCCAGCCGTCAGCTGGGGGATCAGCTCACCGAAGTGACCTACGAGCTGAGCGCCCGCAGCACCGATGCCCCCTATCAACAGCTGAGGGTGTATCGTCGCTTCGACTGGAGCGAAGCCAACCTGGCCGCACTGGCAGAACAGCAGTGCGGCGAACCCCAGCTCAAGATCGAGCAGGGCTGGCAGATCCGCTACCTCAGCTGTGAAGAGGTGGTACCGGCCGGCAAGGCTGTCCCGGCCAGCAGCTATGACTTTGGCTACGGCATGAAGCAGGGCCGCTGGGAGCCCCTGGCAGGTACCCCGACCGCGCCGCGTCAGGATCGTCTGCCGCTGGCGGAGCGGGTCATCCTGGGTCACAGCGAGCAGGAGCTGGATCGCTGCGAGCTCAACGCCGAGGGGCGCTGCGCCGAGCAGGCATGGCAGTACCAGCCGCAAAACTGGCAGCAGTTGAAGGTACTGGAAGAGACCCCCAATGAGCGTGATGGCCGCCTCGAGCAGATCTTCTTCCGCCTGCAGCCGGTTGCGGGCAGCCAGGCAGCCCGCCAGGTGAGCGAGCTGCACGTCTGGCGCCAGTACACCTGGTTGCTGGAACAGGCCAAGACCCAGCAGGAGTGTGATGAACCCCAGACTCGTCAGGAAGGGGACAAGACCATCAGCTACCGGGTGTGCCGTCAGACCCTGCCCGCCGGCAGCGAGGTGCAGGTGGTGTTGAAGGACACCGGCTATCAATACCCGGTGGGGGGCAGCGAATGGCAGACCCTGCCGGAAACAACCGAATGGCAGGAGAGCCGGGTGCTCAATCGCCCCATCATGCTGGCTAGCAAGGAGGAGCAGCTCGACTGCCGCCGTGCCGACGGCCGCGCCTGCTCCGAGCCGGACCTGCCCGATACCGATCTGCTGGACGCCGAAGCGGCCAGGATAGTGCAGGATGCCAGTGGCCAGCCCGCCCCTGTCTGGCAGGAGAACTATGGTCACGACGATGCCAAACTGCTGGCCGTGTCCCGCGGCATCCAGAGCCTGCTGGCGGCCAATCAGCCGGCCCATCCGGCCATGAAGCTGCTGCTGGAATACGTGCGTGCCCACAACTACCACAACTACGGCAAGCACAAGGAAGACGGTCCGGCCGCCGCCGAGGCGCTGGCCGAGGCGCTGACCGCGCTGGGTGCCCATCCGCTGCTCTTCCCGGAGCAACCCACCGATGAGGTGGGCTCCGTGATCGGTGCCTGGAGCATCGCCCTGCACGGCCAGTTCAAGAGCCCGGCAGTGCAGAGCCGCTTTGGTACCCTGCTCGGCGAGTTCAACCAGATGCTGGCCTACAGCACCCGCCATGCCAGCGAGATCAACGGCCAGCACGCCTGGGCGACCGGCCTGTTCGATCTGCTCAACTTCCTCGACTTCGCCAGCGACTACAGCGATCCCTTCGCCAGCGACTTCCGAGCGCAGGATGGCGAGCTGCGCAAGCAGCTGCACGCCCTCGGCATGAGCGAACTCGCGTTGTGGAAAGGGCGGGATGGCGCCGATCTGTTCTTGCTCAACAACGTGCTGGATGCCTACACCCGCCTCTACCGGGTCGCCCGCTATACCCGCCCGGACGAGCTCGACGGCTACCGCAAGCTGCTGGATGACTCCGTCATCGCCCTCGTTCGCCACCACGGCCTGATCCCCGGTGGTCAGCAGAGCCAGGATCTGCTGGAAGACATGTCGCTGACCCTCTCCACCTACTACCTGACCTACACGGACCGCACCAGCGAAGCCTGCATCAGCGGTGACTTCGCCGGGCTCTGCACCCCGATCCGGGTGGAGGATGTGCTGCCGTTCGAGCACACCTGCTCGCCGACCCTGCGCCTGCGGGCCCAGGATCTGACCATGGATCAGGCCGAGGGGATCTGCCGTGAACTGGGCGCCGAAGAGCAGCAGTTCCATCAGCAGATGGAAACTGGCTGGCAGCCGGTGGCGGACGATCACAACGAGGCTCTGGAGTTGGTGATCTTCGACTCCTCCGCCGACTGGAAACGCTACGGCAGCGCCCTGTTTGGTGGCGTTTCCACCGACAACGGCGGCATCTACCTCGAAGGGGATCCGGCTCGCCCCGGCAACCAGGCCCGCTTCTTCGCCTACGAGGCGGAGTGGAAGCGCCCTGCGTTCCAGGTGTGGAACCTGCGCCACGAGTACGTGCACTACCTGGACGGCCGCTTCAACCAGTACGGCAGCTTCGGCCACTACCCGCTCAACCGCACCACCTGGTGGTCGGAAGGGCTGGCGGAATTCATCGCCCACGGCCAGTGCTTCGCCCGTGGTCTGGACAACGTCGCCGGCCGCCCGGCAGGGGATCGTCCAGCCCTGGCCGACATCCTGCACCTGGATTACGACAAGGGCGGCGAGATGGTCTACTCCTGGTCCTACACTGTGCATCGCTTCCTGAACGAGACCGGTCGCGGCGCCAGCTGGCTGGCCATGGCCCAGGCCCTGCGCAACCCGGATCAGCAGCAGGCGATGAGTGCCTTCGAAGCCGAGCTGGACCAGCTGATTGCCAATGACAGCGAGGCCTACCAGCAGTGGCTCGGCCGCGAACTGCTGCCCTGGTGGGAGGCCAACAAGGACTCCGACGAGTGCAAGGCCAACGACTCTTCCCACTGAGACGCTGGCATCAATACCCAAGGGCGGCCATGGCCGCCCTTTTTATTGGAGGATGATAAGCGGCACAGGATCAATCAGTTAGCCACTCCCGCCATGCGACAACCTCTGCCCGAGTGACGCCATCTGCGGTCATCAAGCCTGACGCGCGGCGGCAACTTGTAATAGAATGACCCCCTGTCATCTCTTACTTCAGACCCGAACCGCACCGCGCATGAAGAAGTTTGCCAAGATCCTGCTCGCCTGCCTCTGCCTGTTGCTGGCCTCTGCCGCCGCCCTGCTTGGCTACAGCGAGTGGACCGTCTCGGACGCCCGTCACTACACCTATGACGACGTCAACGCGGTGCCCTACAACCGGGTCGCCCTGGTGCTCGGCACCTCCAAATACCTGATTGGCGGCAGCCCGAACCACTACTTCAAATACCGGATCAAGGCCGCCGCCGAGCTCTACAACAACGGCAAGGTGGACTACATCCTGGTCTCCGGCGACAACGCCACCGTGCAGTACAATGAACCGCGCCAGATGCGGCGGGCCCTGATCCAGGCCGGCATTCCGGCCAGCGCCATCTATAGCGACTACGCCGGCTTTCGGACTCTGGACTCCATCGTGCGGGCCAAGGAGGTGTTCGGCCAGGCCCACTTCACCGTGGTCTCGCAGGCCTTTCACAACGAGCGCGCCATCTTCATCGCCCGCCATTTCGGCATCGAGGCGGTCGGCTTCAACGCCGTGGATCCCAGCGCCTATCAGGGCATCAAGACCCGGGTGCGCGAGGTGTTCGCCCGCCTGATGGGGCTGCTCGACCTCTACGTGCTGGACAAGGGGCCCAAGTTCCTCGGCGAGCCCATCGTCATCGGCGGCCCGGTTCCCTGCCAGGCGTTGAGCACCATAGGGGCAAGTCAGCCCTGCCTGCCCATCAAGCCGCCCTCTCATCAGCCGAAGGCCAAGCCGGCAGCGGTGGTGAGTGCAGCAACTGCCGCCAGCGCTGCGACTTCAACCAGCAGTGCCTTGGCCACCAGCGCCGCCGTGCCGAGCGAAGCCACTCCCTTAGAAACTCCGGCTGCCGCCAGTGCGGCAACGCCAACCGGCAGCACACTACCCCTCAATAGCAGAGACCCGCCATCAGGCGGGTCTCTTTCATTGGGCTTGGTATTTCCAGCGATCAGGCCAGCGCCGCCACGTAGCGCCGTGCCACCTCGTTCCAGTCGATCACCTTGTAAAACGCGGCTATGTAGTCGGGGCGCTTGTTCTGGTACTTGAGGTAGTAGGCGTGCTCCCACACATCCAGCCCCAAGATGGGCACCAGCCCATCCTGCAGGGGGCTGTCCTGGTTGGCGCTGCTCACTACCTGCAGCTTGCCGCTGCCATCGACCACCAGCCAGGCCCAGCCGCTGCCAAAACGGCTCAGGGCGGCCTGGGTAAAGGCCTGTTTGAAGGCCTCAAACCCGCCCAGATCCCGCTGGATCGCCGCAGCCAGCTCGCCGGCCGGCTCGCCACCGCCCTGGGGACTCATCACCCGCCAGAACAGGCTGTGGTTGGCGTGACCGCCGCCGTGATTGCGCACAGCCCCCTGTACCTGGACAGGCAGGCTGTCGAAGCGGGCAAGCAGCTCCTCCACCGGCAACGCCGCCAGTTCGGGGTGATCGGCCAGCGCCGCATTGAGGTTGTTGATGTAGGTCTGGTGATGGCGACTGTGGTGGATCTCCATGGTCAGCGCGTCGATGTGGGGTTCCAGTGCGTCGTAGGCATAGGCAAGGGCAGGCAGGGTATGGCTCATGGTCACCTCTGTTTATTGTGATTAATGCAGTTGCGGGGCTGGCTCGGTCTGGCACAGACACTGGCCGAGGCAGCGGCGGATGCCGTCGTGGCTGCCGTGCTTGCGCACGAAGGCGAGCAATTCGGTATGGGTGCTGCGGGTGTGGCGCAGGGCGGCATCCCGCAGGGCGCTGGAGCTGGCGGGGGACTGGCTGGTGGCGAGCAGGCAGTCGTGGATGTGACACAGCAGGTCGGCGGCCCGCTCCGGCAGCGCCATCGCCACCAGCAGATCCGCCAGGTTGTGGTGGGCCACCACCAGCGCGGCCACCGCCTCGTCCACATCGTGCCAGTCGGCAAACTGCTGACGGGCCAGCCACAGCGCCTGCTGATAGCAGGAGAGCGCCTTGGCGTGCTCACCGGCATCGAAATGGCGGTTACCGCTCATGGTCTGCACCTTCCAGTGCACCATGCTGCTGTCGCTCTCCCCCGTCCCTACCCAACCTCTTACCCAGCTTGCCGACATAGGCTCCAACACCACAAATGATAATAATTATTATTTAACTTATGTAAGGGGCGAACACAAGGGATAGTTGTGCCGGCACAGTCAACAGCCCTGCCCATATGGGTAGGGCTTTTTTGAATCTGTCTGTTTGGTGATCATTTGCACAGATGCAAACGTCCCGTTCCGCCATGCTGGTCGGTATCGGCATGATGCCGGTGGCTGCCGCTGCGGCAGTCTCTCTTCACAAGGATGGACAAGATGAAAAAATGGCTATTGGTGCTGTTGTGCGCCCTGCCCATGCTGGGCCAGGCGGCAGGTTATACCCAGACCCGCTACCCCATAGTGCTGGTGCACGGCCTGTTCGGCTTCGACAAGCTGCTCGGGGTCGACTACTTCTACGGCATCCCCCAGGCGCTGACACGGGATGGCGCCAGGGTCTACGTGGCCCAGGTCTCCGCCACCCAGAGCTCGGAACTGCGCGGTGAGCAGCTGCTCAAGCAGGTACAGCAGGTGCTCGCCATCACCGGGGCGGAGAAGGTGAACCTCATCGGCCACTCCCACGGCGGCCCCACCATTCGCTATGTTGCCTCGGTCGCCCCCGAGCTGGTCGCCTCCGCCACCAGCGTGGGCGGGGTCAACTACGGCTCGGAGATCGCCGATCTGGTGCGCGCCAACGTGGCACCGGGCTCGGTGGCCGAGAAGCTGGCGGTGGCCGCCGCCTCGGCCCTGTCCGGGGTCATCTCGCTGCTCTCCGGGGGCAGCCAGCTGCCGCAGGATCCCCTCGCCGCCCTCGACGCCCTCACCAGCGCCGGTGCCCAGCGCTTCAACCAGCGCTATCCGGAAGGGCTGCCCAGCCAGTATTGCGGCGAAGGCCCCATGCAGGCCGCCAACGGGGTCTACTACTTCTCCTGGAGCGGGCGCGGCACCATGACCAACATCCTGGATCCGGTGGATCCGGCGCTGGCGCTGACCGGCAGCTTCTTCAAGGAGCCCAACGACGGCCTGGTCGGAGTGTGCAGCAGCCACCTCGGCAAGGTGATCGGCACCGACTACCGGATGAACCATCTGGACGAGGTGAACCAGTCGTTCGGCATTCGCCACCTGTTCGAGACCGACCCGGTCGGCCTCTATCGCCAGCACGCCAACCGCCTGCAGAGACTGGGGCTATGAACAAGGCCTGGCTGATGGCCGCTCTGCTGGGAGCGGCCCTGCTGCTGGGGGGTTGGCAACTGTGGCCCACCCCGAGCCCCACCTCGGCCGCCACACCGGTGCAAGAGGCCGGGCCGGCCTCCCCCCTGGCCCGGCAGGCCGCTTCCTCGTCAGATGATCACTCGCTGCAGGCTCGCTATGAGGCCTTTCTTGCCGCCGAAAGCAGCCTGACGGTGCCGACCGACCCGGGCCTGGCCAGCCTGCAGGTGCTGTTCGACGAGCGCGAGCAGTTGCGCCAGCAGAGCTTCACCCCGGCCGAGCAGGAGAAGCTGTTTGCCGAGGATCGGCTGATGGAGCAGTGGACCCTGCGCCGCAAGGCGCTGGCGGAGGCCAGCGATGCCGACAAGCCGCTGCTGGCGAGCGAGCTCGAGCTCTGGCTGGCGGAGCAGCCCCAGTGGTTTCGGGAGGCGGAGGCCAACAGCCGCCTGCTCGGCGACCTGCAGAGTCTGGAGCGACTGCCCGCGGCCGAGCGCGACACAGTGCTGCGTGAGCAGTTGGGGCCGGAGGCGGCGGACCGGCTGCACCAGCTGGCGGAGAGTCAGCAGGGATTCGAGCAGCAGCTGGCCGGCTATCTGGCCGAACTCAAGCCCCTGCCCGCCGAGCGGCGGGCCGAACAGCAGCCGGAGATCCTGGCGCGCTGGTTCGAGCCAGGCCAGTGGCGACGGGTGGAAGCCCTCACCCGGCTCAGGCTGGGTGAGTAACCGCCAAAATAACCAAAATAAACAAGGGGCCCACATCTGGGCCCCTTGCTTTGCTGCAACCGTACTTACTGCGGCTTGTTGGCGCCCGGCAGCGGCTGCCAGGTAAGGCGGGTCACCTGGGTACCCTGTACCTCGCACTTGAGGCTCAGATCCTGCCACCCCTTGTCACGGCGCAGGGAGACTTCTCCCTTGATGCCCTCGGCGCTGCTCTTGAGCTTGGCCGGCTCGAAGGTCACCTTGTCCCCCCCGGCCAGCGCCATCAGCTTGCCGTTGCAGAGCCAGTGGGCAAGCTCCGCCCCCTTGAGCTTGACGCCCCCCTTGGCCGCCTTCTGCTCGGCAGCGCTCGGCGCAAACAGCTGGCCCAGCTCGGCCGCCCGTTTGGTGAGCCAGGCTTCCCGCTGCTGCATGCTCATCTTGCTGACGAACTCGGCGGGCTGGCCCTTCTCGTCCAGCCACCGGGTCAGCTTGCCGCCGTCGTCAAAGGCAAACTGGGCGGCGGGCTCCTTCACCCCGAACAACTTGCCGCCCTTGAAGTAGTAACGGCTCTCCCCTTCCTGCTTGCCCTGCTCGTTCATGATGGGCACGGCGATGATGACGGGAGCGCCATCCACCCAGGCCTTGATGTCTATGCCGTCGTGGCTGAACAGACGGGTATCGAGGGCACTCTCGGCCCCCTTTTCCATCAGGGAGAACTGCTCGGCGAGGGAGGCCGCCATCGAAGGCAGGGAGCAGAGCCCCAGTCCCAGGCCGAGGCTCAGGGCGATCACGGTATTGCGCATAAGTGTCCTGTGATTGGCCTAAGGGCCAAGGTTAGCTTTCTATCAGCCAGACCCGCAGCTCCTCCCGGTGGCGATCGCTCAGGGGGATGGACTGGCGGGACTGGTAGTCAAAATGGATCAGGGTGGTTTCGGCGGTCACCGCCAGTTCGCCCTCCTGCCAGGCTTCCTGCCAGAGCGTGAAGGAGCTGGAACCGATGCGGCGGACCCCGGTTTTGATCAATACCTGCTGGCCGTAGAACAGCTCCCGTTTGAACTGCACCGTGTAGCCCGCGATGATCAGATGCCAGTTGTGCACATCCAGCTCGGGGGAGAAGATGCGAAACAGCGGGTCGCGGGCCGATTCAAACCAGACCGCCGGCACCGTGTTGTTGATGTGGCCGAGGGCATCTGTCTCTTGAAAACGGGGTTGGATCTGCATTTCCAGCATGGATATCGACTCCTTGTCGTTGGACCGCGCTCAGGCTAACGCGGCCCGCCTCTGGACTCAAGCTCCCCCGTCGTATCGCCGGAGCCGACGGCCAGCTCCGGGCGCAGCCAGGCGCTGCGAAAATCGAACCAGCCGAGCGCCGTCATCCGTACCCCGTGCACGCCGACCCGGCTCTCCAGCTCCAGCCAGTGGTGAAACAGCGGCACAAACCAGCCCCGCCGCTGCACATTTGCCAGCAGCGCCCGCGGCCCCGGCTCCTCGCCGCTGGCACGCCACTGCGTCAGCCCCTGCCACAGGCCATGCTGGCCGCCCCACACCTTGCGCAGCAGCGGGGTCCCCTGCAACCAGGCGTAGGGGGCGAAGGCGTGTTCGTGCTCCAGGTTGAGGGTGCCGAGCCAGAGATCCACGTCCTCGTCCGCCCCGCTCACCCAGCGGCCGTAATCCAGGGTGCGTACCTCGAGATCGATGCCCTGCTCGGCCAGCAGGCTGCTCATGGCGTTGGCACACTCGTTGAACTCCAGGTGCTGGTTGAAGCAGGCCAGCACCAGCTGACGCGGCCGCCCGGCCGGCGCCGGCAACGGGACCGGCTGCGCCTCGCGCCAGTGGGGCAAGAGACCCAGCGCGCTGGTCCAGCCCCGCTGCAGCTCGGGGGCGACCCGCGCCATCAGGGCGATGGGGTTGAGCAGGCCGGCCAGCCACTGGCGCAGGGCGGGATCCTGCAGGGCACCGGAGCGCTCATCCTGCAGCAGGAAGTAACAGCCCGATTCGAGCTCGGACTCGCCACGCATGGTGCCGAGCTCCGGGCTGTCGCGCCCCAGTTGCAGGTGGCTCTCCAGCCGCTCCGCCAGCTCCGGCAGCATCCAGATGTCGATCTCGTCGAGCAGGGCGCGCAGACCGAAGTAGTCGTCGAATGCCTCCAGGCACAGGTGCATGGGATCGTTGGCGGTCACCCGATAGGGGCCGGTGCCCACCGGCTGCAGGGCAAAGCCCGCCTCCCCCTTGAGCTCGCGCGGCAGGATGACGGCCACCGGCTCGGCCAGCAGGTGAGGCAGCAGGGGATCCGGGCTGTCGAGGTGCAGATCCAGGGTGCGCGGCCAGGGGCTCTCCAGCCGTGCCAGATGGGCGAACAGCGGACGATCCCGCAGGCTCTGCAGGCTCTCCGTCACGTCCTCCACCACCAGCTCGCGGCCGTGGTGAAAGCGCACCGCCGGCCTCAGGTAGAAGCGCCAGTGACAGGGGCCGAGGCACTCCCAGTGGTGGGCGAGATCCCCCTCGATTTCCCCATTTTCCTCATTTCGCCGGGTCAGGCCGTTGAAGATCTGGCGGCTCAGGTGGATTTCGGAGCGGCGCAGCGGGCCGGTGGGCAGCAGTTGGGGCAGTGGCCGATAGTAGGGCACCCGCAGGATCTGGCGCCCTGCCCGGGTGGCCTGGCCGAGCTGTTCGATAAGCAGCGGGGTGAGCAGATCGAGGCGATCTTCCGCCAGCCGCACCGCCTGAGCCAGCTGGCCCTGGCTCAGCAGCTCCCGCAGTCGGCGCCGGGTCAGGCTCTCCTGGTTGTCCAGCAGGGTGAGGCGGGAGCGCCGCCCCCGCCCGGCCTCGGCGGACCAGCCGAGCCAGCCCTGCTCCTGCATGCGGCGCAGCAGCAGGCGGGCGTTGCGCGGGGTGCAGCAGAGCAGATCCGCTACCTCGGCGAGGCTGATTTCCCGCTCGTCGCAGCCGAGCTGCTGGGCGAGCCGTTGGAATTGCTGGTAGAGGCGGCTGGTGGGCATAAAAGAGGAAATCCTTGCTCTGAAAGTCATCAGTTTTTACTTCCGCATTTTAGCTCAATACTGCTGGCGAACGTGAGAACCACAGCACAGGAGCACCATCATGAGCCACGCCAACCCCATCAAACCGAACCGGATCCAGCAGATCCTGCGCCGTTACTTCAAGCGGATCCTGCCCCGCCCGCTGCCGCTCATCGAGGATCCCATGAGTCAGCTCAACCGTCTGATGCAGTGGGACATGCACCAGATCGACGACAAGGAGTATCGCCGCCGCCTCTGAGACGGCCTCCCCCACGCCCCGACGAGATTGCTTTGCCGGATCTGATGGTTTACATCGGCCAAGGGCCTGATAGATTGGACGTCTATCCATCTATGATTGCTATCCAGCAACATCCAACAAGGAGTGTGTGATGAAAGATGCGACCCTGGCCCTGCACCACGGCTTTGCCAACGACCCCACCACCAAGGCCGTCGCCGTACCCATCTACCAGACGGTGGCCTACGAGTTCGAGAGCGCCCAGCACGGGGCGGATCTGTTCAACCTGGCGGTGCCTGGCAACATCTACACCCGCATCATGAACCCCACCAACGATGTGCTGGAGCAGCGAATGGCCGCGCTGGAAGGGGGGATCGCCGCGTTGGTGGTCTCGGCAGGTTCCGCCGCCATCACCTACGCCATCCAGGCGCTGACCGCCGCCGGCGACAACATCGTCTCCACCCCCCAGCTCTATGGCGGCACCTACACCCTGTTCGCCCACATGCTGCCAAGCTTCGGGGTCAAGGTGCGCTTCGCCAAAGATGACAGCGCCGAGGCCATCGCTGCCCTCATCGACGACAAGACCAAGGCGGTCTACTGCGAGAGCATCGGCAACCCGGCCGGCAACATAGTGGACATAGCCGCCCTGGCCAAGGTGGCCCACGCCCGCGGCGTGCCGCTCATCGTCGACAACACGGTCGCCACCCCGGTGCTGTGCAAACCCATCGAGCACGGCGCCGATATCGTGGTGCACAGCCTGACCAAATATGTCGGCGGCCACGGCAACTCGCTGGGGGGCGTGGTGGTCGACTCGGGCAAGTTCCCCTGGGCGGATCATGCCGAGCGCTTCCCCCAATTGACCCAACCCGAGCCCTCCTACCACGGGGTGGTCTACACCGAGGCGTTCGGGCCGGCCGCCTTCATCGGGCGGGTGCGCACCGTGCCGCTGCGCAATACCGGCGCGGCGCTGGCCCCCATGAACGCCTTCCTGCTGCTGCAGGGGCTGGAGACTCTGAGCCTGCGCATGGAGCGCCACGTGGACAACGCCCTGCAGGTCGCCCACCACCTCAAGCACCATCCCAAGGTAGCCTGGGTCAGCTACGCCGGGCTGCCGGGTCACCCCCACTACCTGCTGGCGGAGAAGTACATGGCCGGCCGCCCCTCCGCCATCCTCTCGTTCGGCCTGAAAGAGGGCTACGAGGCAGGGGTGCGCTTCTACGATGCGCTCAAGATCTTCAAGCGGCTGGTCAACATCGGCGACGCCAAGTCGCTGGCCTGCCACCCCGCCTCCACCACCCACCGCCAGCTCAGCGAAGAGGAGCAGGCCAAGGCCGGGGTGAAACCGGAGATGATCCGGCTGTCGGTGGGGATAGAGGCCATCGAGGACATACTGGCGGATCTGGATCAGGCGCTGGAGGCCTGACGCAAACGGTGCGGGAGTGGGCATCTGCCCGCTCTTTTTTAGCTGCAGCGGTGAACCCGTCGCCGCGCCGCTGCGTACTACCGCTTCTTGTCACTGCGTCGAGGTATTCATGATAGTCCTGCACCACCTGAACAAATCCCGCTCCCAGCGCATCATCTGGCTGCTCGAAGAGCTGGGCCTGCCCTATGAGATCAAGGCCTACCAGCGCGATGCCGCCACCTTTCTGGCGCCGCCCGAGCTCAAGGCCGTCCACCCCCTCGGCAAGTCGCCGGTCATCGAGTTCGACGGCCGGGTGCTGGCGGAATCCGGCGCCATCACCGAATACCTGATCGCCCGTCACGCCCCGGATCGGCTGGCACCGGCCGCCGACAGCCCGGACTATGCCGAGTACCTGCAGTGGCTCCACTTCGCCGAGAGCTCCGGCATTCTGCCGCTGCTGCTCGACATGTTCGTGCGCAAGGACGGCAGCCCGATGCGCTTCCTGCCGGACTACGCCAAAGCCGAGTGCGCCAAGGTGCTGGGTTATCTCGATGAGGTGCTGGCAAGCCGCCGCTATCTGGTGGCCGATCGCCTCACCGGTGCCGACATCCTGAACTCCTTCCTGGTGGATCTGCTGGCCCAGAGCGGCCAACTGGCCCAGTTCCCGCACCTGCAGGCTTACTGGCAGCGGCTCAACACTCATCCGGCCCGCCAGAAGGCGGCGGCGCTGGAGCGCGAGCTGGACCGCAGCGCCGGATAAGTGGCCAAGCGCCCGGCGCCACCATGCAAAACGCCCCTATGATCGGGGCGTTTTCTTTTCCGTTGGTCAGCCGGTAAGCAGAGGGCGTGGGAGAGGATCCGCGCCACTATGGTTGCCAGGATGACTTACAGCGCGTGGGAGAGGATCCTGGCGACCTTGTCCGGATCTATGTCCTGCTGCTCCCCGAGGGCGGTCAGACCGAACAGCTTGAGGTTGGAGCAGATCCCCGGGATGCAGCGCGCATCCAGGGCATAGTCGGCGAGACGGGTGCCCACCCCCATCTGCTGGAAGAACTGCTCGGTGCGGATGATCGCCTCCTCGATGCGCAACGCCTTGTCCTCGCGGCTGGAGTGCCACACCCGCTCGGCGAACTGGGCCAGCTTCTCCTGCTTCTGGGCCGCTTGCTCCCGCAGCAGGGAGGGCAACACCACCGCCAGACTCTGGGCATGATCCAGCCCGTGCAGGGCGGTGAGCTGGTGACCGATGGCGTGGGTGGACCAGTCCTGCGGCACGCCACGCCCGATGAGGCCGTTGAGGGCCAGGCTGGCCGCCCACATCAGGTTGGCGCGCACCTGGTAGTTGGTCGGCTCCGCCAGCGCCCGCGGGCCGTTGTCCACCAGCACCTGCAGCAGGCCTTCCGCCAGCCGATCCTGCACCTCGCCCCCCACCGGGAAGGTGAGGTACTGCTCGAGGATGTGGACGAAGGCATCCACCACCCCGTTGCCCACCTGGCGCGGCGGCAGGCTGTAGGTAGTGGAGGGATCCAGCACCGCAAACACCGGCTGCACCAGCGGGTTCATGAAGGAGAGCTTGGCCTCCCCCCGGCTCACCACGGCGGCCGGGTTGCTCTCCGAGCCGGTGGCCGGCAGGGTCAGCACGCAGCCGAGCGGCAGCGCCGCCTTGACGGGGGCCTTGTGCAACAGGATCTCCCAGGGATCGTCCCCCTCGAAGCGGGCCGCGGCGGCCACGAACTTGCTGCCGTCCACCACTGAGCCGCCACCCACCGCCAGCAGGAAGTCGATGCGCTCGCGCTTGACCAGATCCACCGCCTCCATCAGCTGGTCGTACTGGGGATTGGCGCCGATGCCGGGGAACTCCAGCCACTCCCGGCCTGCCAGCGCCTGGGTCAACTGGTCATAGACCCCGTTCTGCTTGATGCTGCCGCCGCCGTAGAGCACCAGCAGGCGGCTGCCGGCCGGGATCAGTTCGGGCAGTTTGGCGATCTGGCCTTCACCGAAACAGACGCGGGTGGGATTGGCATATTGGAAGTTGTACACGGCAGAGCCCTCGGTTGAATGCATGCAGAGGGATTGTGCGCCTGTGGCCCCCACAGGTCAAAGAACGCGGGCACGCCCTCACATTGCACCGCGGATGCGGGTTGCCGGCAGGGCCGCTCATCCACTGTGGTCAGCGGGGGCAAGGGCTTGCCCCCGCTGACCATGGATTGCCGTTCGAGTCATTCCGCTGCTCAGGCGCTCTTGCTCTCTTCCTTGCTGCTCTTCTTGCCGGTGAGGCGGTCCATGGCGTCTTGCAGCATGGCGTCCCGCTGCTCGTTCAACGGCTTGCTCTGCTCCGCCCGCTCCTCGGCGCTCAGCTGCTTGTTGTCGGCAATCGCCTTGAGCTTCTCTTCTATCTCGTTGAACTGCTTGCGATCAAAGCCGAGCGCCTTGTCCACCAGCTGCTGCAGCACGCCCCCCTTGTCGGAACTCATGTCGAGCGCCGGCGGCAGCTTGCTGTTCTTGGCCAGGTGTTCATAGGTCAGCGCCTGCTGGGCCTGGCCGGTTATCCGCTGGGAGGAGAGGTTGACCAGATCTTCCCAGCCGCCGCCACCCTGACCGCTGTCGGCGCTGCTGAGGGTGGCGAGGGCGCGATTGTTGGAGGCGCTCTGGGCAAGCTGCTGGCTGTAGGGTTTGATATCCATGGGGGCTCCAGTCTGCATGCCAAACCGGCATGACGAGGTCGCTGATTCGATGGTATGAGGCACCAGGCCCCATCATTGGCAATAAAACCAGCAAGTTGCAGGCCAACTTGTCAGGCTGGGCAAGATCCCCACCGTGGCAAGCCTGCCGCCGGTCACGGCCCAGATGTGGCGTCAGAATCATGACTCATCCGCTGCTTTCATCCCGATTTCCGACACATACAACTACCTATAAAACTCCTCGCCACATAAACCGCAGGAACGCCTTGCCGATCACAAAACAAACAACCAGTGAGGCATACAATTTTGGCGCACCATCGGGCAAGCAAGCAGCGTTATGGATGATATGTTTGCGAATTCAACCAGATGCAGACCTGTCTACCGTCGGATCCCCGACCCAGTCCGGTTACTCCCGGCCGCTTCTCCCGCCCCCTGACGCGCATCCACCGCAACCTTTCGGGCATAACTATGAAAAAACACACCTTGAGTCTTCTCTCCGCCACCCTGCTCACCCTGCTTGGCACCAGTGCCGACGCCTGTACCGGCCTCATCGTCGGCAAGGGCGCCAGTGCCGATGGCAGCGTGATGATCGCCAGAAACGAGGATTTTGGCGTCAACAACTGGAACAAGTACCTGGCCTTCCGGCCCGCCCAGCAAAACGAGGGCAAAGTCTGGAAACTGGGCAACGGGCTGGAAGTGCCGATGCCCAAGACCTTCTTCGCCTACTCCGCCATCCGTGACTGGGATGCCACAGCCAGCGACCCGGCCGGCAAGTATTACGAGGAGCGCGGCATCAACGAGGCCAACGTCGCCATCTCGGCCACCACCAGCGCCGAGGTCAACGACAAGGCCCAGAAAGCCGATCCGCTGATCGAGAAGGGAGTGATTGAAGCCATCATCCCGACCCTGATCCTGCCGCAGGCCAAAACAGCCAAAGAGGGGGTCGCACTGCTCGGCCGTTATGTGGAGCAATATGGCGCCGGGGAAGGCAACAGCCTCTATCTGGCGGATGTGAACGAGGCCTGGCTGATGGAGATCGGCTCCGGCCACCACTGGATCGCGGTGCGGGTGCCGGACGACAGCTACGCCATGGTGGCCAACGGCCTGCGCATCCACGGTGTCAATCTCGACAGCGCCGATGTGCTGCACTCGTCCAAGCTGCTGGAGTTCGTGCGCGAACACAAACTGCTGGATAACGCCGACCCGAAAGACTTCAACTTCGCCAAGGCATTCGGGGTCATCGCCGACCCCTACAACGTGGATCGGGAGTGGCTCGGCCAGAAGATACTGACCGCCAGCCATCCGCAGCCGACCCGGCAGGCGCAATATCCGCTCTTTATGAAGCCGGATGCCCCCATCGCCGTGCCGGACGTGGCCAGGCTGCTGAGCGCCACCTATGATGGCACGCCGCTGGCCGGCAAGGCGGAGCGGCCGATCCGCATCGACAGGCAGCTGGAATCCCATGTCATCCAGCTGCGCAAGGCGATGCCCAAAGAGCTGCAGGGCTTGATCTGGCAGAGCTACGGCGTGCTGGCCGAATCCGTGATGGTGCCGCTCTACAACACCCTGGAATCCTACCCCCTGCCCTATCGCACCGGCAGCGACAGCTACTCCGATGACTCCGCCTACTGGCAGTTCCGCAGCCTGACCGCGCTGGCCAGCGCCGATCCGGACAAATACCTGCCGCTGCTGCGCGGTGTCTGGAGCAAGGAGAGCAGCAAGCTCTACAAGGAGGTGGCGCTGCTCGACCAGAGCCTGAAGCAGGCCTATACCGGCGACAAGGCCACCGCCATCGGGCTGGCATCCGACTACTCCTATGGTCAGCTGGAGAAGAGCTATCAGATGGCCAAAGAGTTGCGCTACAAGCTGATGACAGATCTCACCAAGCGCACCGAGCAGAAGTATTCGCCGGAGGAGTTCAAGAAGATCATGAGCCTGTAAACAGGCCCCAAAACAGAGAGGCTCCCGGGGGAGCCTCTCTTGTTTCATCCGCAGCAGCCATCAGCGACGGCTGATATGGAGCGGGCCGAAGGTCTGCGCCACCGGCATGATCTCGATGCTGTTGATGTTGACGTGGGCCGGCTGCTGGCTGATCCAGAGCACGGTATTGGCGATGTCTTCCGGCTGGATCGCCTGCACCCCCTGATAGACGGTGGCCGCCTTGGCGTCGTCACCGTGGAAGCGCACGTTGGAGAACTCGGTGCCGCCGCACAGACCCGGCTCCACGTTGGTGACACGGATGGCGGTGCCCGCCAGATCGGCGCGCAGGTTGAGGCTGAACTGCTTCACGAACGCCTTGGTGGCACCGTAGACGTTGCCGCCCGGATAGGGATAGGTGCCGGCGATGGAGCCGATGTTGATGACGTGGCCGCGATTGCGCGCCACCATGCCCGGCAGCAGCAATCGGGTGAGCAGGGTCAGACCGCTGATGTTGGTGGCAATCATCTGCTCCCAGTCCTCGAGGTCTGCCTTGTGGGCCGGCTCCAGCCCCAGCGCCAGCCCGGCGTTGTTGACCAGCAGATCCACCTCGCGCCACTCGGCCGGCAGCCCGTCGATGGCGGCGCGGGTGGCCGCCTTGTCCTGCACGTCGAACACCAGCGGCAGGAACTGGGCGCCCAGCTCGTCGGCCAGCGCAGCCAGCCGTTCGCCGCGGCGACCGGTGCCGATCACCCGGTAGCCCGCCTGCACCAGCTGACGGCTGATGGATTCACCAAAACCGGACGAAGCGCCCGTTACCATTGCAATCATCTGAACCTCCATTTCTACAGCGCTATTTATCTGTTTGAAATCAATCTGATCTATTCGTCGCTCAATTCACGCCCGCTCGCCTTGCGCCAGATGAACACCAGCAGGTGGAGCAGGAACAGGCCCGAGCCCCCCAACGCGAACAGCAGGCCGGTGAGGGCATTGACCGAGGTGTCGGCGCCACACCACCACCAGACCAGCCAGCCGATCAGGCCGATGACGAAGGTCTGGCCGGCGCAGACCGGGCAGCGACCCAGCTTGGCCTTGATGGCGGTAGCGAGGCAGTTGTCGCAGCTCATCCCCTCTCCTCTTCTCTCCTCTCTCCGGCCAGCTTCAGCACCAGCCGGTGGGCATGCTGACCGTGACCATAATAATCCAGCAGCTTCTGCCTTGGCCGAAAACCCAGCCCGCGATAGAGGGCCTGCGCCTCTTCATTGGCATCGCCCACCTCCAGCCGGATCGCCCCCCAGCCGGCCTCTTTGCCCTCCCGGATCACCTGCTCCAGCAGGCGGCGGGCCCAGCCCTGGCGGCGGATAGTCCAGCGGATGGCGAGGGTCTGGATGATCAGCCGATCCCAGCCCCTGTGCTCCAGCAAACAGAGGTAGCCCATCAGCTGCTCCTGCTGGTCCAGCACCAGCAAGGTGCGCCCCTTGGCCTGGGTCAGCAGATAGTGCCAGCGGCTGCGGCCAAAGGCGACTTCGGGGGGAAAACAGTAGCGTTCCAGCTTAACGATGGCGCCCAGATCATCGGTCCGGGCCGCGCGCACGGTCAACACGGGGAATCCTTGTTCGGTTATTTATCTTCATCACCAAAAATGCGACTTGTATCACAAGTTACCAAGGCGGCATATTAGGCACTGTAACCTCTTGTTTCCCCTCGCGCCATTGTCGTGCTTGTCGGTGCATCGAAGCCCACTGGGGATCCTGCCGCTTAAGGCAGTTTCATCTGTGGAGCCGAAAAAATGAGTACCTACGTCATCGTCGAAGAGCTGGGCGACTGGCCTTGCCATGCCGATTATCTGCTGACCGCCCGCACCTACCTGCAACACGGGGTGCCCACCACCGGCGGTCGCCCCCGCATCATCAACCTTTGCCGCAATCTGGAGCACCTCGGCGCCGGCTACTACTGCTCGCTGCTGGCCCAGGCCCGCGGTCATCACTGCCTGCCGGGCCTGCAGGCCATCAGCCAGCTGCAACCCCAGCAGCCGCCGGCCAAGCTGTGGCGCAAGCTGCAGGGCTGGCTGGCCCAGCAGAGCGAGGACCGGATCCGGGTGCGCGCCATCTTCGGCCAGTGCGAGCAGAGCGAGCTGGCGGGGCTGGCCCGCTACTACTACGGCCTGAGCCAGCTGCCGCTGCAGGAGCTGACCCTCAAGCGCGGCCGCCACGGCTGGTCGGTGCGCCAGCAGCAGAGTCTGTCGCCGCTGGAGCTGAGCCCAAGCGAGCAGACGCTGATGCTGCACCACGCCCAGGCGCTGGTAGGTACAGGTGACGAGGAGCAGGCGGCGCCGCTCTACCAGCTCGCCATCCTGGTCGACCCCAACGACGGTCGTGCCAGCAGCGATGCGCTGGCGCTGGAGCGCTTCATCCAGGCGGCCGCGGCCCAGGGGATCCGGGCCGAGATCCTGGCGCCGTCTGCCATCGAACGGCTGCCGGAGTTCGACACCCTCTGGCTGCGCTCCGAGACTGCAGTGGGCCACTACACCTTCGAGTTTGCCCGCCGCGCCGAGCAGCTCAAGATGCCGGTGATCGACAGCTCCCGCGCCATCCTCGCCTGCAGCAACAAGCTCTACCTCTACGAGCTGATGGTGCGCAGCGGCGTGCCCATGCCGCCCACCATGGTGGTGACCCGCCGCGGCCGCCACCACGTGGACGAGCTGGTGCAGCGGCTCGGCCTGCCGCTGATGGTGAAGGTACCCGACGGGGCGCAGGGGCGCGATCTCGCCATGGCCAGCGACGAGCAGCAGCTGGCTCGCCTGCTGGACGAAGGGCTGGGGCGCTCCGCCTTGCTGCTGGTGCAGAGCCGGATCCCCGCCGAGTTTGACTGGCGCATTGGCTTTCTCGACGGCTCGCCGCTGTTTGCCTGCCGCCGCTTCCGGCCCGAGCCCGGCAATCGCATCCGCCGCCGCAAACACCCCCTCGACATGAGCCGCATCGAGGCGTTGCCGCTCAACGAGGTGCCGGAGCGGGTGTTGCAGACCGCCCGCCGCGCCGTGCATCAGCTCGGCAACGGCCTGTTCGGGGTCGATCTGCGCCAGCAGGGGCGTGACTGCGTGCTGCTGGAAATCATCGACAATCCCTGGATACGTGGCGATATTGAGGACAGAGAGGCAAAGGATCTCTACGAGCGCCTCGCCCGGGCCTTCCGCCAGCGGCTGGAAAACCGGGGGCAGAGCGCGGCCGGATAACAAGCATCGAGAGCAGAGGTGGATATTATGACGACTGATTGGTGGGACATAGCGCCCCTTGGCTGGGAGAACATCCTAGTCTGTCTGGTGTGCGGCACCCTGGTGGGGCTGGAACGGCAGCTGCGCGGCAAGCCGGTCGGCATCCGCACCTCCTCGCTCATCATCCTCGGCACCTACTGTTTTCTTGCCATCGGTGCCGCCGTCAGCCCCCAGAGCGCCGACCAGGCGCGGGTACTGGGCCAGCTCATCACCGGCATCGGCTTTCTCGGCGCCGGAGTGATGATGACCCGGGATGGTCAGGTACTGGGGGTCACCTCCGCCGCCACCGTCTGGATGCTGGCGGCTCTCGGCGCCCTCATCGGCATGCAGATGCTGCACCAGGCGCTGCTGCTCACCGGCGTCACCCTCTCCATCCTGGTGGGGGTGGACTACCTGGAGACCAGCTTCAAAGGCCTGCGCCGCGGGGTACACAACCGGCTGGAGAGCTGGCGGCACGGCAATGGCAACGGCCGGGCCGATCCCCATCAGGACGAGCTCGGCAGCGGCATCGAGAAGTAACGTCCCCCATGAAAAAAGGGCTCCATCACGGAGCCCTTTTTGTTGCCAACCTCGCTTAGCGCACCAGCAGGAAGCGGCCGCTCAGCGGCGGCAAATCCACCGTCACGCTGCTGCCACCGATGGCCAGGCGCTCGCCGCTCTGCAGATCCACCAGGGCGCTGCCACTGCGCAGCTTGCTGGCCGGCACCGCATAGCTCTGGGGCGTGGTGGAGACGTTGAGCAGGTAGACTACTTGCTCCACCGCCGTCTGCTTGATGTCACCATAGACGCTGCCCTCGGCCACCAGCTTGACCCGCTCCCCCTGATAGAGGGCGGGATGGGCGGCGCGCAGGGCCAGCAGCTGGCTGAGCCACTGTTTCAGCTCGCTCTGCTCGCTGCTCGGCACGAAACCGGTGACACCTGGCACCTTGCCATCGCTGCGGGCCACGTGATCGTCACAGAGCCCCTGAGCCGCGCAGTCGCCGCCCACCTGCTTGGCAAAGCCGGGCACCTCGTCGCCAAACTCCTCGCCGTAATAGAGGGTGATGGGGCCGGAGCGGGCCGCCAGGAAGCTGAAGGCCGCCTTGTGGCGCTGCCAGTAATCCGTCGGATTGAAGTTGCCGCGCTCCAGCAGATCGCCGAAGCGCACCAGATCGTGGTTGCCCAGCATCAGGTTGGGCATGGCGTGGTCCGGGTAGTTCTCCACCTTGTTCCAGCTGGCGTCGAGCACGCTGGCCCCCTGCCCGCCCTTGCCGGACTCCTCCACCGCCAGCGCCTGCACCAGGCCGTAGCGCAGCGGGAAATCGAACGCCGAGGAGAGCGCCGGGTTGTCGCTCGGCCCGTACGCCTGGGCGCGGATCTCGTCGGCCCCTTTCCACACTTCCCCGACCATATAGCCGAGGGTGCCCCACTGCTGGCCGGCGGCCTTGCGCGCCGCACTGGCCCGCTCCACCTCGCTGCGAATGGCGCGCCAGTCGTCAAGATCGAGCTGATAGGCCTGATCGAGGCGCCAGCCGTCGATGCCGTACTGCTCGACCCAGTAGCGGGCCACCTCCTTGAAGTAGGCCAGGCTCTCTGGCTGGCTGTAATCCACCAGCTGGCCGGGATAACCGGCACCGCCGCTCTTGAGAGCGGGCAGCCGTCCCTCGGGGGAGGGCTTGCTCACCCCCACCTTGCCCACGTGGCCAAACACCCCATCGAGGAAGACGTAGAGACCGCGCTGATGCGCCCCGTCCACCAGTTTCTTGAGCTGGGCGTTGCTGCCGAAGTTGGGGTCCACGTTGAAGAAGTCGCAGGCGAAGTAACCGGTGGCATCCAGCCTGTCGTCTCCGCCCTGCCCCGCACAGGAGTCGAACACCGGGGTCAGCCAGATGGCGTTGACGTTGAGGCTCTTGATGTGGTCGAGGCTGTCGATGATCCCCTGCAGATCGCCGTTGTGCTGGGAGGGGCCGTAGCCGACGCCGTAGTTGGCGCTGCCGTCGCCATCGACGAAGGACTCCACCATCACCTGGTAGGTTCGCAGGTTGCAGGCCGGCTGGTCATTGCCGTAGCAGGCGCGGCTGGCGGTGGCCGGCGGCGGGTTGGTGACCGGGGGCTGGGGCTCGCTGGAACTGCTCCCGCCTCCGCTGCCGCAAGCCGTCAGTAACAGGGCGGCCCCGATGAGGCCGCCACGACGCAACGTTCCTTGTTTCATTGTTATGTTCCCGCTGTGGTGGTATCGACGCCCAAAGCGCCGCACTGGGGCCATGATAGCGGCCCAGCCCGCACGGGTCTGTGACTGAAAACGTTACCCGATTCAGCCGGTTACCTAATCCCCGCTCAGAGCACGCCGGCCGAGGCGAAGCGATAGCTGAGGGAGAGCCAGTAGGCACGACCCGGCTCCGGGATGCGCCCTACCTGCTCGTAGCCCAGCCCGGCCTGACTGGCGTGCACCGACTTGGAGAGGTGCTCGTAGTAGAAGGTGTCGAACAGGTTGTCCACCCCGGCCGACAGCTGCCAGCCCGGGTGGAACTGCCAGGCGGCGCTCAGGTTCATGGTGAAGAAGCCCGGGGTCTCCCCCTGATCCTGGCCGGCTACGGTGCCGGAACCCACATCCACCCGCTCCTGGGCGGCCACGGCGCGGCCCAGCAGGGTCAGGTTCCACGCCTCGGCCGGCTGCCAGCCCAGCGCCAGCTTGCCATCGAGCGGTGGCATCTGGGCCAGCGGCTGGTTGTCGCTGCGGTTTTCACCGTAGACCACCGCCAGCCCGCCATCGAGGCGCCACTGTTCGGCAAACTGCCAGCGCCCCTCCAGCTCGCCGCCACGGGTCTGGGCATCGATGTTGCGCACCTTGTTCGACTTGTTGTTGTAGAGCAGGTAGTCCTGAATGTCGGCGCTGAACAGGGAGAGGGCCAGATCCAGATCGCGGCTGCGCAGGGCCAGCCCCGCATCCCACTGGCGGCTGCGCTCCGGGTTGAGGGTGAAGGGCACGCTGTCTTTGCTGCGCTCCCAGTAGTCCGGCGCACGCTTGGCCTGACCCCAGGCCAGGTAGCTCGACCAGGCCGGCGACCACTGGTATTCGTAGCGGCCAAAGCCGCTGTCCAGAGTCAGGGTATCGCTGTAGAGGGTCTGATCCCCCGCGCCGTAACGGGTGGTCTCGACCCTGTCCTGCCGGTAGCCCCCTTTGTAGCTGTGGGCCCCCTGCTGACGGCCCAGCTCGGCAAAGCCCCCCTGCTGTTCGAAACGCAGGGTGCGCTGGCGCGGCTGGCTGGCGTAATCCACCCCGCTGCGGGCCCTGTGCTGATCCCGGTTGGCATCGATGCCGGCGGTCAGCAGCCAGTCGGCCGGCAGCGCTATGTCGTTGGCCCAGCGCCCGCCGGTGTTGCGCCGATCCGGGTTGGAGAGCATCTTCATGCCGCTGTTCGGCCGCAGGCTGAAGTTGTCCATGATGTGGTCGATGTCGTTGTCCCACAGGGTCAGCTCGCTGCGCTGCCAGTGGGTGGTGATCTGCTCCTGCCTGAGCTTGAGGCCGAAAGACTCCCGATCGAACATGGGGCCGTCCATGGTGCGATCCGCATAGGCGGCGCGGGCGTTGCTGCGCTCGGCGGTGAGTTCGAACCAGGTGTGCTCGCTGGGCGTCCAGCCAAGCTGGGCGGTGCCGTTCTCGCGCCGGTAGAAGGAGCGCACCTTGTCGCCGTGGCCGTCACGGTAGTCATCGCTGTCGGAGTGGGTGAACTGGCCGCGCAGATAGCCCTGCGGTGCCCCCACGGTGGCATCCAGCATCTGGTCGTCGCGCCCGAAGCTGCCATAGAGCGCCGACGCCTCGGCCTTGACGCCGGGGGCGGTGAATTCGGGTCTGTCCCGCTCGAACAGCACGGTCCCCGCCAGGGTCGCTCCCTGCTCGAGGGATTGTGGCCCCTTCAGCACCCGGATCCGGTCAAAAGATTGAGGAAAAACGTAGGCTGTGGGCGGGTCCATCCGGCCGCCGCAGCCGCCGGCCAGCATGCCGCCATCCATCTGCACGTTGAGGCGGGACATGCCCATCCCCCGCAGCACGGGATCGCCGCCCAGGCCCCCCTTGCGCACCATGCTCATGCCGGTGACGTTCTTGAGGTAACCGGCGCCGTCGGCCGCCGGCATGGGGGAGCCCGGTTTCTTGGGATCCAGGGTCACCTCCAGGGTGCTGGCGGGGCGACTGGCGACCACCACCATGGGTTCCAGTTGCTGGACGGCCTCCTGACCGGCGGCGCCGTGACAGGCGAGGCCACCCACCAGCAGGGCCAGCGGGGTGCGCATATGACAAGCCATACTCTTTCCTTATCTCTCTGTTTATGTTGTTGTTTTAATTCAAATTGCCAAACCATTCAGCTGCTGGAAGGTTTGCCATCAGGCTGCAAAAAAGGCCTGCGGCACGGTGGCGGCAAGCCCTGAGAAGCGAAACCAGGCCAGGGTTGGCATAATGTTGCGCAGGTTTTACCCAAATTGGGTGAGGAAGGCAAACGCTCAAACATTCCCGTTACAGGAATCTTGTGATGGCTCACAAAAACAGGGAGTTAGCTGAAGGCCTCCCGCTCGTCGATGGGCTTGATCAGGTGATAGACCTCGTGAGCCGACAGAGTACAGCCGGCGGGCCACTCCAGCTGATGGTGACGATTGATGAAGACCCGGGCGAAGCGCCGCTCCGAATCCAGCGCCGCAAACAGCGGCTGGGTGCGCCAGGGGGCGAGATCCAGCGCCCCCGTGGTACCGTCCGAGAGCACCACGAACAGGCTCCACCCCTGCAAATATTCCACATCGATAAAGACCGGCATCCCTTCGGCTCCGATTGAGAAAAATCGGCGCCATTATAGATAAGCCCCCGCCCTCGCTTTGCAGGCAGGATCACAGTTTTTCCAGTCGTTTCTGCTGTCTGCAACCCTTGTCCGCCATCACAGAAAAATCATAAAACGTGCCAAAAGTTGCGCTTTCGCACACTCCCGACGCAACCTTTGCCCGCCACCACTGTCATAACCCTGCAATATAAAAACAATGCGCCCGTGGACGGGTGTAAACAGGCTTGTAGGAACAACAATGACCACTATCAGACGATGGCTGGGACCGTTTTGGCCCATCGCCGTTTTTTCATTGATCGCGCTCGTCTCTCTCTCCATCAGCCGGCTCGCCCTCGGCCTCTGGCAGCTGGAGCGGGTCGACGCCGTCGCCGGCTGGCAGGAGATGCTGCTGCAGGGAGTGCGGGTCGACTTCGCCACCCTCTGCTGGCTATGGGGCGTGCCCGCCGTGTTCACCCTGCTGCTGGCCGGCCCCCATGCCGTGGGCCGTGCCTGGCTGCAGTTCATCCGGGTCTGGCTGACCCTGGGACTCTGGCTGCTGCTCTTCCTGGAGATCTCCACCCCCTCCTTCGTAACCGAGTACGGGGTGCGGCCCAACCGCCTCTACGTGGAGTACCTCATCTATCCCAAAGAGGTGTTCGCCATGCTGTGGGCCGGCCGCAAGGGCGAGCTGCTGCTGGCGCTGGTGTTCAGCTGCGCCGTGCTGGCGGGCGGCTGGTGGCTGAGCGGCCGCTTGCTGCGCGGCATCAGCTTTCCGCGCTGGTATCTGCGTCCGGCGTTTGCCCTGCTGATCCTGGCCATCGGTTTTCTCGGTGCCCGCTCCAGCCTGGGCCACCGCGCCCTCAACCCGGCCATGGTGGCGTTTGCCAGCGATCCCCTGGTCAATGCGCTCACCGTCAACTCCTCCTACTCCCTCTTCTTCGCCATCAAGCAGATGCGGGCCGAGGAGGATGCCGGCCAGTTCTACGGCGAGCTGCCCCGCCAGCGCATCCTGGACCTGGTACGCCAGGAGAGCGGCCGCGAATCCCATGAGTTCAGCTCCGACACCCTGCCCAGCCAGACCTTCAACGAGGCCAGCTACGGCGGCAAGCCGAAGAACCTGGTGATCCTGCTGCAGGAGAGCCTGGGCGCCCAGTTCGTTGGCTCCCTCGGCGGCCTGCCGCTCACTCCGAACATCGATGCCTTATCGAAAGAGGGGTGGGCGTTCGAGCAGCTCTACGCCACCGGCACCCGTTCGGTGCGCGGCATCGAGGCGGTGCTGACCGGCTTCACGCCGACCCCGGCCCAGGCCGTGGTCAAGCTTGGCAAGAGCCAGACCAACTTCTTCACCATCGCCGATCTGCTCAAGCAGCGGGGCTACGACACCAGCTTCATCTACGGCGGCGAGAGCCACTTCGACAACATGCGCAGCTTCTTCCTCGGCAACGGCTTCACCACCATAGTCGAGCAGAAAGACTTCAAGAACCCGGTGTTCGAGGGCTCCTGGGGCGCCTCTGACGAAGATCTGATGGCCAAGGCAGACCAGACCTTCCAGGCCCTGCACAAACAGGGCAAACCCTTCTTCAGCCTGGTGTTCAGCTCGAGCAACCACGATCCGTTCGAGTTTCCCGACGATCGCATCGCCCTCTATGAGCAGCCCAAGCAGACCCGCAACAATGCAGCCAAGTATGCGGACTACGCCATCGGCGAGTTCTTCAAGAAGGCGAAGCGGTCGGATTACTGGCAGGACACCCTGTTCCTGGTCATCGCCGATCACGACAGCCGGGTCAGCGGCGCCAGCCTGGTGCCCATCCCCCGCTTCCACATTCCGGGCGTCATCGTGGGTGACGGCATAGCGCCGAGACAGGATCCCCGCATTGTCAGCCAGATCGACATGGCACCGACCCTGCTCTCCCTGATGGGGATCAGCGCCGACTACCCCATGCTCGGCAAGGATCTGACCCGCATGCCCGCCGACTGGCCGGGCCGCGCCATCATGCAGTACGACAAGAACTTCGCCCTGATGCGCGGCAAGGACGTAGTGATCCTGCAGCCGGAACGAGCGCCGGAAGGCTTCATCTATGAGGATGCGACAGAGACACTCACCCCGGCGCCGCAGCCGGCCACCATGAAGGATGCGGCCCTCGGCCTCGCGCTCTGGGGCAGCCTCGCCTATCAGCAGGGGCTCTACCGGACGGCGCCGGACACCCGCACCGTGCTGAACTGAGCGCCATAAAACAAAACCCGCCGATTGGCGGGTTTTTTGTTGGGGTCAAACGGGGAATCAGGTGTTGAGGAAGCAGGGCAGCGAGCGGCTGAACTTGTGCTCGAACACCAGCGAGGTCTCGAGGTGCACCACCTCCTCGCGGGAGGTGAAGTGATCGAACACGAAGTTGCGCAGGTGTTCGGTGTCAGAGACGCACAGATGCACCAGGAAGTCATCCTTGCCCCCCATGTGGAACAGGCTGATCACCTCGGGCAGCGCCAGGATGGCATCGCGAAACGCATCGATGATCTGGCGGCTGTGGCGGGCCAGCTGCAGCGACACCATGGCCTGGATGTGACCGCCGAGGGCCTGGTAATCCACCTCGCAGTGGGCGCCCTTGAGCACCCCATCCTGCTGCAGCTTGCGCACCCGCTCCAGACAGGTGGACGGTGCCACCCCGACCAGCGCGGCCAGATCCTTGTTGGTCATGCCCGCATCGCGAAACAGATGGGCCAGGATATCCAAATCCAGTTGATCCAGGTTTCTCATCTTTACTCCTTGAACCGCTCAATTTTTTAGACTCTGCCCGTAAACCGGGCTGAACACAACGCAGATTGACATCGGGGCCGCGCCCCCTATGCTTTGGCGCACTCAAAAACCGGCTCACGCCCGCCGCCACTGGCTTCATAAGGAGCTTTATGCACCCCTCCCACCCCTTCTGGAGCCAGGAAGTGCCGCGCCTCGACGGCCAGCTGCTGCTGACCCCCTGCCCCGGCACCCAGCAGGTCGCGTTGCCGCTGGCCCTCGATCAGCTCAGGCTGGCCGGCGCCCGCGCTGTCATCACGCTGATGACTGACGCCGAACTGGCCCGCCTCGAGCTGGCCCACTTGGGCGAGACGGTCGAGCGCGAGGGCTTGCACTGGTTTCACCTGCCCATCGAGGATGACCAGGCTCCCGACGCCACCTTTGAGCTTGCCTGGCAACAGACGCTGCCGCAGCTGCTGGCCCTGCTGCGCGAGGGGCAGCACCTGGCCATCCACTGCAAGGGCGGCAGCGGCCGCACCGGGCTGGTGGCGGCGGCTCTGCTGATGAGCCTGGGCCAGCCCCGACAGGAGGCGATGGCCGCCATCAAGGCTCACAGACCCAAGGCGTTCAGCCTGGCCTGCCACCGCCAATGGCTCGACCAGCTGGCCGAGCGGCTGGATCAGTGCGCCTGATTACTTGCCACCCTGGTCGTAGGTGAAGACCTTGCCGATATCCTCCACCCGATAGCTGGTGAGCTGGTAGACGTAGTAGTTGAGCCAGTTGGCAAACAGCAGGTGACCGTGGCTGCGCCAGCTGGCGCGCGGGGTCTGGCTCGGGTCGTTGTTCGGGTAGTAGTTGACCGGGATGACGGGCTCAAGCCCGGCGGCCAGATCCCGCTGATACTCGCCATCCAGGGTCAGCGCATCGTATTCGGGATGGCCGGTGACAAACACCTGGCGACAATCCTTGGTGGCCGCCAGATAGACACCCGCCTCTGCCGATTCGGCAAAAATCTGCAGATCCGTGTTGGCGCGGATAAGATCTCCGTCAAACGCCGCATAACGGGAGTGAGGCGCCACGAACTCATCGTCAAAACCGCGCAGCAGCGGCTCGTGTTCATCGAGCCTGTGGTGACGATAGACCCCGGAGAGCTTCTCGCCGTGGGTCTGCTTCTCCATGCCGTACAGAGCCTTCAGCGCCGCCTGCACCGCCCAGCAGAGGAACAGGGTGGAGGTGACGTGCTGATGGGACCACTCGATGATCTCGACGACACGCGGCCAGTAGACCACCTCCTCGAACTCCACCAGCCCGAGCGGCGCCCCCGTGATGATCATGCCGTCGTAGTTGTTGCCCCGCACCTGTTCGAAGTCGTGATAGAAGTTTTCCAGGTGCGCCTGAGGGGTGTTCTTCGACTCCCGATCGTCGATGCGCAGCAGATCCACGTCCACCTGCAACGGCGAGTTGGAGAGCATCCGCATCAGCTGGATCTCGGTCTCTATCTTCTTGGGCATCAGGTTGAGGATGAGCACCCGCAGCGGGCGAATGTTCTGGGTGACGGCCCGGGACTCCGTCATCACGAAGATGTTCTCCTGCCCCAGCACTTCGGCGGCGGGTAACTGATCCGGGATCTTGATCGGCATGCTTACTCCCTGTACTGCATCGGTAAATATGTCTGGACATCCAGAAGCCTATAATAAAGCGACTACCCTGTCATCAGATACCTTTTGTATTCACCCCCACCTTTGACTAGCATACGGCTCAATGTGTCTCTCGCATCCAAGACAATGACAGGTATCAAGATTTCAGTAGACCGGCTGCAAGTCGGCAATTACGTCTCTCTGCCACTTGGCTGGCGCGAACACCCCTTCCTGTTTTCCAGCTTCAAACTCAAGAACGAAGAGGAGATCGAGCTCATTCGCCGGCTCGGTCTCAAGCTCGTCACCATCATCCCGGACAAGAGCGACGCCCCGCCCAAGCCGCTGAACCAGGTTCAGGCCCAGCCGCAGGAGGCGCCAGACACGGCCCAGCGTCAGGCCGAGATGCAGCAGGAGAAGGAGCGCCGCATCGAGCAGTTGCAGCAGTATCGCCGCGACCTGCAGCAGTGCGAGAAGCAGTTCCAGCAGTCGCTGGCCCAGGTGCGCAACGTGATGGGCAAGATCCAGTCCCGCCCCCTCAACGCCATCGGCGAGGCGCAGGAGCTGATCAATGCCATGACCGAGCAGCTGCTGTCGGTGGACGAGATGGTGCTGCACCTGGTCTCCGACAGCGAGGATGGCAACAACCTCTACTTCCACTCCCTCAACGTCAGCGTGCTCAGCATGCTGCTGGCCAAGGAGTGCAACATGTCGGCCGACGAAATCCGCCGGGTCGGCATGGGGGCCCTGTTCCACGACATCGGCAAGCTGAAGATCCCGAGCCAGATCCTGCGCAAGACCGAGCCGCTGACCAAGCCCGAGCGCAACCTGATGGCCCAGCACCCGCGCTACGGGCTGGATCTGCTCAACCTGGCCAAGGACTTCCCGGCCGAGGCGAAGGGGATCGTGCTGCACCACCACGAATACCTGGACGGCAGCGGGCCGGAGGGGCTCAAGAAGGGGCAGCTCGACCCGCTGACCCAGATTGTGTCGCTGATCAACGAGTACGATAACCTCTGCCACATGCAGGCCAAGGTGCCCTACTCGGCCCTGAGCGGCCTCTACAAGCAGCGCAAGGCCCAGTTCAACCCGGACTACCTCGGCATGCTGATCCGGCTGATGGGGATCTACCCGCCGGGCAGCGTGGTGCAGCTCTCCAACGGGCAGGTGGGGCTGGTGATGTCGGTCAACACCTCCCGCCTGCTCTACCCCTCGGTGCTGGTGTACGATCCGCGCATTCCGCGCCAGGAGGCGGCCATCATCGACCTGCAGCAGGCCGAGCTCTCCATCGCCAAGGTGATCCATCCCAAGCGGCTGCCGCCGGCGGTGTTTGAGTACCTCAACCCGCGCACCCGCATCAGCTACTACTTCGAACACAACAAGCCCTGATTGAGCCGGCCACCCAGGTGGCCGCCCCACCGCCAGCCCCGAGGAGCCCTTCATGCGCATCGAAATCATCAGCACCGGCGACGAAATAGTGACGGGCCTGGTGGTGGACACCAACGCCGCCTGGCTCAGCGCCCTCCTGCTGGAGCAGGGCTGGCAGGTGCGCCGCCGCGTCACCGTGGGGGACAACCTCAGCGATTTGAAAGCCGTGCTGCAAGAGAGTGCCGCCCGCGCCGAGGTGGTGCTGGTGTGCGGCGGGCTCGGCCCCACCGCCGACGACCTCACCGCCCAGGCCTCCGCCGAGGCCTTTGACCAGCCGCTCACCCTCTTCCCGGACTGGCTCGCCACCATCGAAGCGCGCTACGCCAGCCGTGGCCGACCCATGCCCGCCAGCAACGCCAAGCAGGCCTGGCTGCCGCAGGGGTGCGAGATCCTCGACAACCCGGTGGGCACCGCCTGCGGCTTCCTGGTGCAGGCGGGCCCAAGCCGGCTCTTCTTCACCCCGGGCGTGCCGTTCGAGTTCAAGCAGATGGTGCGCGAACAGATCTTGCCGCGCCTCAAGGCGCTGGCCGGTGCAGAGAGTGACACCGAGTTGCGCCGCTTCTACACGTTTGGCGTCTCGGAGTCGGCCCTCAGCGACATGCTGGATGCGGCCCCCTGGCCCAGCGGGATCGAGCTGGGCTACCGCTCTTCGATGCCGCTCATCGAGCTCAAGCTCATCGGCCACGGAGCCTCGGCGGCGGACATGGACGCCGCCGAGGCTCGGCTGCTCACGGCCATCGAGCCCTGGCTGGTGGGACGGGGAGACGAGGAACCGGCGCGGCAGATCCTGGATCTGTTGGGAGAGAGAGCGCTGACGCTGCTGGAGGGGGAGAGCCGGGGCGCCCTGCTGGCCATGTGTCACGAGCACCCAGCCCTGGCGGCCGGCTTCAGCCACACCCTGAGCGATGACCTGATGCAACTGGCGGCGCCCGCGGCCCCCCTCAGCCTGACCATAGGCAGCTCTGGTCCGGACGGCGTTCCGCTGCTGCTCTGCGTCGACGGGCAACTGCAAGGCCAGACCCTCAAGGTCAGCCACCCGGATCCCGACAGCGGCCGCCGAATCCTCGCCTTCGCCGCCCTCGACATGCTGCGCCGCCACCTGCTGGGGCTGCCGGTGCTCGGCGACTACCGCACCCTGACCCGCACCGCCAGCCGTTAACAGCCAGCAGCCAGCAGCCAGCAGCCAGCAGCCAGCAGCCAGCAGCCAGCAGCCAGCAGCCAGCAGCCAGCAGCCAGCAGCCAGCAGCCAGGCTCTCACTCCTCGCGGAGCATCAATCCAGACTCTTCTTGAAGCGATGGGCGGCCAGGGTCAGCACCAGCAGGGTGAAACCCGCCAGCCAGAGCACGTCCGGCAGCAGCTCGGAAAGCTCGCCGCCGCGCAGCACTATGCCCCGGATCAACCGCATGAAGTGGGTAGCCGGCAGCACCTCGGCAATCCACTGGGCCGGCAGCGGCATCCCCTCGTAGGGGAACATGAAACCCGACAACAGGATTGAGGGCAGCAGGATGAACACCGTCATCTGCATCGCCTGCAACTGGGTCTGCGCCAGGGTGGAGATGAGCAGCCCCAGGGTCAGGCTGGCGGCGATGAACAGCAGGGTCGCCAGCAGCACCTGGCTCAGGGCGCCGTTGATGGGCACCGCGAAGATGAAGTGGCCGAGGCCAAGGATGATGGCCACCTGGATCAGCCCCACTCCGATATAGGGCAGGATCTTGCCCAGCATCAGCTCCATCGAGCTGACCGGGGTGGTGATGAGCAGCTCCAGATTGCCGCGCTCCCGCTCCCGCACTATGGCCGCCGAGGTGAACATGATCATGGTCATGGTGAGGATCACCCCGAGCAGGCCGGGCACTATGTTGACCGCCGAGCGGCGCGCCGGGTTGAAGTAGAGCACGGTCTCGAAGGTGGGCGGTACCGGCTTGAGGTCGGGCCTCAGATCCGAGAGCGGCATGTTGCGAAGGCCGAGCAGGGCGCCGGCGATCATGGTATCCGAGCCATCCACCAGCCACTGGCCCGCCGTCTCACCGGCGCTGAGCCGACGACTCAGATCGGCGGGCAGCACCAGCACGGCGCGCACCTCGCCCCGGGTCAGCGCCGCCTCGGCCTGCTGCACCCCGACATATTGCTGCTTGATGTGCACCACCTGGCTCGCCTTCACCGCCTCCACCAGCAGCCGGCCCGGCACACTCTGGCTCATATCTACCAGTCCCACCGGGATCTGGCGCACGTCGGTGTTGATGGCGTAGCCGAACAGCAGCAGCTGGATCAACGGGATCATCACCACCATGCCAAAGGTCAGCCGGTCCCGTGCCAACTGCCTGAGTTCTTTCTGAGTGATAGCCCAGAGCCGTCGCAGACTGTTCATCGATTCCCCCCCGTCGGGCTCATCACCGCCGCCGCACCGAAGGTCAGTCGGTTCCGTGCCAATTGCCTGAGTGCTTTCTGAGTGATAGCCCAGAGCCGTCGCAGACTGTTCATCGATTCGCTCCTGCAGGCTGGCGAAGTACTTGCCGGGTCATGGCCCAGAGCCCTTGCCAGCCGTTCATGCCCTTGGCTCCTGACCGGTGCAGCTGACGAATACATCCTCGAGACTCGGCCTGACCAGCGCCAAGGTGGCGCCAGCCAGCGCCGGACAGGCCTGCTGCAGCCAGGCCACCGGCTCCGCCAGCTCCTTGTCCACCAGCACCCGCAGGCGCTGGCCAAGCTGGGCAGCGGAGCGCACCGGCGCCAGCTGCACCAGTTGCTGCTTGAGCAGCCGCAGATCGGCAGCCTGCACCTCCACCACCCGGGTGCTCATGGCATCCATCAGCGCCTGTGGCGCCCCCTGGGCCCGCACCCGGCCCGCCTCCATGATAGCCAGCTGGTGGCAGCGTTCCGCCTCGTCCATGTAGTGGGTGGTGACCAGAATGGTGGTGCCCCCTTCGCTCAAGTCGAACAGCTTCTCCCAGAAATCGCGCCGGTTCTGCGGGTCCACCGCCGAGGTGGGCTCATCGAGCAGCAGCAGCGCTGGCTGGTGGATCACCGCCGCCGCCAGCGCCAGCCGCTGCTTCTGGCCGCCGCTCATGGCACCGGCCCGCTGCCGTGCCAGCGGTGCCAGCTCATAGGTGGCGAGCAGCTCGTGCAGGCGGGCGGCCAGCCCGGCGCCGCCCATGCCGTGGATCCGCCCCATGAACTCCAGGTTCTCCCAGGCGGTCAGCTCGTCATAGAGGGAAAACTTCTGGGTCATGTAACCGATCCGCCGGCGCAGGGTCTCGGCCTCGCGGGGGATGCTCAGCCCCAGCACCTCCACCTCCCCCGCCGAGGGGGTAAGCAGGCCGGTCAGCATGCGCAGGGTGGTGGACTTGCCGCAGCCGTTGGGGCCGAGAAAGCCGTGGATCTGCCCCTTGGGCACGCAGAGATCCAGCCCGTCCACCGCCAGAAAATTACCGAAGCGGCGGCTCACCCCCAGCGCCCGGATCGCCAGCTCACTCATGACCCTCTCCCTGCGCGGCGGGTTCGGCCTGCAGCGGCAGACCGCTCGGCAGATCCTGCGCCGTCGCTGGCAGATCGATCTCCGCCAGGTAGACCAGCCGGGCCCGATCCCGCTCGTTGAGGGCGTAATAGGGGGTAAAGGCTGGCTCTTTCGAGATCCAGCGCAGCCGGCCGGTGAAGGGCTCGGCCACCCCGTCCACCTGCACCCGCACCGGCTGGCCGACGCCATAGCCGGCGAGGGAGGGCTCGGGCACATAGACCCTGGCATAGGGGGCCTGGTCCGCCTGGATCGCGGCCAGCACGGCACCGACCGCCACCCGCTCGCCGAGGTGATAGGGCAGGCTGTCGAGCCGGCCGCTGCGGGTGGCGACGATGGAGAGATCCGCCAGTTCCCGCTCGGCCAGCGCCACTTCGGCACCGGCGGCCTGCAGGGCGGCCTGCGCCTCGTCGATATCTTCGCGTCGCACGCCCCGCGTCAGCTTGTCGAGCTGCTGGTGTGCGCCATCCTGCTCGGCCAGGGCGCTGTCGCGCTGGGCACGGGCCTTGTCGAGATCCGCCGGGCTCACCAGCTTCTGGCGCACCAGCCGGTCGACGCGCTCGAAGTTGCGCTCGCTCTCCCTGACGGCGGCCTGCGCCTTGTCGAGGCTGGCCCGGGCGGCAGCGATGTCTTCCGGCCGCTCGCCATTGGTCAACCGGGCGAGGGCGGCCCGTGCCTGGGCCTCCCGCGCCCGCGCCTGGGCCAGCACCGCCTGCTGGCGCCTGTCATCGAGGCGGGCCAGCAGGGTGCCCTCCTCCACCCGGCTGCCCTCTGCCACCGGCAGGGCACGAATGATCTCGCCGGCGGTGGCGGTGAGCAGCACCCGATCCCGCTCCAGGGTGCCGAGGGCGGTAGCGGGGGCCTGCGGCTGGCAGGCACTGAGCAGGCCCGTCAGGGCCAGAGGCAGCAGACAATGACGCAAGGTTGACACTCCTTTCGCGGTGGGCGACGGCCAGTGGTGGCCTGCAGACGGACTCCCGGTGCCGTCAGCATACTCGCTGTTACTTTTCATTTCCTCGCTCCAGTTCACCCATTTGTGCTTAGCTCATTGACCAAAAAGGAGAAATGTCTGGATACTGCAGACCAGCACTATGTTGATCATCAGCATTTTTAACAAGATGCCGATTAACTGGAAACAGGCAGCCGTCCCGACAGGGATGCCAGCGAGGGAAGGGATCCGGTGTTAAGCACAGAGTGGTTACTGTTGTCAGCCGATATGGAATACGCCTGCCTGCGCATCGCGCCGGGGCTGACCAAACCCATCTCGGAAAACGATATCCAGGCCCTGCTGCTGGCCTCCAACTGCCGCCGCTATCAGCCGCTGGCGGAGGGGATCAAGCAGGCCATCAGCCTGCTCAACACCCTGTTCAATGATCCTGCCGCCCCCCTGCCCGGCAATCCGGTGCCCATCGCCCAGCGCCACGATGCCAGCGTCCTGCTGCTGGTGGAGAAGGACCGGATGAGCGCCACCGCCCAGATCACCGCCGACTGGGGAGGCAAATACCTCACCAGCGAACAGCTGGAGCAGGCGATCCAGGCCAGCGAGATCAAGCAGGGGGTGCAACCCCAGCTCATCGCCGCCGCCGTGCTGGCGGCCAAGGAGGCGACGCCAGGCACCCTGCTCAGGTTGCCGGTGGCGCAGGGCAAGGCCGCCGTCAACGGTCAGGACACCCGCTTCGAGCGGCTGGTGGAGACCCCGGCCGAGCGTATTCTCAAGCCCCAGGAGCTGGATCACGGCCGGGTCGACATGCGCGACCTCGGCACCATGCTCACCGTCAAGGCCGGCGCCCAGCTGATGCGCCGCCACCCGGCCACCACCGGCGTACCAGGCTTCACCGTCACCGGCCAGGAGCTGCCCGCCAAGCATGGCAAGGAGAGCCCCATGGTGGCCGGCGAAGGCACCTTCATCTCGCCGGACGATCCCAATCTGCTGCTGGCCAGCCGCCCGGGCCTGCCCCGCCAGGAGAAGAGCGGCATGAAGGTGGACGACGTACTGAGCGTCAAGCAGGTGGATATCCGCCACGGCCACATCATCTTCGAGGGGGCGCTGATCGTGGCGGGAGACGTCACCCCCGGCATGAAGGTCAAGACCAGCGGTGACGTGGTGATCGGCGGCTTCGTGGAGGGGGGCTACATCGAATCGGGTGGCACCATCACGGTGCGCAACGGCGTCATCGGCCGCAAGCTGGAGCAGAGCAACGAGTACCTCTGCCACCTCAACGCCCAGGGGGAGATCCACGCCAGCTATGCCCAGTACGCCAAGCTGGAGGCCGGCGGCGACATCCACGTCCTGACCCAGCTCAGCCACAGCTACAGCCGCAGCGGCCAGGACCTCAAGGTGGGCGACAGCGCCATGCGCAAGGGCCACCTGCTGGGGGGCATCAGCATCGCCAACCGCCTCATCATGGCGCCGATCCTGGGGGCCTCGGCCCACAACCAGACCCGGTTGCAGATCCTCGGTGGCTACTTCACCCACAAGGAGCAGGAGCAGGCGCTGCGCCAGCGCAAGCAGGAGTGCCGGGAGCAGCTGGACAAGCTGCAGGATCTGCTGCTCAAGCTCTTGCAGCTGCCGAGCGACAGGCGCAATCCCCAGACCCTGCAGAAGATCAAACTGATCCGGGTCCAGCGCCTCGAGGAGAGCAAGCAGCTCGACGAGCAGCTGGAGGCGGCGCAGGAGGAGCTGCAGAAACTGATGGCGGAGATGGACATCATCGCCACCCAGCACGCCTTCCCCGGGGTCGAGGTGGAGATGGCCCACCACCACTACCGGGTCGACATAGAGCACGGCCCCATCCACTTCGCCATCCGCGAGGATCAGCTGCAGCTGACCCCTTACGAACCCCACAAGTGAGCGGCGCCGCCCCCGTCGTACACCTCCGGCCGTGATCCGGACGGTGAATTTCGCTACACTCCCTCTCCCATTGGCCCCATAGTGCGGGCCAGCCAGACTGCAGGATAGTGAGAGATGTACAAGCTGATCGCATTGGATATGGATGGCACCCTGTTGAACTCCCAGGGCCAGATTTCCCCCCGCACCCATGCGGCCATCGCCGCCGCCCGCGCCAGGGGAGTCACGGTCGTGCTGGCCTCCGGCCGCCCGCTGGAGGGGATGAGCCGCTATCTGGCCGAGCTCGGCCTCACCGGCCAGGATGACTACGTCATCTGCTACAACGGTGCCCTGGTGCAGCAGGTGGCCGATCAGCGCATCATCCGCAGCCAGCTGCTCACCGGCAGCGACGCCAGCGCCATCGCCGCCCTGGCCGACGAGCTGGGCGTCAACGTGCACGGCTTCTCTGTCAGCCAAGGGCTCATCAGCCCCAGGGTCAGCCCCTACACCGAGCACGAATCCCGCCTCATCGACATGCCCATCAAGCTGCTGGACTTCGCCACCCTGCCCGCCGACGAGCAGATCCTCAAGGTGATGATGATCGATCCCGAGCCGCTGCTCTCCCCCGCCATCGCCAAACTGCCGGCCGAGCTCTACCAGCGCTATACCGTGGTGCGCAGCGCCCCCTACTTCCTCGAGTTCATGAACAAGCGGAGCAACAAGGGGACCGGCGTCGCCGCCCTGGCCGAGCACCTGGGGCTGGATGCCTCCCAGGTCATCGCGGTGGGGGATGCGGGCAACGATCACCACATGATCGAGTACGCCGGGCTGGGGGTGGCCATGGGCAACGCCACCGACGACATCAAGGCGCTGGCCCAGCACACCACGGGGCGCAACGATGAAGACGGGGTCGCCCAGGTGATCGAACATTTCATCCTGAACGCCTGAGTCGACAAGGGGCCTGCGGGCCCCTTTTGCTGTCCGGGTCTGTCTGGCTACGGGGCCACATGTTTAATATATCCACCACGACAATACCCTTCCCTCGCTTCCCCTTCGCTACAGCCCCCTTTCAATGGGACTCAAGCCAGCCGAGCGCAGAATATATTTAACATTTTAGCATCATTTCGTTTGACATATTGAACGGCCTTGGCAGACTGGGATCAGGATCCAGGCTGTCGTTGCCCAGGCTGACCGACGATTCTGGTACTGCGGCACGACCCCGATCCCACGACCATGCCTTGAGGCATGCCCTTGCGCCGGCAAGGGTCTGCCCAAGGCGCAGGACCGCTAAGGACAGCCAAGGTGAATCATGACTCGCAGCAGCCACACCCCGCGTAAACCCGTCGTACTGATGACCATGGGCGCCCAGCCCCGCAATGGGCACGCCTATCAGGTGATGACCCACAAATACATTCAGCCGCTGGTAGAGATCAGCGGCTGCGTCCCCCTGCTGGTGCCCACCTGCTGCGGCACCGAGGATCTGGCGCAATATCTGGATCTGGCGGATGGGGTCTATCTGAGCGGCGCCGGATCCAACATAGATCCAACCCTCTACGGCCAGGAGAACCTCACCCCGGAGAAGCAGCAAGACAGAGACAGGGATCTGTTCGACATGGCGCTGGTTCGCGCCGCCCTCGACCGCGGCCTGCCGATCCTCGGCATCTGCCGCGGCATGCAGGAGATCAACGTGGCGCTGGGGGGAGACATCCACCAGAAGGTCTACAGCGAGCCGGGTTATGACGATCATCGGGAGGATGCGGACGATCCGGTGGACGACCAGTATGGTGAGAGCCATCAGGTGACACTGGTGCCGGGCAGCTGGCTGGCGGAGCTGATGGGACAGCCATCGATCCCGGTCAACTCGCTGCACGGCCAGGGGATCAAAACGCTGGCCAAGGGACTGGTGCCGCTGGCCCATGCCGAAGACGGGCTGATCGAGGCTATCCACGCCCCCGCCCTCTCCCCCTTCCTGCTGGCGGTGCAGTGGCATCCGGAGTGGAAGGCGAGCCAGAACCCTCACTCCATCAAGATCTTCGAGGCTTTTGGCGACGCCTGCCGGGCCCGCCTGAGCGGCGTCTGACGACGCCGGCTAGTCGCCGAACCCGCGCGCCTTGAGCTTGGGCAGCGCACCGCGAGACGGGCGCAGGGTACGGCACACATCCATTCCCTTGAGCCCGCGCTGGATGTGATCCGGCGTGTGGCCAAACACCATGCCGTTGCTGCGATAGAGGGCGTTGTCGTCCAGCTCGAACAGCTCGCCGCCGATCAGCAGCTGTTCGCGGCCGTTGACCGTCTTGCCGCGCTTGAGCGGCAGCGTCATGTCGCTCAGCACCTCGCCGGTGGCACACCCCTCGCGCCAGCGCGCCTCGTCTGAAAAGGGGGTGATGGCGATCTCGCGCCAGGATCCATCACGAAACTCGACCCGATACTTGTCGGCCAGCTGATCACAACCCACCAGCAGCCAGGCCCCGGCAATCCAGGCCACCTTGCTCCACTTGCGCACGCGCTCCACTCCCTTGTCAGACAGGTGCCCAGCATAAAGAAATTGCCTCGACCCCGCATCCATTTAGCGGATTGAAACCAACTATGCTGGAAATAACCAATGATAAGGGGCTGCTATGTTTGGCGATAACCTCGTTGCGCTACCTACCCTGCTGTGGATTGGCGACCACCCGTTCTGGACCCTGCTGACCCTGTTCCTGCTCTTCACCCATTTCCTGCGCAGCCCGGGTCGCCGCCGTGAGCTGGTGAGCGAGCTCGGCTTCGTGATGATAAGCCTGGTGGTGATCCTGCTGATCCAGCTCGAAGGCGGCTGGTTTCGCCTGCCCCTGCCCCGCCACTGGCTGGTGGAGATCTCCAGCCTGCTGGCCGGGCTGGTGCTGGTGAAGATCTGGGGGATCCTGCTGTTCCAGTTTCTGCTGCCCCTGTGCCAGATCCGCATCCCGCGCATCATCGCCGACATCGTCATCACGGTCGGCTACATCGGCTGGTGCCTGTTCCGTCTCTACGCCTCCGGCATGGCCCTCGGCGAGATCGTCACCACCTCCGCCGTCATCACCGCCGTCATCGCCTTCTCCATGCAGGACACTCTGGGCAACCTGCTGGCCGGGGTCTCGATCCAGCTCGACAACTCCATCGCCATCGGCGACTGGCTGCAAGTAGAGACCACCCAGGGCCGGGTGGTGGAGATCAACTGGCGCGCCACCACCATAGAGACCCGCAACTGGGAGACGGTGGTGATCCCCAACAGCCACCTGCTCAAGCAGCGTTTCACCGTGCTCGGGCGGCGCCGCGACGCCCCCCTGCAGTGGCGCCGCTGGGTCTGGTTCGACATCACCCTGGACACCCTGCCCACCCAGATCATCGCCCTGGTGGAACACTCACTGCGGGAGACCCGCATCCGCAACGTCTCCGCCAGCCCGCAACCGGACTGCCTGCTGATGAACGTGGAGAACGGTATCGCCCGCTACGCGGTGCGCTACTGGCTCACCGATCTGGCGGTGGACGACCCCACCGACTCGGCGGTGCGCACCCTGATCGATGCCGCCCTGCGCCGCAACGACCGGCGCCTCACCCCGCCCATCTTCAACGTCTTCATGACCTCGGATCAGGATCACAAGGATCAGCGCCACAAGCGCCATACCGCCGAGCGGACCGACACCCTGCGCCGCCTGCCGCTGTTCGCCATGCTGCAGGAGGAGGAGCTGCTGCGGCTGGCGGATCAGGTCAAGTTCGCCCCCTTCGTCAACGGTGATCGGATGCTGAGCCAGGGGGAGGTCTCCGGCTGGCTGTTCGTGCTGGTGAAGGGGGATGCCCAGATGCTGGTGGAGGTGGAGGGGCGCGAGCTGCCGCTCGGCACCCTCAATGCCGGCGACTTCTTCGGCGAACTGAGCCTGCTCACCGGCGAGCCCAGCCCGTTTACGGTGCGGGCCCAGGGGACCGTCGAAACCTATCGTATCAATCAGGCCATGTTCCAGGAGCTGGTGGCCCAGCGTGGCTCCCTGCTCGAGCCGCTCTACAAGGTGTTGAGTGCCCGTCAGCAGGAGCAGCAGGAGCTGCTGGCGCGGGAGGCAGAAGCCATGAAGCAGATCGCCCCGCCACGGGATCTGCTGGACAAACTGATGGCGCTGTTTGGCGGGCGATGACGTAGCATGGGAGCCCATACTTTCCATTCGAGACGTGTTTCATGCTGCTGACCGCGCTGGCCCTGAGCGCCACCCTGCAATTTGACTGCCCCGCCACCATCGAGACCCGCCAGCAACTGCTGGGCACGACCCAGGGGTGGCAGGCCGTCACCCGCAACGAGCTAGGGGAGCAGCACCAGCCTCTTCGCCACCGGCTGGAGAACCTGGCCCTGTTCGACGGCGACCCCGACGAGCGCGCCCAGCTCAAGCCGGACAACGGCGACAGCCACGCCATCCACTACTGGAGCCTGGATCGCCACAATCCGCGCCCCTTCTATCTGGTCTGCCACTACCAGGAAACGGCCATCACCCTGCAACAGGCGCTGCCCGCCGGGTTAGGCTACTGCCGGGTCAACCAGCCCGCCCCTTACGATCTCCGTGGTCTGATTTGCCGCAGTGAGTGACCGCTCCGGCATGACCGTGTGACGGTTTCGACCAACAGTGAATGAGCGGCCGACAAGGAATGCATGTCGGCTGTGAACTGGCGGCTGTTGAGGTCTGACTAGAGCAGCAGGTCGGCCAGCTCGCCCAGCGCGGCCAGCTCCACGTCCGGCAACAGTTGCAGCTGCTCTCTGGGTTGCTGATGCTCATTGAGCCAGGCGGCCTTGAAGCCGTGCAGCCGGGCCCCCAGCACGTCGGTCTGCGGGTGGTCCCCCACGTGCAAAATGCGGTCGGGGGCGAGCCCCAGAGCCTTTTGCACCTGCACGAACATGTCCGGCGCCGGCTTCATCCTGCTGCCAAGACCAGCCTTGCAGACCAGGGTGAAGTAATCCGCGAGGCCAGCCTGGGCCAGATCCAGGTTGCCGTTGGTGATCACTGCCAGCGGGTAGCGTGCCGCCAGCCGGGCCAGCAGGGCATGGGTCTGGTCGCTCACCTCTATCTTCGAGCGCTCGGCCAGAAAGCCGGCAAACACCGACGCCGCCTCACGCTCTGCCAACGCTTGTGTCATGCCCCCCGCCATCAGCGCGGCCTGGATGCCATGCCGGCGCGCCAGGCTGACGTCGTCGCGCAGCGCCGGTTGTTCCAGCAGCAGGTTGCGCTTGAGCTCCAGCCAGCGCGGCCTGTCCAGCATGGCGGTGGCCAGGTATTCGCTGCGCAGATGGGTCAGCATCCACTGCTCGGCTCGCTCGATGGCCGGGCCGTTGTCATAGAGGGTGTCGTCGAGGTCAAACGAGATGGCGGCCACCGGCTGCCAGCGGCGATAGAACTGCATGGTCTCTCCTCTTGTCGGGGCCGGCTACCCGGCCCCCGTCATTCGTCGTCCGGGGTAGCGGGATCCCGCTTCGCCCGTGGGTGGGCGCTGTCATACACCTTGGCCAGGTGCTGGAAGTCGAGGTGGGTGTAGATCTGGGTGGTAGAGAGATCGGCGTGCCCCAGCAGCTCCTGCACCGCCCGCAGATCGCCGGAGGACTCCAGCATGTGGGTGGCGAAGCTGTGGCGCAGCTTGTGGGGATGGACATGGGCGTTGAGCGCCTGTTTGTTGCCCCAGCCGTCGAGCCGCTCCTGCACCGAGCGGGCCGACAGGCGCTGCCGGCGTTTGGAGACGAACAGAGCCTCCTGCTCGTCGCCGGCCAGCAGCGGGCGCAGCTTGAGCCATTTTTGCAGCCACTCCACCGCCATCCGCCCCACCGGCAGCACCCGCTCCCGCGAGCCCTTGCCGGTCACCCTGAGCTGGCGCTCGTCGAGCTTCACGTCCGCCAGATTGAGCCCCACCAGCTCGGCGAGGCGCAGGCCGGAGGAGTACATCAGCTCCATGATGGCGCGATCCCGTACCGCCAGCGGATCCTGCTCGTCGGTGATGTTGAGCAGCTGGTACATCTCGTCCACGTCCAGGTTCTTTGGCAGCGGCCGCCCCTGCTTAGGGGTGACGATGCCGCGGGCCGGATTGGCGACCAGCCGCCCCTGGCGCACCTGCCAGTCGCAGAAGCTGCGCAGGGCGGAGACCTTGGTGGCGAGCGAGCGGGGCGCCAGCCCGGCCTTGTGCATCCGGGTCACCAGGCTGCGCACCTGGCTCGCCTCGAGCCGGGCCCAGTCATCGACCCCGAGCTTCACCAGCTCGGCGGTCATGGCTTCCAGATGGGCCTGGTAGTTGCTGCGGGTGTGGGGGCTGAGCTGGCGCTCGACCCGCAGGTATTCGATGAAGGCCGCGAGCTCCCCCGCCAGCGCGGCCGGAAGGGGCTCGGCGGCAGGCGCCGCCTTGGTGGAGGGGCTGGCCGGCGCCTTAGCCACGGGCCAGCTCGGGCAGGCGCAGCTGCAGCAGGCGGCCGAGCTGACCAAGCAGCAGGGTGTCGTTGTGGGGAGTGAAGTGACTCGGATCCGAGCTGGCGAAGGCCAGCACGCCGAGATCGCCAAGCCGCATCAGGGCCACCGAGTTGACCAGCACGTCGTGACCGAACAATGCCTGCTTCTCGCTCTGGTTGAGCCGGCCGAAGTAATAATCCTGCCCAGGCAGGCGCTGACCCAGCAGCTGTTCGAGCTGTTTGCCCTCCGCCATGAACTTCTGCTCGGGGCCGCTCAGCTGGAATTTTTTCGGGCTGAGCCAGAGCCGCAGGCCGGTCAGTCGCAGCCGCTGCACGAACGCCTTGCCCATCACGGCGCTCACCTCGAACAGGCTCTGACAGCCGTACAACTCGCCGTAGAGATCGGCATAGACCCGGAAGATCCGCTCGTTCTCGCTGGCAATCCCCATCAGCTCGGTGATCTCCTGCTCCAGCTGCTCGATGCGTTCGCGCTGGCGGTCAAGCTGGCGCTCCACCAGGGAGATGGCGCCCTTTTGTTCATGGGGAATGCGGATCCGGTCCAGCATGGCCGCGTGGCGCTGGAAAAACTCGGGATAACGGGCCAGGTACTCCAGCACTGTGGCTTCATCCACCAGTGGTTCCTGCCGTTTGAGTTCGCTCATAACTTGGTTGGTCCATCCGAAAAAGGGGCCAAGGGCCCCGACATTAGTGCTTGGCAGTGCGGGGGCTCCCCGCCCGTACCTATAACTCTATCTGGCCGTCAAACACGTGCTCGGCCGGCCCGGTCATGTAGACCGGCTGACCCGGCCCCTTCCAGGCGATGGTCAGCTTGCCACCCGGCAGGGTGACGGTGACCCGCTCCTTGAGCTTGCCCTGGCTGATGCCGATCACCACGGCGGCACAGGCGCCGGTGCCGCAGGCGAGCGTCTCGCCCACCCCGCGTTCGAACACCCGCAGCTTGATCTCGCTGGCGTTGACCGTCTCCATGAAGCCGACGTTGACCCGCTCGGGAAAGCGTTCATGGCGCTCCATGATGGGACCCAGGGTCTCCACCGGCGCATCGGCCACCGAGGGCACCTCGATAACGCAGTGGGGATTGCCCATGGAGACGGCCCCGCACATCACAGTATGCTCCTGGGCCCGCAGCAGGTAGGTTTTTTCCGCCTTCTGGGCCCGGAACGGGATCTTGCCCGGCTCGAACTGGGGCACTCCCATGTTGACCGTGACCTGGTTCTCCCCCTCCAGCTGCAGCACGATGCGGCCGCGCGCCGTGCTCACCGCGATGCGATCCCGGTTGATCAGCCCCTTGAGGCGGACGAAGCGGGCGAAACAGCGGGCACCGTTGCCGCACTGCTCCACCTCGCTGCCATCGGCATTGAAGATGCGGTAGTGAAAGTCGAGCTCGGGATCATAGGGCGGCTCCACCAGCAGCAGCTGGTCGAAGCCGATGCCGAAGTGGCGATCCGCCAGCTTCTTGATGACGTCATTGCTGAAAAACACCTTCTGGGTGACGCCATCCACCACCATGAAGTCGTTCCCGAGGCCGTGCATCTTGGAAAAATCTATCAACATCGTGCGTTCCTGTACCCTTGTTCACGCTCTCACCCGGAGGAACGCTTAGAGAAATCCATCAACCATCAGGGCAGCAAATGCTCACCGCGCCAGAGATCCGCCAACTGCTCGCGCTCTCTGATGAGGAACGACTGCGCCCCGTCCACCAGCACTTCGGCGGCGCGCGGACGGGTGTTGTAGTTGGAGGACATGGTAAAGCCGTAGGCACCGGCGGAACGCACCGCCAGCAAGGAGCCCTCGGCGATCGCCAGAGTGCGCTCCTTGCCGAGGAAGTCACCGGTCTCGCAGACCGGGCCGACCACGTCGTAAACCGCCTGCTTGTGGCTCGCGCGGCTGTCCACCTCGATGATGTTCATCCAGGCGCCGTAGAGCGAGGGGCGCAGCAGATCGTTCATGCCGGCATCGATCAGGGCGAAGTTGCGGCTCTCGCCCGGTTTGAGGTACTCGACCCGGGTCAGCAGCACGCCGGCGTTGGCGACGATGGCACGGCCCGGCTCGAACAGCAGGGTCAGATCCCGGCCCGCCAGCTTCTGCTTGAGCGCCTCGGCATATTCGCTGGGATGGGGTGGCTGTTCGGCGCCATAGTTGACCCCCAGCCCCCCGCCCACGTCCAGGTGGTGAATGTGGATGCCTTCCGCCGCCAGGCCGTCGATCAGCCGCAGCAGCTTGTCGGCCGCCTCCATGAAGGGGTTGAGTTCGGTGAGCTGCGAGCCGATATGGCAATCCACCCCGACGATCTCGATGTTGGCCATGGCCGCCGCCTTGCGATAGATGGCGGGCGCCAGCTCGATGGGAATGCCGAACTTGTTCTGCTTGAGGCCGGTGGAGATATAGGGATGAGTACCGGCGTCGATGTCGGGGTTGACCCGCACCGACACCCGGGCCTTCTTGCCCATGCTGCCCGCCACCCGGTTCAGACGCTCCAGTTCGGCTTCCGACTCCAGGTTGAAGCAGAGGATCTCTTTATCCAACGCGAGGCGCATCTCGGCCTCGCTCTTGGCGACGCCGGAGAAGACCACCTTGGCCGGATCGCCGCCCGCCGCCAGCACCCGCGACAGCTCGCCGCCGGAGACGATGTCAAAACCCGAGCCCAGGCGGGCCAGCAGGTTGAGCAGCGCCAGGTTGGAGTTGGCCTTGACCGCGTAGCAGATCAGATGGGGGATATCGCCCGCCGCCTTGTCGAAGGCGTGCCAGTGACGTTCCAGGGTGGCGCGGGAGTAGACGTACAGCGGGGTGCCATACTGCTCGGCAAGTTGTTGCAGCGAGGTGTGTTCGGCCTGAAGCTGGCCGTCGGCGTCGTAGTTAAAGTGATCCAAGGGGGCGGTTCCTTCCTAAATTAGTGCGGCGCGGCCTCTGGGGCAGCCTCGGCGGTCGCAGGCGTCTGTGCTTGCGGTGTACTCTGGGTCTGGGGCTGCTCGGGGGGTGGCATGTAGAGCGGTCCCGTCAGGCCACACGCGGCCAAACCAAGAGACAGAAGAGTGGCAAGCAGACACTTGGTAAGCTGGGTAATCATAATGGTTCGCTGCGAAAAAATTTTTGGCCCTCTATAATCGCACTCACATTGTTAAAAGCAACAGGATAAACCGATGAAGGATCATGAGTATCACGCCCTGACCGACGCCTTTTTCCAGTATGTGGAAGACACCATCGACGAGGGGTATCCGGATATCGACTGCGAACGCGCTGGCGGGGTCTTGACCCTGAGCTTCGAGAACAAGACCAAGGTCATCATCAACAAGCAGGAGCCCCTGCACCAGATCTGGGTCGCTACCCGCGAGAACGGCTTCCACTTCGAGCTGCAAGGGGAGAGCTGGATCGACAACCGCTTCGGCCACGAGCTCAAGACCCTGCTGAGCCAGGCCTGTAGCTCCCAGGCGGGCGAGCCCGTCCAGTTCCCATGATCGATCTGCACCCTGCCGATGCCCGTCATGCGGTGATCTGGCTGCACGGGCTGGGGGATTCCGGCGCTGGCCTGGCCCCCTTGGTGGATGCGCTGGCCCTGCCCGCCGACCTGCCAGTGCGTCACCTGCTGCCCGATGCGCCCGAGCGGCCCATCACCATCAACATGGGCTACAAGATGCGCGGCTGGTACGACATCAGAAGCTTCGAGGATCCGGCGGATCGCGCCGTGGAGTCCCACGTCAGGGAGTCTGCGGCCCGCATCGCCGCGCTGATCGAGCAACTGGTGACCGAGGGCTTTGCCCCCGAGCGCATTGTGCTGGCCGGCTTCTCCCAGGGGGGCGTGATTGCCTCCTTCACCGCCCTGCGCCTGCCGCAGCGCCTGGCGGGCCTGCTCTGCATGTCCACCTACCTGGCGGCGCCCGACGCCCTGCTTGGCGAGATGAGCGAGGCAGCCCGCGACCTGCCCATCTGCTACATGCACGGCATCTATGACGACGTGGTGAGCCTCTCCATGGGCTGGGACGCCAAGAACCGGCTGGAAGCGGCCGGGCTCTCCCCCGAGTGGCACGAGTACCCCATGCGCCACGAGATCTGCCGCCCGCAGCTCGACGACATCCGCCAGTGGCTGCTGGCCCGCCTCGCGGGCTGAGTCAACCGCGGATAGCCAAACGGCCTGCAGATGCAGGCCGTTTTCATTCGATATGGGCGATGATCCTGTGCAGCAGGGGGCCTAGACCAGGGCGCTTGCGCGCACGCCGGACCGGCCCCAGCCCTACCCCGCGCCTGCGGCGGAACCGAGCTCGCGCCCTTGGCCACCGTCACGCAACTGACCCTGGCTGCGGTAGGGGATCACCTCCAGCTCGCCATTGATCTGCACTATCTCGTAGTACTGGGGCAGGTTGAAGTTGCTGAACTGGCCCGCGTCGCTGAAGCGCTCGTGGCTGGAGGTGTAGAAACGGTTCACCCCCTGCACCAGCTCATCCTTGTTGCCGGCGAAGTGCTGGTAGATCTCCACCCGGTTCGCCTCGTCCAGGATATAGATGTTGGTGCCCGCGTCCCGGGTATCGAAGAAGAACTGCACCAGCCCCTCGCTGGCGTAGGCGTCGACGATGCCGGGCAGGTGCTGGCTGTGGGTCTTGTCGAGCCGCAGCGGCAGGTGATCCAGCTTGTTGTGGGAGATGTGGCGGTAGAAGTCGACCGCATTCTCCAGTTTCTTGACCGACACCCCGCGCCGCTCGAAGAAGATGCCGTACTTCTCCTTGCCGAGCGCCAGCGTCTTGACCAGCTGCTGCTTGTCGCGGGCCAGACGTAGCTCGATGCACTCGGCCACCAACTGCTGGAAGCGGCTGCGCACCAGGGAGCGGAAGTGCTGGCTGTAGCAGAACACCTCTATCATCTCGGGAGCGGCGGCATCCTGGTGCATCTTGCCGAGTATGGTGGTGAGGGCGTCTACCACGGCTTCGTCCCCCTGGAAGTGGAGGGTACGGATCTCGCTCCAGGAGTTGCGATAGACCAGATCCACCGACCCCACCAGACACTCCAGGTTGCGGCCGAACGAGAAGACGTCGGCGGCGTTGGCGTCGAATTCGATCACCTGACCCACCCAGTGGCTGGTCGGGTCCGTCTCCAGGTTGAGGAAGATGGAGAGCTGGCGAATTTCGCACGGCCGGCTCAGGGCCAGGTTGGTGGCACGGGGATACTTGACCGGGAAGGTGCCGGAGAGATCGCGACAGAACTGGTGCAGGTTGTCGATGTGCAGATCCGAGCCCTGGTTGAACAGGTGCACCCGGGACTGGGGCGTCAGCAGACCGTTGAAATAGGCCCAGGAGACCAGCTTGCTGATGTAGCCGTTATATTCGAGCGGCGCCCGGCCGATGATGTCCACCGGCTCCAGCGAATGCTTGTAGAGATACCAGCCGGCGCGGTTCAGGCGGCCGTGCGGCACCTGCACGAAGCTGAGATCCGGCTCGCTCAAGTCCGGCGCTATCTTGAGGTTGATGCGCTGCACCTTGCCCGGCAGGCTCTCGAACGCGGCATAGAGCTTGCGCGACAGTATGCCGATGTCTTCCGGGTTGATGGACTCGCTGATGTTGTTGCGCCGGGCAAACTGGATGAGGTTGCGGTAGCTCTGCATCAGGGCCTCCAGCAGCTCGGCGTAGGCCACCTTGACGTCCTCCACCTTCCACTCCTGGCGGTGATCCAGATGCTGCAGCCGCTCCCGGCTCCAGCCCCAGTAGTCCACCAGCTGGGTCATCAGCTCGCGGCGCCAGGCCGGGGAGTGATCCTCCTTCGGATGGCTCAGGCCGTCGCACACCTTGAGATAGAAACAGCGGCGCACCAGATCGAGCCGCTGCATGTCGCCGATGGATTTGAGGTAGTTGGTTACCTTGTCCAGCATCAGGCAGTAGTTGTCGAGCCGGTAGTGCATCCCCTCGTTGTGCTGGAACCAGTCGCGGCTGGTCACCGACAGCAGGCGGGTGTTGGGGTACTCGTGGGAGTAGGCCTCCATCAGCACCGACTTGAGCACTGCCTTGTAGGGGGAGTCGATCCCCTTGTAGAGCTGCCAGAGGGCGGAGCCGAAGTACTCCTCGGCCGGAATGCGGTTGAAGCCCCCCAGATCGAGCCAGTCATCCTGGCTCAGCTTGCCGTGGGCAAACAGGCCGTTGACGTAGTCGTCGTAGTGATCGTCATACTCGGCCGGCACCAGATACCAGAGCAACCGCTTGCCGGCGATGTGCATGGCGCTGCGGTAGAACTCGTCGAGCAGCAGCAGGTGCTGGGCGCTGCCGCAGCTCTCCCCCTGCATCTGGGCGTCGTTGCGCTGGCGGAACTTGTCCTCGGGGATCAGGAAGAAGTTGAGATCGACCCCCCGCTGCTCGGCCCACTTGGAGAGCTGCTGACACTTGAGATCCAGCAGTGCGAGCCGCTCCTGCGACAGACCGGCCACATGGCAGACCCAGATGTCGAGATCCGAATGGCAGCACTGACCGATGGACGAGGTGCTGCCCATGGAGTAGAGCCCCTGGATCGACTTGTCATGGGTGGTGAGGCCGTTCTGGCAGTTGGCGTTCTGGCAGAGATCCTCGATGAAGGCCTGCTGGGCGTCGTTGGCGGTAAAACTCCAGATGCCGTGCGGCACATCCCCCGCCACATAACCGGGCAGCAGGGGGTGATTGAAGTGCAGCATGACGGGTAACAGCTGGAAGACCTGCTGCCCGTAGCGACTCATGAGACCTAACGCCCGCTGCGTCTTGAGACGATTGATGTCGTCGTAGCGCGCCACCAGCGTGTCGAGTTTTACCAGCAATGCCCTGCCTATACGAGGTGATAAATGACGCACCAAAACGGGGAGACGTCAAAAAAGTGTGATCATGTTAACAATGCAAACAGCGGTGGTAAACAAGCCCGCACACAATCGCCGGATTATTTATGACAAGTCACTAAACAGTATCATTGGAAAGCAATAATTTTTTTAAATTTCAATCAATTAACCTTGCATTTTAGTTTAATGAAAATCATTTTCAGCCGCTGTTTTTGAGCTTGGCCCCGCTTTTGCCGGCTGTGCCATGAAAGCCCCTGCAAAGGGTGGTAAGATCGTTTTCCTTCTAAAGATGAAACAACTGATTGATATGGCAGCCCGAACCCTGAAAATTGCCACTCGCAAGAGCCCCCTGGCCATGTGGCAGGCCAACTTCGTTAAAGACCGGCTGGAAGCCCTGTACCCCGAGTTGCAGGTCGAGCTGGTCCCCATGAGCACTCAGGGTGACAAGATCCTGGATACCCCGCTCGCCAAGGTCGGCGGCAAGGGGTTGTTCGTCAAGGAGCTGGAAACGGCCATGCTGGAGGGACGGGCCGACATCGCCGTGCACTCCATGAAAGACGTGCCGGTGGAGTTCCCCGAGGGGCTCGGCCTGCACACCATCTGCGAGCGCGAAGATCCGCGCGATGCCTTCGTCTCCAACCGCTTCACCGCCATTGACGAGCTGCCGCAAGGCGCCGTGGTCGGCACCTCCAGCCTGCGTCGTCAGTGCCAGCTGCGAGCAGCACGCCCGGATCTGGTCATTCGCGACCTGCGCGGCAACGTCAACACCCGTCTCGCCAAGCTGGACGCCGGTGAATACGACGCCATCATCCTCGCCGCCGCCGGCCTGAAACGGCTGGAGATGGCGCACCGCATCACCGCCTTCATCGAGCCGGAACAGAGCCTGCCCGCCAACGGCCAGGGCGCGGTCGGCATCGAATGCCGCCTCGACGATCACGAGCTGCACGCCCTGCTGGCACCGCTCGAGCACCCCGAGACCCGCATCCGGGTGCTGACCGAGCGCGCCATGAACCGCGCCCTGCAGGGGGGCTGTCAGGTCCCCATCGGGGCCTATGCCCTGGTAGAGGGAGAGGAAGTGTGGCTGCGCGGCCTGGTGGGCAGCCCGGATGGCAGCCGCGTCATCCGCGACGAGATCCGCGGCCCGCTGGCCGACGGTGAAACCCTCGGTCACACCCTGGCCCAGCGCCTGCTGGCCGATGGTGCCGATGCCATCCTGGCCGAGGTCTACCGGGCATGAGTGCGGGCCGGTTCGAAGCATGGCGGCCATGCCGGAGCCAGCCCTGATGGTCCCGCTGGTGGTGCGCCCGGCCGCCCAGGCCGCCGAGCTGGTGGCGCTGCTGCGCCAGCACGGCCACGCACCGCTCTGCTGCCCGCTGCTGGAAACCGTGGCGGGCGGCGAGCTGCAGCGCCTGCCCGAACTGCTACCCCAGGCCGACATCGTCATCGCCGTCAGCATGCATGCAGTTAATTTCACTCATCATTTTCTGTTGCAAACTGGTCAGACCTGGCCAAATATTGACTACTTTGCAGTCGGCCAGGCCAGCGCGGACGCCTTTTCGGCCGTCGGCATCACGGCAGCCCGCCCGGAGGATCCGCGCAGCGAGGGGCTGCTGGCCCTGCCCGGTCTGCAACAGGTGAACGGCAAGCGGGTGCTGATCCTGCGCGGCAATGGCGGCCGGGATCTCATCGCCCGGACGCTGGCCTCACGCGGCGCACTGGTGCACTATTGTGCGGCCTATGAGCGCCACTACCCCGCCCTGGACGGGGACGCATTGACCCGCCACTGGCAGGCGGCCGGGCTCGACAGCCTGCTCGTCACCAGTGGCGAACTGCTGCAACGGCTGCTGGAACTGGTCCCAGACCAACAGCAGCCCTGGCTGCACGACCGCCTGCTGGTGGTCCCCAGCCCGCGGGTGGCCGAGCTGGCCGCGGCGGCGGGCTTTACCCATATCACGATTGCCCAGGGTGCATCCAACCAGGCCCTGACGGCCGCTCTGGAACTGAGGAAGATGGAATGACTGAACAGCAAGAAGTCCAGCCGAGTGCCGCGGCCTCCGTGGCCGACAACAAGCAACCCGGCCAGCAGGTCAGCAACAACAAGAAGGGCGGCTCGGGTGCAGTGCTCGGCGGCATCGCCATTCTGCTGGCACTCGGCCTGACCGGCGGACTCTATCTGCACGGCCACCAGAACGCGGTGGCCCAGCAGGCCGAACTTGGCGCCCTCAAGCAGCAGCTGGCTGACGCCATGGCCAAACTGGATCAGAGCAACAGCAAGGATGGCGAACAGCTGGCCGCCCTCGGCAAGCAGCAGCAACTGCTGCAGGACGAGCTCAAGGGTCTGCAGACCCGGGTGCTGGATCTCAATGACAAGCGCCCCAACGACTGGATGCTGGCCGAATCCGAATACCTGGTACGGATGGCCGGTCGCAAGCTCTGGCTGGAACACGACCTCGTCTCCGCCATTACTCTGCTCGGCAATGCCGACGAGCGCATCAAGGCGCTCAACGATCCCAGCCTGATGCCCATTCGCAAGGCGCTGGCCGAAGACATCGCCCAGCTCAAGGGGATGCCGCGCATCGACCGCGAGGGGCTGACCCTGAAGCTGGCCGCCCTCTCCGATCAGATCGAGCTGCTGCCGCTCTCTACCGTCAGCATGCCGGAAGCCAAGGCAGAGCCGGATCAGGCCGTCAGCACCAACCCAGACGAGTGGGAGAGCAATCTCAAGAAGAACTGGGTCAAGTTCACCGAAAACTTCATCACCATCCGTCGTCGCGACGGCGCGGTGGAGGCCCTGCTCTCCCCGCAGCAGGAGATCTTCCTGCGCGAGAACCTCAAGACCAAGCTGCTGCAGGCCCAGCTCGCCGTCTACCGCGAGCAGCAGGCCCTCTATGACGACAGCCTGGACAAGGCCCAGCGCTGGCTGACCCAGTATTTCGACACCGACAACAGCGCCACCCACTACATGCAGTCCGAGCTGGACAAGCTCAAGGGGGAGCAGATCCAGTTCAACTACCCGGATCGCTTCAAGACCCAGGCCATGCTGGAAGAGGTGCTGACCGAGCGCCTGCAGCGCATTCTGGCCAGCAACTGAGGAGGGCACCATGATTCGTCTGATTGTACTGGTGGCCGTGATGGTGGCCGGCCTCATCTTCGGCCCGCAGGCCTCCGGCAACAAGGGCTATGTGCTGATCTCGCTGGGCAACTACACGGTGGAGTCCTCGGTCACCAGCGCGGTGATCCTGGCGGTGCTGTTCTACGGTCTGCTGCTCATTGTCGAGTGGGTGCTGGGCCGGGTATTCGGCCTGCGCCGCAAGACTCTGGGCTGGTATGGCTCGCGCCGGCGCCGCAAGGCCAACCAGCAGACCGTGGCCGCCACCCTGGCCATGGCCGAGGGGCACTACAGCCAGGCCGAGAAGCTGATGCTCAAGGGCGCCAGCAACAGCGACACCCCGCTGCTCAACTACCTGAGCGCCGCCAAGGCGGCCCAGGCCCGCGGCGATGACGTGCGCCGGGATCAATACCTGCAAAAGGCGCAGGAGGAGAATCCCAAGGCCGAGCTGGCGCTGACCCTGACCCAGACCCAGTTGCAGATCGAGCAGGGCCAGTACGACACCGCGCTGGCCATGCTGGAATCCGTCTACTCCCTCAACCCGCGCCATCCCATGGTGCTGGATCAGCTGCGCCAGGTGCACCTGGCCCGCGAGGACTGGACCGCCCTCATCGACCTCATTCCGGCGCTGCACAAGGTGGGCAAGCTCACCCCCAAACAGGAAGAGGATCTGCTGCAACAGGCCTGGCGTGGCCGCCTCAGCGCCGCCAGCGGCGCCCTCGATACCCTGCGCCCGGTGTGGCAGGCGCTGCCGCGGAAGCTGCGCCAGGATCCCGAGCTGCTGGCCGCCTATGGCGATCGCCTGCGCCAGCTGGGGGCCGACAATGAAGCGGCCGAGCTGTGGCTGGATGCACTTCGCAAGCAGGTCTCGCCCCAGCTGCTGGCCCGCCTGCCCAAGCTTAAGCTCGACAGCTACCAGCCCCTGCTGACCCTGCTGCAGAAGATCCAGGATCAGCCGGGCGTCGACGCGGCGCTGGCCCAGGTTTACCTGCTGGCCGGTCAGCTGGACGAGGCCCAGCGTCTACTGGAGCAGGAGGTCGCGAAGGCGCCGAACGCCGCCGTCTACCACGCCCTCGGTCAGGTGATGGACAAGCGCCGCCTCACCAACAAGGCCAACGAATACTACCGCCAGGCATTGCAACTGGCCGACGTCTGACGCCAGTTCGTCGCGAAACAAAAAGAGGCCGCAGTTGCGGCCTCTTTTTGTTGGGATTATTGGGATTGCTCTAGATGGCGGCCCTCCCTTCTCCCCTCGCGGGAGAAGGGTCGGGGATGAGGGGAAACCAGCAACCACCCTCTCCCTGAGGAAGAGGGTGAGACTCAGGCCGTCAGTCGCTCCAGCTCACCGATAAGCCAGATAGCCTCTTCCCGGTGGTAGCCGCACACGTCCTGCATGGGACGAAAGCCGCCGCACACCGCCGGCCGCTCTGGCTGGCCGAAGATCTTGCAACCCAGCCGCGCATCGAGCTGCACGCAGGGCACGCCGGCCGGTTTGCCGTCGGGCATGCCGGGAATGGCGCTGCTGATACTGGGGGCGATGCAGCAGGCACCGCAACCTTGACGGCATTCCATGTAATGCTTTCCTCGGCAGGGTGCGCCAGTGTAGCAAAGGGCGGGGATTTTCCTCACTGTTATCCCGGCCCCGCCATGAAATAGTGCCCTTGCCAACAGACAACAAAAAGCCCGACAGTGTCGGGCTTTTCAGACGGTACCATGGGGGTTACCCCACGCGCATCCAGCTTACAGGATGATATCGCGCACCACGCTGTCTTTGCGGTCCAGGAAATGGATCGACTTGATGCGACGGATGGTCCGCGACTTGCCACGGATCAGCAGGGTCTCGGTGGTCGCCATGACGCCGTCGCTGGTGATGCCGTCCAGCAGATCACCCTTGGTGATGCCGGTGGCCGAGAAGATGACGTTGTCATTCTTGGCCAGGTCTTCCAGCTTGAGCACCTTGCTCACGTCGATGCCGAGCGCCTCGCAGCGGGCAATTTCCTGCTCGCCCAGCGCACGCACTTCCGGGCTGTCGCCCTTGACCTGATGACGGGGCACCAGGCGGGCCTGCATGTCGCCGTCCAGCGCGCGGATCACCGCCGCCGAGATCACCCCTTCCGGTGCGCCGCCGATGCCGTACAACATGTCCACTTCGCTGTCCGGCAGACAGGTGAGGATGGAGGCAGCCACGTCGCCGTCGGGAATGGCGAACACCCGCACCCCCAGCCCCTGCATCTCCTTGATCGCCTTGTCGTGACGCGGCTTGGCCAGAGTGATCACGGTCAGGCGGGAGAGCGGCTTGCCGAGCGCCTTGGCCACGGCCTTGAGGTTCAGCTCGAGGGCCTGATCGAGGTCGATGGCACCCTTGGCCTTGGGACCCACGATCAGCTTCTCCATGTACATGTCGGGGGCCTTGAGGAAGGAGCCCTTGTCGCCAACGGCCAGCACGGCCAGGGCATTGGCCTGACCCATGGCGGTCATGCGGGTACCCTCGATGGGATCGACCGCGATGTCCACCGCGTCGCCCATGCCGGTGCCCACCTTCTCGCCGATGTAGAGCATGGGGGCTTCGTCAATTTCACCCTCGCCGATCACAATCTCACCATCGATCTGGATCTGATTGAGGATATGGCGCATGGCCGCAACGGCCGCCCCATCGGCGATATTCTTGTCACCACGTCCGAGCCACTTGTAGCCAGCCAGTGCAGCCGCTTCCGTCACTCGGGAAAACTCGATTGCCAGTTCACGTCTCATCGCATATCCAACCTTTGGAGCTCGAAAACGGGCGGCATTCTACCACAAGGGCAAACCTTTGCGCGCAAAAGTGGCGGTTCGTCACACAAAACACGGCCCTTTCACCAATTTGACATCAAACCGCCACCGACACTTCACGAGAGTGTCACCCCGCTGTCATCCCCCCTGCCTAGCATGGCCCCCGTCTTTTACAACAAAGCTTGCAACACAAGGGATTAAGATGAAAAAGCTGACTGTAGTGGCACTGGCTCTCACCGCGGCCTTCCAGGCTCACGCCGTTGAAGTTTACAAGAATGACACCACCACCCTGGATCTGTACGGCCGCATCTACGCCGGCCAGTTCTTCGGTGACAAGAAGGAAGGGGTCGACAGCACCCATCCGAACGGCACCCAGGAGTACAGCGACAAGCAGGGCGCCAACCAGTTCGTCCGCTTCGGCGCCAAGGTCGACAGCCAGATCAACAGCCAACTGAAGGCGCTGGCCCAGTACGAAGTGCAGATGTACATCAACGACAGCGAGAAAACCATCAGCGAGAACTCCGACAACCTGCGCACCCGTCTGGCGTTCGCCGGTGTCGGCGCCGACTGGGGCAACATCACCTTCGGTCGCCAGAAGGGTGCTCCGGGCTTCCTGGCCGACTGGACTGACGTTTCCCTCTCCGACGGCTACGGCAACGAGGCCCTCGGCGCCAAGACCGACACCTTCGCCACCAACCGCGCCGGTTCCGTGCTGAAGTACTCAGGTCTGTTCAACGGCTTCCAGATCGATACCAGCTACAAGTTCGACGGCGGTGACACCGAAGAGACCACCAGCAAGGACAGCGATGCTGCCTACGGCGCCGCCGTGGCCTACACCTTCCCGTTCAATCTGGCGCTGGGTACCGCCTACAACGTGGGTATCCGCGACAAGAACGGGGAAGAGGATGCCAAGCTGTGGCTGCTCTCCGCCAAGTACGACAACAAGGCAGTCTACGCCGCCCTGAGCTATGCGGACGGCACCGACTTCCTGGCCACCGGCAAGGATCACACCGGCTGGGAAGGGGCGCTCGGCTACAACTTCGAGAACGGCTTCGGCCTGATGGCGCTGTGGAACAAGCAGAAGGTAGAGCAGGACGGCAAGGCTGACTACGACTCCATCGACTACTACACCCTGGGCGCCCAGTACAAGTTCAACAAGAACCTGCGCGTCATCGGCGAGTACCGCATCAACAACCTCGACAGCAAAGAGAGCGGCAAGCTCAACGTCAAGGATGACTTCCAGCTGGCGGCCCGCTACGACTTCTAAGTCGGGCCCCTCTGCTCTGCGCGCGCCGGCTGATGCCGGCGCGCTCTTTTTTGTCCGCCCCGACGCGCCCGGCCCTCCATGATCTAGGCTCAACAGAGCCAAGACGAGGAGATCATCATGCCGCTACGCCTGCTCATCTGCTGCTGCCTGCTCTGCGCCTTGCCCGTTCAGGCGCTGACCATCGCCATGGTGCTGTGGCGCGGCGAAACGGACGCCGAGCGCGGCTTTCGCGACGAGCTGAACCGGCTCGGCCATCACCCCACCTTCGTCACCTTCAACGCCAATCAGGACAGAACCGCGCTGGCCACCCTGCTGCGCCAGCAGCTGCTGCCTTCCCTCGCCGACTACGACTACATCTACTGCTTCGGCACCACCGCCACGGCCATGGTCAAGAGCTTGGTGGGCAACCGCAAGCCGCTGATTTTCAGCATAGTGTCCGACCCCGTCGGGGCCGGCTTCCTGTCCGACGACAAGACGGAAAACCGGATGGTGGCCGGCACCAGCAACATGGTGCCGATGGCGCTGCAGCTCGCCAACGCCCGCCGCTATCTGCCCGCCAGCAAGGGGCTGCTGCTGCCGTTCAACCCGCGCGAGCAGAACACCCTGCTGACCGGCGAGATGCTGCTGCGCGAGGCCCGGCGCTACCAGTGGGAACTCACCACCTGGCGCATCGCGCCGGACAAGCGGCGACTGGCCAACGAGCTCAAGCGGCTGCAGCGCGACGCCAAAGAGAGCATCGTGTTTCTCGCCGCCGACAGCTACCTGCTCTCCATCGCCCCCGAGCTGCTGGCCGCCCTCAACGAGGCGGGCATCCCCACCATCTGCAGCGCCGAGCTCTATGTGGAGCACGGCTGCACCATCGGCACCATCAGCAGCTATCAGGCCCTCGGCCGGATGGCGGCCAACATCATCCACCGCAACCTGCAGGGCACCCCGCTGCAGGATATCCCGCTACAGACCGACCCGGCGCCGCGGCTGGTGCTGGGCAAACAGCTGGCCGGGATCGCCCCCGCCACCGCCGACCACTGAGCCCCTCATCCCCCTTCTTCTCTCCTCCCGTTACCTTGCCGACAGGGCCCCCTGCCGGCAAGGCGAGTCATCCGATACCCAGCCCCATCGTCAAAACATGTTTCTATTGCACAGCTAATGAAAATCAATATCATTAGCATCCTCTCAAATGAGAGAGAACAAAATAATTACAAATAAATCAACAAGTTCAGACCATCAGGTCGCTTCTTCAAGAGTCAACACGCAACATGCACACACCTCACCACCCGCGCACTCTGCTGAGTGTCGCCCTGCTGGCCCTGAGCGCCGGCGCACACGCCGAAGACGAGACCATGACAGTGGTCGGCAAACGCAGCCAACATGAAGAGGTCGCCACCGCGACCCGCACCAACACCCCGGCCAAGCTGGTGCCGCAGGCCATCGACAGCGTCAAGGCGAGCGAGCTGACCGCCTTCGGCCAGCCCACCCTGAGCGAGGCCCTGACCGGCATCCCCGGCGTCAACGCCAGCGGTGACACCCGCTTCGACGGCGTCAACATCCGCGGCTTCAGCGCCAGCAACGACTTCTATCTGGACGGTTTTCGCGACGACATGCAGTACACCCGCGACCTTGGCAACACCGAGCGGGTCGAAGTGCTCAAGGGGCCGGCGGCGGTGCTCTATGGCCGTGGCAGCACAGGCGGCATCGTCAACCGGGTCAGCAAGAAGCCGCAGAAGGGGCTGGAGTCCAGCGTCAGCGCCCAGGTCGGCAGCTTCGACAGCCGCCGACTGGCTGCCGATCTCAACGGTGAAGCGGGTGAGCAGGTGCAGGTGCGCCTCAACCTGGCCCAGGAAGACAAGGACAGCTTTCGCAACGGCGTGACCAGCAAGCGCACCCTGCTGGCCCCCTCCGTCAACTGGGAGATCAACGACAAGCTGAACTGGCTGCTGCAGTACGAGCGCAACGAGCACGACCGCACCCCGGATCGCGGCATCCCCGGCGTCAACGGCCGCCCGGCCGACGTGCCGAAGGAGTATGTGTACAGCGATACCCGCCGCGACTTCATCGACGATGTGGCCCAGTCCACCCGTTCGCGCCTCAGCTGGGACATCAACGATCAGTGGCAACTGCGCCAGCAGCTGGGCTACACCAGCCTCGACAGCCAGTTCGACAACACCTATGTCACCAGCGTCAAGGGTGACAAGGTGACCCGCGCCCGCTGGCAACAGGATCTCAAGGCCAACAGCCTGATCAGCAACACCGAGGTCGAAGGCCAGCTGCAGACCGGCCCCGTCGAGCACCGCCTGCTGGTGGGCTTCGAGCAGAACTGGCAGGAGCGCACCCCCAAGCTCTACCAGAACGCCACCGCGATCCCGGCCGGCAACCTCTATGATCCGGGCTCCCTGCCCACCTACGATGGCGCCATGAAGCTCTCCAGCGACGCCAACCACAAGGTGCGCGGCTACGGCCTCTATGTGCAGGATCAGCTCAGTCTGGGCGACTGGCACCTGCTGGCGGGTCTGCGCCGCGACGACTTCACCGTCACCAGCCGCCGCAACGACCTCAACAAGGAGGAGACCGTCTCGGTCACCAGCCTGAGCCCGCGCCTGGGCCTGGTGTGGAACCCGATCGAGGAGCACGCCTTCTACGTCTCCTACAGCAAGACCTTCACCCCGGTGGGCGGGGAGCTTATCGGCATCACCCCGGGCGACAAGAACAACAACCTGGATCCCCAGCACACCCGGCTGTACGAGGGCGGCGTGAAGAGCGACTGGCTGGATGGCCGCCTGGCGACCACCCTCTCCCTCTACCGGCTGGAGATGTACAACAAGCGCAGCAAGGATCCGCTGGATCCCACCAAGGTGATCCTCACCGGCCTGCAGCGCACCGAGGGGATCGAGCTGAGTGCCCGCGCCCAGCTGACCGACGAGCTCTACCTGCGCGGCGGCATCGCCATCCAGGATGCCGAGCAGGTCAAGGCGGACGCCGATCTGCAAGGCAAGCGGCCGATGAACGTCTCTCGCCAGAACGGCGAGCTGTTCGCCGGCTATCAGAGCGGCAAGCAGGGCTGGTTCGGTGAGACCGGGGTGACCGCGGTGGGCGATCGCTTCGCCGACAACGCCAACACCACCACCCTGCCCGGTTACGCCCGCTTCGACGCCCGGGCCGGCTACCGCTGGCAGCAGTGGGAAGCCCAGCTGAGCGTGGAGAACCTGACCGATCACGACTACTTCGTCAGCGCCACCAGCGCCTCCCAGATCATGCCGGGCACACCCCGTCAACTGCATCTGAGCGCCGCCTACCGCTTCTGATCCCTCCCTTTTCCCGATCCCTCTGGCCAGCTCCTGCTGGCCAGATTTTTATGAAGCACCGAGCAATGAGACGCAGAAAACTCCCCCTGCACAACAACAAGTGGGTGCGCCGCATCCACGCCTGGGCCGGCTTTGCCACCCTCACCCTGATGCTGCTCTACGGCCTCACCGGCCTCTGGCTGCAACATAGGGCCGTGCTGCCGCTGCCCGGCCCCCACACCGACAAATCCAGCGAAGAGATAGTGCTGAGCGCGCCGCTGACCAGCCCGGATGAGCTGAAAAGCCTGCTGCAACAACGCTATGCAGCAGGGTTCGAGGAGGGGCGCGTCCAGCTCACCCCATCCCAGACCCTGCCCACCCCCGACGGCCCGCTCACCCTGCCGGCCCGCTGGGAGATGCGCGGCGTCACCCTGAGCGAAAGCGTGGCCGCCAGCTATGTGGAAGGCACATTGCTGGTGCGCACCGAACTGCAGCAGGCCAACTTCGCCGCCAGCCTCAACCGGCTGCACCGCGGAATGGGCACCGGCCTGCCATGGCAGCTGGTGGGGGATCTGGCGGCGCTGGCCATGCTACTGCTGGCCCTCACCAGCCTGCTGATGTGGAACAAGCTGCACGGCCCGGCCGCGCGCGGCATCTCCCTGCTGCTGCTGGGCGCCCTGGTCACCGTGCTGGTGGCCCTGCTCTAGCGCATTTACCGACGACAAAACGGGATCTGTCTCTCGGCGGCGGTAACCTTGCCCACACCTCGGGTAACAAAGGGTAACCGGACGCCGATGGGGCTCACAGTTGCCGGCCTGGCGGCTGGATAGGGAGCACCTGCGGCTGATAGGGTGCGCCCTCAATCCCAGCGGCAAGAGGCAGCATGCGCATCTCCAGCATCGAATGCGGACGAGTGGTGGCTATCCTGGCGGTGATGACCATTCACCTATCCCCCTTCAGCAACCCCTTCGACCCCACCCTGTGGGACGGCACCCTCTACTTCTGGCTCGGTGGCGTCATCAACCAGCTCTGCCGCTTCGCGGTGCCGCTGTTCTTCCTCTGTGCCGGCTACTTTCTGCAACCCGCCCTCGCCGCAGGCCACCCGCTGACGGTGGCGCTGCGCTACTGCCGCCCGCTGCTGGGGCTCTGGCTGGCGTGGAGCCTGCTCTACCTGTTGATCCCCTTCAACCCCCTCGCGGCGGTGAGCGAGGGCTACCTGCCGGCCATGGCAGGCCAGTGGCAGATGCAGCTGGGGGATCCGCTCAACGCCTGGTGGGTGGGCGGCATGATCCACCTCTGGTTCCTGCCCGCCCTGATGCTGGCGGTGCTGATCCTGGCGCTCTGCCAGCAGGCCCGGCTGGCCCTGCTGCTGGGCGTCCTGCTCTACGGGCTGGCCCTGCTCGGCGGCTCCTATGGACCAACTCTGCTGGGGGGTGAATGGGCCCTACTGACCCGCAACGGCCCCTTCTTCTCGCTGCTGTTCGTGGCTCTCGGCGCCGAGCTGCGCCTGCGTGCCTGGCAGCCGGACGCCAGGCGCTGCGCCCTGCTGATGATGGCGGGGATGGGGCTCTACGCCCTAGAGGCCGCAGGGCTGCTGCACTTTGCCAACGTGCCCCTCAACCGCCACGACTTCCTGCTGGGTTCGCTCCCCTGGGCGCTGGGGCTGTTCGGCCTGCTGCTGGCCAACCCCGGCTGGGGCCGGGGCAGCTGGCTCGAACGCCAGGCCCCCAAGGTGCTGGGCCTCTACTGTCTGCACATGATGCTGGTGGTGTGGCTGATGATCTTCGGCCCGCAGGGCAAGCAGCTGTGGTGGGAGCTGCTGAAGGTGCCGGCGCTGCTGGCGCTCACCCTGCTCGGCTATCGGCTGTTGGCGGCGATCCCGGCCAGTCGCTGGCTGCTGCGGGCCCGCTGAGGGAATAGAGGATGGGAGGGAGGCAGATCCCTCCCCACTCGAGGCTGAATGATGGGTTCAATTTTTATTCATCGCGGATAGATAAACTCCGGGACTCCTTAAACGCGAACCCAGGAGTCATCATCCCATGACGTTGTTCACCAAGACCCTGTTTACCAAGCAAGCTGGCCTTGTCCTCGTTCTGCTCGCCGCCAGCGGCTCTCTTAGCGCCGCCGAAATCGCCAACAACAACATCACCGAAGCCGAGATCAAGGCCGCCCAGGATGCCTGGGGCAAGGCCCTGATCCAGATCAGCGACGACTACCGCAGCGGCGGCATCGACAAGGCCAGGGCCACCGCCGGCGCCGTGCTCGACAGCGCCTACGGCTACGCTCAGGGGCCGGTACTGTTCAAGCCGACCCTGGCCGGCGGCGAGCAGACCTTTCGCATCAACCGGGAGGGGGCGCTGGCCTACTTCGTCGGCAACAACAAGGCCTATCCCGCCGACAGCGGCTTCGCCCTCAAGAACTGGCAGAGCTACGACTACAGCAATGCCGCCGTCTACATCAACGGCGACATGGCCCTCACCATGGGCAAGGTGCACCTGACCGACCGGGACAACAAGCAGACCACGGTCGACAAGACCTGGGGCTTCAAGAAGGGGGACGACGGCAAGATACGCATCGTGCTGCACCACTCCTCCCTCCCCTACGCCGGCTAACGGCAACAGGCGACCTGAGGGTCGCCTTTTTTGTTACGAGGGCACCACTTTTGCCCGCTGGCGGGTGACGGCAGAGCCTGTGCTGCTACCATGCCCCTCATTTGACGAATCCAGACGAGACACTCATGCAGATACGCCCCTTCACCCCGGCTGACACCGAGGCCGTCCTCGCCATCTGGCTGGAGGCCTCCCTGCAGGCCCACCACTTCATCGAGCCCGCTTACTGGCACGCCAACCTGGCGCCGATGCGGGAGATCTACCTGCCCGCCGCCGACAGCCAGGTGCTCTGCCTGGGTGACCAGCTGCTTGGCTTTTACTCCCTGCACGAGGGCTCCCTGGCCGCCCTCTTCGTGGCCCCTGCGCAGCAGGGGAAAGGGCTGGGCAAGGCCCTGCTCGAGCACGCCAAGGGGCAGTTGCCGACCCTGCGGCTGCAGGTCTATCAGCAGAACCGGACTGCGTGCGACTTCTATCGCTCGCAAGGATTTCAGGTGGCGGCCGACGCCGTGGATCCCCACACCGGCTGCGCCGAGTGGGTGATGGTCTGGCCGGCGCAGGATTAACCGGGCTCGCCGAGATGGGGGTCGGCGCGGGCTGCCCCCGCTTCGCTCTGCGCCAGCAGATCGCCGTGGCTCAGCGCGAAGTCGTGCATCTGCTGGAGCAGGGGGATCAGGGCGACCCCGAGCGGGCTCAGGCTGTACTCCACCCGGGGCGGCACGTCCGGGTAGAGGGTGCGGATGATGACGCCGTCGCTCTCCAGCTCCTTGAGCTGGGCGGTGAGCACCTTCTGGCTCACCTCGGGCAGGCTGCGACGCAGGTCGCCAAAGCGCAGGGTCTGCGCGCGCAGATGAAACAGGATGGCCGGTTTCCATTTGCCGGCCAGCAGGCGCAGCACCCGGTAGGCGGGACAGGGCAGTGAGGACAAGGGATGGCTCGCGAGTGGTTACTTTGCGGTAACTATGCCACGAAAATGTGCCTTCTTGCAGCCAAGTTGCCGGCTTCCTATGATGCGGATTCCGTCAATCAACACCCACGAGAGGTGCACCATGCCCAGCCTGCTGCAGATCCATTTCAACTTCCCCGCCGAGCTGATGGGGCCGGCCCTCACGAGCGCGGCCATGCCGCTGGCCGAGTCCATCACCAGGGAGCCGGGCTTCATCTCCAAGATCTGGACCGAAAACCCGCGCACCGGCGAGGCGGGTGGCATCTATCTGTTCGAGGATGAGGCGAGCGCCCTCGCCTACGCCACCATGCACGAGCAACGGGTGCTCGCCATGGGCGCCAGCGCAGTGCAGTTCAAGCTGTTCGACGTCAACGAGCCCCTCAGCCGCCTCACCCGCGGTCTGCTGTGATCCCCTCGCCCAGCGCCAGGCGGTAGCAGCCATCCTGCTGCCAGACAAAGCCCAGCCGCTCAAACAGCCGCTGGCTGGGCAGATTGTCCGGCTCGATATCCGCCACCAGCGTGGCAAGGCCGAGCTGGCGGGCATAGGCGATCAGGGCCGTCAGCGCCTCTGTCATCCATCCCTCTCCCCAATGTCTGCGAGCCAGCATGCAGCCCACCTCCGCCTGGCGCAGACCAGCCTCGCCCGCAAAGCTGTGCAGGCCGCAGGTGCCGATCAGGCGGCTGCGGTCGCGCACCACCACCCCCCACTCCAGCGACTCGCCGGCAGCCAGCAACCGCTCCACGCTCGCCAGCATCTGCGCCACGGTGGCGAGGGAGGGAAACGGTGGCTCGCCGACGAAGCGCATCACCAGGGGATCCCCGTAGATGGCGAACAGATCGGCGCTGTCTTTGGCCTCAAACGCCCGCAACAGCAGCCGCGGGGTCGACAACGAAGGCAGTGTACGGGGCAGGGGCGGCAGGGCGCTGCGGTGCATCAGGCTCAAAAGCGCAGGGTCAGGCCGATATTGGCCTGCCACTGGGTCACCAGCTCGCCGCGCACCTTGAACACGCACTGATCCGGGTTGCAGAGAAACTGGCTGTTGTCGTTGACCAGGGCGCCATAACCGCGCACCTCGGCCCGCAGCGCCAGATGCTCGGTCAGGCGCGGCTGCACCCCGAGCGCCAGCGACATGGAGGGGGCGACGTCGCTGTCGTAGGCGGCAAAGCGGGTCGCCCCGATCCCGGCGCCGATATAGGGGGCCATCAGGTTGTCCGACAGGGTGAGCGCCCCGGCGAAGTGGAGGGTATCCACCGTCAACCGCTCCGGCTGATCGGGGGAGAGGTGGGTGGACTGGTGGCTGTAGAGCAGCTCTATCATGCCGGGGTCATCCACCTCCCTGCTGATGAACAGGCCCCAGCTGCCGGAGCGCTCCCCCTGCAAGGACTCCAGCCGGGTGGCGACGGGCGTCGGTTGGGGGTCGTCGTTGGCCTCGAAGTCGATGGCCGAGCTGTAGCCGAAGAACGGCGTCACCTGCCAGCCGGGGGTGGCCTCCCCCTCTACGCTCCAGGCCTGCCCCAGCGGCAACAACAGCCCCATCATCATGATCCCTGCTCGTTTCATCACGGCTCCTCCGTGCGCTGCACCAGTGCCCGTCAAGCATATCAGAGCCCCCTGGCCCCTATCCTAAACCCAGCCTGTATCGCGCCGTTTTCGCCGCAAGGATCACACTCGGCCGTCCCGCCCGTTATTCATCCCCGATTAACCTCTGCCCCGTATGCTGGCCGGCAACCGGCTCATGGTGGGCCGGTGCCACTCACCAGAAGGACACAGGGAATGGTTGCCGCGCAACTCAACGACCCCCAGAACAAGCTCTCCGACACCCTGCGGGCCACCGCCCACGCCATCGAGGATAGCCATATCAGCCTGCGCCAGATGCTGGCCCTAGTCGGCGAACAGGGCATGCTGCTGTTTTGCGTGCTGCTCACCGTCCCCTTCCTGCTGCCGGTCTCCATCCCCGGCGTCAGCACCCCCTTTGGCCTGTTGATCCTGTTTATCGGCATCGGCATCACCCTCAACCGGGTGCCCTGGCTGCCCGCCATCCTGATGGAGCGCCGCTTCGCCGCCGATCAGCTCAAGCCGACCCTGCACAAGGGGGCGGATCTGCTGGCCCGCATCGACCGCTTCATCCGCCCGCGTCTGCTGTTGCTGACCGGCAGCAGCACCATCAACCGCTGCAACGGCCTGCTGATCATGCTGGCGGCCCTGCTGCTGATGCTGCCGCTCGGGGCCATCCCCTTCACCAACGCCATGCCGGCCTGGGCCATCCTGCTGCTGGCCATCGGCATGCTGCAGCGCGACGGCCTGTTCGTCGCCAGCGGCTACCTGCTGGTGAGCGCCACCCTGGTCTGGTTCAGCGCCCTGGCCATCGGCCTGCTGATGGCCGGCCAGAGCGTCTCCACCCTGCTTGGCTAACGGCAACACCAAGAAAAAGGGCGACCAGATGGTCGCCCTTTTTGACTTGTGCGGGATCCGCCGTTACAGCAGATCGTAGATAAGGGCCGAGATGGCCAGCAGCCCGATCACCAGCACGAAGAGGGTGCTCGCCCCGCGATAACGCTGGAGGGCAGGCAGACGATAGATGGAGCAGGCCGGCAGCAGGAACAGGATCACCGCGATGAGCGGCCCGCTCACCTTCTCGATGATCTCCAGCACGTTCGGGTTGAGGTAGGTAATCACCCCGGTCACCACGAACAGAATGACCGACGAGACCCGCGCTATGGTCGCTTCACGCAGCGACAGCCCCAGCCCCCGGCAGGCACCGTTCACCATGCTCACCGTCCCCTCGCTCACCCCCATGGAGGTGCCGAGGAAGGATTTGGACATGGCCAGAATGGCGATAAGCGGCCCCACGTAGGCGATCAACGGATTGGAGAACTTGTTCGCCAGCGCCGACAGCACCGAAATATTGTCGATGCGGGCCTGCGCCATCTCGGCCTGACTCAGGCTCATCACGCAGCTCACCACGAAGAACAGCACGCTGCCGCAAATCAGCAGGCTGCTGCACTTGATGATCCGCTTGGCGCGCTGGTCGGCGCTCGCCTGACAGCGCTTCTTCTGCGCCGCGCTGAAGGAGGAGATGATGGGGGCGTGGCTGAACGAGAACACCATCACCGGCACGATCAGCCAGAGGGATTTCCAGAACGCCGGGTCACGCCAGTCCACCCCCTGACTCTCGCTGAAATAGGAGAGGCTCCACTGGGGCAGCAGATAGATGGAGAGGCCGATGAGGAAGGCAACCATGGGCAGGGCCAGCACGCTGATGGCTGACACCACGATCTGCTTGCCCGCCAGCAGCACCAGGTGCAGCCCCAGCATCACCCCCAGCACCAGCAGGCCGCGCGGGATCTCGGCATTGCCCAGCTGGTGCACCACAAAGCTCTGGATCGCGTTGGTGATGGAGATGCTGTAGACCAGAATGATGGGGTAGAAGGCCATCAGGTAGACCAGCATCAGCAGCTTGCCTGCCCGCGCACCGAAGTGCTCTTCCACCACGTGGGTAATATCCCCTTCCCGGTGGGAGCTGGATAATACGAAACGACTCAATGCCCGATGGGAATAATAAGAAAGCGGAAATGCCATCAATAATATAAACAGCAAAATAACCGGCGAATTACTGCCAACGGTAATTGGGAGAAACAGTGTACCGGCACCGACTGCAGTGGCATATAAGCCCATAGTCCATACCGAATCACTTTTCTCCCATTTCAACTTTGATGCGGAATTACTCTTCTCAGCAATAGCAACACTCATTGCGATATACACCTTATTAATCTGTCATCTTATATTTTATTGGCCCGTGTAATTAGGCGTGGCGACATGCCGTGGCATATCGACCGGATCGTAGAAAAAACAAGCCCGCCTGCGATCAACATGATCACCAAGAGGAAACGGGGATGCCACGCTACCATCGTTGAAATCGCCATAAAGGTCAAGGTTAATAATTCATGACTGTTTGAATCAGCTTGTTTCAAAAGGAAATAAGATGTGTCATTTTGGCCTCAAGATAATCAATTCAGCTCCGTCTGATAACATAACGACAAAACCTCGATGAGTTGCTCAACAACTTGAATAAGGCCAGAGAGTGGCCCGTTAATATTAACGGTATCAGCCCGGTAATATCAGTCAATTATGCAATGAATAGCCCCGACCGCCGCCAATATATTGGTGCTGGCCCTGCCGCCATATATCAGGGGGTTGGCTTCCCCTGTTTTGCCCCCTTGCGACGGCCACCCGCAGGGCAGTGAGCGACCCGGTTGCGACCCGCCCGCTTGGCCCGATAGAGCCACTCGTCGGCGCGGGCCAGCGCCTGGTTGATCTCCTCCCCCGGCTGCACCAGGGTGGTGCCCAGACTGACGGTAAAGGCCACCGGATCCGCCGGCAGCGCCGCCACGGCGGCCCGGATCCGCTCCGCCAGCGCCTGCAGATCCATTTCACTCATGCCGGGCAGCAGGATCAGAAACTCCTCGCCGCCGCTGCGCACGAACAGATCGTCCGCCCGCAGCTGGGCGGCCACGCAGTCGCAGAAGCGCTGCAGCGCCCGGTCGCCCTGCTGATGGCCGAAGCGATCGTTGATCTGCTTGAAGTGGTCTATGTCCAGCATCACCAGACTGCAGGGAGCCTCTCTCTCCCGCCGCTGCCGGCAGTGCTCGAAGAAATAGCGGCGGTTGTAGAGGCCGGTCAGCTGGTCGGTTTCGCTCTGCAGCTTGAGCCGCTGCTGCAGCTCGTGCTGGCGAGTAATGTTGCGGGTCACCCAGGCCACCGCCCGCTTGCCGTCGTAGCGAGAGGGCAGCGGCGCAATCTTGCCCTCGAAGCGCTGCATCCCCTGCGGTCCGACCGAGGCGTCGATCCCCTCCACCTCCACCGCCGCCAGCTCGTACTCCACCACCTGCACCTGACCCGAATCCAGCGCCAGGGTCACCTGATCCATCACCCAGCAGGTCATGTCCGCGGGCAGCACATCGGCCAGTCGCTTGCCCGCCAGCGGGTTGCCATCCTGATAGGATTGCTGCTCCACCCCGCCGATGTATTCGATGTAGTAGCCGTCTTCGCTCAGGATGAAGACGGGATCGGGCAGCTGGGCCATCACTTCATATAATTGCTCGACCGAAAGTGCCATGCGGTTTCCTTGGATCCGGGGGACGAGAGGCGCACGCCGGGCTGGCCGCCTGCCCCAATTATCGTGCCGGGGGCGGCGCCGAACCAGCAGCGAATCCGGCCATTCATGGATGCGCATCAAGCAATACGGGAAAATAGCGCTTGCCCCGCCGCCCGCTGATCAAAAGAGCAGCAATCATGGATCTTCAAGCCACCTCACAAGGCGCCGCTGCGCCCGTTGTCTGTGGCGCCCGCATCCATTAGGCTGACCTTCCTGAGTCTGCCCTTCCTGCCGACTCCCCCCCATCAGCCCGGCCAGGCAGACGCCGGCCCCGGAAAAGGATCGTCCAGATGAAGAGAGCCATAGTGAAAGCGCGCTTCGATGCCATCAGCATCGAGGGAGAACAGCTGACCGTGAAGATTGCCATCGGAGCCCCCGAGCCGGATCCCAAGTCCGCCGGCGGCGACTGGCGCTGCAAGGTGAAGCTGGACGGCCTTGGCAACAAGACCTTCATCTATGGCGTCGATGCCCTGCAGGCCCTCAGCCTCGCCCTCAAGTTCGTGGAGAGCGAGCTGCGCGCCTTCACCGATGCGGGCTGGCACTTCTACCTGCCCGGCAGCCCAGATCACCCGGTCGACATGGCCGCCTGCTACTTCCCGCAGCTGTGACGCCGGGAAGGGGCAATAGCTTGACCAGATTGAGTCTGAACGGTTATTGATAGAGGCCCTTTACCCGGCTCTGGAGAGACCATGCACCTGACCCCGCCCCAACCCCCTGCCGAGCAGGATGTCGACGCGCTGCGCATCGGCCTGTCGGGCTACAACATCAGCCAGGCCGGCACCCACCTGCGCGAGCACATCGCCAGTTTTATCAAGGATGACGCGGGCAAGGTGCACGGCGGCATCACCGCCGACCTCAAGTGGGGTTGGCTGCACGTGGACTGGCTCTGGATTGACGAGCGCATCCGCCAGGATGGCTGGGGCGGCCGATTGCTTGCCACCATGGAGCAGTACGCCCGAAGCAAGGGCATCAGCAACTTCCATCTGGAAACCACCAGCTTCCAGGCGCTGCCCTTCTACCAGAAGCAGGGTTACCAGGTCTTTGGCGAACTGCCGGACATGCCGCCGGGGCACATCACCTATTTTCTGAAAAAGCAGGTATGAGGCCGCTGTCGCCACTCACCACCAAGGGCAAGGCCAAACCCAAGCTTCTCAGCCCGGCCTTGGGTGCACTGTGTCTGTTGCTGACCACAAGCCAGAGTGCCATGGCCCTGTCGTTGCACGATCTGGATCCGGCGTTTGCGCGTTGTGAGGCAAGCAAGGCCCGCCACAAACCCGCGTTGCCTCCCAAAGAGGACCGCTTCTGGTTGCTGGAAAGAGAGCAGCAGGTGACGGTGCTTGTCTACCTGCATGAGAAGAGCATGGAACGCTGCACAGCAGCAGAGGTAGAGGCACTGACGATCAAGGCGTTCCATCAGGCAGTCGCCGGAGACCGCGCCTTGCTCGATGCCCTGATCAAGGCAAGATCCACGACACTCACGCCGGCTCAGCAGGCACAGTTACAGCAAGTTGGACAGACAGAGCTGGACAGGCTGGCCAAGCTGACGGGCTTTGCGCACCCTTTCTCACTGCTCGATTACCTCAACCTGCTGGCACCGTCCAAAGCGTGAAGGGCTGACAAACTTGTCAGCCCTTCGGCATCCTCAGTGGCTGGCGGAGCGACTGCCGCTCCAGAGCAGCTCGCCGCTGCGCAGCTCCATCAGGGTCATCGACAGCCGATAGCGGCTGCCCTCGGCCACCAGATCCCCGTAGAGCATGTAACCGGCGCCGGTCTGGCGACCGAGCCGCACCAGGGAGGCAGGGTTCATCCTGCCCTGCTGATACTCAAGCTGGCCAGTGATGGCGGCCACCTGACCCGGGTCGACAAAGCGAAAACCGCTCTTGCTCTGGATGCGCTTGCTCATGGCTGCCGCCATGGCGCGGGTATCCACCGGCTCGCCGGTGCCGTTCTGGGGCGGAGTGAGCAGCAGCACCGGCTGACCGGTTTGCGCCAGCTCGCGCACCTCGGGGGCCTGCACAAACGCATCGGCCATGGCCAGCGCCAGCCCGGTCGGTGCCACCGGTTTGGGCAGCGGCGCCCCAGCATCCGGCTTGGTTACCGGTTTGTCCGGCTGGCTCACTGGCAGGTCCGGCTCGCTCACCGGTGCCTGAGTGCCACCGTAGGGATTGACCGCACAACCGCCCAGCATCAGGGCCCCCACCATCAACAAGGAACGCAGTTTCATCTTTTCTCTCCGCCAGAAGTCCGTAAACGGGCATCAACCACCACCCGCATGGCGGAGCCCCTGCCCCGCATCCTCCTTATGCTAGAGACAAACCCCTGCGGGGTCGATGCGCCCACCACCACCGGGCGACAGAGACTGGCGAAGCTGGGTCCACAAAAGGGTGGCAAGGCTCCACCCGATTCCGTTAGGGTAGGTTTACTCAAGCTTCAACAGGATCGTGTTGTCCCCCAGCTCCCAAGGTGGCCGGCTGCTTTTCTCAGGACGACACCCGGTTTGGCCAGCGACCAAACCGCCCCTCTGGAGGGCGCCGTTACTCTCTGACAACGCAGGACAGCCAATGACATTCCAGCCCCTTGCCAACGCCAGTCTCATCATCCGCCCCTTCGAAGCGAGCGATGCCGATGAATTTGTCCGTGCGGCCCACGAATCCATCGAGACGGTCGGCATCTGGATGAGCTGGTGCACTACCTCGTTCAACCGGGAGCAGGTGCTGGCCTGGTTTGCCAGCTGCGATCAGGATTGTGCGGCGGGACGCGCCTTTGATATGGGCATCTTCTGCGCCACTACCGGCCAGCTCTTGGGTGGCGCCGGTATCAACCAGCTATCGCCCCATCATCGCTACGGCAATATCGGTTACTGGGTGCGGCAATCCCGCCAAGGCTGCGGCATCGCCCGACAGGCGGTCGCCCTGCTGCGTGAATTTGGCTTTGAACGGTTAGGCCTATTTCGGCTGGAGATCGTGATGGGGGTCGGCAACACCGCCAGCGAAGCCGTTGCCATCGCCGCCGGGGCCACCTTTGAGTGTTTGGCAAGAAATCGCATATTCCTACATGACCAGCCCCTTGATGCGCATATTTATGCCCTTGTTACCGCAGCCGAATTTTCTTAACGGAGATAACCCTACAGGCTTATCTGAGGTGAGCGATGAACATCGTAATTTAGATCTCAGCCCTACAGATCGAAGGCCAGCCCCCAATAAAAAGGGAGAATACCTCAGAATCCACATTCCATCATTTCGCATAGATGATCTGGAAGGTGCACCACCTCACATTAAAAGGTTCAAATGCTTCAGCTTACGAATCGTTAAAGCTACACTGCCACAAGATCATCTTGAATACATAGATAATTATTAAATCGGGGTGTTTATGAAAATAAGTAAGTCCCTATCTTCTTTGTTCCTGTTTCTTCAAGAAAAAGAGAAAAATGGAGTTTCTTTCTCCCTAGAAGACGTTCTTTCTGCGACAGGATGGAAAGCAACAACATTCAGAACTTATTGGATAAAAGGGCAACTCGCAGATTTCATCAGTGAAACTCCTGATGGTTTATATGATGCATCTAACTGCCAAAATATATCAGAAGTAGAGTTTTCCAAATTACTATCCCAATCCAAAAATAGGAGGGGATTAGGTCACAACTGCAGGTCAAAATTAGCCAAAGCACTATTAGCAAAATCAAAAGACAACATGCTCCTTGCCTTGGAGTTATACAACAGGCCATCCTTAGAGAACAAGATGGATGCTTTCTCAATGTGTTTTTGCACAGCGTGGGAACAATTTTTAAAAGCTGCACTAATAGAACGAGATGGTGAAAAATCTATCTTTAGAACCAAGGCTAAAGGATTCAAAGAAACAATATCCTTACGGGAGTGCTTAGAAAGATATTACCCTGCCAACTCTAAAATAAGAAAGAACATAGAGCAGGTTGCTTATTTTAGAGACCAGGCTGTTCATCTGCTTATGCCTGAGATACAAGGAATTATCTCCAGAGTATTTCAGTCTGGAGTTCTTAACTACACGTCGCAATTCGAAAGTTTTACTGAGGTCTCATTTATAAATAACAGCCACACTGGCATGATTTCTTTAGTTGGTGAGTTTAAATCACCACCCATATCTATAATGAAGTCGACTTATGGTGACATAGCTGATGACATCCTAGAATTAGCAACATCTATCGAAAATGAGGTAAATCAAAGCAATGATATTGAGTTTGCCATCCCACTTAATGTAAAGCTAATATTTGCTACCGATGATGCTCAAGGAAATACTATTGCGTTAACCAGAGCGGAGGATGGCATTGAAGCCCTTAGACAAGCACTAATAATAGAAAAACCAACCGACAGAGAAAAGACCCATCCGTTCTTACAGAAGGATGCAATCAATGAAATAAATTCTCGCCTACAAGATAGATATGATGAAGAAATTCTTAAAAAGCATTTATCGCATGACAAGAAAACAGGAATTCCACTAATAAATAAAAATTGTTTCGATGCTGTCGCATTCAAGAATTCGTGGAAGTCATGTAACAACAAGTTTCATTACAAGAATGCAAACCCAGAACTACACTATTACTCTATTGAGCTAGTAGAAGAATTTATCAGAAAAATAATGGAGCACTGTGATTATTTAAAAAATGCTAAGAGGAGTTACAACCTAGCCAGAAAGCAGAAAGTGTATAAGTAAATGTCCTGAATAGCATTTCGCTAGACATAAAAATACACCTTATATCAGAGTGTTACAACCAATGCTCTGCACAGCTAAATTTATGAGGACTTTACCAAAATGGAATCAGCAGTTATAGCCGCAATAGCAAGTATAATTTCTGCACTAATTGCACTCTTGGGGGTCATATTGTCACAGCAAAAAGCTGATGCAGCAAGAAGATCAAGTGAGGAACTTTCACTTAGACTTAAACAGATAGAAGCAAACTATCAGTCTAGTTTAGCTAACTTACACACAGATTTGGAGAGAATGACCTACATAATAAATTCAAATCATGCCAAACGGATCGATGTACTTTCTGAAGCATATTCAATGGCTGCTGATGTCAAGATCACATTGGAGCAGTATGTTGTACCTATGTTTATTGACTCTAAGACCAAGGATATAAACACCCTTTGTGATGCATCACGAAAGTTTGAAGAGCTTTATAAGTATTGTTCTCAAAAGGCCATCTTCTTTAACGAAGATTCAAATGTTATGACTTCAATAGGGGAATTGATGGGCTGTATTAACAGAATGCGTAACATGGCTGAAGAAAGTCAAGAGACTGTAAAACCAGAGCAAGCAATGGTTGTAATAGGAGGCGTAGGTCCAGTTTTATCTGCAATAAGAAAAGAAATTAGAGAAGATTTAAAACTGAACTACCAATAACTCCATAACAGAAGTGCATACCATATCCATACATCCCACACTGAACGTTGGGGTAAATAAGGGCTTAGTCCCCCTCTTATTCGCTGAGGCGAGCCCGCTTGTCCAGGCCGCGAGACAGGATGTCGAGCGAGCGGCGCCGGGCCATGGATGGCCCGTCGGCGCGTGCCGTCGGACAAGCGGGTGAGCCGAAGGAACCCGACGAAGTCGGGCGAATAAGCGGGGGTGGCCTTTCTTTTGGTGACTTTTCTTTGGCCACGCAAAGAAAAGTTACTCGCCCAAGCCCGAAGGGCGGGCGAAACCCCTTCGAGGCGACAGCCTCGCGTCCTGCACGGCAAAGCCGTGCCACCACACAACGGCCCCTGCCGCCAACGCCATACCTCGGAACGGACGATTACTCCTACCGGCTAATCGACCCTACGATTGCACGGCGCAGCCGTGCCTGCTTGCCACAGGCACGGAGTCTGGCTGGACGTCGGGATGCCACCGGCAAAGGGGCGTGGCCGCCCCTATCGGCCCAGGAAGGGTTCCCAATCCTTGAACACCGGCTGCAACCCTGCCTGCCGCACGGCGGCGGCCACTTCCCCCACCGGGCGGTCGTCGTGGATGGCGAACTGCTCCAGTTCCTCTGCATCCCCCTCGGCATAGCCCCCCGGCTGGGTGCGCGACTCGGCCGACATCTGGGTGATGCCAAGGCGCACCGCGCCGTTGCGAAAGGTGGCCGACTCGCGGGTGGAGAGGGACAAGTCCAGCGTCGGCGAGAAGAGGCGCCAGGCGCAGATAAGCTGGGCCAGCTGGCGATCCGACATGACCACGGCAGGCTCCAGCCCGCCGGTGCAGGGTCGCAGGCGCGGGAAGGAGAGCGAATAACGGCTCTGCCAGTGGTGGCGCTCAAGCCAGCTCAGATGCTCGGCGACAAAATAGCTGTCGGCACGCCAGTCCGAGGAGAGACCGATCAGCGCCCCCAGCCCTATCTTGTCGATGCCGGCACGGCCCAGTCGGTCCGGCGTGGCGAGCCGCCATGCGATGTCCCGCTTGTTGCCGCGCAGGTGGTGGCGGGCGTAGGTGGGAGCGTGGTAGGTCTCCTGATAGACCATGACCGAATCGAGGCCGAGGGTTTTCAGCTCGGCGTATTCGTCTTGCGAGAGGGGCTGTACCTCCATCGCCACCGTGCTGAAGTGGCGGCGAATGATGGGCATCACCTGCCGAAAATAGGCGAGCCCCACCTTGTGCTCGTGCTCGCCGGTCACCAGCAGCACGCTGTCAAAACCGCGCGCCTTGATGGCGAGACACTCGCGCTCAATCTCCTCGTTATTCAAGGTCTTGCGCTTCAAGCGGTTGCTCATGGAGAAGCCGCAGTAGGTGCAGTCGTTGGCGCACAGATTCGACAGATAGAGCGGCACATAGAAGCCGATGGTGTTGCCAAAACGCTGGCGGGTCAGCCGCTCGGCCTCGGCTGCCATCTGCGGCAAAAATGCCTCGGCAGCTGGCGAGATCAGCGCCATAAAATCGGCCAGGGTACGGCGCGGGGTGCTCAGGGCGCGTGCCACATCGGCGGCAGTTTTGGCGCGGATCTGCATGCCGATATCGTCCCACTCAAGCTCCTGCCAGCGGTTGAGGAAGGAGGGAGCGGTCTCTGATCCGATTTCCCCCTGAGCCCTCACCCCCAGCCCCTCTCCCTTATTTTGTGAAGAGCCGAGAGGGGGGCAATCCTCTGGCTGTGCTTGGTGCAAAGGGGAAGTGTTCATGGCCGCCCCTATTTCATGGTTCATAACGCCCCCAGAAAATCGGTGAGCGGGCTGGAGGCCTGGGCCTGCACGCCGCGCGCCCCCAGGCCCGCCTTATAGGCGCTACGTCCTGCCTCACAGGCCAACGCGAAGGCGCGGCCCATGGCGACCGGGTCGCCGCTCACGGCAATGGCGGTGTTGACCAGCACAGCATCAGCGCCCAGCTCAAAGGCGGCGGCCGCGTGGCTAGGCGCACCGATCCCCGCATCCACCACCACAGGCACATTGGCCTGCTCGACGATGATGGAGAGAAACTCCCGGGTCACCAGCCCCTGATTGGAACCGATGGGCGCGCCGAGCGGCATCACGGCGGCGCAGCCCACCTCTTCCAGCCGTTTGCACAGCACGGGGTCGGCGCCGCAGTAAGGCAGCACCACAAAGCCCTCTTTCACCAGCTGCTCGGCGGCTTTCAGCGTCTCGATGGGATCAGGCAAGAGGTAACGAGGATCGGGGTGGATCTCCAGCTTCAACCAGTTCGTCCCCAGCGCCTCGCGGGCCAGGTGGGCGGCAAACACCGCCTCGGCGGCAGTCTTGGCGCCGGAGGTGTTGGGCAAGAGCTTGACCCCGAGTTGCAGCAAGGGGCTCAGGATATCGTCGTGAGCCTTGCCCGGTTCGAGCCGCTTGATGGCCATGGTGACGAGCTGGGAGCCGCTGGCCTCGATGGCGGCGGCCATCAAATCCGGGCGGGCAAACTTGCCGGTGCCGGTGAAGAGGCGCGAGGAGAAGGTGTGATCGGCAATCTTGAGCATGTCAGCCTCCCGCAATGGCGGTGAAGAGGTGGAGTTCGTCCCCGTCATTGAGACGGGTTTCGGCCCAGCGGCCACGGGGCAGCACGGCGCCGTTAAGGGCCACCGCCACCCCCTGGGGATGGACGCCCTGGGCGGCCAGCAGGTCGGCCACGCTCTGCCCTGCCGCCAGCGGCTGGGCTTTATCGTTGAGTCGAATGGTCAAGGTCATGGGGTGATTTCCTTATCGTGTGTCGGGCATCGGCGCTGCCCGCAAACCGGGCAGTCGGGATCGGGGGCCAGCGTGAGGGTCTGCCACTGATGGGCCAGCGCATCGAAACGGCGCAATGTGCCGGCGACCGGGCTCGGCAGACCGAGCAGCAGTTTCAGCGCCTCCAGCGCCTGCAGGGTGCCCATCACCCCGACCAGCGGGCCGGTGACGCCGCTGGTCTCGCAGCTCTGACTGACTTTCGTATCCTGCGGATAGAGGCAGGCGTAGCAGGCGTGATCGCTGTTTACTCGTGCCATAAGCTGCCCCTGCCAGCCCACCGCGGCGGCGGAGATCCAGGGCTTGCCCTGAGCCACGCAGGCGGCGTTGATGGCCTGGCGGGTGGCCAGGTTGTCGCAGCAGTCGACAACCAGATCCACCTCTTCCACAAACCCGGGCAGGCTGGCGGCATCGAGCCGCTGATTGATGGCGATCAGCTCCACCAGCGGGTTGTGGGCGGCCAAGCGTTCGCGGGCCAGCTCCGCCTTGGAGTGATTGACGGCCTCGCTATCGAACAGGATCTGGCGCGGTAGATTGCTGGAATCCACCGTATCGCCATCGGCGAGCCACAAGGAGCCCACACCGGCTCCGGCCAGATAGAGAGCGAGCGGTGAGCCGAGCCCGCCGAGGCCGACGATCAACACGGATTTGCCTTTCAGCCGCGCCTGACCCGCCTCCCCCACTTCCGCCAGCATCAGCTGGCGGCCGTATCTGAGATACTCTTTGTCACTGAGAGATGCGGCATCAGAGCGCATGGTCCACCTCCCGCAGCACGGTGGCCGAACGTGGCTCGTCCCCCGCGCCTACGGCGGCGAGCAGCCGCTCGGTCGCCCCCTGCCAGTCGTCGCTCGCCGTGATGGCCGAGACCAGCGCAATGCTGCCGACCCCGCTCCCCTTGACCGCTGCCACCCGCTCCTCGCTGATGCCGCCGATGGCGACCGTCGGCCAGTCGCACATCAGGGCGCGGTAGCGGTACAGCCGCTCCAGCCCCTGGGGGCGCGAAGGCATGGCCTTGGTGTTGGTCGGGAAGATATGACCCAGCGCCATATAGGAGGGGGCCAGCTCGCGGGCGCGCATCAGCTCGAAGTAGCCGTGGGTGGAGATGCCAAGGCGAAGCCCCGCCCCCTGAATGGCGGCGAGATCGGCGGTCTCCATGTCTTCCTGCCCCAGGTGTACGCCCCAGGCGCCCGCCTCGATGGCCTGCTGCCAGTAGTCATTGATAAAGAGCCGCGCCCCATGACGACGACCGAGTGCCACAGCATCACGAATGGCCGGTGCCACCTGGGCAGCGGGCAGGTCCTTGATGCGTAGCTGTATGGTCTTGACCCCGGCCCCCAGCAGGCGCTTGAGCCACTTGACCGAATCCACCACCGGATAGAGGCCGAGGCTCTGTTCGGTCGGCGCAAAGGAGCCCTGCGGCAGGCGGGCACCGCTTGTCTCATAAAGGCCGAAACGGCGATCGAGCTTTGATCCTACCAATACGGCACGGGGGAAGTGGGCCAGATCGGCGGGCCAGCCGAGATGGGCGATGGGTCCCGGGCCTGCCCCCACTCCCTGCGCCGCCGCCAACCCCTGTTGCAGGTAGGCGCGCGCCAGGGTGATGGCGTCCTCCACCGGATAATCCTGCGCCACCACGGCGGCGATGGCGCTGGCGTAACAGCAGCCGGTGCCATGGCCGTGGCGGGTATTCAGGCGCGGCGCGGCCAGCCAGAATTCGCGGGTCTCATCCTGGTAGTAGTCCAGGCAGAGATCCCCGCCCCACTCCAGATGCCCCCCCTTGACCAGCACGGCGCGGGCGCCGAGTTCGCGCAGGCGCCGTGCGGCGAGGCGCACCAGCTCGGGGCTGGTGGCGGGCAGGCCGGTCAGGGCTTCCAGCTCGGGGCCGTTGGGGGTGATCAAGGAGAGGCGCGGCAGCAGGTGCTCGCGCACCGCCACCAGCATGCCGGGCTCCGCCATGGGGGTACCGGTGCTGGCGATGGCCACCGGGTCGTAGACCACGAAGGGAGCCTCGACGGTCGACAACCTGCGGGCCAGCACCTCCACGTGCAGCCGGGTCGGCAGCAGGCCGATTTTGATGGCGGCGGGCGGCAGATCCAGCCCCAAGGCGTCGATCTGGGCGGTGAAGGTCTGCATCAGCACGGGGTCGACCATCTTCACCGCCACCGAGTTCTGGGCTGTGATGGCGGAGATGACGGAGCAGCCGTGCACGCCAAGGTCGTGCATCGTATGCAGATCGGCCTGAATGCCGGCCCCGCCGCCGGAGTCTGAACCAGCTATGGTCCAGACCACGGGGCGGGCCTGCGTCACCGCGGACAGGTCGGCGGGGCTGACAGCCCCGTGCTCGCTGCTCACGCCTCCTCCCCTGCGGCCTGCTTCAGGGTCGCCGCCTGGTGGTAGATCTCGCCGCCGGTCTCCTTGAAGGTTTCCGCCATCCGCGCCATGCCGCTCTCCACCTCGGCCACGACCCGCTCCTGCTGGCCATCCATACCGACCAGCTTGATCTCTACGGCTTCCAGCTTGGCGGCGTAGTCGCGCACGTCCTGGGTGATCTTCATGGAGCAGAACTTGGGCCCGCACATGGAGCAGAAGTGGGCCACCTTGCCGGACTCCTGGGGCAGGGTCTCGTCGTGATAGGCACGGGCGGTGTCGGGATCCAGCGCCAGATTGAACTGATCCTCCCAGCGGAACTCGAAGCGCGCCTTGGACATGGCGTTGTCGCGGATCTGGGCGCCCGGGTGGCCCTTGGCAAGGTCAGCTGCGTGGGCGGCGATCTTGTAGGTGATGAGCCCCTGCTTCACGTCCTCCTTGTTCGGCAGGCCCAGGTGCTCCTTGGGGGTCACGTAGCAGAGCATGGCGCAGCCGTACCAGCCGATAAGCGCGGCGCCGATGCCGGAGGTGAAGTGATCGTAGCCCGGGGCGATATCGGTGGTGAGCGGGCCCAGGGTATAGAAGGGGGCCTCGTGGCAGTGCTCAAGCTGCTCGGTCATGTTGCGCTCGATCATGTGCATGGGCACGTGGCCGGGGCCCTCGATCATCACCTGCACGTCGTATTCCCAGGCAATTTTGGTGAGCTCGCCCAGGGTGCGCAGCTCGGCGAACTGGGCCTCGTCGTTGGCGTCATAGACGGAGCCCGGACGCAGGCCGTCACCCAGCGACAGGCTGACGTCGTAGGCGGCGCAGATCTCGCAGATCTCGCGGAAGTGCTCGTAGAGGAAGTTCTCCTTGTGGTGGGAGAGGCACCACTTGGCCATGATGCTGCCGCCGCGGGAGACGATGCCGGTGAGGCGCTTGGCGGTCATGGGCACGAAGCGCAGCAAGACGCCGGCATGGATGGTGAAGTAGTCCACCCCCTGCTCGGCTTGTTCGAGCAGGGTGTCGCGGAACAGCTCCCAGGTGAGATCCTCGGCGATGCCGCCCGTCTTCTCCAGCGCCTGGTAGATGGGCACGGTACCGATGGGCACCGGGCTGTTGCGCAGGATCCACTCGCGGGTCTCGTGGATGTAGCGGCCGGTGGAGAGATCCATCACGGTGTCGGCGCCCCAGCGGGTCGACCACACCAGCTTCTCCACTTCCTCCTCGATGCTGGAGGTGACCGCCGAGTTGCCGATGTTGGCGTTGATCTTCACCAGGAAGTTGCGGCCGATGATCATGGGCTCCGCTTCCGGGTGGTTGATGTTGCTGGGGATGATGGCGCGGCCGGCGGCCACTTCATCGCGCACGAACTCAGGGGTGATGTTCTGGGGCAGTCTGGCGCCAAAGCCCTGACCCGGATGCTGGGTGCGCAAGAGTTCTGAGCGAACCCGCTCGCGGCCCATGTTCTCGCGCAGGGCGATAAATTCCATCTCGGGGGTGACGATGCCGGCGCGGGCGTAGTGCAGCTGGGTGACCCGGCGGCCCGGCTTGGCGCGGCGAGCGCTCGGCAGGTGTTCGAACCGCAGGTGATCCAGCCCCTCGTCGGCCAGGCGCTCCTGGGTGAAGGTGGAGCTCAGCCCTTCCAGCGCCTCGGTGTCAGCGCGCTCCAGCACCCACTCCTCGCGCAGGCGCGGCAGGCCGCGGCGCACGTCGATGGGGGCGGCCTCTTCCCCATAGGGACCCGAAGTGTCGTAGACCGGCACCGGCTCGTTGGGCTCGAACTGGGGGGCTTCCTTGGTGCCGCCGACGAAGGTATCGGCCAGCTGGATTTCACGCAGGGGCACCCGGATGTCGGGGCGAGAACCTTCAATAAAGATGCGGCGGGAGTTGGGGTGAGCCATCCCCTTGAGGTTGTCGATAAAGGTCTGGGCGCTGGAGCGCTGCTCGCGGCGGCTGGATTTGGTGGTATCAGAAACATTGGTAGACATAGCAAAACTCACATTAACTGGTTGAAGTTATGGGTGTTTGCTTGTCTGGAGTTCGAGGAGAAGATGAACTTGCGGCGGGATGTGCTCGGGGGAGTGAGTCGGGCATGGATCTTCCCAGTTCTGCTATCCCGGTGTTTCCCTAGTCTGGAAACCCGGCGCCTGATGGACAACCGGACGGGACAGCCTCCCCCTGTGCGCCTGTACCAGTCAGATGCGGTCTGCCTCTGGCTGGCGGGAAGATGCTCCTTCCCCGGCGCGGTAACCCGCAAGTTACCCTTGTTTCCCTTCGCAGGTCTTAACCTGATCAGGTTCCACGGATCCCGAATTAACGGTCTCAGCTTAGCGTCGTTCGACGGTCAGCACTCCGACAAGATGGCGCCAGTATAAGTGGGGAAATGGAAAGCACAAGCCTTTAACAAGCCCGACCAGTGTTCTCGCAATGGAACAAATCACCTAGTCGAGGATGATATGGGGCAGGAAGCGGGAACTGTCCTTCGTGATCAAGGTGGCGTCCTCACGGATGCCTATGCCTGCGGCTTCATTGCCCACCACCCAACTGCCGACCAAGGTGTAACTGCCGGCAAAACAAGGCAAGGGGTGGAAGGCTTGGCGCACATAGCCCGAATCATCGTAAGGGCCGGGCTCGTGCAAGCACGCTCCATCATGATCCACCAGCTCAATATTGGCTCCTTCTCTGGAGTAGAGGGGTTTACGCACCCAGCCCGGCGCCATCAGACTGGTGGGTTGTTCGTCAAAAAAAGCGGGGAGTAAATTGGGGTGGTCGGGGAAATCCTGCCACAACAGAGGTAGTACCCCCTTGTTGGAGAGGATCATTTTCCAGGCTGGTTCGATAAAGCGGGTCTGGCTGGTGAGCAGAGTCTGGCCAAACGGTTCGCGCACCATAAACTCCCAAGGGTAAAGTTTGAAAATCTCGTGGATGGGCTCGTTGCCGAGATCCACCAGTTGCCCCCGCACCTCACCGATATCCTCCAGATCGACAAAACGGGCATCACAACCTGTTTGTAGAGCGATATCGATGAGGTAGTCGAGGTTTCCCTTGTCCTCTAGATTCTCACCTACGCAGGTGAAGTGCAGGGGCCTACCATTGCTATACGCCGCGAAAGCGCTGTGCAGCTTCTCCTGCAAAGAATTGAACTGATCGACCCCGGTCGGCAACACCCCCCGACGCACCTGATCTTCCAGCCAGATCCACTGGAAAAAACCAGACTCATAAAGGGAGGTAGGAGTATCGTAGTTAAGTTCCAACAGCTTGGCGGGCCCATGTCCGTCATAGGCGAGATCCAGTCGGCCATAAATATGGGGATCCTGACGTCGCCAAGATTCCTCAAGAGCAGGCCAACAGTATTCTGGTATATCGAGCCGGGTCAGCAACTCCTCGCTGACGACTATCTTCGATACCAGCGAGAGAGCCATCTGATGCAATTCCTCGGTGGGCGTCTCCAGACCCTCTTCTATCTGCCGCAAGCTAAAACGGTAGCAGGCGCTTTCGTCCCAGTAGGGCTCGCCATCGAAGGTATGAAACTCGAAGCCAAGATCTGCGGCTCGCTCACGCCAGTCCGGGCGCTCGGGCAGGGCAATGCGCTCCATGTTTAACCCCCATTGCTCTGACAGTAGTTTGCCCGTCGGGCAGCCTCTCCCCCGAAGCCTCCCCGCCGCACCTGCAGGGCCGGCTCCAGCGCAATTGCACTCTTGCAGACCCTAACAAGAGCGCTACCAGCAGGCAGACGTGTTCCCTGAGCCGTACGCAGAGCGTAGGGTTCATCAATACGCTGATAGAGCGGCTGGGTCGGGATCCCAGGGATGGGGTCTGTTCCCAGAGCGACACCGCTGGCTAGAAACCCTCTCATACGTGGTACGTTGTCCTCACAGCCTCCCACGCCGAAGTCCACCTCACACTCGGCCCGGTCAGGATAACGGGGTGCCCGCAGCAAATGGCGACTGCGAGCTTCATCAAAAGCGACCAGGCACCGAGCCGGATCGTTGCCTGGGGCTACGGCACATGCCTCGGCCGAAGAGTAGACATAGGCTAGTTCAGGACGCTCATTACATCCTTGTAGCCAAAAAGAGGCTGTAGGCACCATCATTACCAGTGCGACTCGACTACTACGCTTGTTGCTATTTTTCATTGGCCCCTCTCAATAGGTCATACAAGCGGCATTGAGCAGCCCCACCGACAGGGATGCGGAAGCCACCAGAATGGCGCCAGCCATCTCCCCGCGGGAGATCCTCTCACTCAGGTCAATAAGCCACAGTCTCATCAGCCAAAATGCGGCAACCTGTACCAGCAGGGCGATCGCCCCCCAGATGGCGCAATCACTCAGGGAGAGGGAGTGACTGATAGCGCTGGAAAGCGGCAGGGCAAAGCCGATGAGAGCCCCACCAAAGGCAGTAGCGGCCGCCGGATTGCCAGCTCGAATCAGGGCGAATTCATGGTGTGGAGTCAGCCATGTATAAAGGCGAACGAAGATCGCCAGCAGTGTTATCGCTAACAGAAAGTAGGCACTGAAGGGGAGCAATCCCCCCAGGGATCCAAGCAGTTGGGAAGACATCTCGCTGTTCCTGTGAAAAAAGAAAGCGGCATCATAGAGAATGGAGAAAGGGACCACAATGGCCCCCTTCTACAGGAACAAAATATTAGGGAGTCAATAAAAGGGCAGTCCCCTCCATTAGTAGTCAGCCAGATCTATTAATGAGTCGGTGCTATGGTCAGGGTCACATTGCCAAAGCCTTCGCTGGCGAGCGTGCCCTGATCCAGTTCCAGGGCGGTGAGAGCCACCCCTTCGGCAGAAGCGCTTCGTTGCTGAACAGCCGCTGCGGCGCGAGTCTGGGGCTGCCCAATCTCGATATCGCCGGCAAACTGGCTTTCGGCATAGAAGTCGCCGGTCACGGCCGAACGGGTCGGACGCAACACGCGGCCAAGGTTGCTCTGCATGGTCGACAGGCCATACTCGCCGATGGTCCAGTTCCAGTCCCACCACTTCACTTCACCCGGGATGTAGCGTTTGTCCCACTGATAACGGATGCTGCTGGCCTTGTCGCGGAACGGGCCAACGGCAAAGGTATGTTCCCAGGTCGGACGATTGGTCGGATGGGTGTACCAGGCATTGCCTCCCCAGCGCAGGAACCCCTTCATGGTCAGGTCATAATTCACCTCGGCCTTGAACTCATAGGGGTAGGAGATGTTGGACTTGTAGAGAGCGACGCGCACCGGCACGCTGGAGTGGGGTGGCACAGTGGGACGAGCCTCGACCGACACGGTCTCGGTGGTCGCTCCCCCCTTCTGCTCGGCCCAGCTCTGGGTTGAAGAAATCTCGACCGAGTATTCAGTGCTGGAAACCTGCGGGATCTGGAACGTCTTCTTGATGCCGACCTTCTCGCTGAGACTGTAGGTATCCGTCTTGGACCAGTTGGTGGCCTTGTCATACTTAAGGGTAACTACCACCTGCTGAGGCAGATCCGTGTAGTTGGTCGCATTGGCGGTGATGGTCTTGATCAGCTGTTTGCCACTCTCGGTAACCTGGCCATGACTGAAGGAATCCGGCTCCAGCGTGTACGAGAAGTTGCTCACCTTGATGGAACTTTTCTCCCCACAACGGTATCCAGAGCAACCACCATCATTATTTCCCTTTATCAACCAGCCATCGCTGAGCCTGGTCACATCCATATCTTCCCCGACATAGGGGCTATGATTCCCGCCCACCCAGGCGTATCCCAAATAGTGGGCAAGATAACTCACAGGTTTGATGAAATAATCTTTGTCATGCACCATTCGCCATTGAACATCGACTTCATCACCTGCCGGAATATTCCATGCGGAGAGGGAAGGAATTTCTCCAGAGATAGGGGAGTTGGGGTAACACCATGTTTCACCCGCCGTTCCCTGTTTTATTTCTCCATTATATCCAGGTCCCATGATCACCCAGCGATTGGCCAGCCCGGTAATCTGCCACTGTCCCATACGGCTGACCAGATTGCCCTTGATGCTCATGGCTTCATCACGGGTAAGGGGGCGATAGTCGCTGGCACAGACCCCCTCCCCCAGACCGAACCATTTGACCTGGTCAGGATAGACTGGCTCAGCCGCCTGGGCCTGGACGAGCATCAATGAAGATGCCAACAGCGCCAGATTGGCTGTTATTATTTTATTCATCATTTATTCCTCTTTCAGACAGACGATAGTTTTTATTATGCAGAAATAACACCTTTCATTTTGACAGGCATGAACTCCAATGAGCCCCGCCACAGACAAAATAAACCACCAAAATTCATCCATGACAAACAAAATATATATAAGGCGGGAAAATAATTAGAGCGGTAACTTTATTGAGGGATTAATCATAATTGTTCTGGTGGGATAATTTAATATCAATCTAGGACATGACGGCGTTTATTAAATAAGAAGTTCCTGAATTACTCTTCCGGATTAATTATGGTTATCTCACGTAAAATTCCATCTGCAGAACGCAGCAGCACCAGCGCACTACCCTCGTGCAAGTCGGTAGCCGAACCGTTGATCCAACGCACATTGCGGTCGAGCGAAAAGGTGCCGAGTGTAGCCAGCACCAGGTGCCGACCATCGAAGGATCGCAGACGATCCTCTGCCCGCTGCCAACGGCCTGATATCGCCGGAGATCCGGCCGCCAACAGCTCAATCCGGGTAGCCACCCCATCAGTCACCTGCAGGGCCAGGTGATCACCCGGCCGCAAGGGGTGCTGCCACGGCTCACCAAGCCGCCAGACCGGGGCGCTCCCCAGCTCCACCTCAGCCCCCTGAAACTGCAGGCGCAGGCCATCGTTGTGTTCCAGCTCCACCAGCCAGAGTTCGCCATCGGCGGCCAAAGCGCAGAGCGGCAGTGCCAGCAGCAGGAGGGAAGTACGTGTCATAGCAAAAGGCCCATGGTCAAACCGTGCGAGGTTTAACTATGGACCCAGCTGTACCATTTTTCCGCCATGGCCACGCCGGCCTGACTCAGTCATCCTCTCGGCAGCGGCTCAGGCGCATGCCGTCAAACTTGCACTCCAGCTCCAGCCAGCGTCCTTCGAACGGAGCCAGACTGTCGTCCGAGGTGACATAACCCCAGATCCGCCCCTGCTCCACCGGCCCTTCCAGATCCATCTCGTCATCCTCCTCCAGCTTCTCGACCTCCCGAATAAGCCGCAGTTCGCCCTCGACCACCCCTTCCAGGTCGACCCAGGTACCGCCGAGATCGTCCTCTCTCAGCCCGTCCTTGAAACGGGTCTGTTCGTCGAGCACAAAGGGGATGCCGTTGACCATCAGCTGGCCCAGCTGCCAGGTGGTGCGGCCGGTCAATTTGAACTCCGCCGACTGCGCAGCGCCGAATGGCAGCAAGATCAGCAGCAGGAGAGTGCAGAGAGACTTCTTCATCGGGGATCCTCGGGGTTACACTGCCACACAGGATGCCTCATCCGGTGTGAGATGACCGTGAAATGGCGGTCGGAACCAGGAGATCAAAGCATGAAAATACTGGTGGTGGAAGACAATCCCCAGGTCGCGGAAACCATCATGGATTATCTGGAGCTGGCTGGCCACCGGCTGGACTGCGCCTACCACGGCCAGGCGGCCCTGCAGTTGCTGGCCGAGCAGCGCTTCGACGTCATCATCATGGACGTCATGATGCCGCGCCTCGACGGTCTCAGCACGGTGGCCCGCCTGCGGGAGCAGGGGATCCCAACCCCAGTGCTGTTTCTCACCGCCCGCGACAGCCTGGATGACAAGCTGGCGGGCTTCAAGGCCGGCGGCGACGACTACCTGGTCAAGCCGTTCGCCATGGAGGAGCTGGAAGTGCGGCTGCAGGCGCTGGCCCTGCGCGGCCCCCGCAGCGACATGGGAGCGCTGTGCGTGGGCGAGCTGACCCTGGATCCCGCCAGCGGCCGCGCCACCCGGGCCGGGGTGGAGCTCAAGCTCGGCAAGATCCCGTTCCAGATCCTCACCCTGCTGGCCCGCCGGGCCCCCGCTCTGGTCACCCGCCAGGAGGTGCTCGACACCGTCTGGGGCGACGAGGAGCCGGACTCCGACGCCCTGCGCAGCCACATCTATGCCCTGCGCAACGCCCTCGACAAGCCCTTCCCTGCCCCCATGCTGGAAACCCTGCACGGCCAGGGCTATCGACTGGTGACCCCATGATGGGCCGCCAGCGCTGCCTGAACCTGCCCACAGGGAGGCCGTCATGAGCCTGCCCAGCCTGCGCCGTCGCCTGATCCTCACCCTGAGCGGTGCCGGCCTGCTGCTGCTGATCATCATCAGCCTGCTGATGGTGGTGGCCGAGGACAAGATGGAGGAACTCAGCCTGCGTCACTGGCTGGAGGCGGAGGTGACCCGCTACAGCGACGACTGGTTGCGGCTCGGCATGGCGGCCCCCGCCCCCAGTCCGCGCCAGTTCTCCAGCTACTGGACCGAGGCCGGCCGCCTGCCGGTCTGGCTCAAACCCTACCGGAGTCCTGGCTTCTACGAACACGTGCTGGGGGACGAGGACAAGCACTTCCTGGTGCGGCCCCACCCGTCCGGTGAGGGGCTGCTCTACCTGGTGTTCAACGACGACGCCGACGACTACCTGGATCCCTACGAGGATCAGCTGCACCTGGCGACCCGGCTGATCGGGCTGACCCTGCTGCTCGGCTGCATCGGCTTCGGCATCTGGCTGGTGCGCCACATCACCCGGCCGCTGCAACGGCTGCAACAGCGGGTTGCTCACCTCACCCCGGATCAGGCGGACTTCGTGCCCGATGCCCCCTGGCAGGAGCTCAGGGACATAGAGCTGGCACTGCTGGCCGGCAAGCAGGAGGTGGCTGCCGTGTTTGCCCGCGAGCAGGAGTTCAGCCGCTTCGCCAGTCACGAGCTGCGCACCCCCAACATGGTGATCCAGGGCTCGGCCGCCCTGCTCGGCAAGGTGAGCGATCTGCCCGCCCCCGCCGCCCGCGCCACCACCCGCATCCGCGCTGCCGCCGATGAGATGGCGCTACTCACCGAGACCTTTCTGCTGCTGGGCCGCAAGGACGAGGTGGAGCGCCCGCCCCAGCAGGTGGCGCCGCTCATACGCCGGGAGCTGGCCCGTCTTGCCCCGCTGCTGCAGCGGGAGGAGCTGGATATCCGGCTACAGCTGGACGATGAGAGCGAGGCACTGGCCCCCCTCTCCCTGCTCGCCATTGCGCTCGGCAACCTGCTGAAGAATGCCCTCAGCTACGCCGAGGGGCACATCGACATCGAGCTGGCCGGCCCCCTGCTCACCATCAGCAACCCCACTGCCGCCGCGCCGGATCAGATCCTCGGCTACGGCTGCGGCCTCACCATCATCCAGCGCATCTGCGAGAAGCTGGGCTGGCAGATAGAGACCCGGCTGGAAGAGGGCATCTTCAGTGCCCGATTGGTGATGATCACCAGCGAACCCACGAAGGCATAGCCCCCTCATCCCCGGCCCTTCTCCCGCAAGGGGAGAAGGGAGACAACAGACACTCCTCGGCAAGACCGCTGCCCACCAGCCAGATAGCAACAGGGCGCCCGAAGGCGCCCTGTTTGCAATGCGTTGGCGGCAAGCCTGGCGTCACTCCGCCGGCTTGTGCTTGCGACTCGCCTTGAGCTCGAGAAACTCGATGATCTTGCCGGCCACGTCCTTGCCGGAGGCCGCTTCCACCCCTTGCAGGCCGGGGGAGGAGTTGACCTCCAGCACCAGCGGGCCGCGGGCACTGCGCAGGATATCCACCCCGGCTACGTCCAGCCCCATGATCTTGGCGGCCTGCACCGCGGTGGCCCGCTCTTCCGGGCTTATCTTGATCGCCTCGGCGGTGCCGCCCCGATGCAGATTTGAGCGAAACTCCCCCGGCTGGGCCTGGCGACGCATGGCCGCCACCACCTTGCCGTTGACCACCAGACAGCGGATGTCGGCGCCGTTGGCCTCGCGGATGTACTCCTGCACCAGGATGTTGTTGTTGGTCTGGATGAAGGCCTCGATCACGCTCTCGGCGGCCTTCTGGGTTTCGCACAGCACCACGCCGATCCCCTGGGTTCCCTCCAGCAGCTTCACCACCAGGGGCGCACCGCCCACCATGGTGATGAGGTCGGGCACGTCGTGGGTGCTGTGGGCATAGCCGGTCACCGGCAGGCCGATGCCGTGGCGGGAGAGCAGTTGCATGGCCCGCAGCTTGTCGCGGGAGCGGGAGATGGCCACCGAGCTGTTGAGCGCCATGGTGTTCATCATCTCGAACTGGCGCAGCACGGCGGTGCCGTAGAAGGTGATGCTGGCCCCGATGCGCGGGATCACCGCATCATAGCTCTCCAGCTCCCGTCCTTCGTAATGGATGGAGGGGTTGTGGGAGGCGATGTTCATGTAACAGCGCAGGGTGTCGAGCACCTCGACCTGATGACCGCGCGCCTGCGCCACCTCGACCAGACGGCGGGTGGAGTAGTTTTTCGGCTCACGGGATAAAATGGCGATCTTCATGACAATTCCGCTAGAAGGCAGTGCCTGGGCAGGATGGGGCGGGAGAGTATAAAGTGCCACAGCGCCAAGACAACGCCAATTGTTTCTCCTGACAACAAGACAAACCACACAGAAACGTGCGCTGCCATCCCGCTGTCACCCGCTTGTCAAACGACGGCACCAGACTGGTCTGTCTCCCGGGTCTGGATGCCGCCTCCTTCAGCGAGGATCAATCAGGCCGACGCCTCAGTGCAGGTTCGGCCCCAGCCAGCGTTCGGCCTCTGCCAGGGTCATCCCTTTGCGCACGGCGTAGTCCTCCACCTGGTCCCGCTGGATCTGGGCCACCGCGAAGTACTTGCTGTCGGGGTGGGAGAAGTACCAGCCCGACACCGCCGCCCCCGGCCACATGGCGTAGGACTCGGTGAGCTGCATGCCGATGGCCTGTTCCACGTCCAGCAGCTCCCAGATGCTCCCCTTCTCGGTGTGCTCCGGGCAGGCCGGGTAGCCGGGGGCCGGGCGGATGCCCTGGTAATTCTCGCGGATCAGCTCCTCGTTGGAGAGCGCCTCGTCCGGGGCATAGCCCCAGTGCACTTTGCGCACCTGTTCATGCAGGTACTCGGCAAAGGCCTCTGCCAGACGGTCGCACACCGCCTGAATGAGGATGGCGTTGTAGTCGTCGTGATCCGCCTTGTAGGCCTTGGCGATGGCTTCTTCACCGATGCCGCCGGTCACCGCAAAGGCGCCGATCCAGTCGGGCTTGCCGCTCTCCTTCGGCGCCACATAGTCCGCCAGACAGTAGTTGGGAAAGCCCTGCTTCTCGCTCTGCTGGCGCAGGTGGTGCAGCACTTTTTTCACTTCAGTGCGCGACTCGTCGGTGTAGACCTCGATGCAGTCCCCCACGGCGTTGGCGGGGAACAGGCCGACGATGCCGGCGCAGCGCACGCTCTGATCCTTTTCCAGCTGATCCAGCATGGCGTTGGCGTCGGCAAAGAGGCGCGTTGCCTCCTCCCCCACCACTTCATCTTCCAGGATGCGGGGGAACTTGCCCGCCAGCTCCCAGCTGAGGAAAAACGGCGTCCAGTCGATGTAGGGGCGTAGCACCGAGATGGGCACATTCTCGAACTTCTGTACGCCGAGCTCCCGGGGCGCCGGTGGCTCATACCCCACCCAGTCCAGCTGATGGCGGTTGGCGCGGGCTTCCGCCAGCGTGATGGGGCGCGAGCGCGGCTGCTTGCGGGCGTGCTGCTCGCGGGCGATCTCGTACTCCTTGTCGATGCGGGCGACAAACGCCTCCTTGAGATCCTCGCTCAACAGGCTCTGGGCCACCCCCACCGCGCGGGAGGCGTTGGAGACATAGACCACGGGCTCGGAGTAGTTCTGCTCTATCTTCACCGCGGTGTGCGCCTTGGAGGTGGTGGCACCGCCGATCAAGAGCGGCAGCTTGAAGCCCTGGCGCTCCATCTCTTTCGCCACATGCACCATCTCGTCCAGCGACGGGGTGATGAGGCCCGACAGACCTATAATGTCAGCCCCCACCTCCCGCGCCGTCTTGAGGATGGTCTCGCAAGGCACCATGACCCCGAGATCGATGATCTCGAAGTTGTTGCACTGCAGCACCACGCCGACGATGTTCTTGCCGATGTCGTGCACGTCGCCCTTGACGGTGGCCAGCACGATCTTGCCGTTGCTGGAGCCGCCGGACTTCTCCGCCTCGATGTAGGGTTGCAGGTAGGCCACCGCCCGCTTCATCACCCGGGCCGACTTCACCACCTGGGGCAGGAACATCTTGCCGGCGCCGAACAGATCGCCCACCACATTCATGCCGTCCATCAGCGGCCCCTCGATGACGTGCAGCGGCCGCTCGGCCCCGGCGCGCGCCTCTTCGGTGTCCTCCTCGATAAAGTCGGTGATGCCTTTCACCAGGGCGTGTTCGAGCCGCTTGCCCACCGGCCAGCTGCGCCACTCCTGCTCCCGCGGATCCTCGGCCTGGGCGCCGGCACCGCGATACTTCTCGGCGATGGCCAGCAGCTCCTCGGTGGCGTTGTCATTGAGGTTGAGCACCACCGCCTCGACCTTCTCTTTCAGCTCGGCCGGGATGTCTTCATAGATGGCGAGCTGGCCGGCGTTGACGATCCCCATGTCCATGCCGTTCTTGATGGCGTGGTAGAGGAAGACGGCGTGGATCGCCTCGCGCACCGGCTCGTTGCCCCTAAACGAGAAGGAGACGTTGGAGACGCCGCCGGAGATCATGGCGTGGGGCAGGTTCTCCTTGATGTCCTTCACCGCGTCGATGAAGTCCACCGCGTAGTTGTTGTGCTCGTCGATGCCGGTCGCCACCGCGAAGATGTTGGGGTCGAAGATGATGTCTTCCGGCGGGAAGCCCACCTGATCCACCAGGATGCGGTAGGCGCGCTGACAGATTTCGAACTTGCGGGCGCGGGTATCGGCCTGCCCCACCTCGTCGAACGCCATCACGATGACGGCGGCGCCGTAGCGGCGCAGCAGTTTCGCCTGCTCGATGAACTTGTCCACCCCCTCCTTCATGGAGATGGAGTTGACCACCGGCTTGCCCTGCACGCACTTGAGACCGGCCTCCAGCACTTCCCACTTGGAGGAGTCGATCATCACCGGCACCCGGGCGATGTCCGGCTCGCCGGCGATGAGGTTCAAGAAGCGCACCATGGCCGCCTCGGCGTCCAGCATCCCCTCGTCCATGTTGATGTCGATGATCTGGGCGCCGTTCTCCACCTGCTGCTTGGCGACATCCAGGGCCTCGTCATAGAGACCCTCCTTGATGAGCCGCTTGAACTTGGCCGAGCCGGTGACGTTGGTGCGCTCACCCACGTTCACGAACATGGATTCAGGGGTGATGATGAGGGGCTCCAGGCCCGACAGACGGCAAGCCACCGGCAGGTCCGGCAGGACCCGCGGCTTGATACCCGCCACGGCGTCCGCCATGGCGCGGATGTGGGCCGGGGTGGTGCCGCAGCAGCCGCCCACCAGGTTGAGAAAGCCGCTTTGGGCCCACTCGCGGATATGCTCCGCCATCTCGGCGGCATCGAGGTCGTACTCGCCAAACGCATTGGGCAACCCGGCGTTGGGGTGGGCACTCACGAAGGTTTCGCTGATGCGGGAGAGCTCCTCCACGTATTGGCGCAGCTCGTCGGGCCCCAGCGCGCAGTTGAGACCGAAGGAGACGGGTCTGACGTGGCGCAGCGAATGATAGAAGGCTTCGGTGGTCTGGCCGGAGAGGGTACGGCCGGAGGCGTCCGTGATGGTGCCGGAGATCATCACCGGCAAGCTGTAGCCCAACTCCTCGAACACCAGGTCCACCGCGAAGGCGGCCGCCTTGGCGTTGAGGGTATCGAAGATGGTCTCGATCAGGATGATGTCGGCACCGCCCTCAATGAGGGCATGGGTCGATTCGGTGTAGGCGGCCACCAGCTGGTCATAGGTAACGTTGCGCTTGCCGGGGTCGTTCACGTCCGGCGAGATGGAGGCGGTGCGGTTGGTGGGCCCCAGGACGCCTGCCACGAAGCGCGGCTTGTGGGGCTCTTTCGCCGTCCACTCATCCGCCACGGCGCGGGCCAGCCGGGCCGCCTCGCGGTTGATCTCGGCCGAGAGATCTTCCATCTCGTAGTCGGCCATGGCGATGCGGGTGGCGTTGAAGGTGTTGGTCTCGAGGATGTCGGCGCCGGCGGCACAGTACTGATCGTGGATCTCGCGAATGACAGAGGGGCGACTCAGCACCAGCAGATCGTTGTTGCCCTTGATGTCGGTATGCCAGTCGGCAAACCGCTCCCCCCGGTAGTCCGCCTCACCGAGCTTGTAGCCCTGGATCATGGTGCCCATGGCCCCGTCGATGATCAGGATCCGCTCCCTGAGGCAGGCTTCCAGCTTGTTTGTCACATCCGACTTTTTGTTCGACACCGCTCGTTCCTCTTACATCCATGCAACTGCGTAAACAGCATCCTAACAGCAAACAAATCAAATGGAAATCTAGCCGTCTATCTGTCTATATTGGCGCTCTATATACTCACAAATGGGTAATGAGTAACATGTGACCCAAGAGTACCCTATGCCCGTCCTCAATAGGGATACGTGCTTGCTGTTTACTAAAGAGAAAAATAACTATGAGCGTCTACTACACACTCTGCTTCCTGGCAGCGTTGGCGATCTTTATCGCCTTTGCCAATCAGTATGTTGTGAAGATCCAGACCACCATCGCCATCACTGCGGGCTCCATGCTGATCTCCGCGCTGATGGTGCTGTTCGGTAAGCTGGGCTGGTTCAATCTGGAACCCCTGGCCGTCAAGACCATGGAGAGCATCGACTTCCAGAATTTCCTGCTGAAGGGGATCCTGGGCTTCCTGCTGTTCGCCGGTGGTCTCGGGATCAACCTGAAAGCCCTGCGCAGCCAGAAGTGGGAAATCACCATTCTGGCCATATTGGCGACCCTGCTCTCCACCTTCCTCATCGGCTATGGCTTCTGGTTCATCGCCAAGCTGCTGGGTTGGGACGTGCCGCTGGTCTACTGCATGTTGTTCGGTGCCCTGATCTCCCCCACCGACCCCATCGCCGTGCTGGCCATCGTCAAGAAGATGAAGGCACCACCCCAGATCGCCATCCAGATCGAGGGGGAGTCGCTGTTCAACGACGGTGTTGGCCTCGTCATCTTCGCCACCGTGTTTGCCGTGGCCTTTGGCGGCGTCGAGCCCACCTTCGGCAGCGTGGCCGGCCTGTTCCTGCATGAGGCCCTCGGCGGCATCCTGTTCGGTGCCGTGCTGGGTCTCATCGCTCACGTGATGATCAGCGCCACCGATGACGGCTCGCTGGAGCTGCTGCTGACCCTCTGCATCCCGACCGCCGGCTTCGCCTTCGCCAACATGATCGGCGTCTCCGGCGCTCTGGCCATGGTGGTGACCGGCATCATGATCGGCAACTGGACCCGTCACAGCGGCTTCTCCGAACAGAGCAGCCATCACCTGGATCACTTCTGGGAGTTGATGGACCAGTTCCTCAACGCCCTGCTGTTCCTGCTGATCGGTCTGGCGCTGGTGCTGCTGGATCTGGCCTGGCAAGACTGGATCCTGCTGGTCATCGCGGTGCCGCTCTGCCTCGCCGCACGCTTCATCAGCGTGTCGCTGCCCTATGTGGCCTTCCGCAAGTTCCGCAGCTACAACAAGTTCTCGGTGCGGATCCTCACCTGGGGCGGTCTGCGCGGCGGTCTGGCCATGGCGATGGCGCTGGCACTGCCGTCCGGCGTCATGATGCTGCCGGAGCACGGCGTCGACCTGCGGCAGGTCATCCTGGTGATGACCTACTCGGTGGTGATGTTCTCCATCGTGGTACAGGGCATGACCATCACCCCCATGATCACCGCTGCCAAGAAGGCCTGCGGCGACTACTGAGCCATCGGCTGAGATCAACGGATGATGAAAAAAGGGCTCCTTAGGGAGCCCTTTTTGTGGCCGCCAGACGGCCTTGAAGGAAAAACTGCAAATAACTGTTTGCTTTTTACGCATATCGAGGAGAGAATGCGCGCCGGCTAGTTAATCAGCCCTGTTTATGTTTGCCCTGCAATGCTTCACCTCACGATGAATCCTGTCAGTACCCGCATAACCTTCTTCTGATTTACTCGCCCTGAGAACCGTTCAGGCTGTCTGCCTGCGTTGCCCGGCTCTCACGGTGCAGACCCGATCTGCCCACTCCCAAGTAGCATCATGCATCCGCGTGGTCCTTGGCGCATTCCTTGAAAGTGCAGACGCCCCTGAACCGGGCTGGGTATTCCTGCGCGCCCGTCAGCCTACGGCTGGCCGCGCCCATCGACCTGACATTTGCCAATACAAGGAGCAAACACTTAATTTATATAGAGAAATACCATGATGAAAAGCGTACAAACTCGCAAACCCCTGCGTCGCAGCAAGCCCATCAACCTGCCCGTGCAAGAGCACGACTATGATGCGTTTCTGATCCAGTTCAGCACCCGTTTCAGCGGCGGCTTCGCCGTCTCCTGTGACGGCATTGCCGGCGAGTTCTCCATCGAAGAGCTCAACTGATCCTGCCTGCCCACCGGCAGCGCCCGATGCAGACAGGCCGCAACTCACGGCGGCCTCTTTGCCTCACTCCCCCGGCTCTGCTGATATCCTGCCAGCCATGCCGCAGCCCCTCAGATCGGGCAAGCCTCTACCCCTTCAGCCTCTAGCAACAGACACTCATCCGCATCCTCGGCCAGTTTGACCAACCGGCTCTGCACCAACCCCAGCTTGGCCAGCAGCGCCACCGAACGCGCGTTGCCCGGGGTGACGATGGCTACCACTCGCTCGATGCCGAGCCGCTCCCGACCATCCTGCAGCACCGCCTGCGCCGCTTCGATGCCATAACCCTGACCGCGCCAGGCGGGCAGGAAGGCGTAGCCTATGTCTTCACAAGGCAGGGTATCGCGCTTGATCAGGCCGCAGATGCCGAGCTTGGCGCCGTCGCTGCGCCTTGCCACCAGGTAGAGACCGTGACCGTGACGGGCATAGCTGACCGCCGGCCCCTGCTGGATGTAGTTTTCAGCATCCTGCAGGGTGCGGATACCCCGCTCGCCGATGTAGCGGTGAAAGTCGGGATCGTTGAGCAGTTCGAGAATGAAGGGGGCATCGGCAACCGCCAGTTCACGCAGTTCCAGGCGCTCGGAGAGGATCATGGCAAGGGCTCGCTTAGAAGAGACAGGCCCCAAGACTGCCCCCGCAACCGCTCATTGGCAAGGCCGTCACCATGAAAAAGGGCCGCGGTGCGGCCCTGTTAGATGAAATGGGTAGCGTCAGGCCGCCAGCAAGCCGGCATAGCCGTTGCCCTGCTCGCGCAGCGCGACGAACACGGCGGCGCAATCTGGCCACGAGAGGCCGAGCCGCTCGGCCACCTGGGTTGGCCACTCGGGTGGTGCCGCCTCCCCCACATCGGACTGGGCCGCCAACACGATGGCCAGATGGATGATCGCAGCCTCGGCAGAGAACTCCTTGGCCAGCAAGGGGTTGTAGTGGTACTCAACCGCATGGCAGATGCTCAGGGGGAATTGCCAGCGCCTGGCCATCTCGGCCCCGGCCTGGGCGTAGTTGAAGCCAACCACCAGCTCCTCGGCCTTGGCGCGTCCCTTGCTGGGTTCCAGATCCTTGATGTGGTTCACCATGTTCTCCGGCAGCCCCACGTGCATGATGAGCCGCCCCATGTCGTAGAGCAGGGCGCAGGTGAACACCTCTTCCCCCTTCATGCCCTTGAGCTTGGCCAGCCGCCTGGCCAGTTCGGCCACGTCGAACACCTTGCCCCAGAAATGCTTGAGCTCGATGCCGGGCACGGCACCGATGGAGCCGGTCAGGCCGCAGGCGAACACCATGTTGCGCACCACGTCGACCCCGAGCCGCACCACGGCCTCGTTGACGGTGGCGACCTGGCGACTGCCACCAAACTTGGCGGAGTTGGCCAGCCGCAGCAGCTTGGCGGAGATCACCGGATCCTTGTTGATCTTCTTGGCAATCAACAGGATATCCGGTTCTTTCTCATTGAAGGTCTGCACCAGTTCGCGCATGACTTCGGGCACGTTGGGCAGGTTCTGGGGCTTGGATAACAGCGAGTCTATGGTGGGCATATTGGTATCCGTCCATGCGATTTTATGATGCTTGTCGTTTGCAGACCGCAAACCCACATTAATTATGAGTAACAAAAACAGCCCATACCGAAATGTTTTTATCGAAATATTTCAATGTGTTAATAGCTATATCGCTATACTGGCATCCCTTATGACATGACGAGGCACAGCACATGAGCGAACCCACCGAGTTCTTCGACGAGCAAACCCTGCTGGAGATGGTCGACAACCAGCTCAGCGACGGCCACCCGCTGCAGGTCAAGGCTACCCTGATGCGGCTGGTGATGAAGGGCACCCCGCGCGAGGAGGCGCTGCAGTATATCGCCTGCGCCCTGGGGGCCGAGCTGATGGCGATGGAAGCGGATCAGGGCCCCTTCAACCTCGAGCGCTACGGCCAGTTTCTGGACTCCCTGCCCGAGATGCCCTGGGCCGAATAAACCTTCTTGCCCGCCGGCGGCAACCCGACCGCCGGCCTGCTCCCGTTAGGCAAGCCGTCCCGCCAGCCATTATCATTACTGCCACCGGACAGCAGGGGAGCAAGCATATGCGCTGGCAAGATCGCCGCGAGAGCAACAATGTGGAAGACAGACGCCAGCAGGGGGGCGGTGGCGGGCTCCCCATCGGCGGCAAGGGGCGTCTGATCCTGCTGGTGGTGGTCATGGTGGCCGGCTATTACGGGGTGGATCTCTCCCCCCTGCTCAACGAGCCGGCATCCCAGACCCCGCCCCAGCGTCAGGAGATGTCTCAGCCGGCCAAGGATCCCCTCGCCAGGTTCACTTCGGTGATGCTCGCCTCCACCGAGGATGCCTGGGGCGAGATCTTCCAGCAGAGCGGCAACCGCTATCAGGCCCCCAAACTGGTGCTCTATCGCGGTGCAACCCGTACCGGCTGCGGCCAGGGTCAGTCGGTGATGGGGCCTTTCTACTGCCCGGCGGATCGCACCGTCTACATCGATCTCTCCTTCTATCAGGAGATGCGCGACAAGCTGGGAGCCGACGGCGACTTCGCCCAGGGCTACGTGGTGGCGCACGAGGTGGGCCACCACGTGCAGAACCTGCTCGGCATCGAGCGCAAGATGCGTGAACAGCAGCAGGGGCTGAGCCGGGCCGAGCAGAACAAGCTATCGGTCAAACTCGAGTTGCAGGCCGACTGTTTTGCCGGTGTCTGGGGCCACTACATGGAGCGGGAACAGGTGCTGGAAACCGGTGATCTGGAGGAGGCGCTCAACGCCGCCCAGGCCATCGGCGACGATCGTCTGCAGCAGCAGAGCCAGGGCCGGGTGATCCCGGACAGCTTCACCCACGGCAGCTCGGCCCAGCGCTACGCCTGGTTCAAGCGCGGCTTTGACAGCGGCAAGCCCGCCAGCTGCAACACCTTCGCCGCCCGCTAGACACCCAAAAAAGGGGCCGGATCCTGACAGGATCCGGCCCCTTTTCTCATGCAGGGATGAACATCAGTACTGGGAGTTGACGATCACCTCCTCCCCTAACGCGCCAGCCAGCGGCAGCGGCCGGTAGGTGGAGTTGGCCGCGCGCAGCAGCCGGATGCCGCGAATACCGATCTCCTGCGCGGCCTTGATGTCGCCATCGGCATCGCCGTAGAAGACCTTCATCTGCTTCTCCTTGAGCCACTGCACCTTGGTGTTCTGGCCCGGCTGGTCACCGGCGAAGATCACCGGGTTGAGCTGGTCGGCCGGAATGTTCATGGTCTGCTGCAGGGTCTGGCTGACGGTCTCGGTCCTGGTGGCCGAACGGCCGGTAACGAAATAGATGTGATCGCCGCGCTGGAGGTGCATGGCGATGAGCGCCTTGCCCACCTCTTTCGGCACGCTGAAGGCGTCCCAACCGTTGTTCATCTTCTCCCAGAAGGCGGGGTTCTTCAGGTAGCTCTCGTCGTTGGGGGAGAACTCCTGCTTGCCGCGATAAAACCCCGGGCTGGAGAAGAGCAGGGTGTCGTCGATGTCAAAACCGACCGCCATCGGCGGCAACCCATCCAGGCTCCTGGCAATCTGCGCCACCGACACCCAGTGAATGGGCGCCTGCTGGGACAGGGTCACCGCAGTGACACCGACAGGGCTGGCCGGAGCTTCGACGGCCACGGCAGGCAGGGTCAGGCTGGCGGCAACCAGGGAGGCAAGCAGGGCAAAACGGGGCAATGCGGACATGATACGACTCGTCACATGAAGGAAACAGGGGGCCGATCCTGCCCCATGCCGCCACCGAAAACCGTGAAACCAGCCACAAAACAGGGCCAGGTGGCACGCATCACTACCGCAAGCCCCCATCTTGGCGCAATCGCCAAACAGGATGGCGTAGACGCCAAGGCCGAAGCAGACCACAGGCCCCATACTGGCCGCTCCCATCCACTCAGGAGCCCATCATGGATTACAAGCAACGGCTGCAAGCCTGCCTCAACCGGGTCATCTGCGACCCCGATTTCACCCCGGCCGAACTCGATCACTGGTTCTGCCCGGACTATGTCCAGCTGGTGGATGAGCAGCGGCTGGATCGCGCCGCCTTCGAACAACACCTGCTGGCCCTGCGCCAGAGCCTGGCCCGCTGCGAGATCCGTTTTGTTTCGCTGCTGGCAGAGGGAAACCGGGTGCACTCCCTGCATCGGGTGCGGGCCTGGCGTCACGACGGCGCACGGGTCGAGTGCAAGGTGAGCGCCCTGTTTACCTTTCAGGGCGAGCGCCTGAGTCACACCGATGAGCTGACCTGCCTGCTGGCGGGGGAGCCGACCGACCGGGATCTCGGCTCCCGTCTCACGGCCCCGTCGGTTCCCGCAAGCAACGATTGAAGGCGTGAGAAAAGGCGCTGAAATCCCCGTACCCCAGTTCAAGGGCTATCCGCGACAGCGGCTGGCCCTGTTGCTGCAACTGGCGGGCTCGCCCCATCACCACCTGTTGCCGCCATTGTCGAAAGCTGCAGCCCAATTGCTGACTGAACAGCCGGTTGAGGGTGCGCACCGAGGCACCTGAATCGGCAGCCAGCTCCGCCAACCCGTATTCGATGGAAGGGCGCCTGCAGACCCGCTCCAGCACCCGCAGCAGCCGCACGTCCAACGTCGCGCTCAGCATGAATCCGGCCGCCGCCGGCGTTTGTCTCAGTTCGGCTGCCAGTACCGTCAGATAGGCATCCCTGAGGCCCGGCTCCGCCATGTCTGCCAACCGCTCGAACAGGCCGGCCAGCAGCGGGCTCACCTGGCGGGTCGTCAACTCGCCTCCTCCATCCAGGTCATCCAGATAGACCAGACTGAGTTGGGAGTGGCGCAGCACCCTGAACTCATGGGCAAGTCCGGCCGGGATCAGACAGAGCTGACCCGCCACCAGCAGCACGCCTGTCGCCTGACTGCTGATCACGCCGCCGCCCCGATGCAGGTAGCAAAACTGCGGGCCGTCGTGACAGTGAAGGGACGTGAGTGCCCCCTGGGGGTAGTCGCGATACAGGAGGTTCATGACGAAGCCCCCAGGCCCAGGGCCCACCCGCAGACAGGTTCTTTCGGCACTTCTTGTCCCACGCTCTCGCCCCGGTGGGCTATAACTGCTGTACGCTTTCTAGTGACATTCAAGTCAATTGCGCCTTTTATTGGAGATGCCATGGACGTGCACACCGCCGTTGCCCACCCGAACACAGCGACTCCCTCTTCACCCCAGGCCAGGCTCGATGCCATCGACCAGCTGATGGCCAGACTCGAACTCTCTCCTGACGGGCAGATCCTGGACGCCAACCCGCGTTTTCTCGCCATCATGGGCTATCAGCTAAGCGAGCTCAAGGGCCAGCATTACGCCATGCTGTTGCCGCACGACGTGCTCGACTCGCCTGCTCATACCGCCCACTGGGAGGCGTTGAAGGCGGGCAGGGAGCAGGAGGGAGAGTTTCACCGGCTGGATCGGCACGGCCGGGACATCTGGCTGCGGGGCAGTTGTAGCCCCCTGCTGGACGAGCAGGGCGCGCTGAGCCGGATCATCGAATACAGCATGGACCTGACCGAGCAGAAACAGCTCAACGCCAACTTCGAGGGGCAGCTCAACGCCCTGAGCCGGGTCATGGGCAAGGTGGAGTTCTCGCTGGATGGCACCATTCTCGATGCCAACCCGCGCTTTCTCGAGATCGTGGGTTATCAGCTGGATGAGCTGAAAGGCAAACACCACAGGCTGCTGGTTGACCCTGATTATGCCCAGTCGGCCGATTATGGCGCCTTCTGGGAGACCCTGCGCCGCGGCGAATACCTGGCGGGAGAGTTCTGCCGGATCGGCAAGCAGGGGCAGGAGGTCTGGATCCAGGGATCCTACAACCCGGTGCTGGATCTGACCGGCAAACCCAGCAAGATCGTCAAGTTTGCCACCGACATCACGGCTCAGGTGGAGCAGCATCACCAGCTCAAGCGCGCCATGGAGGAGGCCGAAGAGGCCGCCAGGGTACGCGAGGAGCTGCACAAGTCGCTGCAGGAGATGTCGACCCCGGTGACCCCCATCTGGGACGGGATCCTGCTGTTGCCGCTGGTGGGGATCATCGACTCCATGCGCACCGCCGACGTGATGAACAAGTCGCTGACCAAGATAGCCGAGACCCGGGCCCGGGTCTTCGTGCTGGACATCGCCGGGGTCGCCACCGTGGACACCGGGGTCGCCAATCAGCTGATCAAGATCACCAAGGCCACCCAGTTCATGGGGTGCGAGGCCATCATCTCCGGCGTCTCGCCAGCCATCGCCCGTACCATGGTGGAACTGGGTGTCTCGGTCGGTGACATCCGTACTACTGCGACCCTGCGGGATGCGTTCGAGATAGCCCTCAAGCGGGTCGGATCCACCCTCTAGGAGCGCCGCCCATGTTGCTCAACAACGATCTGGGCATCGCCGACGTGGCTGGTTGCATCGTCGTCAGCATGCGGCCAGACCTCGGTGACGAAGGCATGCAGCAACTGACGCAGGCACTCTCCCTGCGGCTGGTGCAGGGGCGCCAGCACGCGGTGCTGCTCGACTTCTCCGGGGTCATGCTGCTCGATCACCACGAGTTTCGGCAGGTTCGCAAACTGGCCGAGGTGTGCCGCCTGCTGGGAGCCGTCTGCCTGCTGGTGGGGCTGAATGCGGGGATCGCCGCCTTCCTGGCACTGGCCGACGCCAAGCCGGGTCCGCTGCGCTGCTTTCTCGACATGGACGACGCCTTCGCCCATGCCCGTACCCTCAAGGGCGAGGAGTAGGCACCATGGAGCAGGAGCTGAGCACCCAGCAGGCCCGCTACCCATTGCGTCACGACATCGATCTGCACCTGACGGTGATGGCGGTGCGTCGCCTCCCCTTCATCGCCGACCTCTCCGAGGTGGATCGCACCATGCTCTCCACCGTGGTCTCCGAGCTTGGCAGCAACATCCTGAAGTATGCCGAACGGGGGGAGATCACCCTCACCCTCCACCATCCCAGAGGGCGCCCCTGCATCGACATCATCGCCCGCGATCAGGGCCCCGGCATCCCCGACATACATCAAGCCATGCAAGAGCACTACAGCACCTCGGGTACCCTGGGGCTGGGTCTGCCCGGCGTGCAGCGCATGATGTCTGAACTCACCATCAGCACCCCGCCGGAGGGGGGTACCCTGGTACAGGCCCGCAAGTGGCTGGGTGCGGCCCCCGTGGAGCCAAGGCCGGTTTCTCCCCTCTCGTGCACGGGGCAGCAGCATGCCGGCCTTGGCCTGGCATGGGCCAGCGAGAACCGCCCCTGCTACCCGGAGCGGGTCTCCGGCGATCTGGCGTTCATCCGGCCGGGGCCCGAGGGGGTGTCGCTGGTCCTGATCGACGTGAGCGGTCACGGCGCCTCTGCCAACCAGCTGGTACAGATATTGGAGGCGACGTTGCAGCAGACCCGTGAACAGGAACCCGCCCGTCTGCTGCAACTGCTGCACCAGCGCTGCATCGGTACCCGGGGCGCCGCCGCCGGCGTGGCGCTGGTCAACGGCGAGCGGGGTGAGCTGAGCTATGCCGGCATCGGCAATACTCGCATCTGTCTGCGCGGTCACGACCCCTGGCGCGGCATCTCCCGCGACGGGGTGCTGGGAGAGCGTTTCCCCACCCCCCTGCTGCAGCGCCAGCCCCTCGTCGCCGGAGACGTGGTGATGCTCTACTCGGACGGCATCAGCGAATCCCTCAACCTGCGCGACGGCGCACTGGATCTTGCCGCCGAGCCCGCCACGCTGGCCCACCAGGTCATCGCCCACAGCGGCCGCAGCACCGACGATGCCAGCTGCATCGTGTTGCGCGTGCTGCCGGCAGAGGAGAAGTAGATGCGGCAACTGATCGGTGAAACCCTGTTGTCCGGCCCTGCGGCGGCCCTCACCGCCCGGCGCAAGGTGATCCAGGTGCTCACCTGCCTCGACAAATCGCCGACCTTCGTTGCCCCGCTGGCAGGGGCAACCTCAGAGCTGGTGCGCCAGCTGATGACGACCTCGGATCCACTGCAACTGCAGCTGTGGCTGGAACCAGAGGCGCAGGAGCTATGGCTCACCCTCACGGCCGATGTCCCGCTCTCCCCCGCCCCTGCCGACATGCATCCGGGCAGCATCCGGCTGGAGGTGCACGCCGACAATCTCCTCGCCCTGGTCTGCCGGTTGCCGCACTGGCCAGATGCCGGGCGGCAACAACAGATGCAGCAGCAGTTCGCCGAACCGACTCGGGAAGAGCTGTTTGCAGTGATGCAGGCCAAGAACCAGGAGCTGGAGCAGGCCTATGAACTGGCGGAGAGCGCGACCCGGGCCAAAAGCGAATTTCTCGCCAACATGAGCCACGAGATCCGCACCCCCATGAACGCCATCCTCGGCATGTCCCACCTCGCCCTGCAGACCCGGCTCGATCCGCAGCAGCTCGACTATGTCAGCAAGATCCAGCGTGCCGCGCAGCACCTGCTCGGCATCATCAACGACATCCTGGATTTCTCGAAGATCGAGGCGGGCAAGCTGGATCTGGAACGGATCGAGTTCGATCTCGACCACGTGCTGGAAAACCTCGCCACCCTGGTGGGTGAAAAGGCAGAAGCCAAGGGCATAGAGCTGTTGTTCGAGGTCGACCACCAGCTCGACACCCTGCTCTATGGCGATCCCCTGCGTCTCGGCCAGATCCTCATCAACTACGCCAACAACGCGGTCAAGTTCACCGAGCAGGGAGAGATCCTGGTCAAGGTCCGCTGTCTGGAGAAGCTGCCGCAGGAGGTGCTGCTGCACTGCTCGGTGCAGGATACCGGGATCGGCATGAGCCAGGAGCAGCAGCAGCGGCTGTTCCAGTCCTTCCAGCAGGCGGACAGCTCCACCACCCGCAAGTACGGCGGCACCGGGCTTGGCCTTGCCATTTGCCGCAAGCTGGCGGGCCTGATGGGGGGCGAGGTGGGCGTGCAGAGCGAGCCGGGCCAGGGCAGCACCTTCTGGTTCACCGCCAGGCTCGGCCGCGGCAGGCGCAGATCCCGCTATCTGCCGAGCCTGGATCTACGCGGCCGCCGCATGCTGGTGGCCGACGACAGCGCCAGTGCCCGTACCATACTGGCCGCCCTGCTGCGCGGCATGAGCTTTGTGGTGGACACTGCAGAGTCCGGCCAACAAGCCCTGCAGATGATCGCGGATGCCGAGCAGCAGGGAACCCCCTATGAGGTGGTGCTGCTGGACTGGCGCATGCCGGGACTGGACGGCATCGAGACGGGGCGTCGTCTCATCGCCCGAGGTGCGGGCCGGCGCCCCTACCGGGTCATGGTGACCGGCTACGGGCGCGAGGAGATCTTTCGCGAGGCCGATGCTGCCGGTTTTGATCGGGTACTGGTCAAGCCGGTCTGCGCCTCCGTGCTGTTCGATACCGTCATCGGCCTGTTCGGGCAACAGGCCGCGACCCTCTCCTTCAAGCATCAGGCGACCCATCACTATCGCTTCGACGGTCTGCGGATCCTGCTGGCGGAAGACAACGAGCTCAATCAACAGGTGGCGCTGGAGCTGCTGCAGGCGGTCGGCGCCAAAGTGAGCGTGGCCAGCAATGGTGCCATCGCCCTGGATATGGCGACCAAGGCCCTCTACGACCTGATCCTGATGGACATGCAAATGCCGGTGATGGATGGGCTGGCCGCCACCCGGCAACTGCGCCAGCAGGAGGGAACCGGGCAACACATTCCGATCCTGGCGATGACCGCCAACGTCATGGCCGGCGATCGCGAGCGCTGCCTCGCCGCCGGCATGGACGATCACATCGCCAAGCCTATCGATCCCGACAAGCTCTATGACGCCCTGCAACGCTGGGCAACCTCCTTCAGCCGCGAGGTCGGGGCCAGATTCAAAACGTCGCAACCGCCCCCGGCATCGTCGTTGCTGCCACAGCTGTGCGAGCTCGGGCTCAATGCCGAGCGGGCCTTGCAGCGGCTGATGAACAACTGGGGCTGGTATCAGGATCTGCTGCTGCGCTTCGCCCAGCAGGGTACGCAACCCATGGCAAGCCTGCTGACCGCTTTGCAGGCAGACGAACGGGAAGAGGCACACCGGCATGCCCATACCCTCAAGGGAATAGCGGCCACCCTGGGCGCCGAATCATTGCAGGAGATCGCGGCCACACTGGAAAACGCCATCACCCGGGGCGACGAGGCTGCCGCTCTGCTGCCACTGGTAGAACAGGGGCTGCAACTGCAAGCACAACTGGCGCAGGGGCTGCTGCAGTTGCTGCCAGACGAAGTACCCGAGCAGCCAGAACAGGAGAAGATCGATACCGCTCCCCTGCTGAACCGGCTCACCGGGCTGCTGCTGGAGGATGATGCCGAAGCCTTCACCCTGTTTCAGCGCCATCAGGCCCGGCTCACTCCCCTGCTGGGGGAGAGAGCGCCAGCCATCGGTGAGGCCATGAGCCGTTTTCGTTTCGACGATGCACTGGCTCATCTGCAACAAGTCCGGGCCCTCAGACCCGATCTGTTCAACCAAGAGTGAGGGCACCATCATGCTCAACTTGCTGGATCCAGATACCAAACCCACCCTGCTGGTGGTCGACGACACGCCGGAGAACCTCTCCCTGCTCAGCGCCCTGCTCAGCCCCCACTATCGGGTCAAGATAGCCATCAGCGGCCAGCGGGCGCTGGAGATCCTATCGACCGGCCCCCGGGTGGACTTGATCCTGCTCGACGTGGTGATGCCCCAGATGGATGGCTACCAGGTGATGCAGGCACTGCAGGAGATGCCGCAGGCGCGGGAGATCCCGGTGATCTTCCTGACCGCCCAGGTGGAGGAGAGCGCGGAGGCGCACGGCCTGGCACTCGGGGCCGTCGACTACATCCACAAGCCGATCTCCCCCGCCATCGTGCTGGCCAGGGTCAGAAACCACCTGGAGCTGAAAACAGCGCGGGATCTGCTGCACGATCAGAACGCCTATCTGGAGCAGGAGGTGGAGCGGCGCACCCGGGAGAACGAGCTGATCCAGAACATCACCATCCACTCACTCGCCTCGCTGGCCGAAACCCGCGACAACGAGACCGGCAACCACATATTGCGTACCCAGCACTATGTGCGGCTGCTGGCGGAGACCCTCTGCGATCACCCCCGCTTCCATGCCGAGCTGACCCCCAAGACCATAGATCTGCTGTTCAAGTCGGCCCCCCTGCACGACATCGGCAAGGTCGGCGTACCGGACCGCATCCTGCTCAAACCCGGCAAGCTGGATGAAGAGGAGTTTGCCCAGATGAAGCACCACTCCATCCTCGGCAAGGAGGCCATCGTCCACGCCGAGGAGGCGCTCGGGGTGGAGGTGGAATTCCTGCGGCTGGCCAAGGAGATCGCCTGCTACCACCACGAGAAGTGGGACGGCACCGGTTATCCCTACGGTCTGATCGGCGACGAGATCCCCCTCTCGGCCCGGCTGATGGCGCTGGCCGACGTGTACGACGCCCTCATCAGCAAGCGCTGCTACAAGGCCGCCATGTCCCACCAGGAGGTGGTGCCCATCATACTGGCGGGGCGGGGCAACCACTTCGACCCCGACATCACGGACGCCTTTGCCTCCATCCACCAGCAGTTCCACGAGATCGCCCTGCGCTACAACGACGACAAGGGCGAGCGGGAGGCCAACCGCGACTAGGTGGTGGCGGGCAGCAGATCGGTGAAGACGAAGCCGTCCCGCTCCACCGTCTCGCCGGTCCGGATGGCCAGCGGTTGGCGGAACATGGGGCCATCCCAGGCCAGGGTATGAAACTCGCCGTTCTCGCCGCACGGGTCCACCCCGTCGGGCAGCGCCGCCAGCAAGGCCGCATCAAACTCATGCCCGCCGAGGGTGGCAGGCAGCTTGCGCGGATCCAGGGTGCTGATCCTGGCCCTGAGCCCTGCCGCCATCATCTGGTGCGCCAGCTCGCCTGTCTTGCTGCCCCACAGCGGAAACAACGGCGTGATCCCCGTCCCCGCCAGCTGCCGCTCCCGATAGGCACGCACGTCTTCGAGAAAGAGATCGCCGAACGCCATGTGGCGGATCCCTTGCGCCACCACGTCGGCGATGAAGTCGGTCATGATGCGGGCGTAATCCTCATTGCTGCAGGGCCAGGGCAGGTCGATGGTGGTCAGCGGCAATCCCACGCACTCGGCCTGCGCCAGCAGCAACTGCTTGCGCACCCCGTGCATGGCCACCCGCTCGAACGCCTGGTTGAGGGTGGTGAACAGCCCCACCACCTCGATGGCAGGATCCTGCCGCAATGTGTGCAGCGCCCAGGCGCTGTCCTTGCCGCTGCTCCAGGAGAGCAGCACCTTGGTCTTCGTCATGATATCTCCAGCAATCCGGTGGCCGGGCACTGGCGGCCAGCCGGCACACCTTGGTTGTCATTCGCCCCGGGCGCGGTGCCCACCCTCGCCTTGCTGCACCAAAAAGCTGCAAGACAGTGTTGCGAATTGTGCGATTTACAGGTCGGGATGCAAAAGCATACCCTCGGTAGTGAGCGTGTCCCCTGCAAGGATGGGGAACAATAACTAAAAAGACGATGGGAAACATAAGGATATGACGACAGTCACGCAAGCTTACGACCACAGCCGTCCCCTCAACCGACAGGACTACAAGACCCTGAGCCTGGCAGCGCTGGGCGGTGCCCTCGAATTTTACGACTTCATCATCTTCGTCTTCTTCGCCGTGGTGATCGGCGAGCTCTTCTTCCCCGCCGACATTCCCGAGTGGTTGCGCCAGTTCCAGACCTTCGGCATCTTCGCCGCCGGCTATCTGGCCCGTCCGCTGGGCGGCATCATCATGGCTCACTTTGGCGATCTCATCGGCCGCAAGCGGATGTTCACCCTGAGCATCATCATGATGGCGCTGCCCACCCTGCTGATCGGCCTGCTGCCCACCTACGCCGTGCTTGGCATCGCCGCCCCCCTGCTGTTGCTGCTGCTGCGGATCCTGCAAGGGGCCGCCATCGGGGGTGAAGTGCCCGGCGCCTGGGTGTTCGTCGCGGAGCACGTACCCGCCCGCCGGATCGGGGTCGCCTGCGGCACCCTCACCGCGGGATTGACGGCCGGCATCCTGCTCGGCTCCCTAGTGGCCACCGCCATCAACCGCGGCATGAGCCCGAGCGAGGTGAGCGACTGGGGCTGGCGTCTGGCCTTCGTGCTTGGCGGGGTGTTCGGCATCGTCGCCATGTACCTGCGCCGCTGGCTGCACGAGACCCCGGTCTTTGCCGAGATGCAGGCCAACAAGGCGCTGGCGGAAGAGCTGCCGCTCAAGACGGTGCTGCGCAGCCACAAGAGCAGCGTCGTGATTTCCATGCTGCTCACCTGGCTGCTCTCCGCCGGCATAGTGGTGGTGATCCTGATGACCCCCACCTACCTGCAGAAGGTGCACGGCATCAGCCCGGCCGATGCACTGACCGCCAACTCGCTGGCCATTCTGGCCCTGACGCTGGGTTGCATCGTCTATGGCCGGCTCATCGATGCCCTCGGCAGCGGCCCCACCTTCATGCTGGGCTCATTGCTGCTGGCCGGCGCCAGCTACGCCTTCTATCACGGGCTGGCGAGTGACACCAGCCAGCTGGTGCCGCTCTATGTCCTGGCCGGTTTCGCGGTGGGGATCGTCGGCGCCGTGCCCTACGTCATGGTCAACGCCTTCCCGGCGGTGGTGCGCTTCTCCGGGTTGTCGTTCTCCTACAACGTGGCCTACGCCATCTTCGGCGGCCTCACCCCCATGCTGGTGACCCTGTGGATGAAGAGCGACATGCTGGCCCCCTCCCACTATGTGGTCAGCCTGTCGGTGCTGGGCTTTGCCATCGGCCTGTGGCTCTGGCTGCAGCAGCGCAGTCAGCGCCAGAGCGCGCCACAGGCCGCCTGAATCCTCCCGAGCCCCGCCCAGTGCGGGGATTTTTTCATATGGCTGGTGTTCAGCCCGACCGACATAAGATAGCCTCCCTCTCGGGCCCCTCGATGGCCCGGGACACTCCTCCACCCTAGTCATCCGAGGTTCATGATGTTCTTTCAGGTCGTATTTCTCGCCTTGCTGGCGCTGCTGCCCATGGTCAACCCGCCCACCACGGCCACCCTGCTGCTGGGGCTGAGCAAGGGGATGTCGCGCGAACACGTGCGCCGCCAGATCAACCTGGCCGCCATCTATCTGTTTGCCACCCTCTGCGTCAGCTTCTTCATCGGCTCCTCCATCCTGGATCTGTTCGGGATCTCCATTCCTGGCCTGCGCCTGGCCGGCGGTCTCATCATCGCCTTCATCGGCTTTCGCATGCTGTTCCCGGCCCCCAGCCAGGCGGACGGGGTCGACATCAACCAGAGCATCGCCTTCGTGCCGCTCACCATGCCCAGCATGTGCGGGCCCGGCACCATGGCGTTGGTGATCAGCGGCGCCGCCCAGATCGCCGAGCTGCCGGACGAATACAACCGCTTCACCATCTATGCCGCCATGGTCACCGCCTTCGCCCTGATGAGCCTGCTCAGCTGGGGCGTGCTCAAGCTGGCGGATCCGGTCTGCAAGATCCTGGGCGCCACCGGCATCGACGCCATGACCCGGATCATGGGCTTCTTGCTGGTCTGCATGGGTATGCAGTTCTGCATCAACGGCATCAAGGAGGTGGCCCAGGATCCGGTGTTCCACAGTGCGCCGACGGTACAAATGGCACCCGCGTTGCCACACGTATCCGGCACCCTTGATCAACTGCAGGATCCGCGCCAGCCCTGACTGAAAACGGTGTCATAAATGCGCAAAAATCGGCGCTGATCTTGCGCCTGATCATGTTGCTGACACACAAATGAGTTAGTTTGTTTTTTATACAGATTCGATTCAGAGTGTGCTTGGTAGGTTTGTGGATGGACACCCACTCACTTCAGGAGATGTGCAAATGGAAAAGATGCTGACCGAGATTGGAAGCTACAGCCTGTTTCATGAATATCTGAACGTGGTCGGTGCCGCCAGCCCCGCTCTGACCCGGATCAAGAGCCGGTGGGAGTACAAACAGAGCGATCGTCTGGTTGCCCAGATCAGGGTCGACCAACAAGGCAATGCGCGCTTCTTCATCGACGCCCGCGCCATTTCAGTCAACTGACCGAGCCCCGTATCTGCAGCCCCGGCCCTTGCCGGGGCTTTTTGTTTCCCATGATCCCGGATAGCAAAACCCCGGCACCTGGCCGGGGTTTGGCGATCACGGGAGTGCCGCTCACTGCCCTTACTGGGTGCCGCCCACGGTGAGCTGATCCAGCTTGAGGGTGGGCTGGCCGACACCGACCGGCACGCTTTGCCCCTCCTTGCCGCAGACCCCGACCCCGCGATCCAGCGCGAGATCCTTGCCAACCATGGAGACCTGGCTCATCGCCTCGGGGCCGTTGCCGATCAGGGTCGCCCCCTTGATGGGCGCGGTGATCTTGCCATCCTCGATGAGGTAGGCCTCGGAGGCGGAGAAGACAAACTTGCCAGAGGTGATGTCCACCTGACCGCCGCCGAAGTTGGGGGCATAGATCCCCTTCTTCACCGAGGCGATGATCTCGGCCGGGTCGTACTGACCCGCCAGCATGTAGGTGTTGGTCATGCGCGGCATCGGCAGGGCCGCGTAGGATTCGCGCCGGCCGTTGCCAGTGAGCGGCACGCCCATCAGACGGGCGTTCTGCTTGTCCTGCAGATAGCCCTTGAGAATGCCGTTCTCGATCAGCACGTTGTAGCCGCCCGGTGTCCCCTCGTCGTCGATGGAGACGGAGCCGCGCCGACCCGGCAGGGTGCCGTCATCGACTATGGTGCAGTGTTTGGAGGCCACCTGCTCACCGATGCGGCCGGCAAAGGCAGAGGAACCCTTGCGGTTGAAATCCCCCTCCAGACCGTGGCCCACCGCCTCGTGCAGCAGCACGCCGGGCCAGCCGGCACCGAGCACCACCGGCATGGTGCCGGCCGGCGCATCGATGGCATCGAGGTTGACCAGCGCCTGGCGCACCGCCTCGCGCACATAGCCAAACGCCCGGCTCTCCAGCCCGTCCAGTTCGAGGAAATAGTCGTAGCCGAAGCGGCCACCACCACCGGCACTGCCGCGTTCGCGACGCTCGCCCTTTTCGGCGATGACGGTCACCGAGAGGCGCACCAGCGGACGCACGTCGGCGGCCAGGGTGCCGTCGGTGGCGGCCACCAGCACCTCTTCATAGACACCGCTGATGGAGGCCATCACCTGATTGATGGCGGGATCCAGGCTTCTGGCGAACTTGTCCATCTGCTCCAGCAGGGCGATCTTCTGCTGCTTGTCGAGGGTCTGCAGCGGATCCAGCGCCGGGTAGAGCAGGTTTGCCGAGGTTCTGGCCCACACCTTCACCTGGCCCTGCGCACCGGCGGCCGCGATGCCACGGGCGGCGGTCACCGACTGTTGCAGCGCCAGCAGGCTCAGCTCGTCCGAGTAGGCGAAGCCGGTCTTCTCGCCGCTGACCGCGCGCACCCCGACCCCCTGATCGATGTTGTAACTGCCATCCTTGACGATGCCGTCCTCCAGCATCCAGGACTCGTGCCAGCTGCGCTGGAAATAGAGGTCGCCGAACTCCACCTGATGGCTCATCAGGCTGCCGAGCAACTGCTGCAGGCGCCCTTCGTCGAGATCGTTCGGGGCCAACAGGGAGGCACTAACCTGGCTCAATAGACTCAATCTTTCTCTCCACTCTCGATGCGAGATGTCGTAACGGTTAAATCCCCAACCCTGGGTTCGCTTGGCGAAACGTCAGCGGACGTCCAACCCACCATCGGGGGTTTGCAAGCGTCCGATCCCCTGCCACAGGGCGAATCGAACCTGCACATGTTCATAGCAGACGGGCATGGCCCAGCACCGGCATGGTACGTTGCAGTTCGTCCATAAGATCAGTATCCAGCGGCGCCAGCACGGTGCCGCGCCCGCTGTCCAGGCTGGCCAGCACCCGGCCCCAGGGGTCGATCACCATGCTGTGCCCCCAGGTCTGGCGCCCCGTCTCGTGGTGGCCGCCCTGATT
>NZ_JBFOCO010000014.1:114418-192188 GCF_040907865.1 Aeromonas sp. s5
CCGCCCTGATTGGCGGCCACCACGTAGCACTGGTTCTCGATGGCGCGGGCCCTCAGCAGCGGCTCCCAGTGCGCCTCGCCGGTCACGGCGGTGAAGGCGGCAGGCACCAGCAGCACGCGGGCGCCGGCGCGGGCCAGCCGGCGGTACAGCTCGGGAAAGCGCAGATCATAACAGATAGAGAGGCCGAGGGGACCAAACGGGGAGTCCACCAGCACAGGCTCCTCGCCGGGGCTGAAGGTCTCCGACTCCCGGTAGCGGCCGTGATTGTCCGCCACATCCACGTCGAACAGGTGGATCTTGTGGTAGTGGCCCTTGCGCTCGCCGCTGGGGTCGAACACCAGGGTACTGGTGTGGATATGGTCGGAACCGGCGATGGTGGTCGGCATGGCCCCGGCCACCAGCCAGATACCGTAGTCACGGGCCCATTCGGCCAGCTGCTGCTGGATCGGCGCTGCTCCGCCCAGAGCGGGACCTATGGTCTCGGCCCCGTCCAGATAGCCCTGTCGCTCACCAAACAGGGCGAAGTTCTCCGGCAGCAGTACCAGCAGCGGCCGCTCCCTGGGCAACAGGGCCAGCTCGGCGGCGATCTGCTCCCGGTTATCCTGCCAGTGACGGCCCGATACCAGCTGTATTGCGGCTAACCACATGGTTCTCTCCTTGTCCACGTTACTCGCGATCCACAATATTCGGGTCTTTATCCATCTCTGCCAACAGTTTACGCAGATGATGCCTGACTAATCCCCGTTGGCCCCGTTCCGCCCATTTGAGGCAGTCGAACAGCTCCCACACCAGACCATCACCGTCTCCCATGTAGGCAGGGAAATCCCAATGGCTGGGAGCAGGCCCCGCGACCTCCAGTGCCGATAGCGAATGGGCTTTATCAAAAAGAGGCAAGTAAGGCTTGGCAAGCGGAAAACCGGCATCGCGATCAAGGATATGGATCTCGATGCTGGACATATCCAGGAAGATATAACGCCAGTAGGAACAGACATCTTCATGTCTTCCTTGCCAGCAGTGGAACACCGCACGTTCGCCCACGATGGAACGTACCAGTGCTTCCCCATGCTGATGAAAGCCCGGTTCGGCCAGCAGCAATACATCGACATCGGATACCCGGTCAGCCGTGCCCTTGGCAAGCGAGCCAACTACCACCCCGGCAGCAATAGCGGGATGGGCTTTGCCATGTTCCACCACTGCCTGCAGCAGTGCGAACTGAAGCGGTGGAATCTTGGCCCAACGAGCCTCGTCCATCATGACTGCGGTCCTAGCGTGACCACATCGCCGGCCTGCAGGGTGTAATCCAGCACTATGATGCGCTCCAGCACCGGGCGGAAGATGGCCTTGAGGGCATCGTGATCCGGGTGGGGCAGATAGCGCTGGCGGGCCGCCTCGTCGGCAAAGGTCATCAGCACGCTGTGGGTGAAGCCCTCGGCCCGCCCCTCCGGGCTGTCATCCCGCCCCCACTCCACCGCCAGCACGCCGCTGACCTGATGGGGGATGGCGAGAAAGGCGGCGCGCACCGCGTCTATCTGTTCAGGCTGGGTGCCCGGCTTGAAGGCGATCAGCAGGATATGTCGGATCATGGCTCACTCCTTGTGATGGTGCCGGGCCGCCCGCTCAGCGCTGGGCGGGGCCGGCGTGCTTGGGGCTGAGCAGGAAGGGGGTTACTTCCTGCGCCGGCAGGTTGGGGGCCACGGCGTCGACCGCCTCCTTCTGCTGCTGGTTGAGCTTGATGCGGGCCCGGTTGCGCCCCGCCTCGATCAGTTTGGGATCGTCGAGCGGGCCTGAGACCCGAAAATCGATGCGGGTGACCACGTCCACCACCGGCTCCAGCAGCTTGGAGAGCGCCAGCACGTAGAGCCCGGTGATCGGGGTCAGCGAGAAGGCCGCCACCACCGGCAGGGTGCCGCCCAGGTTCGGCGAGAAGCTCAGCTCGTAGTCGAGCCGCCAGCGCACCAGATCGGCGATGCCCTCACCGCGCAGGTTGCCGGCCGCCCCCTTCATGTAGAAGTCGTCGTTCTCCACCACCCCCTGCTTGATCCTGGCGGAGGCCGACATGGACTCGAAGTAGAAGCCCTTGTCGAACACGTCGCGAAAATCGAGGCGCAGCTTGCGCAGCAATGAGTCGAGGCTGAGCAGGGAGAGCAGTCGCGCCCCCTTGTCGTTGACCTCGCGCAGGGTGCCCCCTTCCAGCTGGTAGTCGACCTTGCCGGCTAGGGTCGGCAGGTTCGGCCGGTAGGGTACGTCGCGCCAGCTCAAGTCCAGCGCCATCTTGCCGGGTGCATCGCCGATGGGCGAGGTGTAGCCGAGCCGCTTGAGCAGCAGCTCGCTGTTGTTGCTGCTGATGTGGGCGCGGGCACGGGTCTGCATGCCGTCCGCCCCGGCCAGCCACTCGGCGCTGCCGCTCAGCTGGCTGCCCGCCAGCCGCATCTCCAGCCCCTTGAGGCTCAACTTGTCGGCCCCTGGGATCAGCTCCCCCTTCACCTCGCCCAGCGGCAATTCACCGAAGCGGCAATCCACGCAGCTGAAGGTGAGCCAGGGGATGGCATCCATGATGGCCTTGTCCTGTCTCGCATCGGGATCCGGGCTCAGATCCGAACTCTTGCCGGACCAGTAGATACGGGCGAACTTGGCATCGATGGGCTGGCGATCGGAGACCGGCAGGCGTACCACCCCCATCACGTCCGGGCTGTCGATCATCACCTCGGTGGCCTGATTGACCGGTCCCACGGTGAAGTGCACCGCCTTGAGGTTGGCGCTGCCGATGTCGGCGCGGGCCAGCTGGCCGTCCACCCACCACTCCTGCGGCAAGAAGGCGGGGCCCACCACCGCATTGCCGCTCGGCGCCGTACTGACCGGCAGCCACTGCTTGAGGCGGGCCAGCCAGCCGGCCACGTCGGCCTGCTGCTGGTTGATGGCGAGCAGCATGGGCCGGTCGCGCAGCACCCGGGCACCGGGCTGACCCACGTCCACCCGCACCCGGCTGAGGTAGGGCACGCCGTCGCCGTACACCAGCCGGCTCTGCATGTCGACGTCGGCCCCCAGCACGGCGCGAATGTCGGCACTGCCGTCGCGGCCGCGGGCGGTCACCTTGAGCGGCAGCCGGTTGTCGGCCGCCTTGGCGAGCGGTGCGGGCAGATCCAGTCCCATGCCCTGCAGGTTGGAGTCCAGCGCCAGCTGGAAGCTGAACGGCTGATCGTTTGGCAGGGTCAGCCCCAGGCTGCCGGCCCAGTTGCTGCGCCCCTTGAGGATGGCCAGCGCCGGGATGTCCTGGCGCTGGCGGCGGCTGTCCCACTGTCCCTTGAACTTGAGATCGACCTGATAGCGATTGGGCTGCTGGCGGCCCTGATAATCGAGGGTGAGCGGCTGGTTCCACAGGCTCGCCTTGAGGTTGCTGAAGCGGGTCTGCTCGTTGTCATACTCGAGCCGCCCCTGCACCTGCTCCAGTGGCAGATCCAGGCTGGTGATCCGCACCTTGTTGTTGCTGAACAGGGCGTCGCCGCTGGCCTTGACCTCGCTCTCGCCATCCAGCGGAATATCCAGCTTCACCGAGCCCTTCATGGGGCCGCGGATCTCCACCTCCCGCAGCGCCTGACCGACCGAGCCGCCGAGCGGCGAGTCCTGCAGGTAGTCGCTGATGGCCTTGCCCTCGCCCTCCACCTTGGCATCCACGTAGAGGTGGGCCCCCGGGTAGAGATCCGGGATCCAGGCATGCACCGAGTCGGAGCTGGCCTTGCCGAGCCGGGTGGCGCGGCTGTTCATGTCGAGGCTGGCGTTCTGGAACAGCAGATCGATCTGCAGGTCGGTAAGCGGTTGCCAACCGGGGAAGAATTCGTAGGAGGCCTGCTTGAGCGGCACCGCCACCTGGAAGATGCCCTCGCCCTTGCTATAGGGGAAGTCGCGGAACTCGCCATACCAGAGCAGGTCAGCCCCCTTGGCCTTGCCCCCCTTGATGGCCCCGCTCAGGTAGTCCACCAGACTCTTGTCCATCACCTGCAGCGGATAGTAGCGATCGGCGTTGGCCGCATTCTTGACGTCGATGCGGCCGGTCAGGGCGAGGAAGGGGTGCTCGAACAGCTCGAGCCGAAAGCGGCTGGCGAGGCTCAAGTCCGGGTTGTCCAGCACCAGATCCTGGCCATAGAGCACCCAGCCCTGCGGCACCTGCCACCAGTCGAGCCGCGCCGAGAAGCGATCGACGGGGATCGGCTCCTTGAAGTGGCGGGCCGGATCTATGGCATCGTTTGCCAGTTGCAGCCTGGCACTGCCGCCGGTCGGAGTGAGCCAGAACTCGCCGTTGAGATCGCGCACGCCGGGCACGTCGCGCCAGGCGTTGACCCGGATGTGGGAGAGCTGGCCGCTGACGGAGAGCCCCTGCCAGCCGGCATCCGCCTGCAGGATCAGATCCTCTATCTTGCCGGTCGGACGGGTGCGTTTGAGGGTCTCGGTCAGTTCGGGATAGATCCCCGACACCAGCTGACTCAGGTTGGCGATCTGGTCCAGATCGATGGCCGGCACATAGCCCTGGATGCGATCGCCGACTCGCTCGAGCTGCAACCGGCTGTGCAGCCAGGGCTTGCCGTCGAGCTTGAAGGTGACGTCGTGGCTGGCAAACTGCCACTCCTTGCCGTCCCGGCGCAGCTGGATCTTGCCCCCCTGCAGCCCGAGCCGGTGCAGGTCACCCTGTTTTTTTTCATCCTGCCAGATCAGGTAGTTGTCGCCAAACGCCAGCAGCGAATCCCCCAGCTGACCGGCCTTGAACTCGCTCCAGAGCTGGAAGTCGAGCTGGCCGCTCACCTTGGGCTCCCCGGCATGGGTGCGCGCCAGCATGGGGCTGATGTCGAGCTGACGGGCCCCCAGATAGAGCTGGCCCTTGAGCCGGTCGAGCCGCACCTGGGGGGCATCCACATCGACGATGAGATCGAGGGTGCTCTCGCCCACCCCGTTGATGAGGTAAGCCTTGCCGACCCCCTGGTGGCGCTTGCCGCGGTTCTGCCAGCGCAGCTGGGCGATGTCGAGGGCCCGCACCTCCCCCAGCGCCGTGGTGAGGCTGAGGCGGGTGTCGTGAATATCGAAGGTGGAGAGCTGGGTCAGCAGAAAGCGCAGCAACGCCTGTTGCTGGTCGCTGCCGTCGCCGGTTTCCGGCTCCGCAGGCTGACTCAAATCCAGCGCTATGTCGCCATCGCTCAGGATCAGCTGGCCGAATACCGGCTTGAGTTCGTTGAGGGAGCGCCAGAAGTCGAGGTGGGCCCACACCTTGCCAAGGCGCAGGGCGAAGCGGCCCGAATTCGGCGCGATCACCAGCTGCTGCAGCTCGAGGGCCGGGCCGCGCTGGGTCCAGTCCAGCCCGATGCGATCGACGCTAGCCTCCAGCTTGCTGTCGGCCAGCAGGGTATCGAGCAGCGCCTGTCTGTGCTGATTGAGCAAGGGGCCGCCAACGCGCACCAGACTGACCAGGATGGCCAGCAGCACGAAGAAGACCCCGAGGGCCAACCAGCCCCGACTCAGCCAGCGATAGACCAATTACATCATCACCACGTCGAACTGCTCCTGCCCGCAGAGGGGCTCGCTCACCACCCTGACCTGCTTGCCGATGAACACTTCCAGTTCGGCCAGGCTGTGGGACTCCTCGCCCCGCAGATAGTCGGCCACCGCCGGGGCGGCATAGACGGTGAACTGATCCGCGTCGTAGGCCCGGTTGACCCGGATGATCTCCCGCAGGATCTCGAAGCAGACCGACTCCACCGTCTTGACCCGGCCGCGCCCCTTGCACTCGGGGCACTCGGAGCAGAGCACATGCTCCAGGCTCTCGCGGGTACGCTTGCGGGTCATCTCCACCAGGCCGAGCTGGGAGAAGCCGTTGACGTTGGTCTTGGCGCGGTCCTTCGACAGCGCCTGCTCCAGGCTGTGCAGCACCCGCCGGCGGTGATCCTCGGACTGCATGTCGATGAAGTCGATGATGATGATGCCGCCGAGGTTGCGCAGGCGCAGGTGGCGGGCGATGGCCGCCGTCGCCTCGACGTTGGTGTTGAAGATGGTCTCTTCCAGGTTGCGATGGCCGACGAAGGCCCCGGTGTTGATGTCCACCGTGGTCATGGCTTCGGTCTGGTCGATGATGAGGTAGCCGCCGGATTTGAGCTCCACCTTGCGCTCCAGTGCGCGCTGGATCTCGTTCTCCACATCGTAGAGATCGAAGATGGGGGATTCGCCGGAGTAGTACTCCAGCTTGCCGGCCAGCTCAGGCACGTACTCCTCGGTGAAGCGTTTGAGCTGATCGAAGCTCTGGCGCGAGTCGACCCGGATCTTGTCGAGCTCGGCGCCGACGAAGTCACGCACCACCCGAAAGGCCAGGCTGGGATCCTCGTAGAGGATCTTGCAGGGGGGATACTTCTGCTTGCGCTCCAGGATCTTGCGCCACAGGCGCTTCAAGAAGGCGGCATCCTGCTCCAGCTCCTGCTCACCCACCCCTTCGGCGGCGGTGCGGATGATGTAACCGCCCAGCTCGTCCACATAGCCAGCCACGGTGCGCTTGAGGCGCTCGCGCTCCGCCTCGGATTCGATGCGCTGGGAGACCCCCACATGAGCACTGCCCGGCATGAACACCAGATAGCGGGACGGCAGGGTGATGTCGGTGGTGAGGCGGGCGCCCTTGGTGCCCAGCGGATCTTTCACCACCTGCACCATGATGTCCTGCCCCTGACGCACCAGCTCGGCGATGTTGCCGGCCTGGAACTGCTCCTTCTCCTTCACCGCCACACACTCGGTGTGGGGGACGATGTCGGAGGCGTGCAGGAAGGCCGCCTTGTCCATGCCGATGTCGACGAAGGCCGCCTGCATGCCGGGCAGCACCCGGCTGATCTTGCCCTTGTAGATGTTGCCCACGATGCCACGCTTGGCCTGACGCTCCACGTGCACTTCCTGCAGCAGACCGTTCTCGACCAGGGCGACCCGGGTTTCGGAGGGGGTGACGTTTACCAGCAGTTCTACCGACATAAGTTACCTTGCCTTTCTAGTTTTAAATTCTGGCAGCCAAACCGGCGCGCAACCGGTGAGTAACGCAGTAAGAAACAGCCGGCGGTTGTCACCGACCTATGCCTTGCCTGTGATGGCTTCAAATTCTGGCCGCCCTGTTCGAATACCATGCCGGCCAGCGAGGCGGGCGGTGCTGACCAAGGCGGCGACGGGATTAGCGGACCTGTTCCAGATGATGCTTGATCAGCAGATCCGTTTCCAGCAGGGGCAGGCCGACCACGGCGCTGTAGCTCCCCTCGATGCGGCTGACGAACTTGCCGGCGATGCCCTGGATAGCATAGGCGCCGGCCTTGTCGCACGGCTCGCCGGTACGCCAGTAAGCCTCGATCTCGGCCTCGTCCAGCTTGCGAAAGGCCACGTTGGTGGTGACCAGCCGCACGTCGCAGCGCTCCGGAGTGGCCAGCGCCACCGCCGTCATTACCTGATGCACCTTGCCGGAGAGCGCTTCCAGCATGTCTTTGGCATCGAGCAGATCGGAAGGCTTCTCCAGCACCCGGTCACCCAGCACCACTATGGTGTCGGCCCCCAATACCGGCAGCGCCGTGGGCGCGGCGGCCACGCCGGCCATCGCCTTGTCGCGTGCCAGCCGGCACACGTAATCCTGGGGCTTTTCACCCTCTTCCCGCTGCTCCGGCACATCCAGCTTGAGGACTTCGAAACGGTAACCCAGCTGGGTCAGCAGTTCGTGGCGGCGGGGTGAGCCCGAGGCGAGATAGAGTTGCAGTTCGTTGTGCTTGTTCATAATCGCTTGATGAGATGAGGTACGGTTACAATTAGTTGTTTTTACTCACATTCACTTGATATTGAAGCGCCAGCGCACCTTGCGCAAGACCAGAAAAACCCAGGGCCATATTAGCATGGTGCTCAGGGTCGACCAGAAGTAGGCGAAATTGAGGCTGGCCCGGCTGAACAGGTGCTCGGCCCAGAAGATGGTCACCTTGCCCACCAGCGAGAGGCAGCCGATGATCAGCGCCTGTTGCCAGAGGGAGAAGTTACGGATCTTCTGGAACTGGAACGCCGCCAGATAGGTGGTGATGGCCATCGCCATGGCCCGCACGCCGAGGGTGCTACCGAGCAGCACGTCCAGCAGCAGGCCCGCCACCCAGGCGGTGCCGACGTTGGTCCGGTACGGCAACGCCAGTGCCCAGTAGATGAGCACCATGGCGAGCCAGTCAGGCCGGAAGGGTTCGAGTTGGAAAGGAAGCGGCAGGATCGACAGGCTCAAGGCCAGCAGGATCGAGATCCAGATCCAGATCCTGCCGCTGGCGGGTTGTAACATCAGCGCGTCGCTCCCGCAGCAGAAGGCGCCGGCGCGGTAGCCGGGGCCTCTTCATCGTCATGCACTTCCGGTTTCTTGTCGGTCCACAGCAGCAGCAGATAGCGCAGGCGGTCCAGCGCTACCAGCGGTTTGGCCTCGACCTGGGCGAAGGGCTTGCCCTCCACGTAGTCGGAGCGGGTCACGGTCGCCACCGGATACCCTTCCGGGAAGCGGCCGCCGAGGCCCGAGGTGACCAGCAGATCACCGACTTGCACGTCGGTGTTGCGCGGCAGGTTGCGCAGCTCCAGCTTGTCGAGCTCGCCGCTGCCGGAGGCAATGGCACGCAAGTCGTTGCGCAGCACCCGCACCGGGATGCCGTGGCTGGAGTCGGTGATGAGCAGGACGCGGCTGGTGGTGGAGCCCACGTGCAGCACCTGACCTATCACCCCCTGATCGTTGATCACCGGCTGGCCGTTGTAGACACCGTCCAGCGCCCCCTTGTTGATCAGCACCTGATGGCTGAAGGGGTCGGAATCCACCGACAGCAGCTCGGCCACCATCTTGCGGGACTCCTTGTGCACCGGCGAACCGAGCAGCTCGCGCAGACGCTGGTTCTCGTGCTCCAGATGATCCATCTTGAGCAGGCGCGAACGCAGGGTGAACAGCTGTTGTTCCTGCTGCTTGGTCTGCTCGATGAGGCCGGCCCGGGTCTGCACCTGGGTCGACATGGTATCGAGCAGGGTACCTGGCGCATTGGCCATGTATTGCAGCGGGCTGACGAGTGAGCTGAGGTAGACGCGGACGTGGCTGAACACACCGAAGCGAGAGTCCGCTACGATGGCAGCAATAGAGATGATGACGGCGAGAAACAACCGTAACTGAAGCGAAGGGCCTCTACCAAAAATGGGTTTCATGGGTCGTCAAAAAAGAGCCGGCACGCTGGCCGGCTTTGGGTCTTATTCGTAGTGGAACAGATCGCCACCGTGCATATCGATCAGCTCCAGCGCCTTGCCGCCGCCACGGGCCACGCAAGTCAGCGGATCTTCGGCCACCACCACAGGGATACCGGTCTCTTCCATCAGCAGACGGTCGATATCTTTGAGCAGGGCACCACCACCGGTCAGCACCATGCCGCGCTCGGAGATGTCGGAGGCCAGCTCGGGCGGAGACTGCTCCAGCGCCACCATCACGGCGGAGACGATGCCGGACAACGGCTCTTGCAGCGCTTCCAGGATCTCGTTGGAATTCAGGGTGAAGCTGCGCGGCACACCTTCGGCCAGGTTGCGACCACGCACTTCGATCTCGCGCACCTCTTCGCCAGGATAGGCGGAGCCGATCTCGTGCTTGATGCGCTCGGCGGTGGCTTCCCCGATCAGGCTGCCGTAGTTGCGGCGCACGTAGCTGATGATGGCTTCGTCGAACTTGTCGCCGCCGATGCGGACGGACTGGGAGTAAACCACACCGTTCAGGGAGATGATGGCCACTTCGGTGGTACCACCACCGATGTCCACCACCATGGAGCCGGTCGCTTCGGAGACCGGCAGGCCGGCACCGATGGCGGCAGCCATGGGTTCATCGATCAGGTAAACCTCGCGGGCGCCGGCGCCCAGAGCGGATTCCTTGATGGCGCGACGTTCCACCTGGGTGGAGCCGCACGGTACGCACACCAGCACACGCGGGCTGGGGCGGAAATAGTTGTTGTCGTGAACCTGCTTGATGAAGTGCTGCAGCATCTTCTCGGTCACGTAGAAGTCGGCGATCACGCCGTCTTTCATCGGGCGAATGGCGGAGATGTTACCCGGGGTACGACCCAGCATCTGCTTGGCGGCATGACCGACAGCAGCGACCGATTTGGCGTTCCCGCGCTCTTGGCGAATGGCGACAACTGAGGGTTCGTTAAGGACGATCCCTTGATCTTTTACATAGATCAGGGTGTTGGCAGTTCCCAAGTCGATCGACAGATCGTTGGAAAAGACGCCTCTGAGCTTTTTGAACATGGCTACGGGAAATCCTAAGAATTTGGAGGTGCAGAAAACCGGCTAACTTTACCAATGCCCACCCCAATCGGCAAGCGCTCAAACTGTCGCCAGCCCATCGGGCGCGACAAAAATGCGAGTCATCACTCACCCGCACAAGCCGGCAAACGCTAATAAACAAGGGGATAGGGGGTCGGCGGCCAGCCAGCGCCCCCGCAGCCCCGCTCAATGCATCACTTCGCGCCGATAAATAATTCTGTCATTACCGCGACTTGAGCCGAAAATGGCCTCCCCCTGCAGGGTCTGGGGATCCGACAGCCAGAGTGGTTGTGTCGGCTGTTTCACTAGCTCCACCCGGTACGGAATGCGCACCGCTATCTCGGGTTTGCCAAACTGCAGCAGGATTTCGCCATCTTTGGCCACCGCCGCCATGCCGCCTGGTGGCGAGCTGCCCAGCCCTAGCTTTATCTTGCGATTGCCCCCTATGTTGAGCTCGCTGCTGGCTGTATCGAGGCTCTGGCCTGCGCCCGAGAAGCTGAAGCCCTGATTGGCCAGCGACAGCAGGGTGCATTGATCCAGCCTGTTTTGCTGCCAGCCACCGGCCTCGTAATACTGCATCTGCTGCGCCACGGCCAAGGCGGCCGATGCCACCCCTGTCTCGGTCTTCGCCAGCAGCCGGCCGAAATAGACCTGCATCGGCACTGTGTCGATCAGGCGGGCGTTGCAACTGCCACCACTGCAGTCACCCACCACCCCATCGTTGAAATTGGGCATGGCGATCAGGCTTCTGTCACCATCGTTATCCCGCATGTAGAGGCCAAACAGCAGCGACTTGTAGGGGCCATCCGGCTGGACGTCAGACACGCGAACAAACTCGCTGCTGCCAGTAAAGGTGGCTCGTCCATCGAGCCATGGCAGCGGCTGCAGGCTGCGCAGGCGGCTCGACAAGGTCTTGCCATCCTTGTCGTTGGCCACGGTGATAAACGCACTACCCTTGGCGAAATCCCCCGTGTAATTTGCCGTCTGGGCACCGGCCAGGTTGCGGGCGCGCACATCCAACGCAACCCCGAAGGGCTGCCCCATATATGTGAAGAGATCGCAGGCCGGTACTATGTCGCCGCTCACCAGCTCGAAGTCGGCCGGGATGAAGCGGCCCACCGGCTGGCTCTGGCTCGGCGGGACTGTGGTATTGAAGTAGCCATTGGTCGGTGGGGTCGCCGTCAGCCTGAACACCCCCACCTCGCTGACGCTCTGTTCCATGCTGGTCGTCCCGTTGGCCGCGGCGCCATGGTCGTAACTGGTTTTACCCAGACTGGCGGTACTGCCCGGCGTCGGCGCCACCAGGGTATTGCTCAGGGCGATGCCGCTGAGCGAGAAATTGGGGGTCGCGAGATTGCCGGTGCAGATGTCGCCGTCGTTGGCTGACTCCCAGGCCACCGCCTTGATGTCGACCTGAAATGATTCCCCCGCCTTCTTGAAGATCGGACAGCTGGCATAGCTGCCCGTACATGCTGCCGCTGCGGTCGTGATGCAGAGCCCCACCGGCCGCGCCACAAACGCATCCGAGCCCAGCATCACCAGGCCAGCTTCACTGCCGGTGCCGTCGTAGCGAGCATCCAGCTGAACTTTGCCGGCATCCGGATAGGTGACCGTCATGCTCGACTGCCCCTGGGCATCGAAGCTGAGGGAGAGCGCAGTGGCATTGCCCTGGCTGGTGCCGATCACGCTGTTGTTGACGCTCATTCTGCTGTTGTAGATGTTGCTGGCGGGCGAGACATAGCTGCTCCAGAACTTGATGCTCTTGCTCTGGTTGGCAAACCCCGGCACACACTGCTTGGTCACGTCGCTCTTCTTGACCGCCTTGATGGCCACCGTCTGCGGCTGGTTCGAGTAGGTGTCGGGCACATCGAAGATGAAGCCGCTGTCGGCAAAGGTGAGGGTGCAGGCGGCGCTGCTCAGCGCCCCGCCACCCGAGCGGCAGAGGGTGGTGCTGAGCGGCTTGGTCGAGGGCGTCGAACCGCTGACCCCCACGGTGACCGCGCCTGCCGTAGTATTTCTGAGCTGCAATGTTGTGCTGCCGCCGCTGAAGTTGACTACGTTGCCCCCGACCCAGCCGCCGCTGGTCGTCGTGGTGGGGAGCAGGGTCGCGCTGACCGGATCGGTGATCAGCACGCTGCAATCCGGGTTGGCACAGGCCCGGATGGTGAGGGTTTCCGGGTTGCAGGTCAGCGCATTGCCGCTGTGATCGAACTCGAAGTGATCGATCTGGGTACCCACCGGGCTGGATCGCAGGGCGCAGATCCGCACGTTGTCTATCTCGTGGTAGTTGGTCACCGAGCCGGTGGAGCCGGTCAGCGACAGCAGGAAATTGGCAGGCACAGCCGCCTGACCGGCCTGGCTCGCCATGTTGAGGGGGCCGATCAGGGCGCTGTAACCAGCCCCGGTATCCCGCTCCACCGTGGCCAGCGAGCTGCCAGCCACCCGGGAGTCGACCGTGATGCGATAGCGATGGGGCCGGTTGCCGTTGGTGCCGCTGTCGACGGTCGGGCTCAGGTAGCTGCCGGTACCGGCGAGATAGTTGTAGCCTGAGGTGCCAGACCCGGAGCCGCGGATGGAGACCGCCTGCGGCCGCGACCCCAGGTTGGTACTTCCCCCCTCGTTGGCATAGTTGCCGTACTCATCGAGCCCGACCCCGAGCCAGCCGCCGGCAAAGCCGCTGATCCCGGTCTTGTAGCCATAGCCCAGCGGGCCGCCGAAGGCTCCCGGCTGCGGCGTCAGGGTCGAATCGGAGAGCACCACCGCCATGCCGTCGGCCCCGCTCGAACCGAAGGTCTTGTAGGCGTATTGATCGAATTCGATCGTCACCAGATTGCCGGCCCCCGGAAAGAGGCGCTGGAAGGTCGCCGAGGTGGCCTGATCGGTGACGTTCTGGGTGAGTCGCAGGCGGCCATTCTGTACCGATGGCAGGGTACTGTTGTTGCGCTGGGCCACCACCCAGCTGTCCGGGTTGATCTGGCCGCTGTCGAAATCGTCGGTAAAGCAGGTCAACGGCGGCGGCACCGAGTAGTCGTTGATGCTGGACTGGGCATCCATGGTCAGGTAGCGGGCCGTTACCCTGCCATAGACGGTGGCATTGTTGTTCATGGTCAAACGGCCGTCGGTGTAGAGATAGCCATAAAATGTGGTGGCGTTATCGAGCACCATGTTGCCGTAGCTAACCCAGACAAGGCTCCCCTGACCATTGCTGTTTACGCTGACCGTATTGAGCAGGGTGACGTCCTGATTGACAAAGATCCGGGTTGTGCCGCTACCGGAGAGGCGAATGGTCACGTTGTCGATATTCAACTTGTCGATGAAATAGTCACCGTCCCCCAGTATCAGAGTCGCCTTGTTAAGCAGAGTCAGGGTCTTGATCTGATACGAGCTGCGACTGGGGAAGGTCATGGTGCAGCCGTCCACTTTCATGGTGCGATAGGCAGCGTTGGAGGCAGTTTGAGCGCCTGATGAGCAAGTCAGGTCATTGCTGGCAGCTATGGTCGGGAACTTGTTGTTACCTGTCAGCGCAAGGCCGCGGATATCGCTGCCGGTGACGGTGCAGACCTTGTAGCCACCCGCTCCGTTATCGCAACGGGGAGTATTGTTCTGATCCGGCTGGATAGAGCAGAAGTTGAGCGGCAACCCGCCGGTACCGTTGATCTTGGCGTTGTTGAGCTGGCTCAGCTGATAGCCGCTGATCTGGTGGCAAACATCGTTGTTGTCGTCATGATGACCCTGCACCACGGCCGGAAAGAAGGTGCCGGTATCGATGGGATCGAAGGCCCAGACCTGGCTAGTGAAGAGGGCCAGCGCCCACAACCATTTCATCATCAGCCTCCGTCGTACGCTTCGACCATCAGGGTGCGACTCACCCTGAAGTCTGGACTGGCACTGGTCAGGTCATTGCGCAAACCGCAGGTGCCGACACTCTCGAGCCGATAGCCGGTGCTCGTCACGTTGTTGTAGCTGGTCGCCAGGGTGCGGCACTGCACCACCGCCTGACAGTCGACCAGCCCGGGGTTGCCGGCGAAACTGATCGTCCTGCTGGGCTCGCACTGTGCCGGTGGCTGGGGCTGGGCCGCCGTCCGGTTGGGGAACAGTCGATAGAGCGCCAGCTCCAGCCCGCTCTGGGCCGCCAGCAGGGCGCGCACGCTGCGCACCTCCACCGTGTTCTTCTCGCTGCTGTCGAGCAGAAAACGCCCCATGACCGCCGCCAGCATGGCCATCACCACGATCACGAACAGGGCGATCAGCAGGGCACTGCCCCCCATCTTCTTGCTCTGGCGCCGCTCAGGGAACATTGAACACCCCCAGCTTGTGGTTGAAGGTGACCGCTTCCCCCTTGCGCTCGAACACCAGCCGCACGCCGAACTCCCCTTCGCTGTTGAAGGCCGTGGCCTCCCGGTAGAAAGAGCCGGCCCGCAGGGCGTCGGCCATCAGGATCCCCAGCGGCATGGCCGCGCTTGTACCATTCAGCGCCATGCTTGCGCGGTACATGGACCCTGCCTGCACACAATAGCGTACCTGTTCGCGGGCAAAGTAGACCCGGCTACCAGGGGAGAGACCGGCCAGACTCTCGGTCGCTGCGTAGCGCAGGGTCTGTGCCCCCGAGACCGGAGCCAGCACTTCGGTGACCCTGGCGACGCAGCGCCCGTACTCGCAACCATTGCTGAGCGCAGGCTGGTTGGCATCGGGCAGCGGGAAGACGGCCAGCAGATCCCCCACCGTGACTGCACTGGCATCCGGGCTTAAGGGATCGACGGCCGAGGCAGGGGTAGCCATCACCAATTCAAGGGTGGTTGTGCTGCCGGACACATTCCGGTTGAGGGCGATGTAACGGCTGGAGGTGCTGATGGGCCAGAAGCGCAGGCAGGGACCGCTGTCGCTCCAGCTGCCATCCAGCGTCTCGATGCGCTCCGAACCCGGCAACGCATTGCGTACCTCGCGGTTGAGCCGCTCCATGGCGAAGCGGGCATCGCTCATCAGCTGCTCGCGGCTGCTGGCATCCCCGTAGATCTGGCTGCCGATGCCGATGAACTGGCTGGCGAAGGTGGCCATGATCCCCAGCAGCAGGATCACCATCACCAGTTCGATCAGGGTAAAACCGCCCGCCGTCCGCATCAGTAGTTGCCCCGATAGAAGGAGAAGTCGAGCACGCTCTCATCCGGCAGTTTGATCTGCAGATCGATGCGCTTGCCCACCGAACAGGGGGACGCACAGCTTTTGAAGGTGCCATCGCTGAAGTCGACCGGACTCACCGCAATCCTGACCTGATAGTTGCGATACTCGTCGCTGGCGATGATGCCGCCGCTCTGGGTGTAGAAACTGGCATCCTGCCAGTTGCCGGCGGTATCGAAATCGTCCACGTCGTTGAACGCATAGGGGGTGGGTTCACCATCCGGACCGTAGCGGGTCGAGCAGGCCGCAATGGTGACACCGGCCACCACTTCACCACAGCGATAACGACCGCCATTGTGATCCGACTGCTCGTCGAACGACTTTTGCTGGATCTCGCCGGCCAGCCGCTGGGCCAGCTGAGCCGCCCGCACCTGCTGCACCGGATCCACCGCGCTGGGGGCCTGGTTGACGAGCAGACCCAGGATGCCGGTCAAGGCCACCGCCAGCAGCACTATGCCGACGATGAGCTCAATCAGGGTAAAACCGCGATCAGGGGCTCTCATGAATGAAGCCCTCCGACTCTATCTTGATGCCGCCCGTCTCCTGGCCATCGCTGACCCGCAGGGTGCAGCCCGTGGCACAACCCCCGAGCGGCCTGCCCATCTGATCGAAGCGCAGCACGAAACTGCTGGCGTTATTGAGGGAGACCGCCATACCGGCGGAAGGAGTGACAAGACGGCCACGGGTGCGTTGATTGTCGCTCCAGCCGGCCATGAGGCCGGGGGCCGGACAGCCAGCCCCGGTCGCCGCCAGCGTGATATGGGCAAAACGGGAAGCCTCCACCACCAGCTGGGTACAGCGGTCGGCGGGTTCATGCATGTTGATTGTCTGCACCAACCGCAGCCGGGTCAGCAGCTCATCACGCAGGGTTTGGGTTTCAACGCCGCCTTTGCCCAGCCATTTGGGCACGGCAAAGGCGGCCAGAATCCCGAGCAACAGGATCACGATAACCAGTTCAATCAGGGTAAAGCCAAGTCTGCTCATTGAAATAGATCGCATACCATTTTTACCCATCAAAAATGAGCAGAGAGAACCTCTCTCTGCTCATCCGAACATTGTATTAATTGCAGTCAGTGGTCACCGCTGTCGGTACTGAAGTCGACGTTGCCTCGGTGTAAGTCACGAAGCAAGTGGTAGAAGTGGTAGATACGCCATTCGGGAAAATTTTGATGGCGGCAGGACTAGAACCAGTCGGTGCGGAAAACGCCCATTCAGTACTATTCAACTCAACAACAGTTGACAGCGCAGCAGAGGTCGCAACCGGGTAGCCAAACAGCGTAGAAACTGTTTTTCCATTGCCCAGATCCAGGTCGTAAGCAGTGCTTTCTTTGTCTTTCCCTTTGAGAACTGACTTGCTGTAAACCATGGCACCAGCAGAGTTCAAGGAACCAGCAACACCTTTCAAGGTGGACGTTCTGGCATCATCCTGCAGATTCAGGAACTTGGGTGCAGCGGTCACTGCCAGGATACCCAGAATGATGATCACGATGACCAGTTCGATCAGGGTAAAACCCGCCTGTTTTTTCATCTTGTTTTCCTCTGTCAATTAATGTTGGTGGTCACCTGACCGGAAGCCGGACGGTAACTGAAACTCATGAATGCATCAGTACTGCCTTGCGGATCCTGATACTTGCCATCACTACCCTTACTCAAACTATTGACCAGATAGTAGCGGCAGACCGAGTCCAGGCCGTTATTGGTCACACTGACATAGTATTTCAGGTCATTGCCACTACCACGCACCTCGCTGAAGCTGGTGGTAGCCTTGGGCGGGTTCTGCAGCAGACCCTCCCAAATCTTGAGACAGCGCGGGGCCGTCAGGTTGGCCGGATCCACGTCGATGCCACCGCCCGCCGAAGTATCCATGGGATAGCCGGGCGACAGCTCGCCATTGCTGACCTGGGTATCGGTCGGCGTGGTCAGGTAGAAGCGGGAGCCGTCATAGAGCACGGTATTGAGGCTGTCCTGCTTGGCACGCCCTTCGGCCTCCCACTGGGCCCGCACCAGCGATACGCCAGTAGCAAACCCGCCGGAGACCCCCTCCACGCTGGCCTTCTTGGCCTCGTCGGTCACATCGAGAAAACGGGGCAAGGCCGTCACCGCCAGGATCCCCAGGATGACGATGACGATCACCAGTTCGATCAACGAGAAACCCGCTGCCCGATGGGGGCTCGCCACACCGGCATATTTTGGAACCAGTCGCGTTGTTGTCATGAACCCTCCGTAATAACCCACATTATTTCATGTAGATACAAAAAAATCATTTAGCTGGCTCGCAAAAAAAGCCTCATTCAGGGCTTTTCCAGCACTCTGCCGTCAGAAAAGTGATAAATCAGCCAATTAGGTTCCAAGCCGAACTCACATCCGGTGCCATCCAGGCTCGCCAGGGCCTGCACCGGCGGCTGGGTCGAGGCCGTTGCGCCGATGAGCCGATCCCACAGCCAGCGGCAATGCTCGGAGGGCGTCAGCGGGTCACCGCTACCCAGCGGCCAGCCCCGCGCATCAAACTGCCAGGCCACCCCGTCGACGTGCAACAGGGCCGGTCGTCGCTGCTCGAGCCAGAGTCCGTGCAGGCGCTGGGCTCGCTCGGCAAACTGCTCCCCCAGCAGGGTCAGGCTGACTGCCAGCGCCTCCTCCCGATGGACAAGATAGCTCCGGGCCAGGGTCGCCACTATGATCAGCAACAGGATCACCGCGGCCAGTCGCCGATAGCCTCCCAGCCAGTGCTCATCCTGTTGTGACTGTCGACTCACCCGTCTCGCTCCACGCTCTGCCGCTTATCCACACCGCCCGCATCATATCCCGCCTCGTTGACCGGTTATTTGCCACGCACCGCCTGCATCATGCCCCGCCTCAGTGACGGTAAAGATACCGGCTTACCTGCCACGCACGGCATGCCCCATTGACCGTAGAGATACCGGTTACTTGCCGCGTACGGCCCGCATCATGTCCCACATGGGCGTAAAGATACCCAGCGCCAGGATCAACACCATGACCGCCACGATCCCGATCAGGATCGGCTCGATCCGGGCGGTGAGGCTCTTGAGGTCATAATCCACCTCCCGTTCGTAATACTCGGCCGCCTCGTGCAGCAGATCATCGACCTGGCCGGTCTCTTCCCCCACCGCGATCATCTGCATCACCAGCGGGGTAAACAGGCCGCTGGCCCCGGCGGTACGCAGCAGGCTCTCGCCCCGCTCGATGCCGGCCCGCATGTCGCGGATCCGCCCCGCCATGTGCGCGTTGTCCACCGCGTCGGCCACCAGGCTCAGCGCCGTGTTGAGCGGCACCCCGGCCTTGAGCATCATGGAGAAGCTGCGGGCGAAGCGGGCCAGCAGGGAGCGCTCTATGATGGTGCCGACGATCGGCAACTTGAGCTGCCATCTGTGCCAGGTCAGCTTGCCCTTGACCGTGCTGACCCAGTGCCGCCAGCCAAACACCATGGCCAGCAGCACGCCGAGCATCACCCACCAGTAGTGCACGAAGAAGTGGGAGGTAGCGAGCAGGATCCGGGTCGCCAGCGGCAGCTCGACGCCAAATTTGGCGAACATGCCGGCAAAGACCGGGATCACCATGATGTTGAGGATCACCATGGCGATGCCGATGGCAATCAGCACGAAGCTGGGGTAGCGCATGGCGGTCTTGATCCGCTTGCGGGTTTCCAGCTCCAGCTCGAAATAGTTGGCCAGTTGCAAGAACGCCTCTTCCAGCTGACCCGTGTTCTCCCCCACGTGGATGATGGCCACGAACAGGCTGCTGAACACCCTGGGGTGAGCCTGCATCGAACTCGACAGCGGCCGGCCGTTGCCCAGATCCTCCCCCAGCGCGTGCAGCGCCCGCTTGAGCGGCTTGCTGTGGGCACTCTCCTCCAGCCCGGCGATGGCGCGCAGGATGGGGATGCCGGCCCGGGTCAGGGCATACATCTGGCGGCTGAACACCACCAGCTCGTCCAGCCGCACGCCCCGCTCCAGCAACAGGGACCAGTCGAGGGCGGCCGCCTTCGCCTTGCCGGGTTTCAACTCGGTCGGCATCACGCCGCGACGCATCAGTTGCTCGGCCGCGGCCATCTCGTTGGCCGCGTCCACCACGCCGCTGACGGCATTGCCCTGGCTGTCGCGCCCCTTGTAGGCAAAGCTGCTCATGGTGTGCCTCGCGCCAGCCGGCCCCATTCACTGCCGATGAAGTTGGTCATCACTTACCCCAGATCCTCGGCCAGTCTCAGCACCTCGTCCACCGAGGTGATCCCCTGGCGGGCATAGTCGAGCGCCGTCAGGGCCAGGGGTCGGTAGTGCTCGTGCTCCCGCGCCGCCCTGGCAAACCCTTCGGCGTCGTTGCGGCGCAGGGCATCCATCATGGGCTGATCCAGCTCCAGCAACTCATACACCCCGATCCGGCCGGCATAGCCGGTGAAGTTGCAGCTCTGGCAGCCGCGTCCCTTGTGGTAGACGTGTGCCCCCGGCGCTTCGCCGGAGAGCACGGTCAGCCAGGTGGCCTGCCCCTCGTCCGGCGCCTTCTCCTCCACGCAGTGCTCGCACACCCGCCGCACCAGCCGCTGGGCCACCACGGCCCGCAGCGCACTCGCCACCAGATAGCCGGGCGCCCCCATGTCGATGAGGCGCAGGGCGCTGGTGACGGCGTCGTTGGTGTGCAACGTGGTCAGCACCAGGTGGCCAGTGATGGCACCGCGCAGGCCGATCTCCACCGTTTCGTTGTCCCGCATCTCCCCCACCAGCAATATGTCCGGGTCCTGGCGCAGGGTGGAGCGCAGCACGTGGGAGAAGGTAAGCCCGATCTTGGGATTGACCTGCACCTGATTGACCCTGGGCAGCCGGTATTCCACCGGATCTTCCACCGTGATGATCTTCTGGCTGGCCTGGTTGAGCTCGGAGAGGGCGCCGTAGAGGGTGGTGGTCTTGCCGCTGCCGGTGGGGCCCGTCACCAGGATCATGCCGTGGGGCCGTTTGAGCTGGCGCCGGAAGCGGGTCAGGATCTCCGGCGGCATGCCGGTCTCGGTCAGCGACAGGATGCCGGAGGATTGGTCCAGCAGCCGCATCACCACGGACTCGCCGTACTGCACCGGCATGGTCGACATCCGCACATCCACGTCGCGGCCGCGCACCTTCATGTTGAAGCGGCCATCCTGCGGCAACCGCTTCTCGGAGATGTCGAGGCCAGCCACCAGCTTGAGCCGCAGCACCAGCGCCTGGGCGATGCGCACCTCGCTCAATATGTTCTCGTGCAGGATACCGTCGATGCGCTGGCGAATGCGCAGCACCTTCTCGTCCGGCTCGATGTGAATGTCGGAGGCCCCCACCTGCACCGCGTCCTCGAACAGGGAGCGCAGCAGCTTGGCCACCGTCGCCTCCCCCTCGTCACCGGCCCCCAGGTTGCTGGAGCCGAGCTCAAAGCCGGCGTCCTGATACTCCTCGTGCAGCTGCTCGGCGAAGCTCTCTATTTCGCGGGTGCGGCGATAGAGGCGGTCGAAATACTCCAGCAGCTGCCCTTCCCGGGCCACCGCCAGCACCATCTCGCGGGGACTGAGCAGGGCGGCGATGGCGTCGAGGGCGCTCAGGTCCGCCGGATCCGACATGGCCACCGTCACCCTGTTGTCGGTGAGGTTGACCGCCAGCGCCCGGTAGCGGCGCGCCTGCACTTCCGGCAGCAGCGGCACCGCCGACGCATCTATGGTGAGGTTGTTGAGATCGAAGAAGGGCACGTCCAGCTGGCGGGCGAGGAACTGCAGCAGCTGCACCTCGCTGATGAAGCCGAGATCGATCAGGGTGGTGCCCAGCTTGCGGCCGGTCTGACGCTGCTGCTGCAGGGCGAGCTGCAGCTGATCATCCGAGATGATCTGCTCTTGTACCAGCAGGTCGCCGAGGCGCATTTTCAGTCTGGGTTGTGCCATGCAAACTCCAAAAAAGTGATCCCGGCCGCCCGTCAGGGGGCGAGCTGGGCAATACGCTGTTCAAGCCAGCTGGTCGAGGCCTCGCCCAGGTTGCCGTGCAACTGGGCATTGCGATAAGCGTCCAGCGCCCGCTGGCTGTGGCCCTGCCCATCCTCGGCCACGCCGAGCCCGAGCCACCAGCGGCCTTGATCCGGCTGCTGGCGCAACAATTTCACATAGAGATCCGCCGCCTCGGTGTGCTGGCCCAGCTCCTGGCTGAGCCCGGCCCAGGTGGCGTAATAGTCCAGATTGCTGGCGAGATCCGGTCGGTAGCCGGTCAGCCAATCCAGCGCCTTGCGCTGATCACCGCCACTGATGGCGAGCCGCGCCAGCAACAGCCGAAAATCCGCCTGCCCCGGATCGAGCCTGAGCCCCTCCTCCAGCAGCTGGCTCGCCTCGCTCAGCCGCCCCTCGCCGTAGAGCAGACCCGCCAGCTGTTCGCGCGCCCCCTGATTGTGCGGGTCGTGGGCCAGCACCTGATAGTAGTTGTCCTGGGCATCGCGCAGCTGGCCCTTGGCCATGGCGGTGGTGGCCTTGCGCTCGGCCAGGGTGGCCAGTTCGGCCTCGGAGAGGTTGACCGTCTCTATCTTGAGCACGCCGGGCTTGCGCGGCGCGGCCGCGGGGGCCTCTTGCTCCGCCGCCAGTTCGGCATAAAGGTCGGGTTGCAGCTCCTCATCGCTTGGCCCCTCCTCGTCGATGGCCGCTACGTCTGCCTCGTCGGCGACAGCTTCTTCCTGCGCAGCCGGCGCCTGTTGCGGCTCGGCGGCCGGCGATGGGGCAAGCTGGCGCGGGGTCGGCAGCGTCACCACCTGATCCACCGGCTCCTGTTCTGCACTGGCCGGCACAGGTGCGAGAACGGCGCGGGCAACGGCGTCCGGTTTGGGCTCGCCGGTCGTCTGCAACTGGTGGGTTTCGGCGACCCGCTGGCTCTGCTGCCAGTAGATCCAGGTACGCCAGCCCAGAATGCCGAGGGCCAGCCCGCAGATCAGGGTCAGCAGCAACATCCACCAGCCCTGCTGGCGGACGGGCGGCACATAGACGGCCCCCTCGCCCCCCTGCTGGCGCTGTTCCAGATCCTTGAGCATCTGATTGATCACGCTCATTGCCAGACTCCATAGGCGAGGGCGCAGCCCAGCAGCAACAGCAGTGGCCACCAGCACCGCGACACGAAGCGGCGAGCGTCATCGGTGTCGCGCACGGCCAGTCGCACCAGCCGGCCGTCGATCTGGCGCGCCCCCTGACCATAGGCCAGCATCAGGCATTTCTGCGCCAGGATATTGATGAGCCGCGGGATGCCGCGCGAGGCGCGCCATAGCTGGCGCAGGGCCGACCCACCAAACAGCGGGGCCCCGCGATAACCGGAGATGTGCAATCTGTGCTCCAGATAGGCCCGGGTTTCGTCGAACCGCAGCGGCCGCAGGCAATAGGAGAAGCCGATCCGCTGGCGCAGCTGGCGCAGATGGGGCTTGGCCAGCCGGCTATCCAGCTCGGGCTGGCCAAACAGCACTATCTGCAGCAGCTTGCTCGACTCGGTCTCCAGGTTGCCGAACAGCCGGATCGCCTCCAGCGTCTCGTCCGGCAGCGCCTGCGCCTCGTCGATCAGCACCACCACCCGGCTCCCCTGCCGATGCAGGCTGATGAGGTGGCGATGGATGCGGTCGGTCAGATCCAGCTCGCTCTGATCCCGCACCGGCAACCCCAGCTCCAGCGCCAGGGCGATGCGCAGCTCGGCCGGCGTGAGATGGGGGTTGGGCAGCCAGGCCAGACGCACCGGCTGCTCCTCGGATCCCAGCTCGCTCAGCAGCTTGCGGCAGAGCAGGGTCTTGCCGGTGCCAACCTCGCCGGTCACCTTGATGAAGCCCTCCCCCTGTGCCAGCGCCCAGTTGAGCACCTGCAGCGCCTCCTCGTGCGGAGGCAGCCCGTAATAGAAACCGGTGTTGGGAGTGAGGCCGAAGGGGGCCTCCTGCAACCCGAAGTGGTTCAGGTACATGTCGTCAGCTCCCACGCCAAGGCCGGGTGGTCTGCAACAGACTACCCGGCAGCACCAGACCAGGGGACAGAGCCTGATACGCGTTCATGCCATCAACCCTTGGGGGGATACCATTTGTCGAGCAGTTCGGAGGAGCGCTGCAGTTCGTTCTGCCAGGTGTCCTTCTCCACCACGGTCGGTTTGAGCAGGATCACCAGCTCCACCTTCTTGGTGCTTTCGCGCCGGTTGGTGAAGGCCTCACCAACCCAGGGAATGTCCCCCAGCAGCGGTACCTTGCTGACGATCTCCTGCTTGTCGGTCTTCATCAGGCCGCCGATGACGATGATGTCGCCGTTGTTGGCCTGCACCACGGTATCGGACTCGCGGATCGAGCTCTTGGCCAGCGGCAGTTGCAGCTTGCCACCTGTGGTCCCCATGTCGATGGTCTTCTGTTGCTCTTCGGTATCGATGACGGAGGGGTGGATATGCAGCAGCACCTTGCCCTCTTCGTCGATCTGCGGCGTCACATCCAACGCGATGCCGGAGAAGAAGGGGGTCAGCTCCACATTGGGGGTCTTGTCGGACACCCCGGACGAGTTGGTGGTGATGGTGGTGGAGGCGTTGGTGACGAAATACTCGTCGGTCCCTACCTTTATCACCGCCTTCTGGTTGTTGGTCGCCGTCACCCGCGGGCTGGAGAGGGTATTCACATCCCCCTGGGTCTTGAGCAGGTTGACTGCGACGTTGAAGTTGCCGTCGGAGATCTTGAAGCCGGCCCCACCGCCCAGAGCACTGAAGACCTGGTTGGGAGTGATGGGCAGTTGGGAAGGCGCTGCCGAACCACCGCCGGTGATGCCCTTGTTGCCATCCCAGCTGGCGGAGAGACCGCTCCAGTCCACCCCCTGCTCGTAACCCTCGTTCAGGGCCACCTCCAGGATCCGCGCCTCCAGCACCACCTGACGCTTGAGGTGGCTCTCGGACTGGTTGAGGAACTCGCGCACCGCCTTGAGCTCCTTCGGATAGGCCCGGACGGTGACCAGACCAGCCTGCGGGCTGGTAATGACGGCGCGGCCGTCGCCGCTGCCGATCAGGGTCTGCAGGGTATCGCGCAGATCGGTCCAGTAGTCGCTGTTGGTGTCGGTCTCGATGCGGGTGCCGTTGCCGTCACTGCCCGAGCCGCCATTGGAGGAGCGGTTGCTGGTGCTGTTGTTATTGGTGCTGTTGTTGGCATTGTCGAAGTTGTTGCTGTTGCCATTACTGTCGTTGGCCGTCACCCCGCCGGTGCTGACCGAGGTGCGGGAGAGGCCGCGCCGGGACATCATCAGGTAGTTGACCGGAATGGTCTCGGTACGCAACCCGGCCGGGTAGACGTGAAACACGTTGCCCTTGCGCTGCACATCGAAGCCGTACATGTCACCCACCACCCCCAGCACTTCGGTCAGGGTCACGTCCTTGAGCTCGACCGAGATCTGGCCGGCCACCCCGGGATGCACCGCCACGCTGTAGCGGGAGCCCTTGAACAGAGAGCCGAAAAATTCCACCGCATCCACGTCGTGCGCGGCGATGCGCAGCCTGGGCTCCGGCATGCTGATGGCCTGGGGCGGGCGGTTCAGTTGCAGCAGTTCGCTCTGTACCGACTTGGGTACGCTGGTCAATGCGCCGGCCTTGCTCTGCTCGGTCATGGCATGCCGAAGCGCGTCCTTGGCCTGCACGGGTTCTGGGTGGCGGTAGCTGGTACAGCCTGCCGTCAGCACGGCCACGGAAATCAGGCAGAGATGATGTTTTTTCATGTAATTAGTGCGCCCTGACTTGCAATTAAACTCGACAAACCTGGCCCCGCCCATCCCGGACGGAGCGCGTTCAGATGCGGATCTTGCTGGCAAACAGGGTCAGCGACTGGCGCTTGCCCCCCTTCTCCAGCACCACGGCATCTGCACTGATGGCCACCACGCGATAGCCCTCGACCTGCTGGCCGACCCGATAGCTGCTGCCGTTGAGCACCGCCAGCGCCGGGCCGTTGCCCAGCATGATGCTCTGCAGCCTGGGTAGACCGGCCTCGCGGGAACCGGTCGCACTGGCGCCACTGGTGACGCCGCTCAAGGGAGCGGTGGGATCCTGCAACACCTCGGTCTGTGCCTGGGCCTGCAGGGTGAACAGACACGCCCACAGGGGAAACCATCTAGCCACGAATGAACTCCTTGCTGGTGCTGAGGGTGTAGATCTCCATCTCCACCACGGCCCTTGGATGCTCCTGCACCTGATAGTCAAACTGCTTCCAGTAGAAGTGGCGCGGCAGCGCCTCCAGCGCCTTGAGGTACTGGTAGACATCGAAATAGCCGCCCTCCAGCTTGAGGCGGATGCCGTGCTTGAACAGGTTGATGCGCTGCTCGCCCGCCATCAGCGGCTCGGGCGCCAGCGAAGTGAGCGCCACCATGTGCAGATTGGCGGAGCGCGACAGCAGCGCCTCCAGCACCTCAGGCATCTCGTGGGCCTGGATCAGATCCACCGTCTGGGCCTTGAGCGCCGCATCCAGCTTGCCGATCTCCTCATCCACGCCAACCAGCTGGGTGCGCACGTTTTGATCCGGATCCCGCGCCAGCCTGGCCTGCTTGCCCTGGTTCTCGAGATCCATGATCTCCAGATCCCGCTGGGCAGAACTCAGCGCCAGCCGATCCTGCTCCAGCCGCACGACGGCGGCATCCAGCCAGCCATAGGTGGCGATAGAGCCGACCAGCACCACGCCGGTCAGCATGATCAGCACCCGCTCACGCTGGCTGAGGGCGGCCAGCTTGTCCGCCCAGACCTGCCACTGCGCTTTCAGGCTCATCAGGGCTTCTCCCGTTCGATGCCGCTGAGCTGGAAGGCCAGCCGGCCCTCCTTGTCGCGGCTCAAGGTCAATTCACCAAACTGCTTGCCCGCCAGACTGGGGGTCTGCTTGAAACGGTTGACCCAGGCCGGCACGTCCTGGCTGCGGCCGGCGAAACCGGACAGATTGACACGCCCGTCGGCGATCTCGATCCGCTGCAAGGAGAGCTGCGGATCCCGGATCCGGGAGAGATCGGCCATCAGCCCGGCAAAGCCCCTAGATTTTTGCAGCGCCAGGCTGCCCAGCTGTGTGATCAGTCCCTGCTTGGCGGTCAGCTCCTCCTGCTTGGTGACAAGCTGTTGCTGCAGCAGGCCATCGGCCTGGTGACGGGCCAACTCGGCATCCAGCCGCTGCGCCTCGCCGCGTTTGACCTCCAGCGCAGCCCGCAGCTGGGCCAGCTCGCGCTCGACCCCGTGCTGCTGCCAGCCGATGACGGCGGCGGCGCACAGCAGTACCAGCACGCAAGCACCCCACACCAGCGCCATCTGGTTTAGGCTGGCCCACTGCCGTCTGGGCCGAAACTCGGCGCCATAGAGGTTGATCTGACGCTTCATCAGGCATCCTCCCCCAGAGCAGCTGCATAGGCCGAGAGATATTCAACACCGGCAAGGATCACCTTGTTGGCCATGGCAGCCGACATGGCAAGCGCGCTCATTGCTCACCTCCCAGGGCGGCAGCATAGGCCGAGAGATATTCGACTCCAGACAGGATCGCCTTGTTGGCCATGGCGGAGACGGCAAAGCCGAAGGTTTGCTCCATGTGGCGCACCAGGGTGCCGATGAAGGGCGAGGCGATGGCGAGCTGCATCTGGCCGAGTTCCGGCAATTTGAGCTGGCCCGCCAGGTAATCGAGGGAGCGCTGGATCTCCAGCGCCAGCGAGTCGAGCAGCATGGCGTCCGGCTCGTGCTCGCCGGCGAGGGCCGTGAAACCACGCAGTTGACGGGAGAAGCAGAGCCCCCCCTGATGGAACACCAACAACTGCAGGTCCTGCCCCTTCGGCTGCCACAGCAGCATGCGTACCGTCTGGTCCGGCTCGTAGAGGGCGGTCATCGCCAGCTCGTCGCTGACGATGGCCTCCAGGATCGCCACCTGATTGACCGCATCCGCCAGCTGCTGCACCCGGGCCTTGGGCACGCAGATCACGTTGATGCGCGGCCGGCCGGCCGGCGGGGTGGGCAGATCCACATAATCCATGGCGAGCTGCAGCACGGGCTCGTTGACGTAATCCTTGACCGCCCAGGGCAGGGCGCCGGCCATTTCGGCATCGGGCACCGCCGGCTTGTCGATCTGGACCTGTTGATAAAGGCTGGCCGCGAGGGCGACTCGCACCTTAGACTTGGCGAGGCCGTGGCGGCTGAACAGCTCGCCCATGGCCTGGGACCACTCTTGCTGGCCGTTGATGGCGCGGGTGGCGAAGATAGGTGGGTTGCCGAGCGAAGCCAGCATGATCCGATCGCCGGCCAGCAGGAGTCCCACCTGTCCGCCCGGGGTCGAACGTCTGAAAAGTTGTTTCATTGAAACCCGCACCTGGCCGCCAAAAATGGATTAAACCTTAGCATAAACAGAGCATTAGCCTCCAGATAAATGACGGATTACTCATTGCCACCCCAGCCCCAATCCGGCTTGTCGTTGCCGTTGCAACCGGCCCTGCTGCCCTCGCCGCTGCACGCTGTCTCGCACCCGCTGTTGAACACCCATGATGTCCAGCTCTGGTGCAAACGGGACGATCTGATCCACCCCGCCATCTCGGGCAACAAGTGGCGCAAGCTCAAGTACCACCTGCGGTATGCCGAGGAGCAAGGCAAGCGCCATCTGCTCTCGTTTGGCGGCGCCTACTCCAATCATATCCATGCCCTGGCGGCGGCCGGGTGCCAATCTGGCCTGCGTACTACCGGCATCATACGCGGGGAACCGGAGGCCGTCAGCAACGCCACCCTGAGCGCGGCGAAAGGCTGGGGCATGGATCTCATTTTTGTCGACCGCCAGAGCTACCGGCGACGGCAGGATCCCGCCTGGCTGGACCAATTCCAGGATGAAGAGACCCTGATAGTGCCGGAGGGGGGCAGCAGCCCGCTGGCCATTCCCGGAGTGGCCGAGCTGGTCGACGAGGTGCCCTTCTCGCCGGATCTCTGGGTATTGCCTTGTGCCAGCGGCGGCACCCTGGCCGGGCTCATCGCCGGCAAGCGGGATCCGGAACAGATCCTCGCCATCGCCGTGCTCAAGGGGGGGAGCTTCATCGCCGACGAGGTGCGCCGCCTCCACCCGGCCGCCGCCGACACGCCCGGCTGGTGGATCGCGCTGGATCACCACGACGGCGGCTATGCCAAATTCACTCCGGCGCTCTGGCAGTGGGTGCAGGCCTTCAGCGCCGAGACCGGTCTGCCACTTGAGCCCATCTACAGCGGCAAGGCGATGTGGGGGCTGTTTCGCGAACTGGCGGCCGGTCGCATCCCGCGCGGCAGCAAGATCGTCTTCATCCACACCGGCGGCATGCAGGGGCTGGCGGGACTGAGAGAGCAGGGGCGCCTGTGACGGGCTGCCGGGCGCGGTGCAGGCGTTGAACCACCACTCTTGACCACAAAAAAGAGAGGGTCGCCCGGGCGACCCTCTCTTGTCTCCGTCAGGCGCCGGCCGGTTCCAGCACCAGCCGCTGTGGCTCGGCGAACCAGGGGCCCTGCCCGGCGTGCACCCCGAGGTGGCGCAGCATCTTCCACTCGTCGCCGCTCTCCACCCCCACGGCGATGACCCGGGTGCGGGTATTGGCACAGCCCCCCACCAGGCTGCGCACCGCCATCTGGTTGACCTGGCGGGTGTGGATCTCGCGCACCAGGCTGGGGTGCAGCTTGAGGAAGTTGATCTCGAACTCCTTGATGTACTGGGTGCTCACCACGTCCTGGCCGGCATGATCGATGGCCAGCTGGCAGCCCAGCATGCGCAGCGCCCGCAGCGGCCGCTTGAGCGCCTCGTAGTGGCGGGTCACCTGGGCCTCGGAGAGTTGCAGGATCAACCGCTCATTGGTGCTGCGCGGCAGCTGGAACAGATCGAAGAACAGCCAGCGCTGGAACTCCCGGTGCAGCAGGCTCTGGGCGCAGAGGGTCAGGCTGATGGGACAGCTCTGCTCGGAGCGCTGACGCAACAGGGTGAGGGTCTGTTGTGCCACCAGCCGATCCAGCGGCAGCAGCAGCCCCGCCTTCTCCGCCATCGGCATGAAGACGCCGGCCTGCAGTTCCCGCCCCTGCTCGTCGTGGATCCGGATCAGCAGATCCTGCTGCAGCACCACCTGATCCCGCTCCTGCTGCACCGGCTGCACGTAGAAGTCGATGCCGTGCTCCTCGATGCGCCGGCCGATCAGGGTGCGCCAGCGCACCGTACCCTTGCTGCTCTGCTCCTCGTCCAGCTGCTTCTCGTAGAGGAACCAGCCGGTGTGGCCCTGCAGCTGCGCGCTCTTGAGCGCCAGCTCCGCCTCCTCCTGCACCTTGAGCAGGGAGTCCTCGGCCTGATAGCAGACCGCCCCCAGATAGACGGCGGTATCGGCATTGACCGCCTCGGGCCAGTGCAGCCGCTGCAGACTCTTGTGCAGCTGGCCGGCGGCATCCACCATCTCGCTCTCCGACATGTTGGGCAGCAGCACCGCAAACACCTGGCCGGCATAGCGCGCCTGCAGGGCACCGCTGTGCTTGCGCACGAAGGCGGCAATGGAGGCGCTCGCCTCCATCAGCAGATCCTGGCTCTGGCGGCCGTTCAGCTCGGGATCCAGCTCCTCCAGCCCGGCCAGCTCGATCAGCAGCACGCCGCCACTCATCACGCTCGCCTCCATGATGGCGCTCTCCAGCCGGTTGTCGAAGAACAGCCGGTTGCCGATGCCGGTCAGCTTGTCGACGAAGGCGTTGCTGCGGATGAAGTTGTCGAAGCGGCTGCGCTCCTTGCGGGCATCCGCCAGCTCGGCCAGCAGATAATCGAGGGCCTGGCTGGCGGACTGCGGCCACTCGTCGGCCGGATCGTGGGCCAGCTTGGTCAGCTTGCCGTCCAGGATCAGCTGGGCCCGCTCAGCCAGCAGCTCGGCCCCACGCAGTTGCAGACGCAGCCAGCGGATGGAGTACCAGAGCCCGAACACCACGATGAAGATGCCGAGGGAGATGCCGGACATGGCCTTGATGGAGTACTCGAACTCCTTGAACGGCCGCTCCAGCTTGAAGTCGGCCTGCATGTCGGGTTGATGGGGAATGGCCTGGTGATAGGGGATCAGCAGGCTCTCGTCGGTCGGCTGCTGCACGTCGCGAAACCAGTAGATCCGCTGCTTGTTCTGGCGGATCTCCAGCTCAACCACGTGGGCCGAGCGCAGCAGGGTCGGCAGCCAGCGGGTGAGATCCTGATGATCGTCGGCGATCTCCAGCTGCTTGTCGATGATCTCCACCAGGGAGTTGACCTTCTTCTGCTGCAGCTCCATGCCCAGCTCGCGAAAGCTGAACACCCCGCCAAGCAGCACCATGGCCATGGCCGCGATGACGCACAGGGTAATAAACGAGACAAGCTGGGTGGTCAGTTTCATGTACCTTTCCGTATGCCCGACAACTTCCATGTGGCTTCATCGTATCAGCCAACCTTGAAGCGCGCCTATGGACGAAGATCCCGCTTCTGGAATTAAGCGGGCGAGCATACCCAAACAGGTGCGAGAACACCAAGCCCCGGACAGGGTGGCAGCCAAAAAAGGGGGATCAAGGAAGAGAAAGGAGGCAAGGCTCAGGGCCATGGCCGAATGACAGGCAGAAAAATGGTCCCGCAGAGGGGACCAAAAGAAACACTCATATCAAAACTAACACTCTGTGCTACTGACAAAAAAACAGATACAGGAGTATTGAACACACGGTGAGTCAAACCGCACGGCTACTCTAGCCACTTCAGATAAGCTGGACAATTGTCATTTATGACAGGTCAGCGATTGAATCTTCAGCAGCCGATTTTATAAAACCATTATTTATCAGCAGATTATAAATCTACGACACAAGTGTGATCGCCTCCGCTCAAATCGATGCAGCTAATGCACTATGATGATGCCACTCATATGCATCCTATTCGCCCATCAGGCAGGTGCCCCTTGCGAACTATCTCCCCACTCTGGCTCACTCTGTTGCTGTTCTGCCTGCCGCTGCTGGCCAGTCTGCCCCTCAGCCAGCTGCTCGGCGGCACCCTGGCCCACCGGCTGCTGCAGAAGAAGAAAGAGGAGATCAATGCCGCCCTGGTGGAGCGCCATCAGGTACTGGACAAGAGCATTCGCAACCAGCTGGTGCAGTTCCATTTTGACTGCGGCGAGCAGGACATGGCGTTGCTGCGGGCCCCCCGTTTTTACAACGAACACATCCGCATTCAGGGGCTGCTGCTCGCCTCCGGTGGCGGCTGCTCCAGCCTGGGGATGGATCTGCCCTTCACCCTGGCCGAGCTGCCACCCTACCCCAATCAGGATGCTTTCGGGATCGCGGCCACCCAGGCCCGCTTCAACACCGAACAGGAGATAGTCGCCTACTACCGCAGCGGCGGCAACATAGTCTACTGGGTGCTGAGCAACAGCTGGAGCCACGCCCTGCTGCAATATCCCTGCGCCAACTGCTTCTACCTCGAATTCAGCCAGCTGCAACCGGGGGGCTCCAGCCCGACCTTCCCCCGCGGCGACAGCGCCATCAAGGAGGAGGCGGGCAGTCAAAGCCTCAGCCTCAGTTTTCTCGATCCCCACGAGCAGATCCGGCAGACCCTGTGGGCCGGCCGGGCGCTCGAGCAGTACGCCCTGCAGCAGGCCCGCTACTACGGGCTCTGGTGCGGCGCCGCCATCGGGGCCCTGCTGGTCGCGGCCTACTGGGGGCTGCGCAACTACCGGCGCTCGCTCAAGGGATTGTTGCAGGCCGGGCTGGCGCGGCGGGAGTTCGTCCCCTTCTACCAGCCCGTGGTGGACAGCCGCAGCCAGCAGGTGGTGGGGTTCGAGGCACTGCTGCGCTGGCAGCGGGGCGGCGGCCTGATCCCACCAGGGGCCTTCATCGACTATGCAGAAGAGCAGGAGCTGATCCTGCCGATGACCAGCCAGCTGCTGGAAAAAGTCATCGCCGACCTGCCCAAGCTCATCCCCGGCCAGTGGGTCAGCGTCAACATAGTGGCCTCCCACCTGGAGCAACCGCACCTGCGCAACCTGCTGCTGCGCCACGGCTGGCCCTCTCCCGCCCAGCTCACCTTCGAGCTGACCGAGCGCAAGCCCATCACCGACATCGAGACGGCGAGCGCCGAGATCGGCGCCCTGCAGCAGCGGGGCTACCACTTCAAGCTGGATGACTTCGGCACCGGTTACGGCGGCTTCGCCTACCTGCAGCGGCTCGGCATCCGCCAGATCAAGATCGACAAGATGTTCGTCGACACCATAGGCACAGACGATCTCAAACGCAGCGTGCTGGATGCCACCATCGCCTTTGGCCGCGAGTCGGGCATGGAAATGATCGCCGAGGGGGTCGAACGCCAGGATCAGGTGGAATATCTGGACCAGCACGGCGTGCACCTGATCCAGGGTTACGTCTATGCCCCGCCCATGGCCCTGACCAAGCTGAAGATCTGGTTGCTGGCCTGGTACCAGAACCACGGGGGCGAGCGCTGAGCCAGCCTCTGCCCTCTCGATCGCACAGGCGAACACCACTCGGTGCTGGCAGCGGGTGAGGATGCGGCTCCCCTCATATCTTGCAACAAAATGTTTTTTCCTTGCGCGGACAACAGCCTTTATCATTGGCAGGGCCGTCACTGCGGTGACGTGCCATCCTGCTCCATACCCGTCGGCTCACGCCGCCCCGAGATGAGAACCACTGCCTATGAAGTCATTTATCCGGCAAGAGATTGCCCTGCCCGTCGGCCTGCTCACCCTGCTCTTCTTCAAGACGCTAGGTAGCGACCTGCTGACAGAGACAACTCCGCTCGGGATCTATCTTCCGGTGTCGGCTGTGCTGCTTGCCATCGTCACCTGGGCCATCTTCTCGGTGGTGCGCCACTCCGATGCCCTCGCCATCAAGCTGGGCGAACCCTTCGGCACCCTGATCCTCACCCTGTCGGTCATCTCGCTGGAGGTGGTGATGATCTCCTCGGTCATGCTGACCGGCGAACCCAATCCGGTGATGGCCCGCGACACCATGTTTGCGGTGGTGATGCTGGTGACCAACGGCCTGGTGGGCTTCACCCTGCTGTTTGGCGGCTGGCGCTACCACACCCAGAGCTTCAATCTGGACGGGGTCAAATCCTATCTGGTGGCCATCATTCCGCTGGCGCTGCTCTGTCTGGTACTGCCCAACTTCACCGAGGGGGGCAACATCGGCAGCATGTCGAGCGCCATGTCCTGGATGCTGATCATCATCTCTGTGCTGCTCTACGGCGTCTTCCTGCTGATCCAGACCCGCAGCCACAGCCACTTCTTCATCGACAGCGATCACGAGGATTACGAAGAGCACCACGGCCCGCTGCAGAGCAACGTCTACCACACCCTGTTGCTGCTCGCCTACCTGGTGGTGGTGATCCTGCTGGCCAAGACCCTCGCCATTCCCATCAACCACGGGGTCAAGGTGCTGGCGGCGCCGCCGGCGCTGGGGGGCTTCATCGTCGCCTGTATCGTGCTGGCCCCCGAGGCGGTCGGCGCCATCAAGGCGGCCTTCAACAACCAGCTGCAGCGGGCCATGAACCTCTACTTCGGCTCTGTGCTGGCCACCATCGCCCTCACAGTGCCCGCGGTGCTGTTCATCGGCGCCATGCTGGGACAGGAGGTTCGTCTGGGCCTCTCCGCCGCCGACATGGTGCTGCTCATCACCACCCTCATGGTGTGCAAGGTGACCTTCAGCAGCGGCCGCACCAATGCGCTGCACGGGGCTACCCACCTGGTGCTGTTCGTGGTCTACCTGTTCCTGATGTTCGAGCACGAATAACCGCTGAATCATCGACCACAGCAACGAAAAGACCGCCCGATGGGCGGTCTTTTGTCATGGGCTGAATGGCCGCTTACAGGCTCGGCAGCACGCCGGCCGGGATCAGGTCGTTGTAGCTGGCACGGCCCAGCAGGGCGGCGGCCGCCTCGATGTCCGGCGCGAAGTACCTGTCCTTGTCGTAGAAGCTGACTTCTTCGCGCAGGCGGCCCTTGGCCAGCTCCACCAGCTCGGTGGAACGCAGCGGTGCGCGGAAATCCAACCCTTGCGCTGCCGCCAGCAGCTCCACCGCCAGGATGCCGCGGGTGTTCTCGGCCATGTCAGCCAGCCGGCGACCGGCGAAGGTGGCCATGGAGACGTGATCCTCCTGGTTGGCGGAGGTGGGCAGACTGTCCACCGAGGCCGGGTGGGCCAGGGTCTTGTTTTCGGAGGCGAGCGCCGCCGAGGTGACCTGGGCGATCATGAAACCGGAGTTGACGCCGCCGTTGTTGACCAGGAAGGCCGGCAGACCGGACATGCGCGAGTCGATCAGCAGCGCCATGCGCCGCTCAGACAGGGAGCCTATCTCGGCGATGGCCAGCGCCAGGTTGTCGGCGGCGAAGGCCACGGGTTCTGCGTGGAAGTTGCCGCCGGAGAGAATGTCCTCATCCTCGGCAAACACCAGCGGGTTGTCGGAGACAGCATTGGCCTCGCACACCAGCACCTCGGCGGCCTGACGGATCTGGGTCAGGCAGGCGCCCATCACCTGGGGTTGGCAGCGCAGGGAGTAAGGATCCTGCACCTTCTCGCAGTTGTGATGTGACATGCCGATCTCGCTGCCATCCACCAGCAGGTGGCGGTAGCAGGCGGCCGCGTCAATCTGGCCACGCTGACCGCGCACCGCGTGGATGCGGGCATCGAATGGCCGGCGGCTGCCAAGGGCCGCCTCCACGCTCATGGCACCTATGGTGATGGCGCCGGCGTAGAGATCCTCGGCGTGGAACAGCCCTTCCAGCGCGAAGGCAGTGCTCGCCTGGGTGCCGTTGAGCAGGGCCAGTCCCTCTTTCGGTGCCAGCGCGATGGACTCCAGGCCTGCAATCTTGAGGGCCGTGGAGGCGTCGATCAGCTCGCCCTTGTGGCGCGCCTTGCCTTCACCGATCAGCAGGCAGCTCATGTGGGCCAGCGGCGCCAGGTCGCCGGAGGCGCCGACGGAGCCCTTCTTCGGCACCACCGGATACACCTCGGCGTTGATGAGGCGCATCAGGGCCTCCAGCACCACCAGCCGGATGCCGGAGAAACCACGGGCCAGGGAGTTGAGTTTGAGCACCATCATCAGCCGCACGGTGGCGTCATCCATGTACTCGCCGATACCGGCGGCATGGGAGAGCACGATGGAGCGCTGCAGCTCGTCCAGCTGTTCCACCGGAATGCGGGTGTTGGCCAGCAGGCCGAAGCCGGTGTTGATGCCATACACCACCCGGTTTTGCTCGATCACCTTGGTGACCACGGCGGCGGAGGCGTGGATCCCCGCCAGGGCGGCCGGATCCAGCGAAACGTGTACCGGCTCGCGGCTGACGCGGCGCAGGGTGGCGAGATCCAGCTCGCCCGGGGTAATAGTCAATTCAAACATGGTGTTACACCTTTCCTTTGACACCGTTGGCGCCGTCAATCATCGGCAGATCCAGTTTCTCATCAACGGCACAGTTGATGGCAATTTCGTAGCCTGCGTCGGCGTGACGCATTACCCCGGTGGCCGGGTCGTTGCGCAGCACGCGGCCGACCCGCTGGGCGGCGTCGTCGGTGCCGTCACAGACAATCACCACGCCGGAGTGCTGGGAGAAGCCCATGCCGACCCCGCCACCGTGGTGCAGGGAGACCCAGGTCGCGCCGCCCGCGGTGTTGAGCAGGGCGTTGAGCAGCGGCCAGTCGGAGACGGCGTCGGAGCCGTCCATCATGGACTCGGTCTCGCGGTTCGGGCTCGCCACGGAGCCGGAATCCAGGTGATCGCGACCGATGACGACCGGAGCCTTCAGCTCGCCGTTCTTCACCATCTCGTTGAAGGCCAGGCCCAGGCGTACCCGATCCTTGACGCCGACCCAGCAGATCCGCGCCGGCAGGCCCTGGAAGGCGATGCGCTCACGGGCCATGTCGAGCCAGTTGTGCAGGTGGGGATCGTCCGGGATCAGCTCCTTCACCTTCTGATCGGTCTTGTAGATGTCTTCCGGGTCGCCGGACAGCGCCACCCAGCGGAACGGACCTATCCCCTGGCAGAACAGCGGACGGATGTAGGCCGGGACGAAGCCGGGGAAGTCGAAGGCATTCTTGACGCCCTCTTCCAGCGCCATCTGGCGAATGTTGTTACCGTAATCGAGCGTGGCGGCGCCGCGGGATTGCAGGGTCAGCATGGCCTCCACCTGGCGAGCCATGGAGCGGCGGGCGGCCACATTGACCTCTTGCGGCGCGCTCTTCTGCAGGTCGCGCCACTGGGCCACGCTCCAGCCCTGGGGCAGGTAACCGTGGATTGGGTCGTGGGCTGAGGTCTGGTCGGTCACTACGTCCGGCGTGATGCCGCGGGCCACCAACTCGGCGAAGACGTCGGCGGCGTTGCCGAGCAGGCCGACGGAGACGGCAGTGCCGCTCTGCCTTGCTTCCTCGACCATGGCCAACGCCTCATCTAGGCTATGGGCCTTCTTGTCGACGTAGCGGGTCTTGAGGCGAAAATCGATGCGGGTCTCGTCGCACTCCACGGCGATCATGGAGAAGCCGGCCATGGTGGCGGCCAGCGGCTGGGCGCCGCCCATGCCACCGAGCCCGCCGGTGAGGATCCAGCGGCCCTTGGGCTCGCCGTTGAAGTGCTGGTTCGCCACGGCGAAGAAGGTCTCGTAGGTGCCCTGCACGATCCCTTGGGTACCGATGTAGATCCAGGAGCCGGCGGTCATCTGGCCGTACATCATCAGGCCCTTCTTATCGAGCTCGTTGAAGTGCTCCCAGTTGGCCCAGTGCGGCACCAGGTTGGAGTTGGCGATCAGCACCCGCGGGGCGTCCTTGTGGGTCTGGAACACGCCAACCGGCTTGCCGGATTGCACCAGCAGGGTCTGATCCTCCTCGAGGCGGGTCAGCACCTCGACGATCTTGTCGTAGCAGGCCCAGTTGCGGGCGGCGCGACCGATGCCGCCGTACACCACCAGGGACTGGGGATGCTCGGCCACTTCCGGATCCAGGTTGTTCATCAGCATCCGCAGTGGGGCCTCGGTGAGCCAGCTCTTGGCAGTCAGCTGGGTACCGTGGGGAGCACGGATGATCCGGCTCGGATCGTGGCGGGGATCCTGGTGTTGTACAGACATAGACACTCCTTGTTTAGCGATACGGTCAGGCGGCGCAGTGCGCCGCTACTTGGTCAACAGGTGGACCAGGCGCGCGGCCACGCGGGCGCTGCGGTTGTCCTGATCCAGGTTCGGGTTGTACTCGGCCAGATCGGCGAGCCTGAGCTTGCCGCTGGCCCGGATATGGGCGATCAGCGGTTCAATGACCGCCAGTTCCACGCCGCGGGCGGCAGGGGCGCTTACCCCCGGCATCACGGCGGCGGGCAGCACGTCCAGATCGATGGTCAGATAGAGGTGGTCACAGCGGGCGATAAAGGCATCCAGCCCGTTGAGCAAGGCTGGCAGCTCGGTCGGCGTCATCGCCTCGTCCAGCTCGTGCCACACCCCCAGCGCCTCAGCGCGGGCGAACAGGGCCGCCGTGTTGGCGGTCTCGGCCACCCCGAGGCAGGCGTAGGTAAAAGGCGAGCCCTGGGCAGCGCACTGCTCGGCGATCTGGAAGAAGGGGGTGCCGGAACTCGCCTGCTCCAGCTTCATGCGCAGGTCGAAATGAGCGTCGAAGTTGATGATGCCCACCCTGCCACGGCCGCCAAGATGTCGGTTGAGGCCGCTCCAGCTGCCGAAGGCCACCTCGTGGCCGCCCCCCAGCACCAGCGGGAACTGGCCCTGCTCGAGGGCCGCGGATACCCGCTCGGCCAGCCGCTCGTGGGCGGCGTCGAGATCGCCATCCTCGCAGCGCACGTCGCCACCGTCGTAGACAGGCTGACTCAGGTGCCAGGCGGTGTTGGCGAGCAGCTTGCGAATGGCCAGCGGCGCACCGGCGGCGCCGACCCGACCCTTGTTGCGGCGTACCCCCTCGTCACAGGCAAAGCCGAGCAGCACCACGCCGGGCGCCTCGCCCTGCCAGGGCTGCGCCTCTTGCCAAGGCAGAACTTTGTCGTGCCAGCGCAGGGCCAGGACACCGTCTTCCGGATCCTGACGCCCCTGCCAGACCGACATGTCGATCCCGTTGATCTTATCCATGCAAGGTCTCCTCCCCGTTGACCACCCGGCTCACCAGCTGATCGACGCCGATGAGGTAGCTGAGTTCGGCCGGATGGCCGCAGTTCCAGACCAGGAAATCCGCCAGCATGCCGACCCTGAGCTGTCCCAGCTGCTCCTGCTCGCCAAGCGCCCGGGCGGCGTGGCGGGTCACCCCGGCCATGGCCTCCACCGGGGTCAGGCCGAACAGGGTGCAGGCCATGTTCATGGCCATCCGCAGGGAGACGATGGGGGCCGTGCCCGGGTTGATGTCGGAGGAGACCGCCATCGGCACTCCCGCCTTGCGCAGGGCGGCGACCGGCGGCAGCTTGGTCTCCTTGAGGAAATAGAAGGCGGTGGGCAGCAGAGTCGCGACCACGCCGCGGTGAGCCAGCGCCTGGACCCCTTCCGGATCCAGATACTCCAGATGATCCACCGAGAGGGCCCCGAAGTTGGCAGCCAGCGTGCTGCCGCCCAGGTTGGAGAGCTGATCCATGTGCCCCTTCACCGCTAGGCCATATTGATCCGCCGCCAGATAGACCTGCTCGGTCTGGGCCAGCGAGAAGCCGATGTGTTCACAGAAGACGTCCACCGCATCGGCCAGGCCCGCCTCGGCGGCGGCCGGGATGATCTCCTGACAGATGGTCTCGACCCAGGAGTCGGGATCGTCGCGATACTCCGGCGGCACCGCATGGGCTGCCAGCAGGGTGGTCTTGACCCGGATCGGAAGCGCCTCTCCCAGTCGGCGGGCCACCCGCAGCATCTTGAGCTCGTCTGCCAGGGTGAGGCCGTAGCCGGACTTGATCTCCACCGTGGTGACCCCTTCCCGGATCAGCGATTTGATCCGTGGCAGCGCCAGCTCAAACAGCTGATCCTCGCTGGCGGCACGGGTGGCGCGCACCGTGCTGATGATGCCGCCGCCTTTGCGGGCGATCTCTGCATAGGGCACACCCTTCTGGCGCAGCTCGAACTCTTCGGCACGGCTGCCGGCGAAGATGAGGTGGGTGTGGCAATCGATGAGGCCGGGGGTAACCAGCTTGCCCTTCATGTCCTGCCAATGGGCAGGATAGGGGCCCTTGAGATCCTGCATGGGCACCAGGGCGTGGATCCTCCCCTCATGAACGCCGAGGGCATGGGGCTCCAGCAGACCGTAGTCAGCCAGATCGGAGCGCAGGGTGGCGGGTGTCACGTTGAGCCAGACCCGCTCGCAGTTCAACAGTTCCTTGTTCATACCGACCTCTAAATGTATATACATTAACTTATATCTGATCTCTGACGGGAAAGAAAGGATCAAGTTCACATCTTGATAACAGCGTGTTCATTAGAGCTTAAACACAAAAAAGCCCGCCAGAGGCGGGCTTTTTCAAAAAATGATATGTATATACAATTAGCTAAGGCTGGTCTTGGAGCTCAACTTGTAGCGGGAGCCTGGCGAGAGCAGGCGGGCATAGGAGACCAGATAACCGTCGGACCAGGTACGCCGATGCAGCAGCAGGCAGGGGGTATCGACCCGTACCTGCAGCAAGCCGGCCTCGCCGGCGCTCGGCAGCACCGCCTCCACCACGTGCTCCATCTCGGAGAGGGGGCAGACCTCCATCAGATAACGGTTGGGGGTCTGGCTGGCAAAATCCTGCTCGCCGTACTCCGGCAGCCGCTCCGCATCGACGAAGCGCTCCTCCAGCTGCAGCGGCTCACCGTCGGCCTGATGGACGATGAGGCTGTGAAAGATGGGCGCCCCGACCCGCAGCCCCAGTTGCACCGCCACCTTCTCGTCGGCGGCCTGGCGTTGCAGCCGGATCACCCGGCCGCTGTACTCGCTGCCCCGCTCGGCGATCTCGTCGGCGATGTTGCGAATGGCCAGCAGCGGCGACTCGGTGCGCCGGTCCGCTACGAAGCTGCCGGAGCCGGCGGTGCGCACCAGCCAGCCCTCGGCCACCAATTCGCGCAGCGCCTTGTTGACCGTCATCCGGCTCACGGTGAACTGCTCGCACAGGGCGGCCTCGGTCGGGATCCGGTCGCCCGCCTGATAGTGGCGTTCGCGGATCCCGTCCAGGATGTGCTGCTTGATCTGCAGATAGAGAGCCGGTGCCAACGGAATGCTCCTCAGCGACGGCGGTGGGGCGGACGCATGTCCGGCCAGGCGCGATAGACGTCCGGGATCTGCTCGGGCCCGCTGATGCAGAGATCGAGATCGTGCAGCAGACCGTCCTTGATGCCGTAGATCCAGCCGTGTACCGCCAGCTCCTGCCCCTTGCGCCAGGCGTTCTGGATGATGGTGGTATGGCAGACGTTGGCCACCTGCTCGGCCACGTTCAGCTCGCACAGGTAGTCGAAGCGCTCGTGCTCATCCTCGATGGCATCCAGCTGCTCGCGATACTTGAAGTAGACATCCTTGATATTGCGCAGCCAGTTGTCGATGAGCCCCAGCTCCTGGTTCTGCATCGCCGCCTTGACGCCGCCGCAGCCGTAGTGGCCGCAGACGATGATGTGCTTCACCTTGAGCACCTCGACCGCGTATTGCAGCACCGAGAGGCAGTTGAAGTCGGTGTGCACCACCAGGTTGGCGACGTTGCGGTGGACGAACACGTCCCCCGGCAGCAGCCCCATCAGCTGGTTGGCGGGTACCCGGCTGTCGGAGCAGCCAATCCAGAGGTATTCGGGGGCCTGCTGGGCGGAGAGGGTAGCAAAGAATTCGGGATCCTCGGCCTTGATCCGTTCCGCCCACTCGCGGTTGTTGGTAAACAAGTCGTTCAAGAGTTTCACTATCTGCTCTCCCTACTGTGGCAGTGGCGGCAACATACCATACACAAGGGTAACCAAGGCAAGGCCGACCAGATCCCCGCCAAACAAAAACAGGGCCATCAGGCCCTGTTTTCATCAGGAGGCTCAGGCCTCCCTCGTATCTTTCAGCTGCCTGGGCGCGTGCCTCTCAAGCTGACTGACCCGCCCGGCGCACAGGATTATGCTTCCATCGCATCCTTCAGCTTCTTGAGGGCATTCTTCTCAAGCTGACGCACCCGCTCGGCGGAGACGCCGTAGGTATCGGCCAGCTCCTGCAGGGTGGTCTTGCTGTCGTCGTCGAGCCAGCGGGCACGGATGATGTGCTGGCTGCGCTCATCCAGGGTGGCCAGGGCCGAGCTCAGACGACGGGTCGCATGATCGTCCCAGTTGTCGTTCTCGATGGTGGCGGCCAGATCGGAGGATTTGTCCTCCAGATAGTGGACCGGCGCAAAACCGCCCTCTTCGTCCTCATCACCGACCAGATCGAACGCCTGATCGTAGTTGCTCATGCGCGCTTCCATCTCGGTGACGTCGGCGGCGGAGACGCCGAGGTCAGCAGCCACGGCCTGGACTTCTTCGTGGTTCAGCCAGCCGAGGCGTTTCTTGGACTTGCGCAGGTTGAAGAAGAGCTTGCGCTGGGCCTTGGTGGTCGCCACCTTGACCATGCGCCAGTTGCGCAGCACGTATTCGTGGATTTCAGCCTTGATCCAGTGCACCGCGAAGGAGACCAGACGCACGCCGACGCTCGGGTCGAAGCGCTTGACCGCCTTCATCAGGCCTATGTTGCCTTCCTGCACCAGATCGGCCTGGGGCAGACCGTAACCGGCATAACTCTTGGCGACGTGAACGACAAAACGCAGGTGCGACATAACCAGCTGACGGGCAGCCTCGAGATCGCCTTCCTGCTGCAAACGCTCAGCCAGCTCACGCTCTTCCTCTGCGCTCAGCACCGGAATCGAGTTTACTGCCTGGATATAGCCTTCCAGACTACCTTGCGGAATCAGAGCCATAGTGCGCTGCAATGAAGTTCCCATGTTCTACCTCTTACTTTTCAATCGAATCAGTCTAACACCCTGAGAGGGCCTGTCTACTGACCGGACGCCATTCTGCGGCCTGCATCAAACATGACTGGCATGTCTGAACCGGAATTATCTTAGGCCGGCAGGATGAATCATGAATGAACAGTCAAAAAAAGGGGGTCACAATGAAGGACCCCCGAAAAGTAGCATGCTAAGTCCATTGTTGCGGAGCTCGCAACCTTCACATGCTTGCCAAGTCAGACGAGCAAGGCATAGGGGCCACACCCGTATAAATTCTTCGCAATTGTAGACTGCTTATAAATCAGAAGGTTCACAGGATCCAGAGAAGATCCTGAAGACTGGTGCTATCCAGATTACTCCCAGAACGGTGGCCGTGCCAGAAACGGCCACTCTTTTACTTGATCCAGGTCGCAAAATCCAGCGCTTTGAAACGCTGATAAATTAATCAGGACGGTTCGATGTCGCGAATGTGGCGATGGACCGAAAACCAGGAGGCGATCAGCCCCAGCAGGGCCCCCAGCATGATCAGGTTGATCCCGTCCACCGCTCCCATGCCCACCAGCCGGAAGTTGCTGTTGTAGAGACCCGCCAGCTCCTTCACCACCCCTTCGCTCCAGATCACCATCACCTCGGTCAGCCACCAGGCCAGCATGCCGCCAATGACCCCGAACCAGATGCCGGTATAAAGGAAGGGACGATGGATAAACGCATCGGTCGCCCCCACCAGCTTGAGCACTTCGATCTCGGAACGCTGGTTGAGGATATTCAGGCGCAGGGTGTTACCGACGATCAGCAATACCGCGGAGAGCAGCAACACGGCGATGCCGGTGATGGTGTGACGCAGCAGGTTCATGATCCCCTGCAGCCGGGTCAGCCACTGCAGATCCAGCTTGCCCTGCTCGACCCCGTCTTCGTTGCTCAACTTGTTGAGCAGCTCGGCCGCCCCTTCCGGGTTCTGCCAGCGCGGATCCGGGATCACGCTCAACACCGGCGGCAGCGGGTTGCTGTCGAGGTAGTCGAGCGCATCGCCAAAGCCGGAGATCTCGCGAAACTCCTTGAGCGCCTCATCCCGGCTCATGTAGGTGACCGACTCCACCTCCGGGTAGAGCAGGATCCGCTGCTTCATGTCGAGGATGTTCTGCTCAGGCAGATCCTTGCGCAGGTAGAGGGAGATCTGGGAACTGGTCTGCCAGCTCCCCTCCACCACCTCGGCGTTTTTCAGCAGCACGTGGAAGCAGGAGGGCAGCGCCAGGCTGACCCCCAGCACCGCCAGCGTCATCAGGGAGGCGAGCGGATTGCGCCACAGCTCCCCCAGACTGGCAAAGGCCTGGCGGGCGTGGTCAACCCAGTACATCATGAAACGCCGCAGCGGCGGCTGTTTGTGACGCGCACGAATGGCCATCAGAGCTCCTCCCCGGACGAATACATGCGACCCGCCTTGAGGGTCAGGGTGCGATAGCGCATGCGGGCAATCAGCCCCAGATCGTGGGTGGCAATCAGCACGGAGACGCCGAAGCGGTTGAACTCCTCGAACAGCCGCATGATGTCCATGGAGAGCTGGGGATCCAGGTTGCCGGTTGGCTCATCCGCCAGCAGCAGCGGCGGCTTGTTGACGATGGCACGGGCGATGCCGACCCGCTGCTGTTCACCGCCGGAGAGCATGCGCGGCTGGTAGCGCTCCTTGCCGAGCAGCCCCACCTTGTCGAGCGCAGCGGCCACCCGCTTGTTGATGTCCCCATGGCTGTAACCGTCGATCACCAGCGGCAGCGCCACGTTGTCGAACACGGTGCGGTCCATCAGCAGGCGGTGATCCTGAAAGATCATGCCGATCTGGCGGCGCACATAGGGGATCTCCCCCCGCTTGATATGGCTGACGTCGTCGCCATGAAAGAAGACACGGCCGTCGGTCGGCCGTTCCATTACGCTGATGAGTTTGAGGAGGGTACTCTTGCCTGCGCCCGAGTGCCCGGTCAAAAAGGCCATCTCCCCCTTGCGCAGATGAAAACTGACCTTCTGCAGCGCCTGATGGCCGCCGCTGTAAACCTTGCTGACCTTGTCAAAACGGATCATAACGGTTCCCTGACAGTGACAAGCCCCGACCTGGGTCGGGGCAGGGGGCGCTCAACTCACGGCGCCCGAGCTTGCTCATCGCGAAGACACTCACTCCTCGCGACTGAAAAGCGCCTCGATGAAGTCGTTGGCGACGAACGGACGCAGATCGTCGATCCCCTCGCCCACCCCGATGTAGCGGATCGGAATCTGGAACTTGTCGGCCACCGCGAAGATGACGCCGCCCTTGGCGGTGCCATCCAGCTTGGTGAGGGTGATGCCGGTCAGGCCCACCGCCTCGCTGAACAGCTTGGCCTGGCTCAGGGCGTTCTGGCCGGTGCCTGCGTCCAGGGTCAGCATGATTTCGTGGGGCGCCGCATCGTCCAGCTTCTTCATCACCCGTACCACCTTCTTGAGCTCTTCCATCAGGTTGCTCTTGTTCTGCAGGCGGCCGGCGGTATCGGCGATCAGCACGTCGGCCCCGCGCGAGCGAGCTGCCTCGATGGCATCATAGATGACGGAGGCGGAGTCGGCGCCGGTGTGCTGGGCAATCACCGGAATGTTGTTGCGCTGACCCCACACCTGCAGCTGCTCGACGGCGGCGGCGCGGAAGGTATCGCCAGCGGCCAGCATCACGCTCTTGCCCTCGGCCTGGAACTGCTTGGCCAGCTTGCCGATGGTGGTGGTCTTGCCGACCCCGTTCACGCCCACCATCAGGATGACGTAAGGCTTCTTGTCGGTGTCGATCACCAGCGGCTGCTCGACCTTGGCCAGCATCTCGCCCATGTCCTGCTTGAGCAGGCCGTAGAGCGCCTCGGCATCCTTGAGCTGCTTGCGATCCGCATGCTGCACCAGCCCCTCGATGATACGGGTGGTGGTGTCGACACCGAGATCCGCTGTCAGCAGCTGGGTCTCCAGCTCCTCGAACAGCTCGTCGTCGATCTTCTTGCCACGGAACAGGCCGAAGAAGCCGGAACCGATATTCTCCTTGGTGCGCACCAGGCTGCGCTTGAGGCGGGCGAAGAAGCCCTCCCGCTGCGGCTTGTCCTGGGTGTCGTCGTCCACCTTGGCGGCCAGCGGCAGAGCTGCGAGGGCAGCGGCCTCAGCCTCCATCGCGGCGACCAGGCGCAAATCTTCCGCTCGCTGGGCCTCTTTGGCGATCCGGGCTTCCTCGGCAGCCTGCGCTTCAGCGGCAATACGAGCCTCTTCCGCGGCACGAGCTTCGGCAGCAATACGAGCCTCTTCTGCCGCGCGGGCATCGGCAGCAATGCGAGCCTCTTCTGCGGCGCGTGCTTCGGCGGCAATGCGAGCCTCCTCTGCGGCGCGGACTTCGGCGGCAACGCGAGCCTCTTCTGCCGCACGGGCTTCGGCAGCAATGCGCGCCTCTTCGGCAGCGCAGGCCTCGGCAGCAATGCGAGCCTCCTCTGCGGCGCGGACTTCGGCGGCAACGCGAGCCTCTTCTGCCGCGCGGGCTTCGGCGGCAAGACGGGCCTCTTCTGCGGCGCGGGCTTCGGCGGCAACGCGAGCCTCTTCCGCCGCGCGGGCTTCGGCGGCAATGCGATCCTCTTCGGCAGCCTCAGCGGCTTGCGCCTCGGCAGCCGCACGCTCCTCTTCGGCGATCAGGGCTTCATTGACGATCACCGGCTCCAGATCGGAGGCACACTCCTCCACCACCAGCGGACCATGGTCGTCCAGCTCGGCAGGCGGGCAGCAATCATCGTGCAAAACGGAATTCTGTGCGCTGGCGGGCACTTCAGCAGCGACGGCCGGCGTACTATCGGAAACAGTCGTCTCGGAAACGGGAGCGGGAGCGGGGTGAGCCGCGACTTCGGGCTCAGCGGTAGTCGGGGTGGCTTGCGGTGTCTGTGGTTGGACAGCCTCAGCCTCTTCTTTCTTGCGGCCGAAACCCAGCCAGGAAAACAAACCTTTTGCCATCTAAAAATACTCACATCAAAGGCTGACTGCTAAGATAGCCGTCCCTCGGCGGGTCGGCATAAAAATGAACCGCCTTATACTATCACTTTATTTTCTGACGACGAAACGCGATGCCCAGAGTGAAATCCAGCCGTAACGGCCCGAGCAAGAGCCCAGCCCCGCAGGGGAAATCGGGCTTTGTAAGAATCATCAGCGGCCAGTGGCGAGGCCGCAAACTGCCGGTCAGGGATGTGGAAGGACTCAGACCCACCACGGATCGCGTCAAGGAGACCATCTTCAACTGGCTGGCTCCCCATGTGCGCGGCACCCGCTGCCTGGATCTGTTCGCCGGCAGCGGCGGGCTGGGGCTGGAGGCGCTATCGCGTTACGCCGAGCAGGTCACCCTGATCGAGATGGACAGGGGCGCCGCCGAGCAGATCAAGAAGAACCTGACCACCCTCGGTAGCAGCCAGGGTCAGGTGATCCAGGCCGATGCCGTCAGCTGGCTGCAGGGGCCGGCCACGCCGTTCGACCTGGTGTTTCTCGACCCCCCCTTTCGCCGCGAGTTGCTGCCCCAGGTGTGCGAGCTGCTGGAGCTGCGCGGCTGGCTGGCGCCGGACGCCCTAATCTATCTGGAGCGAGAGAAGGAGATGGCCGATCTGCCGCTGCCGGCCAGCTGGCAACTGCTCAAGGACAAGCAAGCGGGTCAGGTCTGCTACCAGCTCTATCTGCGAGAGATCAAGAATGACGCCGCGGTTTAACAGCCGGGTGGCTGGGGAAGATGGGCACGAGCCCCTCCCCGTCAATCTGGACAACGACTCAAGGACAAACAGGCCGATCAAATCAGGTCTGCTATCAACACTATGTGCGGGAGGTAAACGATGAAGCGGGTGTTTAATCTGTTGGCGATGGGTCTGATCCTGTTCTTCTGGTTCGGCGTGCTGGTCAGCCTGATCGCCCCGCTGCCGGGCAAGCTCAATGGCTTCCTGCCGGTGTGCGGCGTGATCGTGATCCTGATGCACTGGGTGCAGGCCAGTATGGTCAAGGCTGCCTGCAAGCCCTACTTCGCGGTTAGCCGGCTCGAGTTTACCCAGGTGCTGGTGTTCGGGGTGTTCGGCATGGTGGAGATCCGCGCCAAGCTGCAGGCCATCGTCGATGCCAAGCGGCGCGGCGAAGACAACAAAGCCGGGTGATCCCGGCTCTGTCATGGTGGTGATGGAAGGAGTGCTGGTCACTCCTTCTCTTTTTTCCCCACGCTGATGCCGAGCTTGATGGAGAGCACGGCCAGCAGCAGCAACATCATGATCAGCGAGAAGAAGTTGCTGCCAAGCTCTGGGTACTGCACCTTGACCAGCGCCGAATGGCCGAACACGCCGATGAAGAAGCTGAGCAGCATGCAGACCGGGGTGTTGCCCTCCAGCGAGACATGACGGTAGTGCTGGTATAGCTGATAGGCGGCCAGCACGAAGGCGATCATCGGGAAGAAGGAGAAGGGCACCGCAGACTCTGACAAGACCGTCAGGGAGGCATCACCACAGATGCCGATGAGCAGGGCCAGCAGCAGGGGTTTCTTCGGAATCGTGTTCTGGTCATGCATGGAGCTGTCCATCCTTTGACTTAAGAGAGAGGTTCACGGCGCTTCTGGTTCTGGACCTCGGCGCCCATGGCGATCATGCGCAGCTGACGGATGGTGCGATCGGACAAGGCCCGGCACTCCTCGCTGGTCATGTCGAGGGCGTCGGCACCGGCACTGAAGACGATGGTCACCATGGCCTCGGCCTGGATGTAGGCCTCTTCCCGCGGCGCCCCCGTGGTGGCTTCGAGGTAGTCGGTCAGCTCGGCGATGAAATGCTGGATCTCCCGCGCCACCGCCTGGCGAAATGCAGCAGAGGTGCCGGAGCGCTCGCGCAGCAGCAGCCGGAAGATGTTCGGGTTGTTCTCGACGAACTCCATGAACGTCTGTACCGAGGTACTGATGACGCTGCCGCCACCCGCAATGCGCTGACGCGCCTGGCGCATCAACTGGCGCAAGGTCAGGCCGCCTTCATCCACCAGGGTCAGCCCCAGCTCCTCCATGTCGCGAAAATGACGATAGAAGGAGGTGGGCGCAATGCCGGCCTCCCGCGCCACTTCCCGCAGACTGAGGTTGGAAAAGCTGCGATTGGCGCACAGTTGGCTGAACGCCGCCTCGATCAGAGTACGCCGGGTTTTTTCTTTTTGTTGCGCGCGAATACCCACGAAAACAGTCACCTTCAGGTTATCGAGGCCAAATGATAACCCGAAGGCTGCGCCAGGATCAGGTTTGTCTCCTACTTTTTTACCATTGACCCCAATTCCGGCTGCATGGAAAATAGCGCACAGCTGTTCGCTGAAAGGAACCGAGTGAGATGGAACGCCCCCCGATCATCATGACCAACACCCTGCTGTTCGCCCTCTCCGGGCTGACCGCCCTGATCGCCGTGCCCTGGTACGGCATGACCCATGGCTATGACCTCTGGCAGTGGGGCAGCTTCCTGCTGCTGTTCTGCTATTGCGGCATCTCCATCACCGCCGGCTACCACCGGCTCTGGTCGCACAAGGCCTACAAGGCGCACCCGATCCTGCAGTGGATCTTCGCCATCGGCGGCGCCCTCGCCCTGCAAAACTCGGCGCTGCACTGGTCTTCCGATCATCGTCGCCACCACCGCCACGTGGATGACAACCAGAAGGATCCCTACAGTGCGGGCCGCGGCTTCTGGTTCTCCCACATCGGCTGGATGCTGCGGGAATATCAGCGCGACATCTACCACGACTACAGCAACGTGCGGGATCTGCAGAACAACCCCGTGGTCGCCTTCCAGCACAGGCACTATCTGGCGCTGACCCTGGCCACCAACATCGGCATCCCGCTGCTGCTGGGGCTCGTCCACGGCGATCTGCTCGGCATGCTGCTGCTGGCCGGGGTGCTGCGCATGGTGATGACCCATCACACCACCTTCTTCATCAACTCCCTGGCCCACATCTGGGGCAGTCAGCCCTTCACCGACCGCAACAGCGCGCGGGACAACGGCATCCTGGCCTTCTTCACCTTCGGCGAGGGCTACCACAACTTCCACCACCTGTTCGAGAACGACTATCGCAACGGCATCCGCTGGTGGCAGTTCGATCCTACCAAGTGGCTGATCCGCAGTGCCGCCTGGTGCGGGCTGGCACGGGATCTGCGCGCCTGCCCGGAAGAGCGGATCGAGCAGGCCAGGCTGGAGATGCAGCTGAAACGGGCCCAGGCCAGGCTGCACAGACAGGACGACAGGGAGCTGTGGCAGGCGTTGCTGCAAGAGGAGTACGACAAGCTGAGCCAGCAGCTGCAGCACTACTACGCCAGCCGCAAACGCCTGCTGGAGCAGCGCAAGCGCAAGGCGCTGGCCCGCTACGACCAGCTGAAACTGCAGCTGGAGTATCGCAGCCTGCACGATGCCTTCACCGTGGCCAAACGCAACTGGAGCCGCCTGTTGGCAGGCATCGCCTGATCATCGGCCGTCAGACTACGCAAACAAAAAGACCGCCAATCGGCGGTCTTTTTGTTCAGCCCAGCCAGCAGGCCATAAAAAATGGGGTGACACTCGCATGTCACCCCCTCGCAAATAGCATGTTCCATATTGGAATCCGGTCCCGTCGGGTTCCTCTCCTGTTTCCTGAGTTTCCGCTACCCATCTGAAGCAGGCTCCGGCTGGAGCGATCCAGTCGGCCGATTCCCTTCACGACCCTCTTCCGCACGACGGCAAGCCGCCGTGTTGTCCTTGCAGTTGAAATATTACGCAGATAAATAAAATAAAAAACTGATATATTTGGCCATCTATGCAAGCATCTGCCGCTCATCCAACTTCAACCAGAAAACAATCTGATTAAAAACAATACGATAAATCACCCCATCGCCATTGGATGGCAAACGTTATCCTCGAAGGCGCACAAGGCTTTGCGAGATCTCGCACAAGCCGTGATCCACTCACAACCAGCGCTGCAACGGCAACCAGTCACTGACCCTAGCCAGCAGGCGGCGCAGGGTCGAGGGCGGGGCAGCCACCGAGTGGGATGAACGCTGCTGCCAGGTCGTCAGCCACTGCTGCAACTCCGCGCACAGCGCGGGGCAGGCCAGATGCAGTACCAGCTCGGTGTTGAGCAGCAGGGAGCGCGGATCCAGATTGAAGCTGCCGAGTAGCGCCTCCTCCTCCCCCACCAGGATCAGCTTGGCGTGCAGGCTGAGAGATGCCCCCTCCAGCTCCGACAGCGCTATGCCCTGGCGTATCAGCCAGGGGCGGTGACGGCGGTAGGCGCCGTACACCAGCGGCACATCCGTGCTGGCCAGGGAGTTGGTCAGGATGTCGATGGTCACCCCCGCCTGGCGCTGCTGCCTGAGCCGGCGGCGCAGACCCCGGGTCAGGATGAGATAGGGGGTGACCAGGCGCAATGTGCCCTGATTGTCGGCCAGTTTGCGCCAGAGCAGGCGCGCCGTGGTGGGCCGGGATACCAGCCCCTTGCCAGGGCGGTCAAACCACACCTCGGCCCGCCCGGCATGCCAGCGCAGGGGGATGGGCTCGGGATCGAACAGGCTGGCCGGCAGGTCATAGACGGCCGCCACCTGCGGCTCGTTCAGGGTCAGCAGGAAGTCGTTCACCACCTGCGCCTCGGCCCGTTGCAGCGGGCGGCGCAACAGACGGCGGATCGGGTGGCTCCAGCGGCTGCGCCAGAATTGATCGAATCCCTGCTCGACCCGCTGGCAGAGCGGGCCGCGGCAGGCAAGATCCAGATCGACGAACTGGGGGGCACCGCCGAGTCCGAAGTAACGATCCCCGATATTGCGACCACCGATCACCGCCTGGCTGCCATCCACCAGCAGCAGCTTGTTGTGCATGCGGTGATTGATGCGGCGAAAGCTGAGCAACCCTTCCAGCAGCAGGGTCAGTGGCCGCCAGCCGCGCAACCAGAAGGGATTGAACAGACGCACCTCGATGCCCGGCTGGTGGGCCACCATCTCCAGGAAGCGGTTGTCGCCGGCATAGAGGTCGTCGATGAGCAGCTGCACCCGCACCCCGCGTTTGGCGGCATGCAGCAGCTCCGACAGCAGCAGCTTGCCGCTGCTGTCCTCCTCCCAGCTGTAGTACTGGGCCTGGATCCGGCTTCTGGCGCCGCGGATCAGCTGACAGCGCAGCTTGAGCGCCAGCTCGGGCTGGTCGATCAGGGCGAATTCAGCGGGGATCATGGCGTCATCCGCCTGTCATGAGGAAATGGCATAACGCTGGCTAAGGGCCTCGTAGCAACAGGATGAAGGAATTTACCATGGAACTCACGGATCGCCCCGCCATCAGTCACAGACCGCAGGCCAGTGAGCCGGATCCCTCGCCGAGCGGCCAGCTGACCCCCTGGTATCTGCAACACAGGGATCAGGCCTGGCAGCCTTTCACCTCGCCCGCCCCATCGCACTAGCCGGACGTCAGGGCTGGGCCACCGCCTCGATGGCGGCCGCCTTCCCCTCCAGCTGGGGCAGACTGAAGCGGTAGGCCACATAGTACTTGTAGATGGTGCTGACATAGTTGATGGGCCCCTGGCCCACCTCGTTGGCCACCAGCTGCTCCACGTTGCCGAACCAGACGTCGGGATCCAGTCCGGCGGCCTCGGCCTTGGCCCTGAGCGCTTGCACCCGGTTCGGGCCGGCATTGTAGGCCGCCAGCGCAAACAGGTGGCGGTTGAGCACGTCCAGCTTGGGATCGTTGAAATAGGTGTCGAGGATCAACCGCATGTAGCGGCAGGCCGCCTCCACGTTACCCTCCAGGCTGGCGAGGCGGGCGCCGCGAATGCCCACTTCGCTGCCGGTACTCGGCAACAGCTGCATGATCCCCACCGCCCCCCGTTCGGAACGGATATTGGCATTGAGGCCAGACTCCTTGTAGGCCAGCGCCGCCAGCATCAGCCAGTCCAGCCGGTACTTGTCGGCCTGCTGCTCCAGCACCTTGCGGATGGTCGACAACCGGCCCAGCGGATCCGGCGCCAATATGTTGCTCATCTGGTCGTTGCGAGCAAGCAGGCGGCGCAGGGCCATGTCGCTGTAAAGAGTGCGCTTGCCGGCATCGGCCAGATAGTCGTTGACCGCCTTGAGCAGCTCTGGGCTGTTGTTGCGCAGGGCCCAGGCGCTGCGGCCGTTGTCCCGCAGCGGGATCAACTTGTGGGCTCGCAGCCCGCTGATCATGCCGAGCCAGATCCGCCCCTTGAAGCTGTCGGTCACGGTGAGCGGTATGATGCCGGCCGCCACCATCTCCAGCAGATCCCCGTCCTGCAGGTATTCAGGCACGGTTTCGATATAGACGGGGGGCAGCCCCAGCTCGCGAAACAGCCAGTTGAGCTGGCGCAGGCTCTCGTAATAGCTGGAGCTGGCCCGCACCCAGACCCGCCGGCCTGAGAGTTGGGTAATGCGGTTGAAGGTCGGCAGGCTGTGCTGGCTCACCACCCACTCTTCGATGGGGGCGATCACCGGGTTGGAGAAGGTCACCTGCTCGCGCCGGGTCGGCGTCACCGTCATGTTGGCAGCCACCAGATCCCCCCGCCCCTCGGCGAGATAGTCCAGCAGCTTGTCCTGGCGCACCGGGATGTAGATGATCTTGAGCTTGATCTTCTCCTTGGCCAGGTAGGTCTGGTTCAGCCAGCGCTCGAACCCCTGCAGCTGGTTGACCAGGATGCCGTGCTGGGTCCCCTTGTCGAGGAAGAAAAAGCCCCGCTCATAGACCACCAGGGCCCTCAGCTCTTTCTTTTGCAATATGCTGGCGAGATCCCCTGGCTGGGGCAGCCGCTGCGGCTTGAGATCCGCCGCCAGCAGCGGCAGCGCCCACAGGAAGAGCAGGCTCCAGAGCCAGCGCCGCCTCATGGCGTCACCGCCAGTGGCTGTCCGGGCTGGTCAAACAGATGATGAGCGACGTGGAGGGGGGTGGCGAAGAGCCTGCGCTGAACCATGATGAGATCGCCTTCTGTTGGCCGACTCGCGTCGGGCAAAACCGTCTGTGGGATAACTAACTATAGAACGCAGACCCACAGCAGAAGGGTCAGCACGGCAGGCGAACCTGCCGTGTTTTCAGGGGGCTCAGATAGAGCGGGCACGCATCTCGAAAATGAGTTTTTCGGCGGTGCAGGTGAATTGCAGGCGGGCTTTCAGGATCACGCCGTTGGCGCCCTGGCTCAGTTCGCTGCTGCTCTTGGCTTCGGCGGAGACCTGCTTGGCCAGCGCCTCGTAGGCGGCCAGCTTGGCGCGGGCGTCGGCCTCTTCGGCGGCCTCGATCACCAGCTCCATCACATCGTCACCCTCGCCGATGATGGTGCCAATTTCGGCGAAGCAGCCGCAGCTGTCACAGGTCTCGTTCAATTCCACTTTATCTTCTACGGACATCATTCAACTCCCACTTATTTCGGCTGTGATTCATCGTCACGCAAGGCTTTACGAAAATCCCTGATGGCGGTGCCCAGATCTTCCCCGGCGCCGGCCAGGCGTTTGCTGCCAAACACCACGACCACGACGACGAGCAGGATCAACAAATGCCAGATATGAATTCCACCGAGTCCCATAGGGATACTCCTGACTGATAGATACCGATCGTTTGTATCAAAAGAAGGCGCAAAGATTGTTGGGCAAAATCAAGACAGGCGCAAGTTTGCAAATAAATCACCAAAAAATACGGCGACCCGAAGGCCGCCGTATTGCTTGATGCTACTTGTCCCCTCAACCACTACATCCTGTACCAGCCGCCATTGAAGGCGAGAGACGTTTCGAGCATAAGTTCGCCTAGATATGAAAACAAATGGTATAAATTCATCTAAGAATTGAAGAGGATTCATATCATGTTGCTGGAACAGCTGGGGCGTATCGACCTCAATCTATTGATAATCCTGCAAGTTTTGCTGGAAGAACGAAACGGCAGCCGGGCGGCCCGTCGCCTGCATCTGAGCCAGTCTGCCGTCAGCAAGGCGCTCGGCCGGCTGCGGGAAACCTTCGACGATCCCCTGTTCGTGCGCTCGGCCTACGGGCTGGAACCCACAGCACGCGCCCTCAGCCTGCAGCAGCAACTGCAGCCGATCCTGCTGTCGCTGGACAACCTGATCCAGCCGCCGGATTTTGACCCGACCACCACCGAGCGGGAGTTCGTCATCGCCAGCATGGACAGCGCCTTTACCCTGTTCGCGCCGCTCTACCTGAGCGAGCTGAAACGGCAGGCCCCCGGCATCCGGCTGCGCTACGAGGAGTGGACCGAGAACAGCCTGACCGAGATGAGCCAGGGCCAGGTGGACATCGCCTTCACGGTGCGGGAGAACTGCATCAACTCTGACTTTCGGCTCGACACCCTGCCCAACGCCATCTGTCAGCGGCTGCTCGCCATCGACGATCTGACCTGCCTGGTGCAGCACGACCACCCGGCCCTGCACGAACCCGAATGGGATCTCACCCGCTACCTGGCCTATCCCCACGTGCAGACCTATTGCGAGGGGCGCGACCGCTGGATGCTGGATCACAAGCTGGCGGAGCAGGATCTCTACCGCCGCATCGAGGCGACCGTGCCCTCCTTCGAGGCGGCGCTGCGGATGGGCATGCATTCGGACATGATAGTGACCCTCTCCCGGCTCTACGCCCGCCACGCCACCCAGGTCTATCCGCTGGTGCCGCTGCCGCTGCCCATCGCCCTCGACAGCATCTCCCATTTGCTGATCTGGCATCAGCGCCACGAGGAGGATCCGGGCCACCGCTGGCTGCGGGAAACCCTGCTAACCCTCATCATGGGCAAGCTGGAGCCCACTGCTGCCGAACCGGCCTGATACAGGTGCTAGGCCGCGAGCACCCGACAGAATGAGCAAGCTGGCCCCTTCGGCAGCCGCAGGCACCTGATAGCCAAAACGCCGGATCACAAACAAAAAAAACGGGGCTCGTCGAGCCCCGCGTCTTTCCTGTTAGCCAGTCAGTTCTGACCGGTCACCGCCAGGTAGTGGTGCACCCCGTCGAGCAGCATCTGCACCGAGATCATCACCAGCAGCATACCCATCAGCCGCTCCACCGCGGTGAGTCCTCGCTCACCCAGCAGCTTGTTGAAGACCTCGTAGAACATCAGGATCACGGCGCTGGCGCCCCAGGCCATCAGCAGGGCCAGCGACCAGTCCGCCATCCGGGTCGGCTCCTGGTTGGCCAGCAGCAGCAAGGATGCCAGGATCGAGGGGCCGGCAATCATGGGGATCGCCATGGGCACCAGGAAGGGCTCCTCCCCCGCGGCCAGCCCGGTCACCCCCCCTTCACTCGGGAAGATCATCTTGATGGCGATGAGGAACAGTATGATGCCGCCGGCGATGCTGACCGCCTCCTGGCGCAGATTGAGGAAATTGAGGATCTGCTGACCGACGAACAGGAAGGCCATCATGATCACCAGCGAGAACAGCAGCTCCCGCATCATCACCTTACGGCGTCGCTTGGGATCGATATGGCGGAGGATCGACAGAAAGACCGGCAGGTTGCCCAGCGGATCCATGATCAGAAACAACATGACGGCAGCGGAGAAAGTATCCATACAACGCCCAGGCCAAGCCTTCAACAGAGGAGGGGAAAGAGGGCGAATATAACAAAGGCGGCGGGATTCGGCGAGCGCAGCAGGCGCTCGCCGGCGGGGATCAACCGTGGTTGCAGATCTTGTCGGCGCGGGTCTGGAAACCCTGCTCCGATTCGACGAACTTGCCGCGCTTGGCCAGGAAGTCGATCAGGGCCTCGGCATCCATCTCGCTGGCGCTGCAGGTGTGGAAACGGGCATCCGCCCCGAAGCGTGCATCTATGGCCTGCTTGAGGCTGGCCCGGGTGAACTGGCCGCCCTGCGCCAACATCATCTCCATCACTTCGTGACCGTGTACCGATTGAGTCATTGCAAACCTCTTTAATAGACATATTTGATGCCTATTAAATCCTGCCCCACTGCCGACGACCTTGATATAGGCCAACAAATTGCCGATTTCCCTGCCCCCGTACTGGTGATGGTCACGGCTTTGTCGATAATGTGGCAACCTGAGCAGGGGATGGCTACACTAACGCCCCTTTTTGCCACCGCAGACCGAATATAAGGACATTGGCGTCATGCTGTTCCATGGACTGGCTTTCAAACCCTGGCGGATCTGGACCCGCCGTCCGCTCTGGTTGAAGACCCTGCTCGGCATGCTGACGGGGATCGGGCTCGGCGCCCTTTTCAGCGAACAGGCATTGCTGCTCAAACCCATTGGCGTGCTGTTCGTCAACACCATCCAGATGCTGATGGTGCCCCTCATCTTCTGTTCGGTCATCGCCGGCCTCACCTCGCTGCTCAAAGGCAAGGCCCTCGACCGCATCGCCGGCAAGGCCATCGGCCTCTACCTCTGTTCCACCGCTGTCGCCATCTGCATCGGCCTGATGATGGGCTGGCTGCTGGAACCCGGCATGGGTGCCAATATGGGGCCCTATGAGCGGGTCGGCATGGCGGAGTCCCCCACCTTGGCCAGCGTGCTGAGCCACCTGGTGCCGCGCAACCCGGTGCAGGCCATGGTGGATGGCAAGATCCTGCAGGTGATCGTGTTCGCGGTGGCCCTCGCCCTCGCCCTCAACGCCACCGGTCGGCGCGGCCGCCCCGCCATCCTCTTCTTCACCTCGCTGGCGGAGGGGATGTTCAAGCTGACCCAGATGGTAATGGCGCTGGCCCCTTACGGTGTCTGCGCCCTGATGGCCTGGATGACCGGCAAGTACGGCATGAGCCTGCTGCTGCCGCTGCTCAAGGTGATCGGCGCCGTCTACCTCGGCTGCCTGCTGCACGTGCTCGGCGTCTACAGCAGCCTGCTGATCCTGCTGGCCCGCCTCAATCCGCTGCACTACTTCAAGAGCATCGTCGATGCCCAGGCGGTGGCCTTCACCAGCAGCTCCAGCAACAGCACCCTGCCCATCAGCCTGGCCTGCGCCGAGCGCCGGCTCGGGGTCTCCCCCGCCATCACCGCCAAGGTGTTGCCCATCGGCGCCACCATCAACATGGACGGTACCGCCCTCTATCAGGGGGTGACCGCCCTGTTCGTGGCTCAGGCCTTCGGGGTGGATCTGCACCTGGTGGATTACCTGACCATCATCAGCATCGCCACCCTGGCCAGTATCGGCACGGCGGGCACGCCGGGCACCGGCCTGATGCTGCTGACGCTGACCCTGACCGCAGTGGGACTGCCGCTGGAGGGGGTGGCACTGATCGCCGGGATCGACCGGATCCTCGACATGGCGCGCACCACGGTCAACGTCTCCGGCGATATTCTGGTTTCCGTATTGATTGCCCGCAGCGAGCGGGAGCTGGATCTGGCGACCTATCACGACGCCAGCGCGGGGGAGGACATCGACTTCACCCTGCGCTGAGGCAGGGCGAGCGATTAATTTTCGTGGGGATCGTGGTGGCAGCGCCAGCAGACATCGAAGTTGGCGCCGTTCTCCTCCCCGCACTGACCGCACAGCCAGCCGTTGCCCTGGCGCTGCTGATAGCGTTCGATGACCCGCCCCGCCTTGCTGCGATCCTGCTCGCGCACCATCAGGGTCACCTGCAGCATGTCCACCGGCAGTTCGCCCAGGGCGCCCGACAGCGCCTCGCCATTGAGCCGCACCGGCACTCCTTCCACTTCCAGCGCCCCTTTCAGGGCGTGGGCCTCCAGCGAATGGGAAGCCCGATACAGATTGATCCAGTGATCCATGTCTTCCCCCTCAGATCCCCCGCGATGCCGTTACCACGGCACCGGCTCTGGCCGGCTACAGCAGGGTGTCTATGCCGTAGTCGGCCCCCTTGGCCACGATGAAATCGATGAACACCCGCAATTTTCGCGGCATCAGCCGCCGCTCCGGAAACAGCAGGTAAATGGGTACCCTGGGCTGCTGCCACTCGGGCAGCACGGACACCAAGGTTCCGCTCGCCAGCTCCTCGTGGCAGAGCATGGCGGGCAGAGAGGCGAGCCCCAGCCCGGCCTTCGCCGCCTCTCGGGCACAGGTTATATTATTAACCCGAAAGCGGGAGGGAGGGTCAACCAGCACCTCCTTGTCATCCCGCTCGAAGCACCAGTGCGAGGCCAAAAAGCCGCTGGTCACCGCCACCCGCTCATGTTGCACCAGATCCTCGGGATGAGTGATGGCGGGGCTGCGTGCCAGGTACGCCGGGCTGGCACAGATCAGGCGGGCGTTGCTCCACAGCCGCCGCGCCGCCAGGTTCGAGTCGCTCATGTCGCCGATCCGCACGATCGCATCCAGCCCCTCGTTGATGGGATCCACGATGCGATTGGTCAGCTCCAGCTCCACCTGCAGACCGGGATAGGCCTGCAGAAACTCCGCCACCAGTCGGCCCACCACCAGCTGCCCTGCCTCGATGGGCACCGCCAGCTTGAGGGTGCCGGTCACCTCCTGCTGGCTGGCGCTCACCATCAGCTCGGCCTGGGCCAGCTCGTCCACCGCCTTGCTGCAACGCAGATAGTACTGCTCGCCAGCCTCGGTCAGGGTGAGCTGGCGGGTCGAGCGGTAGAGCAGCCGCACGCCGAGACGCTGCTCCAGCTCGGCGATGCGCCGGCTCACCGTCGCCTTGGTCATGCCCAGCTCCTGGGCGGCCGCCGTGAAGGAACCCTTGTCGACGATCCGCACTAGAATCAATGCAGCGTTCAGATCCATTGTTGCACCAGTGAAACTGTATATCTCATAAATGGATACTAATCGAAACAGTTGGCCAGTGTTAGCCTGCCTCTCTTAAGTTCAGGAATCCCCCACATGAGTCAACACAAGAAGATCCCCCTGCTGGCCGCCATGATACTGGCCCTGCTCGGCCTGCTGTTTGCCGGTTACTGGTATCTGCACGGCCGCTACTTCGAGAGCACCGACAACGCCTACCTGCAAAGCGAGGTGACCGGCATCGGCTCCAAGCTCTCCGGCTACATCAGCGAAGTGCTGGTGACCGACAACCAGCCGGTGAAGGCCGGCCAGCTCATCGCCCGCCTCGACGACCGGGAGTACAAGACCAAGGTGGCCGAGGCCGAGGCCGACCTGCGCCTCAACCAGGCGACGGCGGAAAATCTCGCCGCCACCCGCACCCAGCAGCTGAGCCTCATTCGCCAGGCCGAGGCCAAGGTCAGCTCGGCCAATGCCGAACAGGTTCGGGCCCAGCAGCAGGTGCGCCGCGTCAGCCAGCTCAACCAGCGCCACTACAGCTCCCAGGACAGCCTGGACGAGGTACGCGCTGGTTTGCAGGTCAATCAGGCCCAGGAGCAGGAGGCCAAAGCGGCCCTGCAGGCCGCCCGCGAGCGGCTGCTGGTGCTGGATGCCGAGGCCAAGCAGAACCAGGCCAAGCTGGCATTGAGTGCCGCCCAGCTGGAGCAGGCCAAGCTGGAGCTGGCCTATACCGAGCTGCGGGCCCCGGCCGACGGCATCATCGGCAAGCGCAGTCTGCGGGCCGGGCTCTACGTCCAGTCCGGCATGCAGGTGGCCAGCCTGGTGCCGCTGCAGCAGGTGTGGGTCGAGGCCAACTTCAAGGAGACCCAGCTGCTCCACATGCAGCCCGGCCAGAAGGTGGAGGTGATCCTGGATGCCTACCCGGATCAGCCGGTCGAGGGGATCATCGACAGCCTGGCGCCGGCCACCGGCGCCAAGTTCGCCCTGCTGCCGCCAGAGAACGCCACCGGCAACTTCACAAAGATCGTGCAACGGGTACCGGTCAAGATCCGCATTCCGGATCCGGGCGCCCTGGCGGGCAAGCTGTTGCCTGGCCTCTCCACCGAGGTGATCGTCGACACCCGCAGCCCTGATCCCGTGGTCGCCGCCAACTGATGGACGCCATACCACGCCGCAACTGGATCGCGGTCATGGGGGGCCTCATCGGCGCCTTCATGGCCATCCTCGACATCCAGATCACCAACGCCTCCCTGAAGGACATTCAGGGGGCTCTGTCGGCCACCCTGAGCGAGAGCTCCTGGATCTCCACCTCCTATCTGGTGGCGGAGATGATCGCCATCCCGCTGAGCGGCTGGTTGAGCCGGGGGCTGAGCGTGCGGCGCTACCTGCTGTGGACCACCGGCGCCTTCATCGTCGCCTCCGTGCTCTGCTCGTTCAGTTGGAACCTCACCAGCATGATCGTCTTTCGGGCGCTGCAGGGCTTCACCGGCGGGGCGCTGATCCCCATGGCCTTCTCCCTCATCGTCAGCCTGCTGCCGCTGCACAAGCGAGCCACCGGCATGGCGCTGTTCGGCCTGTGCGCCACCTTCGCCCCTGCCATCGGCCCGACCCTGGGCGGCTGGCTAACCGAGCAGATGTCCTGGCACTACATCTTCTACCTGAACGTGCCGCCGGGACTGCTAGTGATGGCCATGCTGGCCCACGGGCTGGACAAGAAGCCGGTGGACTGGGAGGTGATCAAGCGGGTGGATCTCATCGGCATCCTTACCATGGCAGTGGGGCTTGGCCTGTTGGAAGTGGTGCTGGAAGAGGGCAACCGGGAGGACTGGTTCGGTTCCAGCTTCATCGTGCGGCTCACCGTCATCTCGGTGGTGGCGCTGGTGTTCTTCGTCATCAGCCAGCTGCTGCGCCGCCACCCGCTGGTCAACCTGCGGCTGCTGCACAACCCGCGCTTCGCGCTGGCCTGCTTCGCCTACCTGGTGCTCGGCATGGCGTTGATGGGCTCCATCTATGTGCTGCCCCTCTACATGACCCAGATCCACAACTACAACGCGCTGGAAATCGGCGAGGTACTGATGTGGATGGGGTTGCCCCAGCTGCTGGTGCTGCCCTTGGTACCCAAGCTGACCCACAAGATAGATCCGCGCTATCTGGTCAGCTTCGGTTTTCTGGTGTTCGCCGTCAGCTGCTTCATGAACATGAACATGAGCGCGGACTACGCCGGGCCCCAGCTGATCCAGTCGCTCATCGTGCGGGCGCTGGGGCAGCCCTTCATCATGGTGCCGCTCTCTCTGGTGGCGACCGCCAGCCTGACGCCGGACGAGATTCCCTCCTCCTCCACCCTGCTCAACGTGCTGCGCAACTTGGGCGGCGCCTTCGGCATCGCCATCATAGCCACCCTGATCGACAACGACACCCGCACCCATGTCAGCCAGATCGGCAGTACCCTGGCCGCCACCAGCATAGAGGGACAAGCCTATCTGCTGCAGCTGGCCCAGAGCATGATGGCCCAGGGCTCCGGCCCCGAGCTGGCCCGTCTGCAGGCCCAGGCCATGCTGTCGAACACCATCAGCCGCGAGGCGGCCATCATGGCCTACAACCAGGTGTTCTTCGTGATGGGTATCTTCCTGCTGATCGCTAGCGCCCTGATGCTGCTGCTCAAGCAGCCGGCCCCGAGGGCGCCGGATGCCGAACCGGTCGAGGCGTGAAAAGAGTGAGAAGGGAGTAGCAAAACGGGCCGGCAGGCCCGTTTTTTTGTCTGCACACTCCCCTTGGCGAGGAGACAACTCCGACGCAGTCAACCCGCCAGCGAGGCGGCGATCAGGAACTGGGCGGCGAAGTAGCTGCTCATCACCCAGGCGGTGGCATGGGGGAAGGGGCGACGGAAGCGGTCCAGCGCCAGCATGCTGTCGGAGAACAGGAACATCAGCGCCCCCACCAGGGCGGCGGCGCTGCCGGCGGTGAGGGAGGCGTGCCAGGCACCGGCGGCCACCCAGGCCATGCCGATGATCACCAGCATGTAGCAGAAGACGGGGATCTTCATCTCCCCGAGCTTGCCCCACAACAGGCCGAACACCATGCCGGCCACCAGCAGCAACAGCAGGCCATCCACCAGGTTCAGCACTAGCGGCCCCTGGGCGAAGCCGACGATGTAGCAGAGGTGCGCGACAAGAAATGCCGCCAGCCCCTGTATGAAGCGGTCGCTCGGCAGCATCAGCAGCACATCGCCGGCCAGCGACAGGCAGAGACCGAGCAGGATCCAGGCGTGGGAGCCGTCGTGGTCATAGCCCTGATAGCCGAACGCCAGCGCTATGATGAGCAGCATGGTCAGCGGCTTGCTGATGTAGAACTGACGGGAGTCTGAGCCGTAGGCCGCACGAATGTGCCACCAGCCCGATGCGATGATCAAGAAACTCAATAACATGCCCTGCTCCTCACGTGTCGCTCGCAGTCATACGGCAACATCTTCTTGCTGACAGGGAGAGTAACAAATTCCCCCGGCCAGTGGCAGAGGCGCTCAGCAAACGAGCACTCTACGCCTAAAGTCTAATTGTCCCGCACACCCGGTTCGGGCATAAGGAACGGGTTCGGAGGATCACCATGGAAGAAGCAATGAGAAACTATCTGCCCGCCATCGACATCATGATGTGCCACCTGGGAATCAGCTTTGAGCAGGCCTGCGAGCAGCTGGGATTGAGCCAGGTGGAGCAACAGACCCTGAGCCTGCTGCAGGAGCAGGATCCGCAAGAATAAGCCCTCCCGGTATCAGACATCATGATATGTCACTTGGGAATCAGCTTTGAGCAAGCCTGCGAGCAGCTGGGATTAAGCCAGGTGGAGCAACAGACCCTGAGCCTGCTGCAGGAGCAGGATCCGCAAGAATAAGCCCTCCCGCGGCCCGTATAGATATCATGATGTGCCGCGTTGAATAGGTCTGAGAGCAGCCGGAACTGAGCTAGGTGAAGCAACAGCCTTTCAACCTGCCGCAAAAGCAAGCTCCGCAGGAATAACCCCACACGGGGTAAATAAAAACGGCGCCATCGTGGCGCCGTTTTTATTGGGTGCGGGATCAGCGTGCCTGACGGCGCCGCTGCAGCCAGATCACGGCACCGAACAGCAGGAAGCCCGGCAACCACATCAGCTCCTTGGGCCAGCGCTCGGTGGGCGCCTTGACGCTCAGGATCTGCTGATCCATCTCCAGCCCCAGCTCGGCGGCCTGGCTGCCGAAGGTGACGCTGTCGATCAGGATCTTGCCGTCCTGCTCATAGGTCTGGATCCCCAGCTTGGCCAGACGATCCTCACCGCTCGCGCCATCCGGCACCGGCAGCAGCACGGTGAAGCGGCGCAGCTTGCCCACCGCATCTTCCCCTTCCATCCGCAGGCGCAGGGTGCTCTCGGCCTCCACCTGGCCCATGGTCTGGGCCAGCTCGGCTGGCGCGGCGTCGCGATACGGGTCGTGCAGCATGTCCATCCAGAAGCCGGGACGGAACAGGGTGAAGGCCACCAGCAGCAGCAGCACGCTCTCGTACCAGCGGCTCTTCACCAGGAAGTAGCCCTGGGTGGCGGCGGCGAAGATCAGCATGGCGATGGTGGCCACGATGAAGATCAGCACGCCGTGGGCGAAGTCCACGTTGATGAGCAGCAGGTCGGTGTTGAAGATGAACAGGAACGGCAGTGCCGCGGTGCGCAGGCTGTAGTAGAACGCCGTGATCCCGGTCTTGATGGGGTCGCCCTTGGAGACGGCAGCCGCGGCGAACGAGGCCAGCCCCACCGGCGGGGTCACGTCGGCCATGATGCCGAAGTAGAAGACGAACAGGTGCACGGCGATGAGCGGCACGATGAGGCCGTTCTGCTGCCCCAGGGTGACGATCACCGGCGCCAGCAGGCTCGACACCACTATGTAGTTGGCGGTGGTGGGCAAGCCCATGCCGAGGATCAGGCTCAGCAGGGCGGTCAGCAGCAGCATCAGCAGCAGGTTGCCCATGGAGAGGAACTCCACCAGATCCGCCAGCACCAGGCCGACGCCGGTCTGGGAGACGGCCCCGACTATGATGCCGGCAGTGGCGGTGGCGATGCCGATGCCGATCATGTTGCGGGCACCGGCGATCAGCCCCTCGCGCAGATCCACCACGCCGTCGGTGAAGCTGCCGTAGTCATGCTTGCCATCGGTGCGCAGCCAGTTCAGCAGCGGGCGCTGGGTCAGCAGTATGATGATCAGCATCACCGAGCCCCAGAAGGCCGACAGGCCCGGGGAGAGTCGCTCCACCATCAGACACCACACCAGTACCACCACCGGCAGCAGGAAGTGCAGGCCGGAGAGCAGCACGGCGCGGGTTTCCGGCAGCTCGTCCAGCGGCTTGTCCGGATCTTCCGACGGCAACGGCTCGTTGCTGGCGGCGATCTTCAGCAGTCCCAGGTAGGCGGCGGCCAGCAGCACGCTGATCCCCGGCAGGGCGTAGTCGCCCAGCGCCGGCTTGAGCCAACCCAGGCCATAGTAGACCGCCATGGAGAGGCCGCTGATGAGAGCGGCACCGAAGGCGAAGCCGGTCAGGCGGCGCAGCCAGGGGCGCGGCTGACGGTTGCCGATGGGCTGCATGCCGAGCTTGAGCGCCTCGAGGTGCACTATGTAGAGCAGGGCGATGTAGGAGATGGCCGCCGGCAGGAAGGCGTGCTTGATGATCTCCACATAGGGAATGCCGACGTACTCCACCATCAGGAAGGCGGCGGCCCCCATGACCGGGGGCATGATCTGGCCGTTGACCGAGGAGGCCACTTCCACCGCGCCGGCCTTCTCCTTGGAGAAGCCGACCCGTTTCATCATGGGGATGGTGAAGGTGCCGGTGGTCACCACGTTGGCGATGGAGGAGCCGGAGATGACGCCGGTCAGGGCCGAGGCCACCACGGCCGCCTTGGCCGGGCCGCCGCGCAGGTGGCCGAGCAGGCTGAAGGCGAGCTGGATGAAGTAGTGGCCCGCACCGGCGCGCTCGAGCAGGGCGCCAAACAGCACGAACAGGAAGACGAAGCTGGTGGAGACCCCGAGGGCGATGCCGAACACCCCTTCGGTGGTGATCCACTGGTGGTTGGCCAGCGCATGCAGGCTCACCCCGCGGTGGGCCAGCAGGGAGGGCATCCAGGGACCGGCCAGGCTGTAGGCCAGGAAGACGATGGCGATCACCGCCAGGGCCGGGCCGAGGGCACGGCGGGCGGCTTCCAGCAGCAGCGGAATGCCGATACAGGCGACCACGAAGTCCATGGTGGTCAGGTTGCCGGGGCGCTGGGCCAGCTGCTCATACATGATGAACAGGTAGCTGGCGACGGCGGCGCCGATGAGGCCAAGGGCGATGTCACCGAGCGGCACGCGGTCGCGCGGCGAGCTGCGCATGGCCGGGAACACCAGATAGGCGAGCAGGATGGCGAAAGCCAGGTGAATCGAGCGTGTTTCAGTGTCGTTGAGAACACCGATGCCGAGAGAGAACGGCAGCGGCGAAGCGATCCAGAGCTGGAACAGGGACCAGATCAGCGCAAGACCCGCGATGATCCAGCTCATGGTGCCCACCGGCAGGCGGGCTCCCACATCCTGGGCGATCAGCTCCTCGGCCGAGAGCGCCTCTTGTTGTTGTGTTTGCTGCATAGTGTGGCTCTGTTGGTACTGCAATAAATGAGACTCGCCCCCCCGAGGGAGGAGCGAGTCTGGGGCACATCCGAAACCGCAACCGGATTACATCCAGCCACGTTCCTTGTAGTAGCGCACCGCGCCTTCATGCAGCGGGGCGGAGAGACCCACCTTGATCATGTCGGCTTCCTTCAGGTCGGCGAAGGCCGGGTGCAGGCGCTTGAAGCGATCCAGGTTGTCGAACACGGACTTGACCAGCTGGTAGACCACTTCCGGATCGGCCTTGGCGCTGGTGGAGAGTACGGCCTTGCCACCGATGGACGGGGTCGGGTTCGGGCTGCCCTTGTACAGACCACCCGGGATCTCGGCCTTGCTGTAGTAGCTCTTCTCGGCCAGCAGCTTGTCGATCTCGGGGCCGGTCACCGGCACCAGCACGGTGTCGGTGGTGGTGGAGGCTTCCTGGATGGCACCGTTCGGGTGGCCGACGAAGTAGCTCATGGCGTCGATGTTGTTGTCACCCAGGGCAGAGGCCTGCTCGGCGGGTTTGAGCTCGGAGACCAGACTGAACACGGACTTGTCCCAGCCCTTGACGGCCATGATCTCTTCGAAGGTGTCGCGCTGGCCGGAGCCCGGGTTGCCGATGTTGACGCGTTTGCCCTTCAGATCGTCGAAGCCGGCAATCTTGGCGTCCTTGCGGGCCAGGATGGTAAACACTTCGCTCTGCAGGGAGAAGACGGCGCGGATGTCATCCATCGGACCCTCGGCCTTGAACGGCTCGACGCCCTTCATCGCCTTGTACTGATGGTCGGACTGCATGATGCCGAAGTTGAACTCGCCGGAGCGGATGCCGTTGACGTTGGCAACACCGCCGCCACTGGCCGGGGCGTTGCACTTGATCTGGTGATCGGCGGCGCCGCGGTTGAGGAAGCGGCAGATGGACTGGCCCGCCACGTAGTAGACACCGGTCTGACCGCCGGTGCCTATGGTCACGAAGCGCTCCTGCGCCTGTACCGGACCACCAAACGAGACACCGACCAGAGCTGCCGACAAGGCACACGCCAGGGATAATCCTTTCATGTTGTTCATCCTTTTTGATTGATTCAGCTCGCCCGTTCCACGGGCGAATGCAAGACAAACCGCCGTGCTGCGTCGGCGGTCGTCCGTGACCTCGCGATGAGGAAATGGGTGAACGACCAGCGTTCCCCAAAAAGCCACCAGCATCCTGTGGTGAGACAGTCGGCTTCATGCCAACCAGAGATAATTGGCACCGAGGGGGCCAATTAAAGAGTTATAACGGCATCGATTAAGCACACGGCGCCAACATAAATCAAACAAAAACACAAAATGAAGGATATCGGTCGCCAGAAATTTGAAGCCGATCATTAATTTGCCGATCGAAGATTAATTGGTTGTGCTACCGGACGGCAGGTGGGAAGAGGGAAAGGAGATTCTTTTGCAGCCCTTGTCTGGCAAGGGCTGCAACCTTGGTGACTTATGCTTTTGGCTTGGCCAGATCCAGGATAAACGCAAACTCCAGCGCGATATCCTCGTAGGCCTTGAAGCGGCCCGACTTGCCGCCGTGGCCGGCGTCCATGTCGGTACTCAGCAACAACTTGTTATCATCCGTCTTCAGCTCCCGCAGCTTGGCCACCCACTTGGCCGGCTCCCAATACTGCACCTGGGAATCGTGCAGGCCTGTGGTGACCAGCAGATTCGGGTAGGCCTGCGCCTTGACCTGATCGTAGGGGCTGTAGGCCTTCATGTAGTCGTAGTAGCGCTTCTGGTTCGGATTGCCCCACTCGTCGTACTCGCCGGTAGTGAGGGGGATGGACTCGTCCAGCATGGTGGTGACCACGTCGACGAAGGGCACCTGGGCCACCACGCCGCGATAGAGCTGGGGCGCCTGGTTGATGACGGCCCCCATCAGCAGGCCGCCGGCGCTGCCGCCCATGGCATAGACCTGATCCCTGGCACCATAACCCTGCGCCACCAGCGCCTCGGTCACGTCGATGAAGTCGTTGAAGGTGTTCTGCTTTTTCAGCAGCTTGCCATCCTCATACCAGTGGCGGCCCAGCTCCTCGCCACCCCGGATGTGGGCGATGGCGTAGACGAAGCCGCGATCCAGCAGGCTCAGCCGGGCGCTGCTGAAGTCCGGATCCATACTGGCGCCATAGGAGCCATAGCCGTAGACCAGCAGCGGATTGGTGCCTGCGCCGGTCCCCTCCTTCTTGAACTGGTCCTTGCGATAGACCAGCGACACCGGCACGGCCACGCCGTCACGGGCGGTGATCCAGAGCCGCTCGCTGGCATATTGATCGGCCTTGAAGCCCGCCACCGGCTGCTGCTTGAGCAGGGTGCGCTTGCCGCTGTTCAGGTCGAGCTCGTAGGTGGAAGACGGCGTGGTCATGGATGAGTAGCCATAGCGCAGGGCGCTGGTGTCCGGCTCCGGGTTGTAGGCAAGCCAGGTGACATAGGCGGGATCGTCGAAGGCGATCTCCTTCTGCTCGCCGCTCTGCCAGTTGACCTGGCGCAGCCGGGTCAGCCCCTGACTGCGCTCCTCCAGCACCAGCCACTCCTTGAACAGGGCATAGCTCTCCAGCAGCACATCCGGATTGGGGGCGATCACCGCCTTCCAGCGCTCCACCGGGCTCTCTTTGGTCTCGTACAGGCCGAAGTTCTTGCCGTCCTTGTTGGAGCGCACATAGAAGCGGCCGCGGTAGTGATCCAGGCTGTACTCGTGATCCACCTGGCGCGGCAGGAACAGCCGCGGCGCCTGGGTCGGCACGTTGGCATCGATGAGACGCGCCTCACCGGTGGTGGTGCTGGAGAGGGCGATGACGATGAAATCTTCCGAGGTGGTGGCATAGAGGCTCACATAGAAGGTGTCGTCCTTCTCCTCGTAGACCAGGGTATCCTTGGCGGGATCCGTACCCAGCTCGTGGCGATAGACCTGGTAGGGCAACAGGGTCTTGGGATGCTTGCGCACGTAGAACACTGTCTTGCTGTCGTTGGCCCACACCAGATTGCCGGAGGTGTTCGGAAGCGTGTCGGCGGCCCACTTGCCGCTCTCCAGATCGAAGAACTGGATCTGGTACTGGCGGCGGGAGAGGAAATCTTCCGCCACCGCCAGCCAGCGGTTGTTGCGGCTCACCTCGAGCGCCCCCAGGGCGTAGAACTCGTGGCCCTCGGCGCGCTGGTTGCCGTCCAGCAGCAGGCTTGTAGCCTCTTCACCCAGCTTGCTGCGTGAATAGATGGCGTACTCCTTGCCCGGCTCGTAGCGGGTCTGGTAGCGATAGCCGTTCTTCACATAGGGCACCGACTCGTCCTGCTGGGGAATACGGGCCACCATCTCCTGATAGAGCTGGTCACGCAGCGGCTTGACCGGTTTGAGCATGGCGTCGGTGTAGGCGTTTTCGGCCTCCAGGTAGGCTAGCACCTCGGGTTTCTGGCGCTCGTCATCGCGCAGCCAGTAGTAGTTGTCGACCCTGGTATCCCCGTGTTTTTTCAGGGCATGGGGGTGTTTGGCGGCCACGGGAGGCTGGATCTGGGTGTCGCGTGTGGGCATGGCGGACTCATCATTGGCATATGAACAGGGAACGGCGGCCAGGCAAGCCAGCAGCAGAAGCCCTCGGGAAAAGGTGAACATGTCGCATCCTTTGCGCTTTAAAAGGGTTGGCGGACCTGAGCCTTGGCTCCTTGGACAGGGGACCAATCTGCCCCTTGTCGCCTTCAGTTGCAAGTTCTCCCGCGCCGGGATGTAAAAGGGCCGCCATCTCGCGATGGCGGCCCCCATACCTGACCGTGAGCGACACGGGCTCGCTCAGGTGTGCCTCACATGATGGAAGCGTGTCCGCTCACGGCCAGTCTTCATCAGCCGGGGTAGCTCGACCAGACCCTGGTCGCGCCCTCATTGCTGATGCTCAGCACCTGATAGGGCTGGCCCGGAATATCCATGCCCGGCGCACTCTGGGGCATGCCCGGAATGGTCAGACCGCGGATCGCCGGTTTTTCCTTGAGCAGTTTCTGCACATCGGCGGCGGGCACGTGTCCCTCGATCACATAGCCGTTGACCACGCCGGTGTGGCAGGAGGCCAGCTGCGGAGTGATGCCGTACTGCTGTTTGACCGGTGCAAGCTGTTCGGTTTCGATGACCTCGAGCTCGAAGCCATTCTCTTCCATGTGCTTGTTCCAGGCCTGGCAGCAGCCGCAGTACTTGGATTTGTAGACGGTCATCTTCTCGGCCGCGAGAGCAGAAAAGCTGACGGTACCGGCCAGCACGGCCAGTAGCAGGGATTTGTACATAACTCACCTCAGATTGAATGAAACATGCCCGGGAACGGGGGTCAGATTCAAGCCAGGGTGCGGGGAGGACGCTCCAGCCGGTCGGTCGGGACATCCGGCATGAACTGGGAAGGAGAGATGAAATCCGGGGCGTCGGGTTCCAGCATGGTAACCGTCAGGCTGTCACTGCTGAGCACCGTCATGGCGAGCGCCGAGGTGAAGCTGCCGCAGGGCATGGCCTTCTCCAGGGTGCGTTCGCTCTGGCTGCAATGAGGCGTCAGGGTACAGAGATCGGTCGCCGCCCGGCAGCCAAACGACATCAGCACCATCAGCAGACTCCACAGGGGGAGCCAGCGGCGGGCGCGAGCGAGTTGGCGACGGGTCAGAACCATGAGACGACTCATTGACGAAAGGTGGCCTATGGTAACCCCTGGCCCAGGGGGAGGGTCAAGCCCTCCCCCTCTTCCGGTCAGCCGCCATCAAGGTTGCTGACGGGTGGCCGCCAGCACGATCTCGCGCACGCAGACATTGGCCGGCTGGCTCCATGCATAGAGCACGGCCTCGGCGATCACCTCGGGCGCAATGACGCCGCCCATCTGATCCTTCCAGTCGTGGTAGCCGGCCTTGATGCTCTCGTCCGTGGTGTGGCTGAGCAGCTCGGTCTCCACCGCGCCGGGGGCTATGGTCACCATCCGCACGCCGACATCGGCCACCTCTTCCCGGATGTTTTCGGTCAGGGCGTGCACCGCGAACTTGGTGGCGCAGTAGGCGGCATGGTTCGGGAAGGTCTTGCGACCGGCGATGGAGCTGATGTTGATGATGGTACCGCTGCGGCGCGCCTTCATCCCGGCCAGCACGGCGTGAACACCGTTCAACACCCCCATCACGTTGATGTTGAGCATCTGCTGCCACTCGGCCGGGTCCTGCACGTCGGCCTGGCCCAGCAGCATGACGCCGGCGTTGTTGACCAGGCAGCCGACCGGACCGAATTGCGCCTCGGCCTGCTGGATGGCGGCCTTCATGGCGTCGGTGTCGGTCACGTCGACCCCGATGCAGAGGGTATCTGGCAGGCCCAGCGCCTGCATGGACTCGACCCGGCGGGCCAGCAGCAGCAGCGGATGGCCGGCGGCCGAGAAGGCGCTGGCGATGGCGGCACCGATCCCGGCGGAGGCACCGGTGATCACGACGAGAGGCTTGGACATGATGTTTTCCTTCTGATTCAAGAGTCGGTTTGAGCAAACAAGCGGCTGGCCAGCACGGAACGGGATCACTATAGTCACTGCATCCATCAGTGATAAATATTGTTTTCCGCTGGTTATCATCTGAAAAAACTATGGTTGGGCTTATGCTGGATCTGAGACTGCTGCGCTTCTTCATCGCCATCTATGAAGAGAAGAACATCACGGCGGCGGCCGAACGCTGCCACGTCAGCCAGCCCTCCCTCTCGGCGGGGCTGCGCCAGCTGGAAGAGACCCTAGGTGACAGCCTGTTCATTCGGGGCAAGAAGGGGGTGGAGGCGAAGGATCCGGCCCACTACCTCTATCCCCACGCGGTCAAGCTGGTGGAGGAGGCGCGCCGGCTGCCCGAGCTGTTTCGCCAGAAGGCGACGCGTGCGCGGCTCAATCTTGCCATCATGCCAGACCTCAGCCGGCGCCGGCTGGCGGGATTGCTGCAGCAAGTGCAGGCGGTGCTGCCCGAGCTGGATCTCACCCTCTCCGATTACGGGACGCCTGCCGACTGTCGGCTGACCCTGGATGCCCTGCGCCGGGAGGACGAGATCTTCCTGCCGCTGTGGGAGGAGGACTATGTCTTGTGCGTGCGAAGCGACCATCCCCTCGCCGGCCGCCGGCAACTAGAACTGGCCGAGCTGCAACATTATGATTTTATTGAGTGCCCACCCTGCGAGGCCCATCAGCAGACCATAGGCCTGCTGGCCTGTGATCGGCTCACCCTCAATCTGGTGGCCAAGGCAGAGAGCAAGGGGCTGGTGATGGCGCTGGTACTGGCCGGGATCGGCATCAGCTTCCTGCCGGACGGGCTGGTGGAGGACGAGGCGGGGCTGTGCACCGTGCCCGTGAGCGGGCCCCGGATGTTCCGGCGCATCGGCCTCTGCTATCCCGCCCACCAGACCCTCAATCCGGCGCTGCGCGAGCTGATCCCGGAGCTGGCGGGCCACGGCGCTTCTTGCTAACGTCGCTGCGCAATGCATCTTTTACCGGCATCCACTCCTCTTCAGGTCAGGACCCCATGAAACGCATTCTGGTCATCTTCTCACACCCGGCGCTGCAGAGCTCCCGGGCCAACAAGCAGCTGCTGCAGGCCATCGACGGGCTGGAGGGCATCACCCTGCACGACCTCTATCTGCACTACCCGGACATGTTCATCAACGTGAAGCGGGAGCAGGCCCTGCTCTCTGAACACGACATCATCGTCTTCCAGCACCCCTTCTACTGGTACTCCTGCCCCGCCATCATGAAGGAGTGGATGGATCTGGTGCTGGAGTACGGCTACGCCTATGGCCCGGAAGCCCACGCCCTCAACGGCAAGCAGTGGCTGTCGGCCATCACCACCGGTGGTGCCCCCGAATCCTACTGCAGCGCCGGCTACAACCAGCGCCCGCTGCTCGACTTCCTGCTCCCCTTTCAGCAGACGGCCCAGCTGTGTGGCATGAGCTGGCTGCCCCCGTTCGTGCTGCACTCCTTTCACAAGATCCGGGACCCGGAGGCGCTGCGCCGCTGCGGCCAGGACTATCGCCAGCTGCTGTGCGCCCTGCGCGACGAACAGCTGACCCCGGAACAACTCGGCGGCACCCCCTATCTGCGCGATCTGCTGGAGGTACTCCCATGACCCGAACCCGCTCCGGGCGTAGTCCCGGCCTGCCTTCATCGGCCTCCACCACGGCGCGGAGGATCCGCTGATGGGACACGGTTTGCTGTTCGATGCCTTCATCTACCTCTCAGCCGCGGTGATCGCGGTGCCGCTGGCCAAGCGCTGGGGGCTGGGATCCGTGCTCGGCTACCTGCTGGCGGGGATCATCATAGGCCCCTTCCTGCTGGGGCTGGTGGGTGAGCAAAAAGATGTGATGCACTTCGCCGAGTTCGGGGTGGTGCTGATGCTGTTTCTGGTCGGGCTGGAGCTCAGGCCGGCGCTGCTGTGGCAGCTGAAGGGGCCCATTCTCGGCACCGGCGGACTGCAAGTGCTGCTCACCACGGCCGCCCTGACCGGCGTGGCCCACCTCATTGGCCTGCCCTGGCAACAGGGGCTGGCCATCGGCCTCATCCTGGCGCTCTCCTCCACCGCCATCGTGCTGCAGAGCCTGCAGGAGCGCAAACTGATGCAGAGCGAGAGCGGCCGCTCCGCCTTCGCCGTGCTGCTGTTCCAGGACATCGCCGTCATCCCCATCCTGGCGATCCTGCCGCTGCTGGCCATCGCGCCGGTGGCCAGCAGCGGCAGCTCTGAGCTGGCCGGTTGGCAACACGGCCTGCTGGTGGTGGCCGCCATCTCCGGCATAGTGCTGGGGGGTCATTACCTGATGCGCCCGGTGTTTCGCGCCATCGCCCAGTCCCACATGCGGGAGATCTTCGTCGCCGCCGCCCTGCTGCTGGTGATCGCCATCGCCGTGCTGATGGAATCGGTAGGCCTCTCCCCCGCCCTCGGCTCCTTCCTGGCCGGGGTGGTGCTGGCGGACAGCGAATACCGCCACGAACTGGAGGCGGACATAGAGCCGTTCAAGGGGCTGCTGCTCGGCCTCTTCTTTATGTCGGTGGGGGCGGGCATCAACTTCGGGCTGTTTGCCGAACATCCGCTGCTGATCCCGGCCCTGGTGGTCGGCCTGATGCTGCTCAAGTGGCTGGTGTTGATGGCGCTTGGCTTCATCATCCGCATCTCGCCGAGCCAGCGCTGGACCTTCGGGCTGGCGCTGGCTCAGGGGGGGGAGTTCGCCTTCGTGCTGTTCTCGTTCGCCGCTCAGAACAGGGTATTGCCGGGGGATACCATCGCCCTGCTGACCCTGGTGGTGGCGCTCTCCATGGCACTGACGCCGCTGCTGCTGATCCTCAACGATCGGGTGATCCAACCCTGGTTCGACTACCGCAACCAGAGCGAGGTCCCGCAGCACGAGCAGCCGGAGCTGGTGGAGCACCCGGTGATCATCGCCGGCTTCGGCCGCTTCGGCCAGATAGTGGGCCGTCTGCTGCACGGCCATGGCATAGGTACCACTATCCTCGAACAGGATGCCAGCCAGATCGAGATGCTGCGCAAGTATGGCTATCAGGTGTTCTACGGGGATGCCAGCCGGCTCGACCTGCTGCACGCCGCCGGTGCCCACAAGGCCAAATTGCTGGTGCTCTCCATCAACGACCCTGCAACGTCACTCGAAGTGATTGAAATGGTGAAGAAACACTTCCCGCACCTTAAGATACTGGCGCGAGCCCAGGATCGTCCCCACGCTCACGAGATCCTGCGTCAGGGCGTGGGCAGCGTGTACCGGGAAACCCTGGGTTCCGCCGTGGATCTGGGGGTGGAAGCCCTGACCCAGCTCGGCTTTCGGGCCAACCAGGCCTGGCGGGCCGGGCAGACCTTCAAGCAGCACGACAACTGGCTGCTGCGGGAGCAGGTCAACTACCTGGACGACGAACACACCTATATCAACAAAAGCCTGCAATACCGGGACATCCTCTCCGATCTGCTGCAAGACGATCAGGAAGGACAGGAGCGCATTCACGCCCACAACTGGAACAGCGGTCTGCCCGACAACGACAAGGAAGCAATATGATTGCCTATTACCCCCTGCTCAAACACCTGCACATGACGCTGGCGCTGGTCAGCGTGCTGCTGTTCCTCTATCGCTGGCTGCTGGCCCTGGGGGGCAGTGCCCGCCTACAGCAGAAGTGGCTGAAGATCCTGCCCCACATCAACGATACCTTACTGTTGCTGTTCGGGGTAGTACTGGCGGTGACACTGCAGATGAGCCCGGGTCAGCAGCCCTGGCTGATGGCCAAGCTGATCGCACTGGTGGTTTACATCGGCCTCGGCGTCATGGCGCTCAAGCGCCCTGCGCGCAGCCAGAAGCTGGTGGCCGGCCTCGCGGCCCTGGCGGTATTCGGCTACATGGTGGGCGCCGCCATCACCAAGTCGGCCTGGTCCTGGCTGGCCTGATCCGACAGCAAAAATCCCCGCCCGGTGGAGGAGAGTCCTCTCCTCCACACCATATTCTGCGCTTACCCATTATTTCTGTTTTTTCTTCTACATCAAATCCGTAAGACAGCACTTTCATTTGGCGAATTTTCATCATTTTTTAGCCTCAATTGCTGCCAGAAAAGAGAGCGTTCTCTTTTATGATCATGTAGTTAGCTTGGTTTGTATGAAAATGGCGACAGTTGTCGCAGCAAAACTTGCGACATAGACTGTCGCAAGGCATGGCTAGGATACACTCAACGCTAAACCAGTGAAGGCATGCACCATGAGTAAGAAGCTGTTACGACAACTGACCTTGGCGCGTTGCATCCCGCACCGCCCTTACAAGCTGACCGCCAGCCAACTCCAGGTAAAACTGGAAGAAGAAGGCATTCATGTCAGTCTGCGTACCGTGCAACGGGACCTGGAAGAGATGTCCGGCATGGGGTTGTTCGATCTCACCTCGGATGAACGCAGCAAACCACACGGCTGGTGCTTCGAGCGCCATGGCCTCAACGATTTTGCCAACATCATGCCGCTGTCGCTGGCAGTGGCGCTGAAAACCTGGAGCGACCAGGCCAGCCAGCTGCTGCCCGCCAGTGTCCTGACCGAATTGAACCCGCTGGTCGACAAGGCCAGCCAGGTGATCCGTGACAGCCAGAGCGAACTGGCGGAACGCTGGCTCGAGAGCGTGCACCAGTCACCGCGTCCGTTTGCCGGCAACCCGGAGATCCGCCGCAGCACCCTGATCCGCGATGCTCTGTGGCGTGGCCGCAAGTTCAGCGCCGAGATCCAGCGTGTCATCAAGGAGCGCACCGTGTGGCTCTGCTATGACCGCATCAATCCGCTCGGCATTCTGAACCAGGCGGAGGGGCCGACCCTGCTCTGCACCCTGTCCGAGCTGGATCCCAAGGTCTACGGCATCCCGTTCGACCACATCAAGAACGTGGAGCTGACCAACTTCAGCGCGACCCAGCCGAAGGATTTCAATATCCAGAAACTGATCCGCGATCAGGGGTACCAGGATGTCAGCGGGCCGATCCGCTTCGTCGGCCGCATCGATGCCAACTGCCCGACCCTGGTCGACGGCCAGATCCCCGGCCACAACCCGCGCATGACCCGTTACGACAAGCGCAGCGTGGTGGTGGAAACCGAAGTGCAGGACACTCCGGAGTTCCGTACTTGGCTCAACAACATGAGCGGGAACCTGGAAGTGCTGGCGCCAGAATCCTTGCGCAAGGCATATCCGACACCGGGTAGTCGCGTCAGCTGACACCTTCTCAAAAAGCCGGGCCAAGCCCGGCTTTTTGTATTCTTTTTGAGCATATTTATTCAACTAATTTTTAAGCCTTACCCTCCGAATTGAGCCTGTTTTTACCATCGTTTTCGCCATGTTTTTGCGTGTGAGAGATCAGCCATCGCCGCTGTAAGAGGCCACTGTGTCGAACCGTACGCGAAGCCATCTTTGAATCCTTATGCTTTCCCGTGAAACAAACTAACAGCATGATTAATATGAACTTATTATCACAACTATGATCGTTTAAGCGTTCCCATCACGCCGACAACGCCAACTCCTCCCTTGTTCCGCCCTCTCGTTCCCTTAATATGGGTCTCACAAGGACGAAGCTGATTCGGCAGGATGCAGAAGCAGCGCATAAGCAGGGAATAAACCACAGGACGTGGGCAGGGAACACCTCAGGATGAGGCCGATAGCCAGGATGGTTATCAAAGGGAATACAGGACACCGCGGGACGTGGTTGAGGACACCTCGGGATGAGGCAGAGCAGCAGGATGGTTGCTCTTCAGGACGAACAGGAACCTCGCTGGAGGCGAGCAGGACAGCTTCAGGATGAAGCGAGATAACCCGGATGGTTATCTGTCAGGATGACGTAAGGAACACCACGGGATGTGGTAACGGACACCTCCAGGATGGAGAGAGTGCAGCAATCAGGATCGATTGCCAGGCTAGGATGGCCACAGGACACCTCAACGGATTGGGAAGGGGATATTCCGAAGGATCAGGATAAAGTCAGGGATTGCAGGGAGCGTTGCAGTTCAGGGACTGGACGAAATGACTCGAGGGGACGGCAGCTGCCGTCCCCTTTTCTTTTGCGCTTTTTATTAAAAACACCTCAATCACATCACTCACGCTGCAGATGTTGTGCATGTCACGTCCCTGCGCTTGTTCCTGCAGCTCGTCACTCTCGCCCTTACCTTGACTGAGTTGAGTACCTTGGTGTGCACATCTCTCGACAAGACCTCTCTCAAGGCCTGAAAGAGGCACCGAGGCATTCAAACTGCACTTCGTATGCGTGACGGAGCATAGAGGCGCCCTGCAGTCTTCCACGACACTCAGGCAACAAGTCTGCGATGGGTTGCCATTCCCCCTCATGCCATTGTTGGCGGCATACTGCACCAAAGATCCGAAGAGAGTCTCAGCTTCAGTAGTTCCCATGGCTCACATCAGTATCCTCGCCTCGCCCGCCGGAAGCACAGGGTCGAGTGGACCCATCCCGACATGACCACCGTTTGGCTCTGCGTGTTTTACTGAAGTGAGTAAGGAGAAAAGAGGGAATTTGGGGAAAATAAGATGAAAAAAAGCCCAGTCTTTCGACTGGGCTTCTTAAATAGTGGCGGAGCGGACGGGACTCGAACCCGCGACCCCCGGCGTGACAGGCCGGTATTCTAACCGACTGAACTACCGCTCCGCATTCGGTTAGCTT
>NZ_JBFOCO010000015.1:0-22818 GCF_040907865.1 Aeromonas sp. s5
TCAGAAGTGAAACGCTGTAGCGCCGATGGTAGTGTGGCATTCGCCATGCGAGAGTAGGACACTGCCAGGCACCCAATTGAAGAAGCCCGCTCATTCGAGCGGGCTTTTTTATTGCCTGAAATTCAGCCATTTCTGCACAGTTGCCCGTGCTATTCCCCTTTTGCTTGCTCCGCAACGGCAGTGCCATGTTGATTCTGCCAGATTCCATTTGAGCCCTTTTGAGGCATCTCTCCAGCCCTCGGTCAGCATTTCTCCCCCTCCACTGCTAGCCAATTTCCTGATGGTGCAACAATATGGCCATTCTTTTTGTTAATGATCACTATTGCCCTGGCAGGGGATGACAAGGGCTGCGGGATCCTTAGACTGTGAACTTCATCGACAAGGGAGCTGTGTATGTTGGGGATCCACGATCTGGCGTTGTTTATCCTGTCAGGCCTGCTGTTGAACATGATGCCGGGGCCGGATTCTCTGCTCATCATGCTGCGCAGCGGCTCCCAGGGCTGGCGGGCAGGCTCCATGGCGGCACTGGGGATAGGAACTGGCACCATGGTGCATGTGCTGGCTGCTGCGTTGGGGTTGTCCGCTCTGCTGAGCGCCTCGGCCGAGCTGTTTGCCGTCATCAAGTTGATGGGCGCGCTTTATCTGGTCTATCTCGGTTTATCCATGTTCAGGCAAGGGGGAGGAGGCCGGGTATCGGCTGAAGAGGCTGTGTCCCTGCCTGTGCTCTCCTATGGCCGGATCTTCCGGCAAGGGTTACTGACCAATGTGCTCAACCCCAAGGTGGCCCTGTTCTTCCTCGCCTTTGTGCCCCAGTTCATTGCGCCAGATGCACCGCAAAAAGCGCTGGCATTCATCGTGCTGGGCTGCATCTTCAATTTCAACGGCATGATCTGGTGTCATCTGCTGGCTTTCTCGACCGCCTATGCGAGTCGCAAGGTGAGGCTGCCTGCAAGACTGATTACCTGGCTCAACCGTGTGATGGGAGGCTTGTTCGTGGGGCTTGGCATCAAGCTGGCGGTGGAGTGAGAAGATAAACGTCGTCCATAGAAAAAGGCGTATCCCATCGCTGGGATACGCCTTCGTCTGCACTGCAGCAGGATGACTGAAATCAGTTCATGCCGTAGCGCTTGAGTTTCTTGCGCAGAGTACCGCGGTTGATCCCCATCATCACGGCAGCGCGAGTCTGGTTGCCACGGGTGTACTGCATGATCACGTCCAGCATGGGAGCTTCGACTTCGGAGAGAACCATATCGTACAGATCAATCACTTCCTGACCGTTCAACTGGGCCAGGTAGTTACGCAGGGCCTGTTGCACAGAGTCACGCAGGGGGCGCTGGGTCGGCTCGGCAGCGTGATTGTGAGTAGTTGTTACCAATGCATCAGAAGTCAGGGTTTGTTCGAACATATTCGGTCGGCTCTTTAGTTATGCGTTAACCTAATCCATCGAAATACGCTTCGAGTGCCTCGAGTTGTGCGTCTGCACAATCCAGGGCATTGAAGTGCTTACGGAATTCTCGGCCCGTCTCTTCTTCATCCAGATACCAGCCCACATGTTTACGGGCAATGCGCGCTCCCAGATATGCACCATAAAACTGGTGCAGGTTGGTTACATGCTCGTTCATCAGGGTGCGAACCTCTTCCCTGTCGGGAGGTGGCAGCTTGGTGCCCGTCTCAAGAAAATGACGGATTTCCCGGAAAATCCAGGGTCGTCCTTGCGCAGCACGGCCGATCATCACGGCATCAACACCGGTATAGTCGAGGACATACCGGGCCTTCTCCGGGCTGTCTATGTCGCCATTGGCGACAACAGGAATCGATACGGCCTGCTTAATCGCCCTGATAGTGTCGTACTCCGCTTCGCCCTTGTAGAGACAGGCACGGGTACGACCATGCACGGCGAGGGCCGCGATACCGCAATCTTCGGCGATTCGGGCGATCTCCTCGCCATTGCGGTTATCCGGATCCCATCCTGTGCGGATCTTCAAGGTGACAGGCACGTCCACTGCGTCCACCACGGCCCGGCAGATGGATCTGACCAGGTCGGGTTGGCGCAACAGGGCGGAACCTGCCAGCTTCTTATTCACTTTTTTTGCCGGACATCCCATGTTGATGTCGACGATCTGAGCGCCCTGCTCCACGTTGTAGCGGGCGGCAAACGCCATCATCTCGGGGTCGGCTCCGGCAATCTGGACCGATCGCAAGCCCCCTTCAGCAGAGTGATCCATTCTCATCCGGGTTTTCTGGGTATCCCAGACATCCGGGTTGGCCAGCAGCATCTCGGAAACGGCCATGCCGGCACCCAGCCGCAAACAAAGTTCACGGAATGGTCGGTCTGTTACACCGGCCATGGGAGCCACGATCAGGGGAGTTTCAAGCGTGTGGGGACCTATCTGCATTCCACGGTTACCATCGGCTTAGGGCGGCGTATATTACGCATTTTTTAGTCAGGAGAAAAGGTTAGTATTTGAGCGTCAGCCATTTTTTTCTGAAAAAAACGTCGCGCCAAGGCTTGCAAAATCAGGAGTGCTTGAAAATCGGACAGATTGTCGGAGCGAAGCGGCGGGGCCAATTGGATGAGGGGGACCATGATTTGCCTGTCCCCATCCCGGACGGGTTTGCGTTATGATAGCGAGCTTGTATCGAGCAAAGACTCCAAACAAATTCATTACAAACAGATTGGGGACGTATGACGGCAAGGTTCATCAAATCTCTCTACCCGTGTCTGCTTGGCGCCATGCTGGGCTCGGCCCAGGCTCAGACGGTCAGTTTCAGCGAAGCCTGGAGCCGGGTCATTCAACAGGATGACGGGCTGGCGGCGGAACAGGCCGGGGTGGAGCGGGCGCAACAGCTGCGCGAAGCCGCCAAGGCCATGTATCTGCCCAAGGTGGACGTGGGGGCCAGCTACACCCACCTCGATCAGCCGGTGGAGCTGGACATGATGGACCTCAACCCCATCGCCAGTCATCCTGAGTTCGGCAAGGTACTGGCGCCCATCATGCAGGCGCTCAAGCTGACGCCCAATGACTTCGTTACCCCCCTCACCAAACAGAACGTGGTGACCAGCTCGGTCAAGATGCTCTGGCCGCTGTTCACCGGTGGTCGCATCGATGCGGCACAGGACATTCGCCAGGCCCAGGTGAGCGAGGCGCAGCAGTTGCTGGTGCTCAAGCAGCAGTCCACCTTCGAGAGCCTCTCCCAGACCTATTTCGGGGTGGTGCTGGCGGCCCAGGTGGTGCAGACCAAGCAGGAGATCGAACAGGGGCTGGCTCACCACCTGGAGCATGCCAAGAAGCTGGAGGCTCAGGGCCAGATCGCCAGGGTCGAACGTCTCTCCGCCCAATCGGCCTATGATCGGGCCCGTATCGATACCCAGAAGGCGCGTCGCAGCCTGGAGATTGCCCAGCTGGCCCTTGGCCACATGCTCAAGCTCAAGCAGGCGGAGCCCGATACCCAGCTCTTCATCAATCCGCAGATGCCTGCACTCGCAGCCTTCGTGCAGGAGACGCTGGCGGTGCACCCCGGCCTCAAGTTGCTGACGGCCAAGAAGGAGCAGGCGCAGGGGATGATCAAGCTGGAGAAGGGCAAGTACGCCCCCGAGCTGTTCCTGTATGGCAACTACAACCTCTATGAGGATGACTCGCTGGCCTCCAAGACCACCCCGGACTGGCTGGTCGGGGTGGGTGTCAGCATGCCGCTGGTGAGCCGTGACGGCCGCTCCGAGACGGTACAGGCGGCCAAGAGCGCCGAGCTGCAGGTCAATCTGCTGCAGGCCAAGACCCGCCAGGATCTGGAGCTGCTGGTCGAGAAGACCTGGCGCGAGGCTGCGCAGGGGCTGGAAGAGTTCCAGTCGCTCTCTTCCACCCAGGCGCTGGCCGAGGAGAACGTGCTGCTTAGGGACAAGGCATTCGGGCAGGGGCTCTCCACTTCCCTCGATGTGGTGGATGCCCGCAACCAGCTGGCCGGGGTCAAGACCCAGCGCGCCGCTGCCGCTTATCAATACGTCATTTCGCTGGCGCGTCTGCTGGCCCTCTCCGGGCAGATGAACAGCTTCAACCAGTATCAACATGGGCAGGCGATCGAGGTGAACTCATGATCGCGGCCTGCCTTGCTCCCATTTTCATGTCTGTTTCGACCGCCAAGGGTCGCCCGTTTGCCGAGGTGAATTCATGAGTCATCCCCCCATCAAGAAGAAGATGAGCCAGGGCAAGCCGCTGCTGCTGCCATTGGCGCTGGTACTGCTGGTCATCTGGCTGGGCTGGCGTTTCTGGCTGGCCTATCAACCCGAGCCGGTGCGTCTGCAGGGGCAGATCGAGGCGCAGCAGTACTCCGTCTCCTCCAAGGTGGCGGGCCGCATCGAGGAGGTGCTGGTGAAGAAGGGGGATCAACTGGCCAAGGACCAGCTGGTGTTCACCCTGGCGAGCCCCGAGATTGAAGCCAAACTGAGCCAGGCCAAGGCGGGCCAGGCCGCGGCCGGTGCCATGGCCGAAGAGGCCGAGAAGGGGGCGCGCGCGCAGCAGATTGCCGCCGCCAAGGATCAGTGGCAAAAGGCCAAGGCGGCCGCCTTGCTGCGCGGCAAGACCTACGAGCGCATTGCCAGCCTGCACCGGGATGGCGTGATGCCGCTGCAAAAACGTGATGAGGCCTGGACGGCCTGGCAGGCGGCCAGGTACAGCGAAGGCATGGCCTGGCAACAGTATCAGATGACCCTGGAAGGGGCGCGGGAAGAGACCAAGATCGCGGCCCGTGAGCAGGCCAAGATGGCGGCAGGTTCGGTGGCTGAAGTGGAGGCCTACCTGGCCGATACCCGCATCAATAGCCCGCATGCGGGTGAAGTCTCCCAGGTGCTGCTGCGCAGCGGCGAGCTGGCCCCGCAGGGCTTCCCGGTGGTGACCCTGCTCGACATGAACGATGCCTGGGCCCAGTTCCATATCCGCGAGGATCTGCTACCCCGCTTTGCGCTGGGCACCGAGTTTGATGCCCGCATCCCCGGTCTTGGCGAGCAGACGGTGCGCTTCAAGGTGACCCATGTGGCTGTGATGGGGGACTTTGCCACCTGGCGTGCCACCGACACCCGCCAGGGCTTTGACATGAAGAGCTTCCAGGTGGAGGCGCGCCCGCTGCAACCGGTCGAGGGGCTGCGGGTCGGCATGAGCGTGCTGGTTGAGCTCTGATGGGACGCGAATGGCGGTTGTTGTGGCAGGATCCGTTCGGCCGGGCGCTGGCCAGCTGGTTGCCCCTGCTGCTGATGGGGATCCTCTGCTGGATCTTCTCTGCCGGGTTGGCGCGGGATCTCAAGATAGGTCTGGTGGATCTGGATCAGAGCCTGCTGTCGCGCCAGCTGGCCTATTCGCTGGATGCCTCCGCCGGGCTCAAGGTCGCGCGACAGTTCGACTCCATCGCTGAAGGGGCCAACGCCCTGCGGGGAGGCGACATCTACGCTCTGGTCGTGCTGCCTGACCATCTCGAGCGGGATGCCAGGCAGGGTACCCAGCCGCGGGTGACCGTGTTCAACAACGGTCAGTTCATCCTGATCGCCAAGCTGGTCAACTCGGCGCTGGCCCAGGTGGTGGGAACCCTCAACGGCCAGGTCGGCGTGCTGACGGCGATGGCTGACGGCAAGGCGCTGCCCGGCGCGCTCGGCCAGGCGGTGCCCATCAACAGTCAGGTGACGGCGCTCTACAACCTCAATGCCAGTTATGCCCAGTTTCTGCTGAGCGCCATTCTGCCTGCGGTGTGGCAGATCCTGGTGGTGCTCTACGGACTCAATGCGCTGGCCCGCACCGACCGGCTGGGACTGGACTGGACTACCAAAGGGGTCTGGTTCGGGCTCTGGCGCACCCTGCTGCCCCACGTGCTGATCGGCTGGGGCTGGGGGCTGCTCTGGACGTTGTTGCTGTTCAAGGGCTTTGCCTATCCCATGCACGGCAGCTGGCTGGTGCTGACGGTGGGGTTGGGGCTGGCCTCGGCCGCCTGCGTCAGCATGGGAGCCTTCTTCTACGCCGTCATCCGGGATCCGGCCCGGGCTCTGTCGCTGGCGGGGGCCTACACGGCGCCGGGGTTCGCCTTCATGGGGGTCACCTTTCCGGTCAGCGCCATGGGGGATTTCGCCCAGTTCTGGCGCAGCCTGCTGCCCATCTCTCACTATGTCGAGCTGCAGATCGGCCAGACCAACTACGGTCAACCGCTGGCGGCGGCGCTGCCGCAGTTCGGCGCCCTGCTGCTGTTTCTGCTGCCCCTGTTGCTGGTCGTGCGCCGCTACCGGGCACAGGCGAGCACGACCCAGTCACAAGAGGAGCTCAAGCCATGATGGGATTCCGGGATCTGCTGCGCCTCGAGCTGCGTACCCTGCTGGCTGACAGGGCCATCATGCTGACCCTGTTTGGCGGCGTCTTCTTCTACTCCTTCCTCTATCCGCAGCCCTATCTGCACCAGTTGCCGCGGGAAGAGGCGGTGGTGGTGGTCAACGAGGATGGCAGCCAGCTCTCCCGTCAGCTGGAGTTCATGGCCGATGCGACGCCGCAGGTAAAACTGGTGGCCCGGGCCAGCTCGCTGGATGAGGCTCGCCAGCGGATGATGGCCGGCGAGGCGAGCGGGATCCTGCACATCCCCAATCACTTTTATCGGGATCTGATGCTGGGCAAGAGCGTGACCCTGAGCTATGCCGGCGATGCTTCCTACTTCCTGGTTTACGGCACCATCGCCGAGGGGCTGGCCCAGGCGGGCGGCACCCTGGCCGCCCAAGTCAAGGTGGCTAGGCTGCTGAGTCACGGCGAGGCGCTGCCGCAGGCAGCCATGGGCTGGAATGCGGTGGCCCTCAACGTACTGCCGGTGTTCAACCCCACCATGGGCTATGTGAACTACGTGGTGCCGGCGGTGTTCGTGCTGATCCTGCATCAGGTGATGCTGATGGGCACCGGCATCCTGGGGGCGACCCAGAACCAGCGCAGCCAGCGCGGCGAGTCAGGCTATTGGCAGGATGCGCCCGTCCTGCCACTGCTGCTGGCCCGTACTCTGGTGGTGGGGGGGCTGTTCGTGCTGCCGGTGAGCTACTTCTTCGGCTTCTGCTTCGATCACTACGATATCGCGCGTACCGCCGAGCCGGCCACACTCTGGCTGTTCACCCTGCCGTTCCTGCTGGCCACGACCTGGTTTGGCGTCGCGCTGGGGACCCTCTTTACCCGGCGCGATCTGCCGACCCAGGTGGTGCTTGTATCCTCCTTGCCGCTGGTCTTCCTGGCCGGCTTCATCTGGCCGCTGGAACTCATTCCGGCGCCGCTCAACTGGCTGGCCCAGTGGGTGCCGAGCACCCCGGCCATCGAGGGGTTTTTGCGCCTCAACCAGATGGGGGCCGAGTTTGCTCAGGTCTCCCACTACTGGTGGCAGTTGTGGGGGCTGGCGCTGCTGTATGGCGCCCTGGCGTGTCTGCTGCTGGGCTGGCGTCAATCCCAGAGGCGAAAGGTTCGCCCGGCCGCTCTGGCGCGGGATGCCGTGAGCGAGCCCTCCGCCGGTTAGGTGTTCCCCGAAAGCAAAACGGTCAGCCCCTGGGCTGACCGTTTTGCTATGGCGATGGCTCATGCCCGGCTGAGGCTTGGGTCGCCGATGGCGTAGATCTGGCCTGCTGTCGCCTCGTCGGTCAGCAGACGCAGCCCGCAGGCGGCGACGTCGGCCCGGCGCACCAGACCATGCATCTCCTTGCCCTGACTCAGCACGGCCGCACCGGTAGCTATGCCATCCTGCAGGCCGGCCGGGCGCAGTATGGTCCACGCCAGCGTGCTGGTCTGCAACCAGCTCTCCGCCAGACTCTTGAGCCGCACCTCGTGGCCGAAGGCGGCCCGCGCCCGCTCGGGCAGATATTGCCAGCTGTCGCCACAGCCGAGGGAGGTGACCAGCAGCAGACGCTTGAGTCCAGCCCGCTCCATCTCGTCGATCACCTGGCGGTTGCCAAGATAGTCGACGGGCTCGGCCTGGCGAAAACTGCCGAGGGTAGAGACCACGTGGGCATCGCGACCCGCGTGCCGGCAGGCGGCTGCTACCGCCTGCGGGTCCAGGGCATCGCCGCTGATGACGTCGACGCCCAGCGATTGCAGCTCGGCGACCATGTCGGCATGGCGCACCAGGGCGACGACCCTGTGGCCAAGTTGCAGTGCCTGCTCGGTGAAGGCGCGGCCCAGCCCGCGGCTGGCTCCTAAGATGAGTGTGGTTGGCATGGTGCGGCTCCCTTGAGTGAAAGGGCTAGCCTAGAGGGTGGAAGAGATGTTGTAAATGAGAGTTGTTTTTATTTGCCTGACAGGAGAGAAAACGGTGAGCCGGAGACACCCGGCTCACGCAGCATCAGCCGTTGTAGTGGCCGATATTGGGACGACGGCTGGGGCCGCTCAGGTGGATATCCACCGGGTTGAACGCCTTGATCGCCTCGAAGCTGAAGTCGCCGATGGCCTGATGCAGGCTCTGGGGGCTGTGGTTGGTGATGAGGATGACGCTTTTTGATAGGTTGCGGCGACGGCGCAGCAGGTGGCCGAGGAAGCTGGACTGGCTCTCCGCCATCTTGGCACGATTGGCCGCCACCTCGTCGATGATCAGCAGGTCAACCTCTTCCAGGGCGCGCCGGTACTGGTTGCGCTCCTCCTGATCCTGGATGACGTTGAAGAACAGCCGATCAACGATGGAGGCCCACTGCTGGAAGATCACCGACTTCTGGTGGCGTTCGATCAGCTCGTGTGCCACCGCGCCGGCCAGGGTCGACTTGCCGGTGCCGTAGTCGCCATAGATCAGCATGCAGCCACCGCCGCTCTTCTCCCAGTGTTCGAAACCGCTGATGAAGTAGCGGGCCGTCTCGATGGGGTATTGCAGCGCGGGGTCGCCGGCATCCATGCGCTCGAACACCCAGTCCGGGTTGAGGTCGGCCTGGGCGATCAGTTTCTGGATCCGCTCCTGGCGCGCCACCTTCTGCAGTTCGCGCACCTCGGCGTTGGCCTTGGCGTCGTACTCCTTGCGCAGGGTCTCATAGTCGTACTGGCTGCCACCGGTCTGGGCCTGCAGGCGGCGAATGCGCTCGAGCAGGCCGCTGACGTGGCGGCTTAATTCGGGGTCGTGCATCCGTTGCTCCTGCTTGGCCTTGGCGATCTTCCGGCGTTTGGCCTCGATCTCTTCCAGCTCCTGGCGCAGGGGATCGTGCGGATCAGTCATGGAGTGCTCCTTCTGCTCGGTCTGGGTGGGGACTGGGGTCTGATTTTGCCTGCTGGCAGGGACCTTCTTCAATCATTATCCGGCTCCTGGCGCTGCGCGGCCAGCCGCTTGGCCTCTTCAATCATCTCCTGCGCCCGCTTGCTCGGGCCCGCCTCCACCGGTTCCGGAGTGACTTGCTGATAGCCGGTGACGCTCATCGGTTGGCGGCGGGCGTAACGGCGGGTCTTGAGGGCGCGAATGAACTTGAGCATCCACTGGTGCTGGGAGTCGAACACCTCGGGCCGTCCCAGCCAGTAGGCGATGAACTCGCCGAGATCCTCTTCGCTGTAGCTGGCATCGATCACGCCGCACAGGCGGGCGAGGGCGGGCAACTCTTCATCCGGGCGCCACTGCAGGTGCATCTGGAAGGGGCGCTCCGGCAGGGGGCTGCGCACCCGCTGGGTCAGCAGCGGCAGCTGGAACGGACACTGATGGTAGTGTTCACTCTCGGTCTGGCTCTCGACCTGCAGCAGGCCGGCCTCCATCAGCTCGTCAAACAGTTCGGTCAGCTGGCGGGCATTGACCTGAAAGGAGAAGCCGCTGGGATCGCCCGGGTCGACCACCGCCAGCGCCCGCCCAAGCTCCGGGTAGTTGAGCCTGGCCAGCTGATTTTCCAGCACCAGCCGACGCAGCTGCAGGGTATAGAGGCTGCGGGCAGGGTGGGACAATCTGGGGTGGGCGAGAGCGCTGTATTCGGCTGGGGTCATGGCATGCTTCATCGACGAAATTGAGGGGCATTATCCCCCATGGCGGGGCTGCATACAATTGATGGTGGCTGGGGTGAGATGCTGCAGGGCGGGGGGCGCAGCCGATCTCTGCCCGCGCGCGTCAGGGGAGTGGTTGTCTCTCGTATGCTCCCCTTGCTGGGCGAAGCGATGCCCGCAGGGCAAGGTTGGTTTTCGGGCAACCTCATTACCTGCTTTATTTCAAACAGTTGACGGTCTAAATAGCTATCTGGCATAGCTTTAATGGAGATTATTCTATCATCCGATTGGTCAGTGCAGTCGGTTATGGTCTAGGCTTGAAGCTAAATAACTGGTTGACTAATAAGAGCTTTATCAAGATGTCAAAAGCCGGATTACGGATCCTGGTGGTGGAAGACGAGGTCGTTTTTCGCCACTCCTTGGTAAATTATCTCGAGCACGATGGCGCCTGCGTCTTTCAGGCTGAAGACGGTATCGAAGGTCTCTCCGCCGCCGCGCTTTACCACCCCGATGTTGTCTTGTGTGACCTGAACATGCCCAACATGGATGGCCATGAGGTCATCGCCTGTCTCTCTGCCCGCTATCCTCATACCCCTGTCATCGTCATCTCGGCCCAGAGCAAGATGGAGGCGGTCGAACGGGCGCTGCGTGCCGGCGCCCGCGACTTTCTGCTCAAGCCCATCTCGGACTTCGGTCAGGTGCGCCGCAGCATAGAGCAGTGTCTGGCGGCCAACCACGGTTATGGGCAGCAGCTGGAGTTGATGGATCACATGGATTTTTTCCGCGAGCACGACAAGGCGGCGACCCGGTTGCTGGCCTGGTTGAAGCCACCCGGTCTGCAGGAGTGGGGCCCCTGGCAGGTGACCTTCAAGGGGATGGGCAACCTGTTCATTCCCGATACCTTCAAGGTGGATGACAAGCTGCTGGTGCTGGTGATGGAGCTGCCGGTGCTAGGGGTGGATGCGGCGTTTTGCGGGGCCCTGGTGCGCTCCCTGATGAACGGGCCCTATCGCCAGTTTCAGCGCGGCGAGAGCCTGTTGCTGACTCAACCCCATCGGCTGCTCGATTATCTCAATCTGCAGCTGATCGAATCCGGCCTGCGCCACTCGTTTGCCATGGCCGCACTGCTGTTTGATCAGGAGGACGGGCTGGTCTTTGCCAATGCCGGGCTGACCTCGCCCCACTGGCTGGTACGCTCCGGGGGGCTGCCGCTCGGCTTGCTGCGCACCAGCCATTACGCCTTGCACAGACGCAGTTGGCATGAGCCGTTTGACCTGCAGTTTCGCAGTGATAGCGGCAGCGCTCTGCATGTGCAGGTTCGACATCATTGAGGCTTTGTCAGACGGCCACAAACAAAGAGGGCGCCCGTGGGCGCCCTCTTTTGTTGCTTACAATCTTGACCGCTTAGACGGCGGCAGATTGCAGCTTCTTGTCGTGTTCCTGCGGCTCTTTGGCCGGGCCTTCGGCACCGTGCATCCAGTAGACCAGGCGGTTGGCCATGGTCAGCAGGATCAGGGCGCTGATGACGGCTGCCAGCGCGATGCCACCGAAGATGGCCATGGCACCGGACTCGCCGACGAAGGAGCCGATGAAGCCGGCGGCATAGTTGGCGAGAGCCACGAAGCCGAACCAGGCACCCATCATCAGGGAGGCCAGACGCAGCGGAGCCAGCTTGGTCACCATGGAGAGGCCGATCGGGGAGAGGCAGAGCTCGCCCAGAGTGTGGAACAGGTAGGCGCCGACCAGCCAGAACATGGAGGTCTTGACGGCCTGATCACCACCTTGCTCCAGCACGGCACCGATCATGAACAGGAAGCCCACGGCCAGGAACAGCAGACCCATGGCGAACTTCACCGGGGAGTTCGGCTCTTTCTTGCCGAGCTTGATCCAGATGGCGGCCACGATGGGAGCCAGGGTGATGATGAAGAAGGGGTTCAGGGACTGGAACCAGGCGGTCGGTACTTCGAAGCTGCCGATCATGCGGTCGGTATACTCCTGTGCGTACAGGTTCATCAGACCGCCAGCCTGCTCGAAGCCGGCCCAGAAGATGATGGTGAACAGACCCAGCACCAGGATGACCTTGATGCGATCCACTTCCTGCTTGGTCAGCGGAGCCTTCTGCTCTTTGGAGCGCTGCTCGGCGGCGCGCTGGGCGGCCGGCACGCGGCCGATATCACCCAGGAAACGCTGGGCCATGGTGGCCTGTACTACCAGAGAGAGCAGCATGCCGATACCGGCGCTGACGAAGGCGGCTTGCCAGCCGTAGGCGGTGGCGGCTGCGCCACAGATCACGCCGGCCAGCAGGGAGCCCAAGTTGATGCCCATGTAGAAGATGGTGAAGGCACCGTCGCGACGGTGGTCACCTTCCTGATACAGATCACCCACCATGGTGGAGATGTTCGGTTTGAACAGACCGTTACCCACGATCAGCAAGCCAAGACCTGAATAGAACACTGTGTTGACCATGTCCGGGAACATGGCGTGTGGCAGGGCCAGCGTGAACTGGCCGGCGGCCATCAAGACGGCACCGAACAGGATGGCGCGACGCTGACCCAGGAAGGTATCAGCCAACCAGCCGCCGATGATCGGGGTGATGTAGACCAGACCGGTATAGATGCCGTACAGCTTGAGGGCATCGGCCTGAGTCCAGCCCATCCCGCCGTTGGCAGTCATGTCAGTCAGATAGAGCACGAGCACGGCACGCATGCCGTAGTAGGAGAATCTCTCCCACAGTTCGGTACTAAAGAGCAAAAAAAGCCCTTTAGGGTGACCTAAAAAGGTCCCTTTGGACGGATTATTCATTGGAACTTCCACCTGTGTCTTATATTTTTTTAGAAATTTTATGCAAGGGCTAGGAACAAGCCTTAATCCTTATAGAACAAGCGTGATTAAATTACAATATTATGATTTAGCGATATTTTATCTATCAATGGTTGAATATTTGTTTATAAAATGAAAAAGGGCATCGAATGATGCCCAGTATAATATTCTTTCGTTTGGTTAAATATTCAGCGATTACAGCTGCTTGGCAAACTGCTTCAGCCAATTGATAAATTCACCGTTCAGCTCCGGATGGCGCGCGGCATATTCCACGTTGGCTTTCATGTAACCCAGCTTGCTGCCGCAGTCGTGGCTGCGCCCTTTCATGAAGTAGGCGTTGACCTGCTCCTGCTCCATCAGCATGGCGATGGCGTCGGTCAGCTGGATCTCGTCACCGGCACCGGCGGGGGTGCGTTCCAGCAGCGGCCAGATGTTGGAAGAGAGTACGTAACGGCCGACCACCGCCAGATTGGAGGGGGCTTCATCGCGGGGCGGCTTCTCGACGATGGCCTGCATCGGCAGGGACATGCCCTCGCTCAGCGCCTCACCTTTGATGTCGGCGATACCGTATTTGTCCACTTCGCTCTCGGGGACGGCTTCCACCATGATCTGGCTGATGTGGTTCTCTTCGAACATGTGCACCATCTCGGCCAGATTGTCCTGCTTGAGATCGCTGGCCACCTCGTCGATCAGCACGTCCGGCAGCAGCACCGCAAAGGGGTTGTCGCCGATCAGCGGGCGGGCGCAGAGCACCGCGTGACCCAGCCCTTTGGCTTCACCCTGACGCACGTGCATGATGGTGACGTCTTTCGGGCAGATGTGTTGCACCTCTTCCAGCAGCTGACGCTTGACCCGCTTCTCGAGGGTTGCTTCCAGCTCGAAACTCTTGTCGAAGTGGTTCTCGATGGAGTTCTTGCTTGAGTGGGTGACCAGCACTATCTCCTTGATGCCGGCCGCGATGGCTTCGCGCACCACATACTGGATCAGCGGCTTGTCGACGACGGGCAGCATCTCCTTGGGGATGGCCTTGGTGGCTGGCAGCATGCGGGTACCCAGACCGGCGACGGGAAGAACGGCTTTGCGTACAACGAGCGGTGTCTTTTTCATGGAGAGAGTCCAGAGATACAAAGTGGGCCCATGATACCCGAAGAAAAATAGGGCAGCCACAGGCTGCCCTCAGGATGGAAGTGGCGGAAACCGGTTACTTGACGATGATCATGTCCCGATTTGCTTCCAGCGTGGCCGGCCCGATACCGCTGACATCGGCAAGCTGGTCAACAGTGGTGAACTTGCCCTGTTTCTCGCGATAATCGACGATGGCCTGTGCCTTCTTCTCGCCGATGCCCTTGAGCGCGGTCAACTCGTTGATACTGGCGGTATTCAGGTTCACCTTGCCACTCTCCTTGGCGGTGGCAACCGTGGTGGCCGGTTTGGCGGCGGGCTTGTCGGCGGCCAGCAGGGGCTGGCTGAGCAGCGGCAGGCAGCTCAGCAGCAGGGTGGCGGTCAGGGTCTTGTAGTTCATGGCGTCACGTCCTTGTGTTGTGGGTTTCGCTATTGAGGATTAGTCGAGTCGCGCCACTTTTTGTCTGTCATATCTGACACTGTATAAGTCAGAGCAAACGGCTATAAGCCTCCTCTATCCAAAATGGGTACACTGCTCCAACCATTTGACCAGGATGTCTTTTTCCATGTTTTTTCCCGCAATCTCCGAGTTGGAGCCCATCGCCCGTGCCGCCGGTGAGGTCATCATGGCCATCTACAGTCAGCCCTTTACGGTGGAGTACAAGGGGGACGAGAGTCCGCTGACTGCCGCCGACAAGGGGGCGCACGATCTGATTGTCGCGGCGCTGGCCCGGCTCACCCCCGACATTCCCGTGCTGTCGGAAGAGTCCTCCCCCGAGGTGATGGCGGCTCGACTCGGCTGGTCCCGCTATTGGCTGGTGGATCCGCTCGATGGCACCAAGGAGTTCATCTCCCGCAACGGCGAGTTCACCGTCAATATCGCGCTGATCGAGCATGGCCAGCCACTGTGGGGTCTGGTCTATGCTCCCGTGCTGGACAGGCTCTGGTATGGTGGCAAGGGGGTGGGGGCCTCGCGCATTGCCGATGGCAAGCATGAGGCTATCCAGACCCGACCTCATCAGGAAGGCACACCCTGGCGCGTGGTGGGCAGCCGCAATCACCTGTCACAGGAGACCCTGGATTACCTGGCGCGCTTTGGTGACATGGAGCGGGGCGAGATAGAGCTGGTCTCCATGGGAAGTTCGCTCAAGTTCTGCATCATCGCCGAGGGGGGCGCCGAGCTCTATCCACGCCTCGCCCCGACCTGCGAGTGGGATACGGGGGCGGCGCAGGCGGTACTGGAAGGGGCTGGCGGCAGCGTCACCCAGCTGGATGGCTCGCCGCTGCGCTACAACAAGCCCGACATCCTCAACCCCTGGTTCGTGGCCAAGACATAAACGGGACGGTGGAATGCAAAAAGGCCGGACGGGAGTGAGTCTCCAGTCCGGCCTTTTTATTTCTCTACTGCCCTTGGCTCAGAAGACCTTCTTGAACGGCTTGATGGTCACCTTGGCATAGACCCCGGCCGCCACATAGGGATCGGCATCGGCCCAAGCCTTGGCATCTGCCTGGCTGGCGAACTCGGCGATGACGGTGCTGCCGGTAAAGCCGGCATCGGCCGGATCCTCGGCATCGATGGCCGGGTTGGGGCCGGCGGTGAGCAGCCGTCCCTCATCCTGCAGCGCCTGTAGCCTGGCCAGATGGGCCGGGCGCGCCTGCTTGCGCAGCGGCAGGCTGCCCTGAACATCTTCGGAGTAGATGAGATACCACATGAGAGGATCCTTTTCTGATGGCGGTTATTTTTTCAGTTCGTCTTCTTGTTTGGTCAGCTGCTCGGCAGGCAAGTGGCGATAGAGATAGACACCACTCAGCAGGGTGAACACTAGGGTCATGCCGAGCAGACCGAACACCTTGAAGTTGACCCACACCTCCTGTGGCAGGTTGAAGGCCACATAGAGGTTGAGCAGGCCGCAGACGGTGAAGAAGCCGACCCAACCGAGATTGACCCGATCCCAGACGGGATCCGGCGCCTGCAGCTCCTTGCCCAGCATCTGCTTGATGAGGTTCTTGCCAAAGCCGTAGCGGCTAATGAGCAGGCCCAGCGCGAACAGTACGTTGATGACGGTCACTTTCCATTTGATGAAGGTGTCGTCGTGGAAGATGACGGTCAGGCCGCCAAAGAAGCCGACCAGCAGGAAGGTGAACAGCTGCATCTTCTCGACCTTGCGATAGCGAACCCAGCTGTAGGCGAGCTGCAGACCGGTCACCACCACCAGGGCGCCGGTGGCCATGTAGATGTCGTAGAACTTGTAGACCGCAAAGAAAACGATAAGGGGAATAAATTCAATAAATTGCTTCATGTCTGGCTCGTCGCCCTCAAGAGTGGAACGCAAAATTTCATCCAGTGTACCTGCCCGATGGGCAACGGCAAATGAATAAGACCGCTCATTCGCCAGCCAGTTCCTCAGCCAAATAGCTGCCCTGCGATCTCATCGCCCAACCGTTTCTGATCTGCCAGCAGATCGCGAATATGACGCTCTTCGATGAGGGGGTTGAGCAGCACGGCCCGCAGCAGGGTGAGCGGTTGGGCACCGTAGCGACCCACGGCCCGCTGGGTGCGGGAGACAAAACTGTGCCCCTCGGCGCGTTGGGCTTTTTGCAGCGCGACGTTGAAGGCATTGACCTGTTCATTGGCGGCTTCGTCCAGCACCTTGCCCTGCAGATGAGGGGGGATGCAGCGATAGGAGAGCAGGTTCATCACCGGGGCCGACATCAGCTCGAAGGCCGGATCCTGGTCGATGAGGCTGGCCATCAGGCGGGCCCGGTCGTAGTTGGCCTCGATGAGCTCGGCATAGCCCTGCTGGCCGAACAGCTGGAAGGCGGCATCCAGATAGAGGGCGTTGGCCGGGCGGGTTCCCTCCAGGGTGAAGCGCCCCTGATCAAAGGAGCTGGCGCGGATGGCGTAGGGGGCCTCTCGCTTGACCGCCATCATCAGGTCCGGCTGGCGGCAGAGCAGCATGCCGGTACCGAGCGGTACCAGCAGTTGCTTGTGGCCATCCAGGGTGACGGTGTCGGCGTGCTCGATCCCCGCCAGCAGCCCCTGATAACGGGGCGAGAAGAGGGTCGGGCCACCCCAGGCGGCATCCACGTGGAAGTGGATCTGCTCGCGAGCGGCGATGGCTGCCAGCTCAGGCAGCGGGTCGATGGAGCCGAAGTCGGTGCTGCCGGCCACACCGACCAGGGCCAGCACTTTGAGCTTCTGCTCCTTGCACTGGGCCAGCGCCTGCTCCAGCGCGGCCAGACTGAGCCGGTTATGCTGGTCGGTCTCGAGGCGCCAGACGCTACGAGCCCCCAACCCCAGCAGATCCATCCCCTTGTCGAAGGAGTAGTGCATCAGCCGCGAGCCCAGGATGACGGCACCGCGATACCCCTGCTCATAGAGGGCGAACAGGTTGTCGCCGCAGGCGCGGTTGCGGGCCAGCCAGAGGGCGGTGACGTTGGCGATGGTGCCGCCGCTGGTCATGACGCCGAGCGCCGCATCCTTGGCATGCATATGGGTGCCGTAGAAGGGCTCGTCGGCGCGATAGACGAGGCGGTGCAGCTTGGCCAGCACCTCCCGCTCCAGAAAGCTGAGCAGACGGGAGGATTCCATCTTCATCGGGTTCTGGTTGAGCATCACCACCAGACGGGAGAGCTCGGCGGTGAAGGCCGGCAATGGTGCCGTCATATGGCCCATGTAGCGTGGCGAGGTCAGGTGGGAGGCGCCGGGCACCAGGGTTGCCAGCCTGGTCAGGTAGTCCGCCATGGCGAGCCCCGCTTCCGGCATGCCCGATTGTTCAAGCTGGTGGGTGAACTGGTCGCGCTGATAGGGAGCCTGACTGTCATCCGAGTGGTGGAAGGTCTCCAGCAGATCCGTCATGGCCTGGCCAAAGGCCGGATCCGGTTGTGCAAACAGCTCAGTCAACTTCATCAGGTTCTCCAGACCGGGTTGCCGGGGAGTCGGGGGTGAACAAGGGGCGGCAACAGCAAGTGGGCATCGGCCGCAGAGCATACACCAAAGGTCAACGGCTGACAGCCATGCGCGCGGCGAGGAAACATCGCAAATGGGGACGGCTCATCTTTAAGCTAACACTTGTACTCTGAAATGACGGCAGCTAGAGTGAGCGCAGTTTGGGCAGGAGTATGCAATGAGCAGTGTGACGGATTATTCGCCCCGCGAGGAGCTGGCCAACCGCCTCAGCCATGGGCTGGGGCTGGTGCTGGGGATCCTGGGGTTGGTGTTGTTGTTGAACAAGGGCTGGGCGCAGGGCACCCAGGCACTGATCAGTTACAGCCTGTATGGTGGCAGCCTGGTGCTGCTCTATCTGGCCTCGACCCTCTATCACAGCATGGCGGAGGGGCCGGCCAGGCGCTGGTGCAAGGTGTTTGATCACTGTGCCATCTATCTGCTGATCGCCGGTACCTATACCCCTTTTCTGCTGGTGGCGCTCGACACGCCGCTGGCACAGGGGCTGATGGTGGTGATCTGGGGGCTGGCGCTGGCGGGGGTGGTGTTCAAGCTGCTGTTCATCAACCGCTTCAAGAAGCTGTCGCTGTTTACCTACCTGATGCTGGGCTGGCTGTCGCTGCTGGTGGTCTATCAGCTTTATATCCATCTGGAGGGGGAAGGCTTGCTGCTGCTCGGGCTGGGTGGTCTCATCTACAGCCTGGGGGTGATCTTCTATGTGGCCAAGCGCATCCCCTACAACCACGCCATCTGGCATCTGTTCGTTCTGGGGGGCAGTGTTTGTCACTTTATGGCCATTTATGGTTACGTCGCATAACTAGCCCTTAATTGGTATTTTTTGCCGCGCAAAAGGATAAATTCGTGCGGTATCACACAGTTGACCGCGGCGTTTGCTGACAAGCTAGGGACAGTTCAATTCGCAAAGGATGCACGAAATGAGTGATATCGCGCTTTCCATCAGCATGTTGTCGCTGGTGGCAGTGCTGGGGCTCTGGCTGGGGAACTGGCGAGTCTATGGCGTTGGTCTCGGGATCGGAGGGGTGCTGTTCGGCGGCATCATAGTGGGCCACTTCGCCGGCCTCTCGGGGCTGGCGCTGGATGAGCAGACCCTGCACTTCATTCAGGAGTTCGGCCTGATCCTGTTTGTCTACACCATAGGCATTCAGGTCGGTCCCGGCTTCTTCTCCTCCCTGCGCAGCTCCGGCCTCAAGCTCAACGGGTTTGCCGCCCTGCTGGTACTGCTCGGCTGTGCCGTGGCGGCAGCCCTGCACCAGCTGTTTGATGTGCCGCTGCCGGTGATCCTGGGGGTCTTCTCCGGCGCCGTGACCAATACCCCTTCCCTCGGTGCCGGCCAGCAGATCCTGGCCGAGCTGGGGGCCGCCCCCGGCTCCACCGGCCTGATGGGGATGGGCTATGCGGTCGCCTATCCGTTCGGCATCTGTGGCATCTTGTTGACCATGTGGCTGATCCGCATGTTCTTTCGCATCAAGATCGACGAAGAAGCCGCCCAGTTTGAACAACAGGCCGGCAAGACCAAGGAGAGTCTGCAGACCATCAACATCGCGGTGCGCAACCCCAACATCCACGGCCTGATGCTGAGCGAGATCCCGAGTCTCGACGAGGCCGACGTCATCTGCTCGCGCCTCAAGCGCGGCGAGGAGCTGATGGTGCCGCGACCGGAGTCACGCATCGAGCTGGGCGACCTGCTGCATCTGGTGGGTGAGCGACATGCCCTGCGCAAGGTACTGCTGGTGCTGGGGGAGGAGGTGGAGACCTCGCTCTCCACCCGCGGCACCGACTTGCGGGTGGAACGGGTGGTGGTGACCAACGAGCAGGTGCTCGGCAAAAAGATCCGCGATCTCGACATCAAGCAGAAGTACGACGTGGTGATCTCGCGCCTCAACCGGGCCGGCATCGAGCTGGTGCCGACCAGCCAGACCAGCCTGCAGTTCGGCGACATTCTCAACCTGGTAGGGCGACTCGACGCCATCGAGGCGGTCACCAATGTGGTGGGCAACGTGCAGCAGAAACTGCAGCAGGTGCAGATGCTGCCGGTGTTTATCGGCATCGGTCTCGGCGTACTGCTCGGCTCCATCCCCTTCTACCTGCCGGGCTTCCCGGCCGCGCTCAAGCTGGGTCTGGCGGGCGGGCCCTTGGTGGTGGCGCTGATCCTGTCGCGCATCGGCAGCATCGGCAAGCTCTACTGGTTCATGCCCCCCAGTGCCAACCTGGCGCTGCGGGAGATCGGCATAGTGCTGTTTCTGGCGGTGGTGGGCTTCAAGTCCGGCGCCGGCTTCATCGATACCCTGATCAACGGTGACGGCCCGGCCTGGATGATGTACGGGGTGGCGATCACCCTGATCCCGCTGCTGGTGGTCGGGGTGCTGGCCCGTCTGTACGGCAAGATGAACTACCTCACCCTGTGCGGTCTGCTGGCCGGCTCCATGACGGATCCTCCCGCCCTGGCGTTTGCCAACGGCATGCATCCCACCAGTGGTGCCAGCGCGCTCTCGTACGCTACCGTCTATCCGCTGGTGATGTTTCTGCGGATCATCTCGCCCCAGTTGCTCGCCATCCTGCTGTGGGCCGGCAGCTGAATATGACCCCGAATGGGAGCACTGGACGTGCTCCCTTCATATTTTTGCAACACATTGATCATCTTGATTTTATTTTTTATTCCCACCGCTATTGACCCTTCTGTTTAACCGACCGTTCCGGCCTCGAATCAGTCTATCCATTCGAATTTTCTAACTGGTTTCTGGTGCCGTTCACGGGCACATTAGACGGTGGAATATTGCATGCCAATAGAGATTCAGGAGAGAACATGAGCAACCACGAAATTGCATTGGATCAGGACGTTGTCGTTACCCAGTTGAAAGGCAAGGTTTACCTGGTCGCCGCAGATGGCAGCCAGCAACCGCTCGCCGAAGGCGATATCCTGCCCAAGAATGCCGTGTTGATCACTCCTGAGGGCGCCAGCTTCAAAGGTGGCAACCAGACTTTCACCCTGAGCCCGACCAACGAGCAGCAGGCTGAGGATGAAACGTCTCAAGAGCCGCTGCTTGCCCAGAACGTGCCGAGCGACAATCCCAATGACATTGCTGCCCTGCAGCAAGCCATTCTGGGTGGCGCCGACCCGACCAAGGCGTTTGAAGCCTCTGCTGCCGGTGGTGCGCCTGCCGCCGGTGGTGGTATTGGCGGCGTAGCCGGCGCCAGCGGCAACGGTGGTTTCGTCACCATCGACCGTACTGGCGATGCCACCATAGCGGCGGCGGGTTTTGATACGACCTATCAAACCGATGCCGGCGTGACCGCTGATGCACTGCCGGGTGAAGAGAACCGCCTGATCGATCTGGTGCCGCCGGTGATCACCGTCTCTGCGCCTGACAATACCAACGACACTACCCCGACCATCACGGGTACCACGGATGCCGCCGCCGGCAGTACCGTGACCCTGCTGGTGACCGATGCCAATGGCAACCAACAAACCCTGATCACCACCGTCAATCCGGATGGTACCTTTAGCGTGGATGTCACCACGCCGCTGCCGGATGGTTCCTACACCGTCACGGGCAGCGTCACCGATCCGGCCGGCAACACCGGCACCGCGACTGACGACGGCAGTGTGGACAGTACCGCTCCCTCGGCACCGCAAGTGGACATCCAGGACGGGGCGGACAATGTCATCTCCGCCAATGAGCGCGAGAACGGGGTGGATGTCATCATCCGGCTGCCGGGCGATGCCAAGGCCGGCGATCGTCTCGATGTGGACTGGAACGGTGATGGCGTACCCGACTCCAGCAGAATTCTGACGACCGACGATATCGGCCGCACCCAGGTCACCCTGACCATCCCCACCACGGATCTGCCGGTCAACGGCCCCATCACGGTGGATGCCACCCTGACCGACCCGGTGGGCAACACCTCGCCCAAGGGAACCGACAACAGCGTGGTGAATGCCGCACCCCAGCCGGGCGACGACCAGTTCACCGTGGCAGAGGATGGCACCGTCACCATCAATGTGCTTGGCAACGACACGGATGCGGATGGTGATCCTCTCACCATCACCGCCATCAACGGCCAGGCCATTGCCGAAGGCGGCACGGTTGCGATCAGCAACGGCTCCGTCACCCTGAACAATGGCCAGCTGATCTTTACACCGGCTCCGGATTTCAACGGCAACATCGCATTTGAATACACAGTTACCGATGGCCTGAACAGCGCCACAGGCGGCGTGACCGGGACTGTTACGCCGGTCAACGATGCCGCGGTGATCACCGGTACCGATACCGGTGGCGTGACCGAAGATGAAAGCAACCCGGCCCTGACCGAGACCGGTACCCTGACCGTGACCGACGTGGATGGCGCCGACGAGGCCAAGTTTGTGGCCGGCAACGGCACCCCGAGCGCGGGCGCGCTGGGCAGCCTAACCATCACCGAAGGCGGCACCTGGACCTACAACGTCGACAACAGCAAGGTGCAGTACCTGGGCGAGGGCGAGACCAAGGTCGAGACCTTCACCGTGGCCTCTGTCGATGGCACCACCCATACCGTCACCATCACCATCACTGGCGTCAACGATGCCGCGGTGATCACCGGTACCGATACCGGTGGTGTGACCGAAGATGAAAGCACTCCGCTGCTGACCGAGACCGGTACCCTGACCGTGACCGACGTGGACGGCGCGGATGAAGCCAAGTTTGTTTCCGGCAACGGCACCCCGAGTGCCGGTGCACTGGGCAGCCTCTCCATCACCGAAGGCGGTGCCTGGACTTACAACGTCGACAACAGCAAGGTGCAGTACCTGGGCGAAGGTGAGACCAAGGTTGAGACCTTCACCGTGGCCTCAGTCGATGGCACCACCCACACCGTCACCATCACCATCACCGGCGTCAACGACAGCGCTGTCATTGGTGGCACTGACGCCGGCAACGTGGTGGAAGACGAGACCAACCCGACCCTGACCGAGACCGGTACCCTGACCGTGACCGACGTGGACGG
>NZ_JBFOCO010000016.1:0-80825 GCF_040907865.1 Aeromonas sp. s5
CCCCAAATTCCCTCTTTTCTCCTTACTCACTTCAGTAAAACACGCAGAGCCAAACGGTGGTCATGTCGGGATGGGTCCACTCGACCCTGTGCTTCTGGCGGGCAGGGATATTGATGTGATCTCCCGGCCCCAGCTGGACCAGCTGTTGTTGTTGGGTTTGCGGTTCGATGAACAGCAGGCTGGCTTCGCCCTGCACCACCAGGATCCACTCATGTTCGTCCTGATCGTACCATTCACCGGGGGCCGTCTGATGGCCATGGGAGAGAATGCGCTCGATCCTCAGGTGATTGGTACTGACCAGATCCTGAAAGAGTTCGGTGGGGAGTGGCGAGGGGATATCGTTCAGCAGATTGCGGGTGTGCATGGGTATCTCCCGTCTGGCGGCGTGAATGGTTACCTGCAGTATAGGTGGGTCGTTTACGCTCGCAGGGGAAGAGGGGCAGCCTGAACCCGTCATATCTGTGCCCGAACGAGAACGTTCCCTGTGATTTTGATGAAAAAATCAGGGAAATCGCTGCAATCCGGATAAATTCTTGCTATTTTGCGCGCCATTCACGCAAACGATTTCCTTCACACTTTCAGGATTAGTTATGGCAAAGCAAGATATGGCCGCCCAATCAGGGAATGGCGGCTTTCTGGACTCTTATTTTTCCATTTCTGCGCGCGGCAGCAGCGTGCGTCAGGAGCTGGTCGCAGGGCTGACCACCTTTCTGGCCATGGTCTACAGCATCATAGTGGTGCCGAACATGCTGGGTGCTGCCGGCTTTGAGCAGGGCCCGGTGTTTGTGGCGACCTGCTTGATCGCCGCTTTCGGCTCCCTGCTGATGGGGCTGTGGGCCAAGCTGCCGATGGCCATCGGTTGCGCCATCTCCCTCACCGCCTTTACCGCCTTCAGCCTGGTGCTGGGGCAGGGGCTGAGCATTCCGGTGGCGCTGGGCGCCATCTTCCTGATGGGTGTGCTGTTCACCCTGATCAGTGTCACCGGTGTGCGCCAGTGGATCCTGGACAACCTCCCCTCCGGCATCGCCCACGGCACCGGCATCGGTATCGGCCTGTTCCTGCTGCTGATCGCCACCAACGGTGTCGGCATGGTGATCAAGAACGAAGGAGCCGGTCTGCCGGTACAACTGGGTGAAGTGACCGCTTTCCCGGTCATCATGACGGTGCTGGGTCTGGCCGCCATCTTTGGTCTGGAACGTCGCAAGGTGCCGGGCGGCATCCTGATGGTGATCATCGCCATCTCCATCCTCGGCCTCATCTTCGACCCGAAAGTGACCTGGCAGGGCTTCTTCGCCATGCCGAGCCTGACTGGCGAGAAGGGCTCGCTGGTAGGCAGCATGGATCTGCTGGGCGCCCTCAATCCGGTGGTGATTCCGACCGTACTGGCGCTGGTGATGACCGCGGTGTTTGACGCCACCGGTACCATCCGTGCCGTGGCCGGTCAGGCTGGCCTTATCAACGAACGTGGCCATATCATCAGCGGCGGCAAGGCCCTGACTGCCGACTCCGTCAGCAGCATGGTGGCAGGCGCCGTCGGTGGCGCTCCGGCTGCCGTCTACATCGAGTCTGCCGCAGGCACCGCAGCTGGCGGCAAGACCGGTCTGACCGCCGCGCTGGTCGGCGTGCTGTTCCTGCTGATGATCTTCCTCTCCCCGCTCAGCTATCTGGTACCGGCTTACGCCACCGCACCTGCGCTGATGTACGTCGGTCTGCTGATGCTGGGCAACGTCACCAAGCTGGACTTCAACGACTCGGTCGATGCGCTCTCCGGCATGCTGTGCGCCGTCTTCATCGTGCTCACCTGCAACATAGTCACCGGCATCATGCTGGGCTTCGTGGCGCTGGTGATCGGTCGCCTGTTTGCCACCGAGTGGAAGAAGCTCAACATCGGCACCGTCATCATCGCCGTGGCGCTGGTCGTTTTCTATGCCGGTGGTTGGGCCATCTAACCCGTCAGCTTATTGAGGTTGTAGCGAAGGGCCCCTGCAGGGCCCTTTTTGTTGGCTGTGAGACGGCTAACAGTTTTGCTCTTATTTGCTCCGCATTGTTTCAGATTGAAACGCCAGCCTCTCTTCTGCTGTTTCAAATCCGAACCAAACCGCCCGTCATTTTTATCCTCTTTTCTGCCGTTAGACTGGCTCCATCAACCATTTGCCCACCCGAGCGGTGGCAAGCCAAGGAGTGAGCCATGAAGAAACTGATCAATGCCGTCGATGCCGTGGTCCGTGAACAGCTGATGGGGATGGCCGCCGCCCACCCCGAGCTCAAGGTGCGTATCGAGCCCCACTTCATCACCCGTGCCGATGCTCCCGTGATGGGCAAGGTGGCGCTGGTTTCCGGCGGTGGCAGTGGCCACGAGCCGATGCACGGTGGCCTGGTGGGCAAGGGGATGCTGGATGGTGCCTGCCCCGGCGAGATCTTCACCTCGCCTACGCCGGATCAGATGTACGAGTGCGGCCAGGCGGTCGATGGCGGCGCCGGCGTGCTGTTTCTGGTGAAGAACTACACCGGCGACGTGCTCAATTTCGAGACTGCGGTCGAGCTGCTGCACGGTGATGGTGTCAAGGTGGGGTTCGCCCTCATCGATGACGACGTGGCTGTGAAGGACAGCCTCTATACCGCCGGTCGCCGTGGCGTTGCCACGACCGTACTGTGCGAGAAGCTGGTCGGTGCCGCCGCCGAGGCGGGCTATGATCTGGCGCGTTGCGAGGCGCTGGCCCGCCGCGTCAACAACCAGAGCCGCACCATAGGGGTGGCCATGCATGCCTGCACCGTGCCAGCCGCCGGCAAGCCCTCCTTCACCCTGGCGGACAACGAGGTGGAGTTCGGCGTCGGCATCCACGGCGAGCCGGGCATCGAACGCCGCCCCTTCACCGACCTCAACGCCCTAGTGGACGACATGTTCAAGGAGCTGGTCGACAACACCCCCTATGGCCGCACCCTGCGCCACTGGGACAGAGCCTCCGGCAGCTGGCAGGAGGAGCACACCTTTATCGAGCCGTTCAACAAGGGTGACCGGGTCATCGCGCTGGTCAACAGCCTGGGCGGCACTCCCATCTCCGAGCTCTACGGTGTCTATGGCCGCCTTGCAACCCTGTGCGAAGAGGCGGGCATCCATCTGGTGCGCAACCTGATCGGCCCCTACTGCACCTCCCTCGACATGACCGGCATCTCCATCACCCTGCTCAAGGTGGATGACGAACTGATGACCCTGTGGGATGCCCCCGTTCACACCCCTGCCCTGCGCCGCGGCTGCTGAGGAATATTCATGTTAAGCAAGCATCAAATCGTCAACTGGCTGCTCGACTGCGAGCACATCTTCACCGAGCAGCGTGACTACCTCACGGCGCTGGATACCGACATCGGCGACGGCGACCACGGCCTCAACATGCAACGCGGTTTCGCCAAGGTGGCCGAGAAGCTGCCGGCGGTGGCGGACAAAGACATCGGCCAGGTGCTGAAAACCACCGGCATGACGCTGCTCTCCTCGGTCGGCGGCGCCAGCGGCCCACTCTACGGCACCTTCTTCATCCGGGCCGCGGCCAGCAGCGATGCCTGCCAGAGCCTGACCCTTGGCCAGCTAGGCAAGATGCTGAGCGACGGGGTGGAGGGGATCGTCTCGCGCGGTCGCGCCGAGCCGGGTGACAAGACCATGTGCGATGCCTGGTGGCCGGCCCTGGCCGCCCTGCAGCAGGCGGAGCAACAAGGCTTGCCGCTGCCCGAGGCGCTGGACAGGGCGGTGGCGGCCGCTGCCGCCGGCACCGAGGCCACCATCCAGATGCAGGCTCGCAAGGGGCGCGCCAGCTATCTTGGCGAGCGCAGCATCGGCCATCAGGATGCCGGGGCCACTTCGACCCTGCTGCTGCTGACCGCCCTGCGTGACAGAGCGAGGTTGTAGACATGATCGGAATCGTAGTGGTCTCTCACAGCGCCATGCTGGCAGCCGGCTTGAAAGCGCTGGCCGATCAGCTGGGCAGCCCGGCGAAACTGTTGCTGGCGGCCGGGGTCGATGACCCCGATCACCCCATCGGCACCGACGCCATCGCCGTGATGAGTGCGATTGAAGAAGCGGATGACGGCAGCGGCGTGCTGGTGCTGATGGACTTGGGCAGCGCCCTCCTGAGTGCCGAGACCGCCCTCGAGTTGCTGCCCCCTGAGCTGAGTGCCCGGGTGCGGCTCTGCCCGGCCCCGCTGGTCGAGGGCACCCTGGCCGCCGTGGTGGCGGCCGGTTCCGGCCTGATGCTGGACGAGGTCGCCGCCGAGGCGCTGGGGGCCCTTGGCCCGAAACAGGCGATGTTGCCGGGCAAGGCGGAGCCGCAGACCGTTGAAGCCGCTCCTGCCCCTGACGACGGCTGGATGCGCTGCGAGGTGGTGGTAGACAATGCCCACGGCCTGCACGTGCGCCCCGCCGCCCGCCTGGTGGCCGCCCTCAAGCCCTTTGCCGCCGAACTCAAGCTGCAGAAGGGGGAGAAAGAGGCCAATCCCCGCAGCCTGACCCGACTCACCATGCTCGATGTGCGCCAGGGGGACACGCTCACCCTGCTGGCACGCGGGGAGGATGCCGAGGCCGCCTTGGCCTGCTTCCAGCAGCTGGCTGCGGAGCGCTTCGGCGACTGACGCCACTGTTTCAAGGCGCTGCACTCGCTTGCTGAGCCGGTGCAGCCCCATTCAAGACGAAGGACTCCCCGGCACTGCCGCCCCTTCGCCTCCTTTAATTTCAAAAGAAGTCTTACGAAATAAAGAGAGAGGGATAAAATATGGACCGCATCATCATCAGCCCCAGCAAATACGTGCAAGGCAACGGGGCCCTCGCCAACATAGGCAACTACGTCAAGGCACTCGGCGCCAAGCCGCTGATCCTGGCCGACGCCTTCGTCACCAAACTCGTTGGCGATACCGTGGGCACCAGCTTCCACGGGGCAGGCATCCAGCCCGAGTTCGACTGCTTCAACGGCGAGTGCTCCCGCCCCGAGATCGACCGCCTGCTGGCCCGCTGCAAGCAGACGCCATTTGACGTCATCATCGGCATCGGCGGCGGCAAGACGCTGGATACCGCCAAGTCGGTCGCCTTCTACCAGCAGGTGCCGGTGGTCATAGTGCCGACTATCGCTTCCACCGATGCCCCCACCAGCGCGCTGGCGGTCATCTACACCCCGGAAGGGCAGTTCAGCGAATACCTGATGATCCCGACCAACCCCAACATGGTCATCATGGATACCGGCGTGGTCTCCCGCGCCCCGGTGCGGCTCTTGGTCTCCGGCATGGGGGATGCGCTCTCCACCTACTTCGAGGCGCGCGCCAACAAGGTGTCCGGTTGCCAGACCATGGCCGGTGGTGCCTCCACCTTGGCGGCCCAGGCCATCGCCGAGCTCTGCTACAAGACCCTGCTGACCGATGGCTACAAGGCCAAGCTGGCGGTGGAGCAGGGGCTCTGCACCAAGGCGGTGGAGAACATCATCGAGGCCAACACCTATCTGAGCGGTATCGGCTTCGAGAGCAGCGGTCTGGCCGCCGCCCACGCCGTTCACAACGGCCTGACCCAGCTGGCCGAGTGTCACCACCTCTACCACGGTGAGAAGGTGGCATTCGGTACCCTGGTGCAGCTGGTGCTGGAGAACGCGCCCATGGCGGAGATCGAAACCGTGTTGGGTTTCTGCCGCTCCATCGGCCTGCCCACCAACCTGCATATGATGGGGGTCAAGGAGCTGGACATGGCGCGCCTGATGGAGGTGGCCAAGGCCTCTACCGCGGAAGGGGAGACCATCCACAACATGCCGTTCAAGGTCACCGCCGAGGATGTGCTGGCGGCCATCGTCACCGCCCACCAGCTGGGGTTGTAATGACCAGCCAGCTTGCCATAGAAAAGGCCCCGCATCTGCGGGGCCTTTTTCATGTTCAGCGAACCGATATGTAGTGGCTCGGGCCGGCGTCAGCCGTGATAGTCGGCAGGATCGATCTCGAGCAGCTTGAGCCGCCGCCAGAGGGTGGTGCGGCTGATGCCAAGATGCTGGGCCATCTGGCTCACCTGCCCCTTGCAGGCGTGGGCGCAGCGCAAAATGGCCTGGCGCTCCAGCTCGGCCAGGGTGAGCAGCGGCTGCCCCACCACCTCGTCCGCCACCCGCTGATAGCCGTGGCGAATGGCCGCGGGCAGCGCCTCCGGCGGGATCGGCCCCTGACCGGCATGAAGCAGTGCATGCTCGATGGCGCTGCGCAGCTCCCCGAGATTGCCGGGCCAGGGGTAGGCGAGCAGGCAGTCGAGGGCCGCCGGGCTGAACTGGCGCACCGGCTCGCGCCCCTGCGCAGCCAGCTGCTGGCTGATGAGGCCGGGCAGATCGGCGGCGCGCTCGCGCAGGCCTGGCAGCCACAGCTCGCACGCCTGCAGGGCATAGAGCAGCTGGCGGCCGAAGTGCCCCTCCTGCACCTTCTGCTCCAGCGGGGCGCTACTGGTGGCGATGATCCGCACCTTGAGCGGCAGGATACGGGCCGAGTCGAAGCGCTGCAGGCGACCGGTCTTGAGCAGTTGCAGCAGCGCCGCCTGCATGGGGGCAGAGAGGCACTCCACCTGCTCCAGCACCAGCGTGCCGCCGTGGGCCAGTTCGAACTTGCCGGCCCGCTCCTGTCCGGCCTCGTCAGAGCCCATCAGCTCCAGCGCCATCCGCTCGCTCGGCAGGGCCTGACAGTTGAGGGTGATGAGTGGCCCGGCGGCCCGTTCGCTGCCGAAGTGGATCGCCTCCGCCAGCTGGGCCTTGCCCACCTCCTCCTCGCCGCGCAGCAGGATGGGGCCCGGGCTTTGGGCCGCCTGCCGGGCGTAACGCAGCAGCTTGCGCATGGCGCTCGATTCGCCCACCAGCGCCGACAGCTCGGGCACCGTCTGGCGCAGCTGATGGATGGCCCGCAGCCGATCGACCGGGTGCAGCAGCACGATAAAGCTGACGCCGTCCGGCCCGGGCAGCGGCTTGAGGCTCACCAGCGCACTGATGAACTCCGCCTCTTGCCTGCCCACCCGCTCCAGCGTTACCTCCACGTGGCTCAGGGTGGTCTGCCCCTTGATGGCGAGCTGCAACCGCTGGGGCAGCAGCAGGTGCTGCTCCAGCGGTTGGCCGAGGCAGAGCGCCGGATCGAGCCGCAGCCGATTGGCCGCCAGCGCGTTGAGGTAGCGCAGCCGGCCCTGCGGATCCCAGGCCAGTACGCCGTCATCCATGCCATCCAACAGGGCGTAGAGCTCGCTCAGGTGGTGCTGGGACTCCTGCATCAGGGTCTCCATCTGCAGCAGGTGGGCCAGCTCGCGCCCGGCGCTGACGGTGAGCGCCAGATCGCCGGCGCTCGCCTCCTCCACCTTGCAGGTCAGCGCCATGATGGCGACCTGACGGCCGTTGCTGTTGTAGACCGGGCTGGCGCAGCAGTGCCAGGGGTGCAGGGTCTGGTTGAAGTGCTGGGGGCCGCTGACGCAGAGCGGCACTCCCTCCAGCGCCGCCAGGTTGATGGCATTGGTGCCGATGCGCCCCTCGCTGAAGAAGGCACCGGGGCCAAACCCCAGCGCCGCCAGCTCGCGCAGGGTGTCGGGGTGACCGGTCTGGGCCAGCAGGCAGCCGCTCTCGTCGGTGAGCAGCAGGGCGCAGGGGCGCCCCTCCATGAATTCGTAGAGATCTTCGAGCGCCATCTCGCCGGTGGTGAGCAGGTCGCGCTTGCGCTGGCGCAGGCTCTGCAAGGTCTGCCCCTTGGCGCTGTGGGGCGGATGCCAGAGGGTGGCGCTGGTCTGGTGGGCGCAGCGCAGCCAGGAGGCTTGCAGATAGTCAGGCCAGGCCCGGGCTGGCGGCATGGAGGCGGACAGGATGGTCACGACAAGATCCGGCAAAGAGACGAACGCCCATTTAACCACCCTTGCCGGCCCGATTCAGTGACCTGCCTCAGAGGGATGGCAAACCATTCTCGGCGGGAGCGGGGTCGGCAAACTGCAACTCAAGCCAGCGACAGAAGGCGCGGCACTCCGGCATGGTCTCGCTCTCCTGATGTACCAGCAGATGCCACTGCGGCCCCTTGACCCTGTGGGTGGAGAGTGGCAATAGCTGCCCCTGCTGACGGGCGGGATGGGAGAGCCGCTCGCTCACTAGGGCGATGCCGAGCCCCTGACAGGCGGCGTCCAGCAAGAGGCCGGGATCGGAGAAGTTGAGCCCCCGGGTCTGCAGGTACAGATCCTCTCCACCCTTGAGGGTCCAGTGGTGCCAGTCCAGCTCACGCTCCCCGTGCAGGGTGGTGCGCTCTGCCGCAGGTAGCGCCAGCACGGCGGGGGCAGCCACCGGCAGCAGGCGGTCTGCCAGCAGCAGCTGGTGGCGGCACTCGGCCTGGGGGGCCAGCTCCCAGCGCAGGGCGAGATCGATGGTCTGCTCGGCCATGTCGGGCTCTTCGTCGCTGGTGAACAGCCAGAGATCGACCTCGGGATGGGCGCGATGAAAGGCCCCCAGCCGCGGCAGCAACCAGTGGCGGGCGAGGGTTGTGCTGGTGTTGAGCACCAGCTGGTTGGGTTTGCGGTACTGCTCCAGCCGCTGGATCCCCATCGCCAGCTGCAACAGCACGCTCTGGGTGGTCTCCAGCAGATCCTGCCCCGCATCGGTGAGGGTGACCGAGCGCCCCTGCCGGTGAAACAGCGGCTGGCCCAGCAGCTCTTCCAGCGAGCGGATCTGCTGGCTGATGGCGGACTGGGTCAGGTGCAGCTCCTGCGCTGCCTGATGAAAACTGCCGAGTCTGGCCGCCGCCTCAAAGCCCCGCAGCACGTTGAGCGGGGGCCACTGCTTGAACACCATTGATTAGCTCCACTTATCACTTTTACCGAAAATCGATCGTTTGTTAGCCACCCATACAGCAGATAGTCTATTACTCAACGCAGATTGATTAACAGCGCTTGTCATTTTCGGCCACTCATCGACGGACAATAGCGCGATCATCCAAGGAGTTTTTCATGTCATCCCGACGCAACGTCTTGAAACAGCTGGCCGCCATCGGCGCGCTGGCCGGGCTCGGCAACCTGCCGGGCAAGGTCAGTGCAGCCAGCAACAACGTAGGTGAAGATACCGCCACCAGCGGCGAGCCGTTCCATATGCCCGATGAGGCCGCCTCTCAGACCCGGGTCTGGGTCGCCTTTGCCGCCAGCGCGGCCATCTGGGGCCGCGATTACCAAGAGGTGCAGGCGACCATAGGCCGGCTGGTTAAGGCCATGGTGCCTTATACCCAGGTGAACGTGCTCTGCCGCGCAGCCGAACAGGCGCTGGCCCGCCAGCTCTGCGGCGAGCAGAACACCCGCTTTGTCGTCTCCGAGCTGGACGACATCTGGCTGCGGGATACCGGTGGCGTCTTCGTCCAGAACGGCGAAGGGGCGCTGGGGCTGGTGGATTTCAACTTCAACGGCTGGGGCGACAAGCAGGAGCACGAACAGGATGCGGGGGTAGCCGAGCTGGTCAGCAAGCAGGCGGATGCCCGATATCTGCAGAGCAAGCTGACCGGTGAGAGGGGTGGCATCGAGGTGGATGGCAAGGGGACCGCCATCCTGACCGAGAGCTGCTGGTTCAACAGCAACCGCAATCCGGGGGTAAGCAAGGCACAGCTGGAGGCGGAGCTGAAAGCCAATCTGGGGCTGCGCAAAATCATCTGGCTGCCCGGCATCAAGGGCCGTGACATCACAGATGCCCACATCGATTTCTACGCCCGCTTTGTACGCCCCGGGGTGGTGGTGGTCAATCTGGACAACGACCCCCAGTCCCACGACTACGAGGTGACCCGCCGGCACCTGGCCATCCTCAAACAGGCCACCGATGCGGACGGCAACAAGCTGGAACTGCATGTGCTGCCGCCACCGCTGGACGGGCGGGACAACCGATTCAGCCGCAGCCGCGACTTCGCCGCCGGTTATATCAACTATCTGTCGATCAATGGTGCGGTGATCGCCCCCGAGTTTGGCGACAAGGCGGCCGACCGCTACTGCCACGAGTTGTTGGCCCGCCTCTATCCCGGCCGCGACATCGTGCAGATCAATATCGATCCGGTGGCCGCCGGTGGCGGCGGCATTCACTGCATCACCCTCCACCAGCCAGCCTGACCTTCCCCTACCCACTGATAACCCGGAGCGTTGCCACACCCCGGGTTATTTCTCCACGCCATTTCTGTTAACCACGTGCCCCGGCACCACCGCCGTTCTGTATCTTGGCCAGCTATGTCATATAGCGTGTCACCTCCATCACACTCCCGAGTTATTCAAGTTGCTGAGACTGGGTGGGGCTTTTCATTACCGATCCTTCAGTGTATTTTGCCCAACTGAACGAAACATAGAGCCAAAAGAGGATGTTTGGCACATACATTTAGCACCGGAAACAAGCTGTTAATATTTTGATTCAAATTGAGTTTTTTGTGGCGGTTATCCGAGCGCTCAAGGTTATAAGGAAGGCTTGATGAACGGATTAGTAATACCTCATATACAGAACCTTAAGCAGTCGGTCCTTTTTAAAACTCCTTCCGATGTTCTGTATCTGTATCAAGGGGAAGTTTGTGCCAACTGAAGCTTTGACTCCAAGTGGGGTCTACCAAACAATATTACTTGAAGTGGATCGCATTTTGCGAAATCTAACGCAGACCACTAGCGATCCAACGCTACAAAAAGCCAATGAAAATGCGCACCAGCAACTGGATGCCTTTCGTCAAAAGCTGAACGAGAACATTGATAGTCTGCAAAAAAATGCCGAGTGGAATACCTTCACGATTGCCTTTTACGGCGAAACCAACGCTGGCAAATCGACGATCATCGAAACCCTGCGCATTCTGCTCAAAGAGCAAAGTAAGCGTTCACGCCAGCAGGCGTTCCGCGCCTTTCAGCAGGAACATCAGCTGACGGACAGCGATATCGAAACCCTGCAGCACGCCCTGAGCGAGAACGAAAAACGGGCCGCCGAGCTAGCTCACGCCATTGAGGCGATCAATCTGGACTACGCCGATCGCGAACATACCTTCCAGAGTCAGATTGACGCCATCTCCGCCCTCATCGCCGACCAGCGCAAACAATTTTCCCTGTGGCGGAAGTTCATTCACCTGTGGGTAAAAACCGCCGAGCAAAAAGAGAAAGAGAGCCAGACTATCCTCAGGCAGGCGCTGGCGCATGAAAAGGCTAACGCGCTGAAATCCCTCCAGACGCAAAAAGCGGAGTGCGATTCCCACGCGGCCTCCCTGCGACAACTGCAGGCCGCGCAGAAAAGCAAGCTGGACGAACTCTCCCTGCTGGCCGACGGTGAGATCATCGGCACCGGTGTGTCTGACTTCACCATGGACACCACGCTTTACCCGTTCGACGCCCACAACCAGCGCTTTGCCCTGCTGGACGTGCCGGGCATTGAAGGGAAAGAGAGCAAAGTTCTGACGCAAATTCAGCAGGCGGTCGAAAAGGCCCACGCCGTGTTCTACGTCACCAGCAAACCAACTGCGCCGCAGAAAGGCGATGACAATGCGCCGGGAACACTGGAAAAAATCAAAGCGCATCTGAATGCGCAAACCGAAGTCTGGACCCTGTTTAACAAGCGCATCACCAACGCCGTGCAGCTGAATCGCCCGACTCTCGTCAGCGATGACGAGCAGCTGAGCCTCGACGATCTGAATAAAAAAATGCGCGAGCAGCTGGGCGATAATTACCGCGATACCTGGTCCGTTAGCGCCCTGCCGGCCTTCCTGAGCGTGGCGGAGCACCTGGTTCCGGGGTCAGAAAACGCCAAAAAGCGGGTCAAATTATTAGAAAAATTAGAATCGGAGACGATCCTAGAAAAAACCGGTCTGACCGGATTTTTATCCTTGCTGACCCAACGGCTGGTCTCTGACAGCAAGGCCAAGATCGCCCGCTCCAACTTCAACAAAGCCCGCACGACGGTGGAGGATGTCACCGCCGAGCTGTCGACGTTGCAAAAAGAGAGCTACGGTAAACTCGCGAAACAGCTGCAAAACGACACCGTTAGCGCCCATCAGCTGCTGGACATTGCGCAGGCATCCTTAAAAACGCGCCTGATTAATCAGGCCGAAGAGGCGGTCGATGCCTTCCGCAGCCGCGCGAGAAAGCAGGTGTACAGCGAAATTGAAGACGACATCAGCAACGATCGCTTCAAGGATGAGCTGGAAACCGCCATCCGGCAGCAGCACGCGACGCTGGAAGAAACGCTGCCGGGTATTTTCAAAGCCGAACTGGATACCTTCAAAGAGGAAACGGAAGAGATTGTGCAGCGGTTTCAGAAATACGCGCAGGATATTCTCGCCACTTACTCGAAGCTCCAGCAGCAGAAATTCGATAACCAGTTCGAACTGAAGATCAATATCGATAATGGCGTGAAGCTCACCAGCCTGGTGGCGACTCTGGCAGGCGGCGCACTGCTGCTCTGGAACCCGGCGGGCTGGATGATCCTCGCACCGGCGCTGGCGGGAATGGTGTTCGCCGCCTACAAAGCGGTGCGCAGCTTCTTTAGCTCCTCTTATAAAATCTCCCAGCAAAAACAGTCAGCGGACGACAACCTCAACAAAATCGCCCGCAACATGAAGTCAGCGATTGAGGACGGCATCGACAACGTCTTCCCGGAGCTGGAAGAGAAGGTCACACAGCTGAAAACCATGCTGGAAGAGCCCACCCGCCAGGCCGCTGAGATCAACAAAATCCTGATTAACGCGACCACTAATTTACGCCATCTGTCACACAGCCTTGCGGCCGCAGGAGAGAAATAATGGAAAAGACGCTGGATGTATTTAAATCGCAGCAGGCGAAGAACCTCGAAATCCTCACCAATCTGAACGCGTTTTTGCAGCAGGGCGAGGCTTTTGGCATTCAGATGGACCCGCATCTGCTGCACAAATTAGAGATGGCGAAAGAGAACGCTGCCAACGGCAAACTGCACATTGCGCTAATTGGAGGGTTCTCCGAGGGCAAAACCTCGATTGCGGCGGCGTGGATGGAGAAACTGGACAAGGCGAGCATGAACATCAGCCACCAGGAGTCATCCAACGAGGTGAAAGTGTACGATGTGGGTTCTGATTTTGTGCTGATCGACACCCCCGGGCTGTTCGGCTTTAAAGAGCAGTTCGATGAGGGGACGCAGTCGATGGAAAAGTACAAAGACATGACCAAGAAATACGTCAGCGAAGCGCATCTCGTTTTGTATGTCATGAACTCGACTAACCCGATTAAAGAGAGCCATAAGCAGGATCTGGAGTGGCTGTTCCGCACCCTGAACCTGCTGGACCGCACGGTGTTCGTCCTCAGCCGCTTTGATGAAGTGGCGGACGTGGAGGACGAGGAGGATTACCAGTCGAATGCGCGCGTGAAGTGCCAGAATGTGGCGTCACGCCTGCAAGACTTGATCGCCCTGACGCCAGATGAGCGCGACGCCCTGAGCATCGTCGCCGTCGCCGCTAACCCATTCGATATGGGCACGGAATACTGGCTGGAAAACCCGGAGAAATTCCGCGCGCTGTCGCACATCAGCACTCTGCAAACGGCGACCAGCCAAAAAATCGCCGTCAGCGGCGGCCTGCAGGCGCTTGGCGAAGAGACCAAAAAGAGCGTGATTCGCGACATTCTGACCCGCAAACTGCCTGTGGCCATCGAGCAGGATCAGCGCATTCGCGAAGAGGTGGCGGATCTGGTTGTGATCCACCAGCGGATGCAGAAAGAGATGAGCGCCATGCAGGCCAAAATGAGCGACATTCGCACGTCACTGCGCACCTTCGTCACGGACTACTTCTCCGATCTGATCCTTCAGGCCGAAGGGCTGAGCATGGAGACCTACCAGATCTTTTTCGAACGCGAGGTGGGCGATAAAGGCATTGTGCTGTCGACGCGTCTGCAAAACGAATTCGATCGCCGTCTGCAGACCGTTTCCCAGGCGCTGGATAAGATGCAGGTGGGCTATAACGCCGAAATCAGCCACTACAACGGCACTCTGACCGCGATGGGTAAACAGGGGCTGGACTATGTGGTGAAAAGCAACGTCATCAATAACGCTACAGTGCTTGCTACCCGCGATGGCGTGGTGTCGTTGGCGAAAATGGTCGGGCTGGATCTCGGCAAGATGCTGAAATGTAAGCCCTGGGGGGCAGTGAACCTGGCGAAAGGGTTAAATGGATTGCTGTCAGTCGCCGGGCTGGCGCTGGAAGCCTGGGACTCTTACGCGCAGGCGAAGCGTGAAAAACTGTTTGCCGAAAGCATTCAGAGTATGGTGGCGAACTTCCGCGCCCAGCGTGAAGAGCTGATTGAAATTCTGAACGCACCGGATTACGTCGATCGCTTCTTCGCAGGCTACGTCGTGATGCACGGCGAGCTTGAAGGACTTGAGCAGACGCTGCGCCACAGCAAGGAGCGCCAGGCGCAGTTTGCCAAATGGCGCGAGCAGGCCGAGGCCATCGAAGCTGAGTTTACCCATGTAAATGCCTGATAACGTGTAAGTATCAGGCCTGCTCGTAGATTAGCCGTAAGGCGTAATCGGACGTTTGCGTAAATCACTTATCCAGCTATATACAGTCCACCGCATTCCCCTCTCTGACAGATGCCGCTGATTCACGGAAACGCCGGGACAGCGGCATCTTGATCGCCCGATTACGTTTTGCCAATCGAACCTGCATGGGGCGGTAATATGTGGGGTATGCAGGTTGGAACGAATTAGCAAACCTGATGCTATTGCCATAAACAAAAGAGCCGCCCGATGGGCGACTCCTTGGCATCAGCGATGGTGACTGATTCGTTATTCGACCTTGGGTGGTTCAACCACGGCCGCCGCCGGGTGGTCATCTTCCTTGATCCAGGCATCCAGCAGGGTGTAGCCCACTGCCAGCACCACCGGGCCGATAAAGAGGCCGATGATCCCCATCGCCAGCAAGCCGCCGATAACCCCCACCAGAATGAGGATGAGCGGCAGGTCGGCGCCGCGCTTGATCAGGAAGGGACGCAGGAAGTTGTCCATGGTGCCCGCCAGCAGCGACCAGACCAGCAGGAAGGTGCCCCAGGTGGTGTCGCCGCTCCAGTAGAGGTAGCCGACACAGGCCAGCAGCACCGGGAAGGGGCCAATCTGGGCGACGATCAGCAGGAACATCACCACCACCAGGATCATGGTGTAGGGGATGCCGGCAATCAGCAGACCGATACCGGCCACCGAGGATTGCACCAGGGCGGTCACCACGACCCCCATGGCCACGGCGCGGATCGCCTGTGAAGCGAGCACGGTGGCGTTGTCGCCGCGCTCGCCGGCCAGCCGGTGGGCGAAGCGGCGAATGCCGGTCGCCACCACTTCACCGGAGTGGTAGAGCAGGCCGCAGATGCCGACGGTCAGCAGGAAGTGGACGAACAGCAGCCCCAGGTTGCCCGCTTGGGAGGCGAGCCAGCGGGCGGTCTGGCCGAAGTAGGGGGCCAGCTTGGCAAACAGCACCTGACCACCGCTCGCCAGGATCTGCTGCCAGAAGTCGTAAAGCTTGCCGCCCACCAGCGGCACCTGCTGCAGCCAGAGCAGCTCGGGGGGCGGGGAGTGGCTGATGGTGGTGCCCAGCTCGATCAGCATGGGCGCCTTCTCCGCCACGTTGGCCAGCGCCATGAAGAGCGGGATGACGAACATCAGCAGCAGCACCAGGGTCATGAAGAGGGCCGCCAGGGCGCGCTTGCCCCACAGCAGGCGCTGCACCATCAACATCAGTGGCCAGGTGGCGATGGTGATCATGGTGGCCCACACCAGCGCGGGCAGGAAGGGGCGCAGCACCATGAAACAGGAGACGATGAGGAGGCTGATAAACAGCACTCCCAGGGTTATCTTGGCTAAATCCACTTTTTTCATATTCATAGCAATCCCTTGTCAGGGCCTGGGCCCTTGGGTAGCGGGTCATTATTCACGAGAGAGAGTATCCACCAGAGACCGGCGCTCAACCAGAGCCCCAGGCAACAATAAAGCAGCCACTGGCCGAGCAGAATGAGCCAGGAGCTGGTCAGCCAGAGCGGCAGCGCCCACCACAATGCCCCCAGCGGCAGGCCACCGAGCAGGGCCAGCAAGGGGAGGCGCCAGCCGGCCGGCGCCGTGCGCGGCAGCGGCAACATCATGCCGAGGGTCAGCCCCAGGCTGAAGGTGGCCAGGCCTGCCAGCGCCGAGGATTGGCTCCACCCGGCGGCCAGCGCGCAGGCGAGGGTGAGCCCGGCGCAGCCCCGGCGACTGGCTGCCAGGCCGGCGAGGCGGGGATACAGGGCCAGCAGTAAGGCGCCAAGTAGCAAACCGGCCGCCACATCCGACAGGAAGTGCACCCCGAGCCAGACCCGGGCCAATCCGGTCAGGGCGGCCAGCAGCAGGGCCAGGGTGGCACTGCGCCAGGGGCTGGCGGGCCAGCAGGCTCTCAGCAACACGCCCCAGAACAGCAACGCAGAGGCGGCGTGGCCGCTCGGCATGCCGAAGCCCTGGGCGCTGCCCTGTGCCAGGGCGGGGTCGAGGTGGAAGGGTCTGGGCCAGCCAATCCCCTCCTTGGCCAGCTGCACCAGCAGGGTGAGGGTCAGCATGGCCAGCAGCAGCTGGCGCACCCGGGGCCAGCCCAGCCAGGGCAGCAGCAAGGGTAGCAGGGCAAGCTGAAAGGCGGCTGAACCGAACAGGTTGCTGACCTCGAGCCAGCGCACCTGGGCACCGAGCCAGGTCTGCAGCTGGTGGATCAGCGAGACTTCCATGCGGTGCAGTGCATTGCCCTCGCCACGAAAATCGGGCAGCCACAGCACGGGGCTGTCGGGCATGGCGGCCAGTTGGGGGGCCAGCCAGTCGAGCTGGGCCGGGAAGCGGCGTTGCTCATCCGGCAACCGGGCCGGCGCGATCAGCCTGGCATTGAGGATCTCGCCGCCCAGATTGGGGGCCTGCAGCAGGGAGACGAAGCCAGAGCCGGCCTGTGCGCGGATGGGCTCCAGGGTTTGACAGGCAAACAACAGGGCGCGCTGCCATGGCCCCAGCTCGGCGACGACCCTGCCCCGCAGGCCAGTCTCTTCATACAGCTCCCGCAGCGCCGCCTGTTGCGGCGTCTCTCCTGCATCTATGTAGCCACCGGTCAGGCTGTAGCGGGAGGAGACCCTGTCTTGCACCAGCAACAGCTGCTGCTGGTGCTTGACCACGCAGACGGCCGCCGTCGGGGCGGCAAGGAGGGGCGGTGACGACAGCAGGAGGCAGAGCAGCAAAAAACAGTGGCGCAACATGAAGGCCTGACCGATAGGGGGTGATGGGCACAAGCGTCACAGAAATCAGATAGTTGGGCAATGGTTTGTGGCCGGACGCCGGGGCCGGGCCGGCGTGGCAAGCGGGCGACCCGGCGCGCAAGGATTGCCGTGGGGTAAGGCAGTCCCTAGTATTGGCAGCTATGTTATTTCCATGCAGCAAACCTTGGGACCTTCCATGAAACAGTTTGGTTTTTTTCTGGGCATCGCCATCGGTGTCATCCTGATCCTGTTCGGCAGCATCGTCATCTTCCAGGCCCTGCCTGCCGCACTGGACGTGCTGGAGATGCCGAGCCGCATCCCCTTCGTGCGCGAGGTGTACACCTGGCTGATGACCAGTGCCAGCGGCCTGACCGGCCAGCTGGAGCAGAACTTCCTGGAGGCGTTCCAGACCGTGCTCAAGCTGATCCTGCTCATCACCTTCATGTGGGTCTGCGTCAAGCTGGTCAACATGGGGGTCTTGATCATCCGGGCCGGGGTCGACCTCATCCGCACGGCCATCGAGCACAGCGAGGGCGCCCAGACCAAGAAGTCCGAGCACGACCATCACTTCCAGTGAGCGGCTCGCACCATGAAACAGGCCACCTTCGGGTGGCCTGTTTGCATCTGGTACTTACTCTATTCGCGGCAGGTGATCGGCTGGCGGTGGCTGCACCACATCCTGGTAGCGGGCGATGAGCTGCTTGAAGGCCTCCCCCTGTCTGACCTTGTCGAGCGCCTGCTGCAGGCGGGCGACCTGCTGTTTGTCCGCCGCCGGGTTGAAGGCGAAGCAGTTGTCCTGATCCGCCAGGGTGGCGACGGTGACGAAAGTCTCGGGGGCAAAGCCCAGCTGCCTGGCCTGATGAAACAGCATCACCTCGTTGCCGGCCACCAGATCGGTGCGGGCCATGATGAGCTGGCGCACCACCTGATCCATGCGCTCCACCGACATCAGGTTGGCGGGGCTGATGCCCCGGTTGAGCAGCAGCTGCTCCCCCACGTCCGCCTGCATCACCCCGATCTGCAGCCTGGTGAGATCGGCCTTGCCGGTCACCTTGGGGGCATCCCGCTTGCGGCCCACCAGAGACACCCGCGAGTGGCTGATGGGGCAGACCCAGAGGAAGTGGGGATCCCGCGCCCGGGTGTGGGCCGTGGTGAACAGCACGGCATCCGGCTGCTGGGTCAGCAGGTACCAGGCCTTGGCCCAGGGCATGAAGTGGATGGGTTGCTCCGGCTCCCCCATCTCTTGCCACATCAGTCTCAACAGCTCTACCGCCAGGCCGGTGCTGTTGCCCTTCTCATCCTGGCCGTTGAACGGCATGTTCTGCTCGGAGTAATAGGTGAACGCCGAGGCGGGCAGGGCGGCCCCCAGACAGCAGCAGACAAACAGACCGAGCAGACGCGACATGGCAGCACTCCTTGCGAAAAGTCGTCTTCATCCAGTTTAGGGAGTTATGCCGAGAAGTTCATGATTTCCGCTGCCAGGGAGCGGGCGGGGAAAACGACCAGGCCATCTTGCGATGGCCTGGGAAGGGGTTACTTGAGTAGAGCTTCCATCTCGGCTTCGGCGGCGGCGCGCGCGGCTTCGGCCTTGGCGGCCTGTTGCTGCACGGTGGCAGCGGCGCTGCTGACTGCCTGCTTGGCGGGCTCGGTCACGGCCTTGGTGGCCTGCTGCTGCGCGGTGGCATCCGCGCTGCTGACTGCCTGCTTGGCAGGCTCGGTCACGGCCTTGGTGGCCTGTTGCTGCACGGTGGTCGTGGCGCTGCTGGCAGCTTGCTTGACTGGTTCGGTCACGGCCTTGGTGGCTTGCTGCTGCACGGTGGCAGTGGCGTTGCTGACCGCCTGTTTGGCCGGCTCGGTCACTGTCTTGGCGGCCTGTTGCTGCACAGTGGCAGCGGCGCTGCTGACCGCCTGCTTGGCGGGTTCGGTCACGGTTTTGGCAGCTTGCTGCTGCACGGTGGTCGTGGCGCTGCTGACCGCCTGCTTGGCGGGCTCGGTCACTGTCTTGGCAGCTTGTTGCTGCACGGTGGTCGTGGCGTTGCTGACCGCCTGCTTGGCAGGCTCGGATACCGCCTTGGTGGCCTGCTGTTGTACGGTAGCAGTGGCACTGCTGGCTGCCTTGCCGGCTTGTCGCTGGGCCGAGGTAGCGGCGCCGTTCACGACCTGCTGGGTGGTGTCAGCCATGGTCTTGCTGGCGCCCTGCTGCAGGGAACCCAGCACGCTGCCGAAGAGCGAGCTACCGGTGGCCGCGCCGCTCAGGCTGTTGGTGGCACCGGAGAGCGCACTGGCTGCCGGATTGCCCTGCGCCTGCCAGTTCTGCATCTCGCTGGGCCAGCTCGGAGCGCTGGCCGCCAGGTTTTCGCCAAAGACCTGGGGCGTGCCGTCGCCCTTGAGCAGCATCACGGACATCTGGTTGGTCTGCGAGTTCCAGACCATGCCTGCCTGTTTGGCCACCTCGGGCATGGGAGCATAGCGGGAGACCACGTAGAACAGCGGCCCCTCCTGCTGCAGCTCGTTGGCGGTCTTGAGCAACTGCATGGTGCTGTCGTAGTTGGGGCCGAGGATGGCGGTCATCCGGTCCTTGATCAGGGGCTGTTCAAACAGGTTGGCCTGGTTGGGATCGAAGCCGACCAGGGGTTTGAGCAGGGCCCACATCAGCTGGCTGGTGGGGCTCATCATCAGCAGGGGGGCAACGCAGGCGGACAACATCAGGCTCAGGCAGGCCGCCTGGAGCAACGGCATGATACGCATTGGGATAATATCCAAATAACGATTTGATTAATAAGGTTATATTTGTCTGGGGCCGACAAATTCAACGGGTTCTCCTGGCCCGGTTCTGAGACGGGCGGGCAGGCGCTGGCAGGCTACCATATTGGCTTGGGAATGCCAGAGAGGGCACCGCTTATTAATCAAGTTTGTGCGGCTGCCGGTCGCTTCCATTCTTCATCAAGCGAGGAGTGACATCATGAATTCAGGCAAGAGGGCAGGCGGCTGGCTGCTGCTGGCACTGCTGGGCGGTGCGACCGGTATCGGCGTGGCGGCAGAACCGAAGCGGACGGAAGTGGGCAGCGAGTTGGTGTTGCCGCTGGGATCGCTGCCGGAGCGGGTCTGCTGGTATCAGGATCAGAAGTATTCGGCAGGGGCCCGGATCCGGCAGGGTGATGACTGGCTGGAGTGCGCTGCGCAAAACGAACAGGAGAGCAACGGGCCTCTGGTCTGGCGCGAGCCACAAAGGGCGTCGGATGCGGCTGGCAAGGCGACACAGAGCGGCACCATCACCGTGGGCCAGTGAGGCTTTTCTTGATCCAGCTAAAGACATGGACGTGACCTCTATCGCATAATGCGGCTCTTTTCCTCTCTTGACTGGGACTTCAGAAATGGCTCGTCGCTCTTCCAACACTCAACGTCGTCGCAACAGCTGGTGGTACAAACGCCTGTTGGTACGGGAACGTGCAGAGCGCGAAGCGCGTTCCGTTCGAGATTGATACTGCAGTGAAACACGGAGCCTCTGGCTCCGTTTTTTATTCATCATGCGCCGTGATGATGCCGGGGCCCTTGGGCCCCCGTTTTGTTTGTCCGCCGCCCGGTGCAGCCCCATGACGATGGGATGCCGAATTGCCCGCGCAAATAACCGTGGCAGGGGGATGACCGGACCCTTCTGATACTGCATGATGAAGTTTTCGAGAAGGAGCCTCAGATGCAGATCACCATTCGTCACGCCGAACCGGCCGATGCCCCCGCCTTGCGGGATCTCTATGCCATGCCCAATGCCCAGGCGGGTACCCTGCAACTGCCCTATCCGACCCTGGGGGTCTGGCAGAAGCGACTGGAGAGCGGCAGCGTGGTGGCGCTGGTGGCTGAGGTCGACGGTCTGCTGGTGGGGAATATTTCACTCCATATCGAGCCCAACCCGAGGCGCAAACACGTGGCCTGTATCGGCATGGGGGTGCGGGATGACTGGGCGGGTAAGGGAGTGGGCTCCGCCCTGTTGGGGGCCGCGCTGGAGATGGCCGACAACTGGCTCAACCTGCGCCGCATCGAGCTGACCGTCTATGCCGACAATGCAGCGGCGCTGGCGCTCTATCGCAAGTTCGGCTTCGTAGAGGAGGGGCTGGCCCGTGGCTACGCCTTTCGCCAAGGCGAGTATGTGGATGCCCTCTACATGGCGAGGATCCGGCCATGATCGACTACCGCCGCCGGCTCATCCCGGTGCTGCGGGCGCTGGAGCAGGATCCGGATCTCACCATCGAGGCGCTGGCGGAACGGGCCTGTCTCTCCCTCTACCATTTTCATCGGGTGTTCACCGCCGTGGCGGGGGAAGCCCCGGGCGAGATGTGCCGGCGCCTGCGCATGCAGCGTGCCGCCTGGCAGCTCTGCTACACAGATGCCAGCGTCACCGCCATCGCGCTGGGGGCAGGGCTCGGCAGCTCCCAGGCGTTCGCCAAGGCGTTTCGTCGCTACTATGGCTGTACCCCGGGGGAGTTTCGCCGCGACAAGGGCAAGAATGGACACCTGGAGAGCAAGGATGGACACGCATGGGATGGTCTGCCCCCTTATGCTGAAGGCCACTCATCAGCAAGGAGCAACACCATGAAAACAGTCGAGATGGATGCCCGCACCCTGGCCTATATCCGGGTCACCGGTCCCTATGGCGAGGGTTATGATGCCGTCTGTGGCCGCCTGCACCAGTGGGCCGCCGCCCGCGGGCTAGAGGGCGGGGAGTGGATCTTCATCTACCACGACAACCCTGAGGTGACGCCGCCGGCCCAGTGCCGCACCGACATCGGCATCACAGTGCCACCCCAGACCCGGGGCGAGGGGGAGGTGGAGACCCAGCTCATTCCGGCCGGGCGCTATGCCCAGTCTCGCTACCTCATCACCGATCGCAGCCAGTACGGGCCGCGTTGGCAGGAACATGTGGGCGACATAGTGGCGGCCGGGCTGGAGTTCGGCAGCGGTCCCTGCTTCGAGCTTTACCACAGCGTGAGCAACGATCCCCTGCGCGATGACGTGAGCTTCTGCTCCAGCGTGCGCTAGACGCGCGGCAATAAAACGAGGCGCCTGTGGGCGCCTCGTTTTATTTGGGATGGAGGCTGGCCGCTTGCGCTGTCGGCCGCTGCCGCATCAGGGCTAGCTGGGCACCTTGTCCCGCCGGGATTTCCACCACCAGCGCAGGCGGATCTGGGAGATCAGCATACCCGCCAGCATCAGGGCGCAGCCGACGAAGGCGCGCTCATCCAGGGTTTCCCCCAGCAGCAGGACGCCGCCGATGGCGGCGAACACCGTTTCCAGGCTGAGGATGATGGCGGCATGGGCCGGGTGGGCGCCACGCTGGCCCACCACCTGCAAGGTGTAACCCACCCCCACCGACACCAGACCGGCGTAGAGCAGTGCCTGCCAGCCGGCGACGGCACCGGCCACCGAGGGGGTCTCGATGAGGAAGGCGGTGGCCAGGCTGAGCAGGCCGCACACCACGAACTGCACCCCGGCGAGGCGAATGGGGGCGACCCGGCTCGAGTAGTGATCCAGCACCAGCAGGTGCACCGCCCAGAACAGGGCCCCCACCACCTGCAGCAGGTCGCCGTAGCCGATGGTGAAGTCCTCGGTAACGCTGAGGTAGTAGAGTCCCGCCATGGCGATGAGGGCGCCGACCCAGGTGTTGGCCCCCGTCTTGTGGCGCAGGGCCAGGCCGATGACGGGCACCAGTATGATGTAGAGGCCGGTGATGAAGCCCGCCTTGGCGGCCGTGGTGTAGAGCAGCCCCACCTGTTGTAGCGATGCGGCGCTGAACAGCACGGTACCGGCGATGAGGCCACCGGTCAGCAGCAGGCGGCGATCCCCGGCCTGCCCGCCCGGCTGGCGGGATTTGAGCCACCACAAGAGCGGCAGCAGGGAAAGGGCCCCCAGCAGAAAGCGCAGGCCGTTGAAGGTGTAAGGCCCCATGTGGTCCATCCCGAGCCGCTGGGCGACGAAGCCCAGCCCCCAGATGGCGGCGGCCATCAATAACATCATGTTCGAACGCATAGATTCATCCCTGAAAGACGGACGGGCAGGGCCGTGCCGCAAAGCTCCAGCCTCCAAGATAACCGTGAGCGGGGGGATTTGTCTTGCGCTGTCGGTGAGGTTGGCGGCGTGAGCGGTTATCCCGCTGCAGAGCCGCAGGCCGGGGGACTTAGCCGTTGGCGATTCTGGCCAGCAGGGGAATGAGGGCGAGCAGCAAGAGGTTGCCGCGCAGGATCCAGATCACCCAGAACTGCTGCTGAATGGAGACCATGGGGGCGCGTCCCTGGCGCAGGGAGCGGCGCCAGCGGTAGAAGAGGCGGCTGGGGTAGCCAAAGCTGATGGCCATCACGAAGAACAGCAGCAGCTTGGTGCGATAGCCCGGATTGGCGAGCAGCACGGCCGGTTCGTCGGGGTGGGCGAGTACCTGCAGCACCCCGGTGATGAAGATGAGCAACAGGGCCAGCGCCGCCAGGCCGTCGGCCAGCAACAGCTTGCGCACCTGCTCGATGGACATGCCGCGGCGGAACAGGAAATATTCGGAGGTGATCGCCCCGGTCAGGGTGATCACGGCGCAGTAGTGCAGCGCCATCAACAGGTCCGGGTTCAGCATCCGTGTCGATTACCTCTAATTGAGCAGATAAACAGCTTCCTTTTGGACGCCATCTCGCGCTGCTGATATTCTGACACTACGCGTGGTCTGGCAATAGCAGGAGTCAGGATTGGTTAAACGAGCGGTCGCCAAAAAAACCTGGTCCCTGGTAACCAGGATGCGTCTGGGCCTGCTTTTGCTGTTCATTCCGGTGCTGATGCTGGGTGGTATCTACTACCTGCACATGGAGCGGAGTCTGCAAAGCGAGCTGCAGCAACGCCTGCTCGCCACCAACCACCAGCTTCGTCACGTCTTCATCGAGCCCTATCTGCACGAGATGGAGCGCCAGTTCACCCTCATCTACGACAGGGTCAAGGTTGAGGACATCAGCGGTCCCCGCCTGCTCAACACCGAGACCTATCTGAAGGAGTGGCAGCTCTACAAGGGGATCATGGCCGATCTGGTCTACATCTATGTCGGCACCGCCGAGCGCCAGATGCTGATCTACCCCGATTGGCAGGCGGATGCCAACTTCGATCCCAGGGTGCGTCCCTGGTATCAGCTGGCCAGCCAGCACGTGGGCAAGATGGTCTGGACCGAGCCCTATTACGACTACACCAACGGCAACCTGGTGATCGCCCTGGCGCGGGCCTTGACCGACAAGGAGGGCAAGGTGCGCGGGGTCCTTGCGGTCGATGCCATCCTGGCCCCCTTCTCCGCCCAGCTGAATCGTCAGCTGGGTGAGGGCTACCAGATGATCGTCAACCAGTCCGGCAAGGTGCTGGCCCATCCTGACGCGGCCCAGCTGCTCAAGCCCATGACCCATCCAGAATGGCTCGCTCGCTTCACTCAGGAGGACGGCATCTTCCTGGACAAGGACTCCCGCCAGTTCGTGGCCTACAGCAGGCTGCAGGAGCGCAACTGGGTGCTGATCAGCGTGCAGCCGGCGGCCAGCGTGATGGCGGTGGTGGACAGGGTCTCCCTCAACGTGTTGCTGATGGTGGCGCTGGCCTGTGTGCTCTACCTGATGCTGGCGCTGATCTGGTCCCGCTATTTTCGCCGCATGCTCGACGAGATCTCGAGCATGATCCGGGCCAGCCGGATGGAGCCTGACGGGGTACCCCTGGGGGGCATGCGCGAGCTCAGGCACGTCTATGCCGAGCTGGCCGAGGTGAGCAAGGATTATCACGAGGCGCGCCAGCAGGCCAACCTGGACAAGCTGACCGGCCTCTACAATCGCCGCTTCTTCGACGAACGTTTCAACCGACTGCTGCAGGATCAGCAGCCGTTCTGCCTGGCCATGGTGGATCTGGACGACTTCAAGCGGGTCAACGACACCTTCGGCCATCAGACCGGGGATGTGGTGCTCAAGCGGGTGAGCCAGCTCGGCCGGGCCCTGCTGGGGGATCACGGCTGGGTCTGCCGTTACGGTGGCGAAGAGCTGGTGGTGTTGCTGGTCAACCCGGACATCCACTTCTGCCAGATGCTGCTGGAGCAGTTCCGCAAGGGGGTGGAGTCACTGGACTGGCGCGAGCCGGGGCTCAGGATCACCTTGAGCGGCGGGCTGGTGGCCAGCCGGGCGGGGATGGATGGCAAGGCGCTGCTGGCGGCGGTCGATGCCGAGGTGTATCGCGCCAAACGCGACGGCAAGAACTGCATCCATCTGGGCCGAGCAGAGGCGAAGGGGCAGGAGGAGACGCCCCCTGCCGACGATGCACTGCTGAGCAACGAAGAGGCCTGAGGGCCTCTTCTTCATTCAGGAGGCCAACTGCCAGTCGAGGGTGGGCCAGGCCTGCTCGGTGGCGATCTGGCGCAGCCCCGGAGCGGGGTTGACCGCGTGGGGGTGGGTCACCGCCTGCAGCAGCGGCAGGTCGTTGTGGGAGTCGCTGTAGCCGTGGCTCTCCCGCCAGGGGTCGGCGCTTGCGGCAAACAGCTGGTTGATGCGGGCCACCTTGCCCTCGCGAAAACTGAGGGTGCCGCGGGTCTGGCCGGTCAGCATGCCGGCCTCTTCATCCAGCAGGATGGCCACGCAGTGATCCATCCCCAGCATCTGCGCCATGGGAGCCACCAGATGCTCGCCGGAGGCGGAGATGAGCACCAGCTCGTCGCCCCGCTTGCGGTGCCACTCGATGCGCTCCACCCCCTCAGGGTAGATGCGCTCGCGCAGCACCTGCTCGGCAAAGCGGGCACAGAGCGGGTCGAGCCACTGGCGCGACTTGCCTGCCAGCGGCTGCAGGGTGAAGGCCATGTACTGGTGCATGTCCATCTTGCCCTGATGGTAGAGGGACATCATCGCCTGCTCCTCGGCAATCATGCCGGCCGGGGCCAGCTCCTCGGTCACCATGTACTCCAGCCAGAGGCTGGCGGAATCCCCCGCAATCAGGGTCTCGTCCAGATCAAACAGTGCCAGTGCCATGGGTGCTCCTCGCAGTGAAAATGGAAATGTAATGGGGCGTCATGCTACCTCACAGAGTTGATCCCGGGCCACCGCCAGGGTCACGGCACTGCCCACCGGCAGCAGATCCCGGGCCGAGCGGTTGAGGCAGTCCACCGTCAGCAGGCCCGCCGCGCAGCTCACCTGATAGCGGATCACGTTGCCGAGCAGCTGCTGCCCGCTGATAACCCCCGGCAGGTGCGGCTCGTCGCTGCGGAAGCCGGCCGGCAGCAGGGAGAGGGATTCAGGTCGCAGCGCCAGCTTGCCGCGGCAGTGCTGGCCGAACAGGGCCTTGGCCTGCTCGCCATCGAGCAGGTTGTAGTTGCCGATAAAGCCCGCCACGAAGGCGTCGGCGGGGCGGGTGTAGATCTCCTCCGGCGTGCCGCTCTGGACGATGGATCCCTTGTTCATCAGGAAGATCCGGTCCGACATGGTTAGCGCCTCCTCCTGATCGTGGGTGACGAAGATGGTGGTGAGCTCGAGGCGCTGCTGGATCTCGCGGATCTGCTGGCGCAGGCTGCGGCGGATGCGGGCATCCAGCGCCGAGAGGGGCTCGTCCAGCAGCAGGATCCGCGGCTGCACCACCAGAGCGCGGGCCAAGGCCACCCGCTGGCGCTGGCCACCGGAAAGCTCGGCCGGATAGCGGCGCTCGAAGCCGGTCAGCTCCACCAGCGCCAGCGCCTCCTGCACGCTGGCGGCCAGATCCCGCCCTGGCTGGGGCTTCATCTTGAGGCCGAAGGCGACGTTGTCCCGCACCGTCATGTTGGGGAACAGCGCATAGCTCTGGAACACCATGCCGATGCCCCGCTTCTGGGGCTCCTGCCAGGTGATCTCCTCACCGGCCACCCGCACCTGGCCGCCATCCACCGGGGTGAGCCCGGCCAGTGCCCGCAGCAGGGTGGACTTGCCGCAGCCGGAGGGGCCGAGCAGGGTCACCAGCTCCCCCTTGCGGATGCCGAATTCGATCCCCTCGAACACTCTGGTGTCGCCGTAGGATTTGTGCAGTTGATTCACTTCTAGATGGAACATCTTGATTCACCTATGAAATCTGTTCGCCGCCCAGGTGAGCAGCAGGGTCAGCAGGAAGTAGCTCATCACCAGCGCGCTGGTGAAGTGGCCCGAGGTCGAACGCATGTTGTAGAGGTAGACCTGCAGGGTCTCGTAACGGGTGCCCACCAGCATGTTGGCGAACACGAACTCGCCGAGCAGGAAGGAGAGCGACAGAAACAGCGCCGCCAGCAGCCCCTTGCGCAGGCAGGGGATCACCACCAGCAGAAAGGCGCGGCGGCTGCTCGCCCCCAGCAGGTGGGCGGCATCCATCAGATCCCTGAGCGGTACCCCCTGCAGGCTGTTGGCCAGTGCCCGGTACATGAAGGGGAGCACCACGGTGAACCAGGTACCGATCAGGATCCACGGCGTGCCTATGATGGGCAGGACGCCGTCGGCGTAGATCTGCAGCAGCCCTACCGAGGAGACCACAGGCGGCACCGCGAAGGGGAGCAGGATCAACAGATTCATCCAGGGATCCAGCTTTGGGAAGTAGTAGGCCACCACCAGTACGGTGGGCACCAACACTAGCGTGCCGAGCAGCAGAGTGGCGAAGCAGACCAGGAGGCTTCGGCCAAACGCCGCCAGAAAGCGCGGGTCGCCCCAGAGCTTCAGATACCAGTCGAGGGTGAAGCCGTCCGGCAGCAGGGTGGCCCCCCAGCGGGTGGAGATGGAGTAGAGAAAGGTGGCCAGCAGCGGCAACAGCAGGGTAGCCACCAGGGCCCCCAGCACCCAGCGCGGCCAGCCAGGTTTCAAATCATGCATGGGATTGCCCCCTGTTCACGTAGCTCTTTTTCAGCAGCCACTGGTTGGCGGCCGTCACCACCCCCAGCAGCACCATCAGGATCACCGCCAGCGCCGCCGCCATGTTCGGCTCGAGGAAGATGTCGCCGGAGACCAGGCTGGCCACCCGGATGGTCACCAGGTTGAAGTTGCCGGTGGTGAGGGCATAGGCAGAGGCATAGGCCCCCACCGCGTTGGCAAACAGGATGATCAGGGTGCCGAGCAGCGCAGGCGTCAGCACCGGCAGCGCCACGTGCCAGACATATTGGCTCTTGCTCGCGCCGAGCAGGGCGGCGGCCTGCGGCCACTCATCCTGCAACGCATCGAAGGCCGGGTAGAGCAGCAGCAAAGCGAGCGGGATCTGGAAGTAGGTGTAGATGAGGATGAGGCCGCTGCCCGAGTAGAGGTTGAAGCCGTCGATGAGGCCCCAGGATTTCAGCAGCAGGGTCACGGCGCCATTGATGCCGAGAATGATGATGAAGGCGAAGGCCAGCGGCACCCCGCTGAAGTTGCCGGTCATGGTGACAAAGGCCAGCAGCAGCCGTTTTACCCGCTCGCCGCTGTGGCGCAGCGCGGCGGCCCCCAGGGTGCCGATGGCAAGCCCCGCCAGGCTGGCGATGCCGGCGATGCGCAAGGAGTTGCCGAACGATTGCAGGTAGAAGGGGGAGCTCAAAATCTCCCGGTAGTAGTCGAGGCCCCAGCCATCCGGGGTCTGAAAACTGCCCACCAGCACCCACACCATGGGGGCGAGCTGGAACAGGATCATCAGGAGAACGAACGGCAGCAGCACCAGGGCTGGCAGCCAGTGGCGGCGCAGCCGGCGCCGGGTGACGGTCGGTTGATCCGCGAGGATCTCGGTGGTGGCGGGCATCATCAGTGTACCTCCGGCAGGTTGCCGGCCTTGAGCAGCGGCGGGCAGCCCGGCTTGTCGTGGGAAACTCCCAGCAGGTCGGCCATCAGGGCGCAGAGCTGGGTCTGCTGCATGGCGGGACCGGCCGGCCACTGGGCCACGAACGCATCGCCAAACAGCCAGAGCGGTACCCGGCGCTCTTCGGTCAGGGTGCCGCCGTGGCTGAGATCGTTGTTCATGCCGTGGTCCGAGGTGATCACCACCTGATACCCCTCCGCCAGCCACTGGGGCAGCAGGTCGGCCAGCAGGCTGTCCATCCGGCGCGCCTGATTGCGGTACTGACGGGAGTCGAGGCCGAACTGGTGGCCCGCGTCATCCACCCCCATCGGGTGGATCAAGAGAAAATCGGGGTCGTACTGGCTGCGCAGCCACTCGCCATCCATCAGCAGGTGGCTGTCGGGGTAGCCGTCATCCCAGTAGAAACAGCCGTGCTGGATGGGCAGTCGCTCGTCATGGGTGAAGCGATCCCGCGCCGCTTGCCAGGGGCTCTGGTTGTAGAGCTCGCTCACCCAGTGATAGGCCGCGGCTGCGGTGCGTTTGCCGCCCGCCCGGGCCAGATGGAAGATGGACTCCTGCCGACTGAGACGGCTCACCCCGTTGTGGGTGATGCCGCTCTCCACCGGCGTCGCCCCGGTCAGGATGCACTCGTAGAGGGGCCGGGAGAGGGAGGGCAGGGCACAGCTCAGGGTGGCCTGCAACCCCTGTCCCGCCTCTACCATGCCCGCGAGGTAGCCCATGCAATGGGCTACCTCGGCAGAGAGGCCATCCACAAGTACCACTATCACCTTGTGTTGCACTGGCCGCTCCTTACTGCATGTTGATCATGACGGTTTCCTGCCACTGGCGCGGCAGGGCCTTGGAGCTCTGCTCCCAGGCGGCGTGATCCTGGACCGGCTTGGCATTGGCGTACTGCTCGGCCGGCAGCAGCTTGGCTTTGACGTCATCCGGCAGGGTCACGTTGCTGCGGATGGGGCGGGCGTAGCCGCGTGCCAGGTTGATCTGGCCGGCGTCGGAGAGGATGTATTCCCGCGCCAGCTTGGCGGCGTTGGGGTTTTTGGCCCACTTGTTGATGATGGTGGTGTAGCCGGCGATGACGGAACCGTCGCTCGGGATCACCACATCAAACTTCTTGGGGTCGATCTGGTCGCGGTAGTTCAGGGCGTTGAAGTCCCACAGCACACCCACTTCCACTTCGCCCTTCTCGATGTTGGCGATGGTGGGGTCGTTCAGCGACAGACGGCCCTGCTGGGCCAGCTTGCCGAACAGCTCCAGCGCAGGCTTGAGGTTCTTCTCGCTGCCGCCGGTGGCATAGGCCGCCGCCAGCACGCCGTTGTTGGCCTGGGAGGCGACACCCACGTCACCCAGGGTCACCTTGTAGTCGCCGCCCAGCAGGGATTGCCAGCTGGTGGGGGCCGCCTTGACCAGATCCTTGTTGATCAGGAAGGCGATGGTGCCGGTATAGGCCAGCATCCAGTGACCATCCGCATCCTTGGCCCAGTTCGGAATGTCGGCCCAGGTGGAGGGTTTGTAGGGCTGGGTGACCCCCTGCTTGACCGCGACCGGGCCGAAGGCGCCGCCCACGTCGCCGATGTCGGCGGTGGCGTTGCTCTTCTCGGCGGCGAACTTGGCGATCTCCTGGGCCGAGCTCATGTCGGTGTCCTGATGCTTGATGCCGTAGATGCTGCCGAGCTGCTGCCAGGTATCCTTCCAGTTGGCCCAGCTGTCCGGCATGCCGACGCTGCTGAGCTGGCCTTCACCGCGGGCGGCCTTCTCGAGATCCGCGATGTTCTCGGCGGCAAACAGTGGCTGACTGATGGCCACCAGGGCCAGTGCACTTGCGATCACGCTTTTCATCATTCCATCCCTCTGGACTAGGTCAGTTAAGGTTCGAGAGGGATGCTAGAGGGGAAATATGACGGTGGCGGGGCGCTTTGATGGCAGTTTGATGACAATCGCCCTGTCATGGCGCTGTCATCCTGCACGGTTACAACTCTCAATCCGAGTGAGGCTGGACTACTCCAGCGATGGGTGAACCAGCCACGGCAGCCAGGATGAGCGACAGGAAGATGAGCGTGATCGAACCGAGATTGAGCGAGCGGGCAGTGGCCGATGGCCGCGCCTCCAAGTGTGAACAGATTTGCCAGACCCTGCGCCGCTATATCGGCAGCGGCCAGCTAGGTGCGGGACAGCAGCTGCCCGCCGAGCGGGCCCTGAGCGAGCGATTCGCCACCACCCGAATCACCATCAAGGAGGCACTCTCCAGCCTCGAGGCGGATGGCCTCATCTACCGGGCCGAGCGGCGCGGCTGGTTCGTGGCACCGCCCCGCCTCACCTACGACCCCGCCATCCATACCCACTTTCACCAGTGGATCGGCGAGCAGCAGCGCACCGCCGAGACCCGGGTGTTGGCCCACGGTGGCGAGCTGGCCAGCAGCGAGCTCTGCCGCTGGATGGGGCTGGAGCCTTTCACCCCGCTCTATGAAATCCGCCGCCTGCGCCTCATCGACGGCCGCCCCGTTCTGCACGTCAGCCACCATCTGCTGGCCAGCCGCTTTCCCGATATCGCCAGCGCGCCGCTGGCCAGCTCCCTCACCGAGCTCTATCGGGAGCGCTATGGCATAGGCCAGGGTGGGGCGAGCCTCGAGATCACCCCCTCGGCGGCGCGCGGCGCCATTGCCCGCGCCCTCAATCTGGCGGAGGGGAGCGCCGTGCTGCGGCTGGTGCGGGTCAACTACGACGAGCGGGGAGCGCTGGTGGATTGCGATATCGAACACTGGCGGCCGGATGCCATCCGCATCTGTCTCGATACGCGAGCATTGCAGCCACTCGCAGGCAAGCTGCAGCAAACCCGGCTCGTGGATCCGGCGTGTCCTGGCGGGTCATGCCTGTGAGGAAAGGAGGGGGAGCGGATCCCGCGGGATCCGCCGGGATCAGTTGTCGATATTGGGGATCAGATCGTCGAAGCTCTGGTAGCCGCAGTCGGCCAGTTGCAGCGACATGGTGTAGGTCTTGCTGCCCTCCCGCTGGCCGATGGCGGGGCGGTTGAGCTTGAGCTCCTGGTGCCAGTACTCCTTCATCCGCTCGATCAGCGCCATCGCCTCGCTCTCGTCCAGGTGGAGCTGACACAGCGCCATGTAGTTGTTGGGCCTGTGCATGTTCTCCACCAGATAGTCCCCCAGCACCGACATGGCCTGGCGCGCCTGCTGACGGGCGAAGCGGCTGTGCTGCTCGAAGCTGATCCGCTCGCTGATGAGGAAGTGGTAACTGTTGTCGATGCCGAGCTGCAGGATGCCGAGTTTCTCCAGCTTGCGCAGATAGAGGTAGCAGGAGGCATCGGTCAGGCCGTACTCCCGCTTGAGATCGATCAGGGTCTTGTCGCGCCAGAAGATGTTGGCGAGAAAAGCGTAGAGGCCGGGCTCCCTGTGGAACGCCTCGTCCTGCTCCTGGGTGAAGACGGCGCGCCGGCTCTGGGCGTCCTGGGTGCGGTCCAGCAGCTCCTCGAACGACAGCCCCACCAGGTGGCACACCTCCAGCAGGGTGTCGAACGGCAGGGAGGGCTTGTTCATCATCCGCTTGACGGTGGCGATGGAGACCCCCATGGCTTCTGCCAGGGTCTGATAGCGGATCCCCTTGTCGGTCAGGGTCTTCTTCAGGGTGTCGAGAATATTGTTGGCCAGGGTCTGGCTGTAGGTCATGCAACTATTCCTTTATCTGCATTTTTATGTTGTGTCAGAAATTGAGTTCTTTTGTCGTTGTGGGCTCAGATACTGACACTTTAAAAAACCAGAGGAAACAAACCCGACCTAATCGATTGAAATGGCCAGACCAGTCGCGCTCGAAGGTTGCAGATAGTGATACTCTGCGGTGCATATCCTTCAACCGTTCAACATTTTGCTGGTGGCGCATAAAACATCGCGCATAATTCAAAACGAATCGGATTCAAGACCTTCCTGGTTGAGAAATCGATTGTTTGCTTCCAATTTAAGGGTTTTTTAAACCGCAAGGTTTTTTATTCTTTCCTGGCATTGAGCGGAACTCGCAAGAGGGCCGCTTTTTTCTTTTCCTAGAATCTGAGCCCGCCGTCAAGACAGGGGCTCAGTTTCGGCACTTCCTGCGCCGCCGCCCTCGCGTGGCAGATATTTATTCCCCCTTGCAGGGAAACAGCTTGGGTATCTCCCGGATCAGCCAGCTCTTGGCCTTGCCCATGGTGTCGCGCCGCCAGGCCAGCACCACCTGGATCTGGTGACGATACTCGGGGCTGATCACCTTGAGCCGTCCGGCCCGGATGTCCTCTTCAATCCAGCTCAGCGGCATGGTGCCGACCCCGATCCCCGCCAGCAGGGCATCGCGCTTCTCGCCCATGGTGCTGACGGTCAGCCGCGGCTGCTTGTCGAGCAGACGATAGGTGAGCACCGGCTTGCGCAGCGCCGTGTCGGCCACCGCGATGGCCCGGTAGCGGCGCAGGGTATCGTCCGCCAGGGGCTCCGGCTCCTGATGCAGGGGATGATCCGGGTGGGCGACGTAGAGCATCACCTCCTCCTGCAGCGGCTGGTGCTTGATGCCGGTCATCATGATGTCGGGATTGAGGGAGGAGATGAGCAGGTCGGCCCGGCCATCCTCCAGACACTCCCAGCTGCCCGCCAGTACTTCGGCCCGCAGCCGCAGCCGGGTATCGGTCAGCTCGGCCAGCCGTTCCACCAGCGGGTAGAGCGCCTGCAACGGCACCAGCGCATCGACGGCGATGGTGATGTCGGTCTCCCAGCCGCGGGCCAGCGCCCGGGTCTCGCCCACCAGATGCTCGGCCGCTTCCAGCAGTATCCGGCCGCGCTCCAGCAGCATGCGGCCCGCCGGGGTGAACTTGGTTCTGTGGCCGCTGCGGTCGAACAGCATGGCGTCCAGCTCGTCTTCCAGCTTCTGTACCGTGTAGCTCAGCGCCGAGGGCACCTTGCCCAGTTCGTCGGCTGCCGCCGCGAAGCTGCCGCGGCGATCGATGGCATCCAGCACCCGGATGGCTTCCAGGGTCAGCGCCCGTTCCTTGTTCAGTTCCTTGGCCATAAATTGCCTTCAATTTTTTTGAACATGTTTGCCAGTTTATCTCGCTAACAAGTTAGGCCAAGTGTCTTTAATATTCAATCAACGCTTAGGCAGGAGCGCCAAGCAGCCAAATAAACGGGTAGTTCCAGACTGTGACCCCCTCAATCAGGGCGTCTGACTTCGGTGAAAGAACAACACACTATTTGAATGACCTCTTGCATGGATGCATTGATTCTGGCCACAGCGGCCTTGGCAATGACATAAAACCAAGAGAGTGAATGAACATGAAAAACGTAATCAAGATGCTGGCCGTTGCAGGCCTGATGACCGCAGGTTTTGCTCAGGCTTCCGTCCCGGCCGACCTCAACGCCGCCCCGGGCGTGCTGTTTGTAAACTGGCACGCCACCGCCGCGGTGGAAGGCAAGGGCAACCCCATGCTGGAAGTGCGTGACGAGTCTGGCGACCTGGTTGCCTCCGTCCACGCCAACCTGATGGGCAGCCAGCAGGTCCAGATCCCGAGCCGCACCCAGGGCAACCTGACCGTGAGCCTGGGTGAGCAGAGCAGCGACTACCGCATTCCGTTCGGCATCGGTAGCGGCAAACAGCGTTAATCAACCGTATCGGTACGTGAGGAGCACACCATGATGAAATTGAGAGCCGCAGAAGCGCGCGGCAAGGCCAACTTCGGCTGGCTGGATGCGCGCCACAGCTTTTCCTTCGGGCACTACTACGACCCGGACTGGATGGGGCATTCAGTGCTGCGGGTCATCAATCAGGATCTGGTGGCGCCGGGTGGCGGTTTCGCGACCCACCCTCACGCCAACATGGAAATCCTGACCTGCGTGCTGCAAGGCACCATAGAGCACAAGGACAGCCTCGGCCATGCCGAGCAGATCCCGGCGGGGGATTTCCAGCTGATGAGCGCAGGCTCCGGCATCCGGCACAGCGAGTACAACCCCTCGCAGACCGAGCCGCTCTCCCTGCTGCAAATCTGGATCGAGCCGAACGAACACGGCACGACACCCGGCTATCAGCAGAAGAAGATTGAAGCCAACCCGGGCATGACGCTGGTGGCGTCACCGGATGGCGAAGCAGGATCCTTCAGGATCCGCCAGCAGGCCCGCGTCTGGCGGTTGCAGCTTGAACCGGGTGAGAGCCTCACCTGGGAGCTGGCCGGCCGACACGGTTACCTGCAGATGATTTCAGGGGAGCTTGCCGCCAACGGTCTGGCTGCCCGACCCGGCGACGGGGTACTCAGTCGTGATGAGCCCAAATGGGATCTGGTGGCCATGAGTGCCAGCCAAGCCCTGTTATTTGACCTACCCTGAAGCAGTCAGTGGTGATGTGACGCAAAACGAGGATATTGAAATGGACAAGATGAAAGATTTGGCACTGCTGGTGGGTCGCGTACTGCTGGCTCTGATGTTTGTGATTGCGGGCTGGGGCAAGATCGGTGGTTACGCCGGTACCCAGGGGTATATGGAAGCCATGGGCGTGCCCGGTTTCATCCTGCCGCTGGTGATCCTGCTGGAGCTGGGCGGTGGCCTCGCCATCATGCTGGGCCTGTTTACCCGCAGCCTCTCCGTACTGATGGCCGGTTTCACCCTGATGGCCGCCTTTATTTTCCACTATCAGCCTGCCGATCAGATGCAGATGCTGATGTTCATGAAGAACGTCTCCGTGGCCGGTGGTTTCCTGGCCCTGGCGGCGGCCGGTGCAGGGGCCTTCAGCCTGGATGGCCGCCTCGGCAAGAACTGGTAAACCCCGCAGGTTCGAGTTTTCCAACGCCTTTTGGCCGGTGTAGTTGCACCGGCTTTTTTATGCCCGCCATATTTGCCTGTGGCAGATGGGCGATGTGATCGGCGACAACAAGCGCCTTTTGCATCTTATCCCCCGATCCCCGACAATCCCGATACCTGTGACGTGACGGGGATCCTTGAGGTTTTCCCGCGCTGACCCCTCTTTGCACTGGCGGGAATTGCCCATGTTTACCCTCTACCACTCCAATCAGCTGGATCTGCTCAAAGAGTTGCTGGTGAGCCGCATCCGGCAGACCCCCCTCGCTCACCCTTTCGAGCGCGAGCAGATCCTGGTGCAGAGCCCGGGCATGGCCCAGTGGCTCAAGCTGGAGCTGGCCAAGGCCTTCGGCATTGCCGCCAATATCGACTTTCCGCTGCCCGCCAGCTTTATCTGGGAGATGTTCACCCGGGTGCTGGCGGACGTGCCGCGCCAGAGCCCCTACAACAAGGGCGCCATGAGCTGGCAGCTGATGACCATCTTGCCCGCCCTGCTCGACCGCCCCGCCTTTGCGCCGCTGGCCGCCTATCTGGGCGGGGATGACGCGGAGTCATTGCAGGATCCCGAGCAGGTACGGCTGTGGCAGCTCTGCCAGAAGGTGGCGGATCTGTTCGACCAGTATCTGGTCTACCGGCCGGACTGGATCGCCCGCTGGGAACAGGGGGAGGGATTGAGTCAGGAGCTGGTCGGGGTGAGCGGTCAGGATTGGCAGCCGGAGCTGTGGCGCGAGCTGGTGGCCCGCACCCTGGCGCTGGCCCCCAGCGGCTACCACCGCGCCAACCTCTACGAGGAGTTTATCCACGAGCTGGAACGCACCGCCGATCTGCCGGGCAAACTGCCCCAACGGGTCTTCGTGTTCGGCATCTCGGCGCTGCCGCCGCGCTACGTGGAGGCGCTGCTGGCCCTCGGCAGCCGGGACGAGGTGGAGGTGCACCTCTTCGTCACCAACCCCTGCCGCTACTACTGGGGTGATCTGCTCGATCGCAAGACCCTGGCGCGCCTCGAGAACAAGCTCAAGCCCGGCACCGATCGCGATACCCTGCAGGGCCCCGCCAACCCGCTGCTCGCCTCCATGGGCAAGCTGGGGCGCGACTACCTGCACCAGCTGATGGAGCTGGAGGTGCCGCAAATCGAGGCCTTCGTCGATATCGACGACACCAGCTTGTTGCGCGCCATCCAGCAGGATGTGCTGGAGCTGGCCGAACGGGGGGCCGGCGAATTCAGCCTCGATGCCAGCCACCACAAGAGCCCCATCAGCCCGGCGGATGGATCCCTGCAGATCCACGTCTGTCACGGCCCGATGCGCGAGCTCGAAGTGCTGCACGACCGGCTGCTGGCGCTGTTCGAGCAGGACCCCTCTCTCACCCCGAAAGACGTGGTGGTGATGATGCCGGATGTGAACAGCTATGGCCCCTACATTCAGGCGGTATTTGGCGCGCGGGGCCAGATCCCCTTCGCGGTGTCCGATCGGGCGGCGAGCCAGGAGAGCCCGCTGCTGCAGAGCTTCCTCGCCCTGCTCAGACTCCCCAACGCCCGGCTGGGGGCCGGCGAGCTGCTCGCCATCCTCGAGGTGCCCGCCGTGCTGCGCCGCTTCGAGCTCGATGACGACGAGTTCAACCAGTTGCGGCGCTGGGTGCAGGAGACCGGCATCCGCTGGGGGCTGGATGACGGCTACCCGGAGCGCTTCGATCTGCCGCGCCTCTCTGGCAACAGCTGGCTGTTCGGCCTGCGCCGCATGCTGCTCGGTTTTGCCATGGGGGATGGCGAGCCGGTGGCTGGCATCCTGCCCTATGCCGATATCGAAGGGCAGCAGGGGCTGGCCCTCGGCAAGCTCGCCTGGTTCGTCGACTCCCTGGCGGAATTTCTGCCCCGCCTGCAACAGGCGCAGCCGCTGCCCGAGTGGATCGCCTGCCTCAACGAACTGCTGGAGCGCTTCTATCTGGCCGACGAGGATGAAGAGCGCCAGCTGCAGCTTATTCGCAGCCAGCTGGCGGACTGGCTCGCCCAGCTTGGCGAGGCGCGCTTCGAACAGCCCATCAGTGCCGACCTGCTGCAGGATTACCTCGGCAGCGTGCTGGGGGAGTCCCGCTCCAGCCAGCGCTTCCTCGCCGGTCAGGTCAACTTCTGCACCCTGATGCCGATGCGCTCCATCCCCTTCAAGCAGGTCTGCCTGCTCGGCATGAACGACGGCGTCTACCCGCGCACCCTGCCCCCCATGGGGTTCGACCTGATGGCGGTGGCCGGCCGGCGCGGGGATCGTTCCCGTCGCGACGACGACCGCTACCTCTTCCTCGAGGCGCTGCTGAGTGCCCAACAGGGGCTCTATATCAGCTATCAGGGCTTCAGCGCCCAGGACAACAGCGAGAAGGTGCCCTCCGTGCTGCTGGCCGAACTCATCGACTATGTGCGTCAGGGCTTCGTGCTGGCGGGGGATGAGGCGCTCGATGACGAGACGTCCGGCAAGCGGCTACTCGAACACCTGATCGTCGAACACCCGCTCACCCCCTACAGCCGCAGCTACTTCTATCCAGAGGCACATTCCGGCCTCTTCACCTATGCCGCCGACTGGCTGCCGGCCCTGAGCCCGCAGCGCGGGGCCGCCAACTTCCAGAGCGGCGAGCTGCCGCTGCCCCCCGAATGGGGGAAAGAGCAGGGGTTGGAGCTGGCGGAGCTGCTGCGCTTCTATCGCCAGCCCGCGAAGTATTTCCTCAACCGCCGCCTCAAGGTGTGGTTCGAGCTGGACGAGGCCGAGATCGAGGACAGCGAACCGTTCGAGCTGGACGGCCTGCAGCACTACCAGCTCAAGGCGTTGCTGCTCGACGCCCATCTGGCACAGGGGGAGAGCGAGGAGCGTCGCCATCGCCTGCAGCTCTCCGGCCTGCTGCCCCAGGGCTGGTTCGGCAGCCTGCTGCTGGACGATCTGGACGCCGAGATGGGCAAGCTGGCGGCGCGCCTGCGTCCCTGGGTGGCGGTCAATGAGGCGGACAAACAGGCGGTGGAGATCGATATCTCCCTGACACAGGGCCAGTTGCAGGGGTGGATCGACACCCAGAAGGGGCGCTTGCTGGTGATCAAACCCGGCAGCTTCAACGGCAAGGATCTGCTGCTGGGCTGGATCCAGCACCTTTGCCTCTCCCTGAGTGATGCCCCCGGCGACACCCTGCTGTTCGACGCCAAGCAGAGCCTGCGGCTGGCTAGGCTTGCGGCTGACGAGGCTCGGCCCAAGTTGGCGGCGTTGGTGGCGCTCTGGATGCAGGGGATGAAGCGGCCGCTGCCGTTCTTCCCCAGCACCGCCTGGGAGTGGATCAAGGGGATCGAGAAGGATCCGGAGAAACCGGAGGCCGCCGACAAGGCGGCCCTCGCCCGCTTCAACGGCGGCTACATGGTGACGGGGGAGGGGCAGGACGTCTACGTCGCCCGCTGCTTCCCGGAACTCGATGACGAGGTGCTGGCCCAGCTGCAGGCGCTGGCCCGCGAACACCTGACCCCGCTGATCAAGGCGCTGGAGGAGTTGCAATAATGGCCAATCCGCTCAATACCCTGCGTTTTCCCCTCCATGGCGAGCGGCTGATCGAGGCCTCTGCCGGCACCGGCAAGACCTACACCATCGCCGGCCTCTATCTGCGCCTCTTGCTGGGCCACGGCCCGCTCATTGAAGAAGGGGAAGACGCCGGTCAGCCCAGCGCCCACGAGCGGCCCCTGTCGGTGACCGAGATCCTGGTGGTGACCTTTACCGAGGCGGCCACCGCCGAGCTGCGCGGGCGGATCCGCGGTCGCATCCACGAGGCGCGCCTCGCCTTTATGCGCGGGCAAAGCGGCGATGCCCTGCTGGCCCAGCTGCTGGAGGAGGTGGAGGATCACGAGCTGGCGGCCCGTCGCCTGCTGGCCGCCGAACGGCAGATGGACGAGGCGGCCGTCTTCACCATCCACGGCTTCTGCCAGCGGATGCTGAAACAGAACGCTTTTGAGTCGGGCGCCCTCTTCGAAACCGAATTTCTCACCGACGACAGCCAGCTCAGGCTGCAGGCGGTGAGCGACTACTGGCGATCCGAGTTCTATCCGGTGGATAAAGCCCTCGCCAGCGCCGTGCGCGCGCTCTGGCCGAGCCCCGCCGCCCTGCTGCGGGAGATGGGCAGTTGGCTCGACAACAGCGAACTGGAGATGCGCCCACCGGCGGGGGACGAGACCCTGGCTGCCCGCCATCAGGCTGCCATGGCCCGTATCGCAGCGGTGAAGGAGGGCTGGCTGGCGCAGGTGGACGAGATCCGCCGCCAGACCGATGGCCAGATCAGCCGCTACACCGGCAAGAACTACGAGGGGTGGCTCGCCAAGATAGCCGACTGGGCACAAGACGAGGCCAGCGGCTACGCCATTCCCAAGGAGCTGGAGCGCTTCGGCCAGACGGTGCTGGAGGCGAACCTCAAGAAGGGGGGCGAGCTGCCCACCCTGCCGCTGTTCAACGAGATCGACGCGCTGCTGGCGAGCCGCCCAGGCATCCGGGATCTTATCCTGCAGCGGGCCGCCGTGGTGGTGCGCAGCCGGATGCAGGCGAGCAAGCGCCAGGCTCATCAACTCTCGTTCGACGATCTGCTCAAAGACCTCGACGGGGCGCTGGGTTCTAGCCTTGGCGAGCGGCTGTGCGAGCGCATTCGCGCCACCTACCGGGTCGCCATGATCGATGAATTCCAGGATACAGACCCCCAGCAGTACCGCATCTTCCACCGTCTTTACGGCGGCCATAAAGACACGGCGCTGCTGATGATCGGTGACCCCAAGCAGGCCATCTACGGCTTTCGCGGTGCCGACATCTTCACCTACATTCAGGCGCGGCGAAATGTGAGCGCCCACTATACCCTGGGGCGCAACTGGCGCTCCAGCGGCGCCCTGGTGGCGGCGGTCAACGGTCTGTTCGAGCGGGCCAAGGATCCCTTTATCTACGAGGCGGATATCCCCTTCCTGCCGGTGGAGGCGCAGGGCAAGAGCAAGGCGCTGTTGCTGGAGGGCGAAACCGCCCCCGTGCTGCACTGCTGGCAGCTGAGCGGCCAGCCCACCTTCAACCGGGGGGATTACCAGAGCAAGATGGCCCGCGCCACGGCGGCGGAGATCCACCGCCTGCTGACTCTGGCCCGCGAGGGCAAGGCGCTGATCGGCGAGACGCCGGTCAAGGCCGGGGATATCGCCGTGCTGGTGCGCACCGGCGCCGAGGGCAAGCTGGTGCAGCAGGAGCTGGCACGCCTCGCCATCGCCTCGGTTTATCTGTCGAATCGCGAGAGCGTGCTGGAACAGGTGGAGGCGCGGGAGATCCTGCTGATCCTGCACGCCTGCCAGAACCCGAGCGAGGAGAGAAGTTTGCGGGCGGCGCTCGCCACCGGCCTGTTCGATCTCGACGCCAAGGCCCTCGACGAGCTTGCCAGTGACGAACGGGCGTGGGAGAGCGCGGTGCAGGAGTTTATGGAGTACCGCAAGGTCTGGCACAAGCGCGGTGTGCTGGCCATGCTGCGGGCCCTGCTGCACCGGCGCAATCTCGCCTCTTCGCTTTTGGCGAGCCCCTACGGTGAGCGGCGGCTGACCAACTTCCTCCATCTGGGGGAGCTCTTGCAGCAGGTGAGCAGCGAGCTGGACGGCGAATACGCCCTGCTGCGCTGGCTGGGGGAGGCGGTGAACCGCCAGAGCGGCCAGGATGCGGAGCAGATACTTCGCCTGGAGTCCGAGCGCAAGCTGGTGCAGATCGTCACCATCCACAAATCCAAGGGGCTGGAGTACCCGCTGGTCTTCCTCCCCTTTATCTGCAGCCACCGCAGCGCCGACACCCCCCTCTATCACGAGGCCGATGAGGCGGGCAATCGCACCATCCTCGATCTCTCCGGCGCCGAGGAGTCTCTGGCGGAGGCCGACAAGGAGCGCCTCGCCGAGGATCTGCGCCTGCTCTATGTGGCGCTGACCCGGGGGGTCTACGCCACCTGGCTGGGGCTGGCGCCGGTGCGCTCCGGCAACGGCAAGTCGGCGAAGACCGACCTGCACCAGACCGCCATCGGCTACCTGTTGCAAAAGGGCGAAGAGGGGGACGCCGCGACCCTGGCCACCGCCCTCAGTGCGCTTGCCCAGGATCTGCCCGGGGTGGCCGTCGGTGAGCCCTCGCTCACCCGCCCGGCCCCGCTCCCACCAGAAGAGGAGCAACTGGGCGAGCCCCAGGTGCGCCGCTTTGGCGGCACCCTTGAGCGGGACTGGTGGATCAGCTCCTACTCTGGTCTCGCGGCCCAGGGCCACGGCCACAGCAAGGGGGTGCTGGCCAATCCCGGCTTCGATGACGAGGTGGTCACCGAGACGGCCGCGCTGGCTGCCGAAGAGCCAGTGCAGGCGCCCCAGCCCTCCATCTTCACCTTCCCGAAGGGGGCGCGCCCCGGCACCTTGCTGCACAGCCTGTTCGAGACCATCGACTTTGAGAGTGCCGCAGGCGAGCCGCTGGCACAGCATATCGCTACCCTGCTGGCGCAGGATGGCTTCGACGAGAGCTGGGCCCAAGTGCTGCAACAGCAGGTGGAGGCGGTGCTGGATACGCCACTTGAAACCGGCTTTGGCGAGCCGGTGCGGCTGCGGGATCTGGCCCCCGAGCGCAAGCAGGTGGAGCTGGAGTTTTTCCTGCCCATGGGGCGGGTGACGGCCCCTGCGCTGACCGCGCTCTGCCAGCAGCACGACCCGCTGTCGCGGGGCAACAAGCCGCTTAGTTTTGCCACAGTGCAGGGGATGCTCAAGGGCTTTATCGACCTGGTGTTCGAGTGGCAGGGGCGCTGGTATCTGCTCGACTACAAATCCAACCACCTCGGCATGAGCCCGGCCGACTACAGCCGGCCGGCGCTGGAGCAGGCCATGGTGGAGCATCGCTACGATCTGCAATACCAGCTCTACTCCCTGGCGCTGCACCGGCTGCTCGCCCTGCGTCTGCCGGGTTACGACTTCGACCAGCACTTTGGCGGCGTCTTCTATCTGTTCCTGCGCGGCATGCCGCAGGGGGGGATCTTCCATACCCGCCCCAGCCGCGAGCTGGTGCTGGGGCTGGATCGGCTGTTTAGCGAGGGGGTTACGCCCGCCCTCGCACAAGTTTCAGATAACGGGGTAGAAGCATGAAGAGCGCAATCATGATCGAACGGCTCAAGGCCCTGGCGCTGGCGGGGCGCATCCGCCAGCTGGATCTGCAATTTGCCAAGCTGGTGGCCGATCTGGGTGGCGGCCCCGAGCTGGTGCTGGGGGCGGCGCTCGCCTGCTTCGAGCTGGGGCGCGGCCACGTCTGCCTGCCGCTGGAGATGTTATCTGCCGGATCCTTGCGCCCGTTCGGGCTGGATCCGGATCAGGGCCGGGATCTGCTAGCCGATCTGGCGGATCCTGCGAGCTGGCCCGCCCTGTTTGCGGCCAGCCCGCTGGTTGGCGGCGAACAGGATGAGGGGGAAGCCCCCCGCTGGCCGCTGCGGCTCTGGCACGGGCGTCTTTACCTCACCCGCTACCACGATCACGAGCAGGGGGTGGCCCGCCATCTGCGTGCCTTGAGCGAGCGCGCCGAATGGCCGGAGATTGCCCCGGCCCTGTCGCGCCTCTTTGCCCGCGACTACGGCCTGGTGTTCGCAGCCCTGCTCAAGGCCCGCCTCGCCCCCGACTTCTCGGCCCGCCACTTTATCGAGAAGTACCTGGATCTGGTGTTCCCAAGCGAGGTGGAGTGGCCCGCCATCGAGGCGTTGCTGGCCAGCGCCCAGGCCGCAAACGACCTGAGCAAACTGGATGCACTGGTGCCCGAGGCGCTCTGCTGCAACGGCCAGAAGCTGGCGGCGGCCACTGCGGCGGCGCGCCCCTTTGCGGTCATTTCCGGCGGCCCCGGCACCGGCAAGACCACGACGGTCGCCAAGCTCTTGGCCATTCTGGTGGAGACTGGTCTGCAATCGGGCAAGGCACCGGCGATTCGGCTGGTGGCCCCCACCGGCAAGGCGGCGGCGCGTCTGACCGAGAGTATCGGCTCTGCCCTGCAGGCGCTGGATCTGCCCCCCGAGTGGGTGGAGGCCATCCCCACCGAGGCGGGCACTCTGCACCGGCTGCTCGGGGTGATCCCGGGGCGCAGCCAGTTCCGCCACCACAAAGGCAACCCGCTGCACCTCGACCTGCTGGTGGTGGATGAGGCCTCCATGGTCGACCTGCCGATGATGGCGCGCCTGCTCGATGCGCTGCCGAGCCACGCTCGCCTCATCCTGCTCGGCGACAAGGATCAGCTCGCCTCGGTGGAGGCGGGGGCCGTGCTCGGCGACATCTGCAGCTTTATCGAACAGGGCATCAGCCCCGCCCAGGCGGATTGGCTCTCCCGCCAGACCGGCTATCGCCTGCAGGGCACGCCTGCAGGGGCCCCGGTGCGCGACAGCCTCTGTTTGCTCTCCAAGAGCTGGCGCTTCGATCAGCATTCGGGCATCGGCCAGCTGGCGCGCGCCTGCAACGGCGGCGATGCGGCGGCGGTGGAATCGGTCTGGGGCATGGGATTTGGCGATATCAGCCTGCACCCCTGGGCGGGGGAGGCCTACGACGAGTTGATTGCCCAGGGGGCGGCCGGTTATGGCAGCTATCTGAAGGCGGCCCGCGCGGGGGAAGTGCCCGCCGCCGTGTTCAAGGCATTCAACGGCTTCCAGATCCTCTGCGCCCTGCGCGATGGCCCGTTTGGCGTCGAGGGGCTCAACGAGCGCCTCGAACTGGCCCTGTCACGGGCCGCTCTGATCGCCCGCGATGGCGACTGGTATGCCGGTCGCCCGGTGATGGTGGTGCGCAACGACCACGGGGTCGGCCTCTACAACGGCGATATGGGGCTCTGCCTGCCCGATGAAAGTGGGCGACTCAAGGTCTGGTTCGAGCAGCCGGACGGCACCCTGCGGGCGCTTTTGCCCAGCCGCTTGCCGCCCCACGAGACAGTCTATGCCATGACCATCCACAAATCCCAGGGATCGGAGTTTGCCCATACCGTGCTGGTGCTGCCCGACAGCCCCAGCCCCTTGCTGACCCGCGAGCTGGTCTATACCGGCATCACCCGCGCCAAGGCACGGCTCGATCTCTACGGCGATCGCGCCCTGCTGGCCCAAGCGGTGCGGAAAAAGACCGAGCGTTATTCAGGGTTGGCGGAGAGGTTGGGGGAGTGAGCGATGGTACGGCGGTGAAGGGCGTTGCCGTTGACCCGTTACGCAGTGCTAATTGGACCAACAGTGCTGTGGCAATGAGCTGTATGTTTTATAACCGTGACGTGAGGTAATGGTGTCTGTCATTTTTGACACTTAAGGCATTGATTTTTAATGGGTGTTGTCTCGATGCGCTTTTTGTGGATGGCAGCATGTATTTTTGTTTTATAAATAGCGCAGCGTGACATGTCTCACAGGGAGGAAGGTCGTGATTGAAGATGCACTTTCGTATAAGAATCTTGGTCCTTGTCTGAGCAGTGATTTGGCCGCATACCTTGTAGAGAAGCATGGATTAACACACGAAGCTGCTCGCCAACGGATCAGGCGATCAAGTAATCGAGTAAAACAGCTCGCATATTTAACATTTTCTAGAGGGACTCGTTTTACATATTTAGAACAAGATTATGGTTCTCCTATGTTCTGGGGACATTTGTTTAAAGCAATTTATAGCCAGAAAGGTGCGTACGCTTTAGCTCTGGGGGCTGTACAGGCTAGGGGCATTGTTCCTATCGATCATTTTTATACCGTTTGTGGCTCACCAAAAGCTCAGCAGAAAAAAATTAGTGCACTTGGTGTATTGGAAAGAATGCTTAGTGCGAAGATTTTTGTAAAAGACGAAGTGGATGGCATAGGGGAGTGCATCCTTACCAAGGATTTATATGACAACAATGAATTGAAAGAGTTGGAAATAGTTTCTGTTCGTGCAAGGTTACTTGCTGAAGAGATATTTATTGGCGCTATAAAAGAGTGGCTCCGTAGGTTATCTATAGCAAGTTTTGATTGTATTAAAACAAGATCTGATATCAAGATCCCGCCAATGGTGGGACCATTTTTTTTGGATCTTTCATCACCTAGTTACTTAGCACCATTAGTTGATTGGAATAAGCAAGAAAAGCCTAACCCTGGCTTTGTTGTTTGTGATGTTTTATTTTCAGAAAGTGTAGGGATCAATCATATAGAGCCATTTTTAAATAAAATAAATTCACTGCAAGCATTAAAGAAAATAAATAAGGTTATTTATATTTTTGTTGCCCTTAGCTATGAAAAAGAAGCACTAAAAAAACTCAAAGAAAAAGGTGTTATACCAGCAACACCAGAAAGTCTTTTTGGCAAAGATATAGCCGAAGCATTCATATCTTTAATCGATATTACTAAAAAATCAGCTACAGGAGAGATTGAAAGTAAAGCTTTTGATGAAGTGATCACAAGGCTAGGCAGTCTCGAAGGTGCTATGGGTAATATGCGAGGCGCATTTTTTGAAATGCTTGTCAGCCACATAATAAGAAATTCTACTAATGGCAATGTCTATCTTAATAGAATGTTCAGAGACAATAATGGAAAAAAGGCCGAGGTTGATTTTTATGTAGTTCCTCAGGTCGGTGAACCAAGAATCATCGAGTGTAAAGCCATGAAACCAGGTTCTTTTGTGAGTAACGAAGAAATAAATAAATGGCTAGATGTTAGAATTAAACGAGTCAGAGAGCATTTACAGAGACTAGAAGTAATTAATGCAAACAGCGGCATTCCTAATTTTGAGTTGTGGACAACTGGACGTCTTTCTGATGAGTCCATTACTCGCATTGAAAGGACTAAAGAAGCAAATAAAAAGAAATTTAATATTGTTGTTTTCGGACCGAGTGAAATAAGGCATGTGGCTGGTTCTGATGATGCAGTTTTGAAAATATTGAGAGAGCATTTTCTTCCTAAGCTTTAGCATATCTCGTATGTTGGGCTTCGCAGGCTCAGCACCAACCTACCGATTATGTAGGTTGTGGCTGAGCGTAGCGAAGCCCAACGTTTACCGCGAAATCTCTTTTTCCTTCCCCTCATCCCCAACCCTTCTCCTCCTTTTTAATAAACGGGAGAAAGGAGGCTGGGCATCATTTTATATCTTTCGCACCACGGGATTATCCGGCATTTGTAGGTTCGATTAGCGAAGCGTAATCGGACGGTCGCGTAATCGGACAATCGCGTAACCGGATGGTCGTGTAATCCGACGATCACCTAATTGGAGGCTCCCTTGGCCGGGGTTTCGGCAAGCCAGAGATTCGAGTGCCGAATATCCACACCCCCCAACCGCCTCTGGCTTATGGTTCGGCCTGCATATCCGGTTGGCAGCCGGGGCCCTGGGCGACCTCCTCCTTGAGCCAGTCGGTAAAGCAGCGGATCCGGGTCAGTCGGGGGGAGTCGGGATCCCAGATCAGGTGGTAGTCGTTGTCGGGGTTGTAGCTCTTGGTGAAGAGGCGGGTCAGCAGGCCGCTGGCGATCAGATCCCCCGCCAGCACGTTGCGGCTCAGGGCGACCCCCTTGCCGGAGAGCACCATGTCGATCGCCAGGCTGTTGTTGTTGACCTCGAAGCGCTTGATCCGGCTCAGGTCGAGCCGATAGCCAGACTCCTGCAGCCACTTCTCCCACGAGACTCCGGCGTAGTCGGGCCCGGAGACGATGACGGTGTCGTAGAGATCCTCGATACGCTGCAGCCGCTCGGCCAGGGCCGGCGAGCAGACCGGAAAGACGCACTCCCGGATCAGCAGGCAGGAGCTCAGCTCGGGGTCGACCCGGTTGCAGTAGCGGATCGCCAGATCCATGCCACCCCGGCCTATGGGTTGCACCTGGGGGTTGGCGTTGAGGCGCACTTCGACCTCGGGGTGGCGTTCGACGAAGCGCCAGAGCCTCGGCATCAGCCAGCGGCTGGCGAAGGAGGGGATGACGGTGACGTTCAGCACCCCTGCCAGCGGTTCACACTCGAGGGCGGCCATGCCCTGCTCGAACGCCGCCATGCCCTGGCTGACCCAGGGGAGCAGGCGTGCACCCCGTTCGGTCAGGCGCATGTTGCGCCCCTCGCGGACAAACAGCTTGACCCCCAGACTCTGCTCCAGCCCCCGGATCTGCTGGCTGACCGCCGCCTGGGTGATGAACAGCTCCTCGGCGGCGCGGGAGTAGCTGCCGTGGCGGGCCGCCGCCTCGAAGGTGTGCAGGGCGCCGATCTGGGCGATGTATAACTTGCGCTTATGTGTCTGGTTAGCTTTCATCGTTGGCCTTCCTGGCCCGGATTAATAACACTCGACGTCCAATCAAACGGCGAAATCAAGGCGAGGTTATCATGGAAACGGCAGGAAGCAATCTGATCGAATCGATCATGAAAATATTGACCAGAAGGGCCGACAAGACCCGCACATTCAAGCAGGAGAATATGCCAGACTGGTTGCGACACGATATGGGGCTGCACAACGATGACAATCAAAAGCAGCATCACGCCAGAGACAGGATTAAATATTGAGACGCTGTTTTTGGTACCGCGTGCCAAATTAATATTTATTTTTCTGAATATGATATTGAGTGGCGCTGGTGTCACCCTGTCTGAAATATGGTGTTGCGCCTCAGGTGATATGATCTGGCGATTGGTTGTCCCGTATATATTTCTGCTCGAGGCCCGCATCAATCAATCTGGTGCGAAGGTGGTGGCTGAACGAAGCCCAGTGTTTACCGTTAAATCTATTTTGCCTTCCCCTCATCCCCGACCCTTCTCCCGCAAGGGGAGAAGGGCGTAATAATGCGACCTTCGCTCAATTATGCTGCGCTAATCGAAGCGACTTGGCTGGCCATTTTTCCTTCAACCGAATCAACATGGCTGGCGATCATATCTTCGATGCTGCTTTATCCCCTCTCCCGTTGGGAGAGGGCAGGGTGAGGGGAGCTTTCAGGGATTAGATGGTCAACTCCAGCCGGTTGCCTTCCGGGTCGAGGAAGGTGCTCTCGTAATAGCCATCGCCGGTCCAGCGGGGGCCGTCCAGGTGTTTCACCTCGGCCCCCTTGAGCAGCTTGAGGCGGGCGGTCATCTTGTCCACCGCCTCCACGCTGCCGAGGGAGAAGGCGAGATGGGCCAGCCCCTGCAGCGGGTGCGGCAGGCGCAGATCCGCCGGAAATAGTATGGGGGTGTGCATCAGCTCCAGGCTGGCGCCCCCCTCGAAGCGCACGAAGTAGGAGCTGAATTGTTTGGCTTGATTGTGGTAACGCTCATTGGCCTGCCCGCCAAACAGGGTGCAGTAGAATGTTGTGAGCGCCTCCAGATCCTGTGCCCAGATGGCGACATGATGGATATGCATGGCTTATCTCCTGTGACTTGATGCCCTTAATGCTATGCTGGGGCCTGCCCCTTCGACATGGCTGAGTCCGTCCTGATGATGTCTGAAACTGCCAACACCGAGCTTATCGATGTCTCCCCCGACTGCCGCGAGCAGATCTGCTGTGACAGCCTGCTGCCGGCCCTCGCGCAGGAGCAGGTGTGGCTGGCGGGGTTCTCTCGCCTCAAGACCCGCTACCGTATCGCGCGCCGCTTTGCCGATATGCACTGCTTTTTGCTGACCTTGGGGGGCGAGGGGGAGGTGCAGGTGGGCGATCGCATGGCGCGGCTGCAGGTCGGGGAGTGGGCGCTGATCCCGGCCGGGGAGCCGCTCTGCTACCAGCTGAGTGAGCCGTTGAGAGAGCCACCGAGCGAGCCGTTGAGCCAGCAGTCGAGCGAGTGGGAGCTGGTGTGGCTGCTGCTGCACAAGGACTCCCCCTGGGATGCTTTCGCCAGCCAATCCCGGCTCGGTTGCACCTCCCAGCAGGCCACTCTGCTGCGCACCATCGAGAACCTCTATGCGGAGCAGGAGCGCCATCAGGACCCGCTGCTCAGCGCCCTGCTGGTGGAGCAGCTCGGCTTCTATCTGCGCCGTCTGTTGCAGAAGGGGGAGGGGCAGCGGCGCGGCGAGCGGCTGGCGCTGCGCCTCGAGCTGCTGCTCAAGGAGGCGCTGGCCGAGCCCTGGGACATAGCGCGCATGGCCGGCGCCCTGCATCTCTCCGAGCGCCAGCTCTACCGGCTCTGCCAGCAGCACTTCGCGCTGGCACCCATGGCGCTGCTGCAACGGCTGCGCTTGCAGCGGGCGGCGCTGTTGCTGGCCAGCCGGGCCGATTCGGTAAAGCTGCTGGCCGAGCAGTGCGGCTTTCGCAACGAGTACCACTTCTCCACCGCCTTCAAACGCCAGCATGGCCTGGCGCCCAGCCACTATCGCCACCGGCATCATCCCGCCTTTAAAACCGGAAAAGGCTAGTGTATTGAGTCACACTGGTTGCTACTGTTGTTCAGACGAACCTGATTGCGGCCGATAACCGGAGACGGGCCATGAGCCGGCTGGCCGCGACAGAGTTGGGTTTCATGGGAGTCGTCTCCCCATAGTCGTTTTTCTTCAATCAGATTGCATTTCCCGCAGTTGGGGGTGAGAGGGCAAGGATGGTCTCTATGCTGCAAGACAGTGACACGATCAGGATCTCGGACGTCAGCGAAGCCGTGGTGCACGGCATCCTGGCGGTGGTGAGCGATGGCATCTGGGACTGGAACGCCAACACCGGGTTCGTCTATCGCAATCCCGGCTGGTACCGGATGCTGGGCTACGAGCCCCACACCCTCGGCAACACTGTCTTCACCTGGGAGAGCGTGATCCATCCCGACGACATGGAGCAGGTGATGGCCTGCTTCGACGCCTACCTGAGCGGCGCAGCTCCCGACTACCGGGTCGAGTACCGCTGCCGCAGCCGCAGCGGCGACTATATCTGGATCGAGGATTGCGGCCGCATCATAGCCCGCAACCCGGACGGTTCGGTGGCCCGGATGATCGGCGCTCACCGCAACATCCACGCCCAGAAGCTGCTGCTGGAGCAGCTGGAGCGGCGCAACCACACCCTGGAGCAGCAGATTGCCTTGCGCACCGCCGAGCTGGTGCGGCTCAACGAGGCGCTGCAGCAGAAGGCGGAGGAGAATCGCCAGCTGGCGGAGACCGACGCCCTGACCGGTGCCGCCAGCCGCTACCGGCTGGAGCGCACCATTCGGCAGGAGTGCGAGCGGGCCAAGCGTTTTCAGCAACCCTTCTCCGTCATCGCCATGGACGTGGACGACTTCAAGCAGATCAACGACAGCCACGGTCACCAGGCGGGGGATCAGACCCTGATCAACATAGTGGCGCTGGTGCGCAGCCACATTCGCGAAATAGACCTGATTGCCCGCTGGGGCGGGGACGAGTTCATGGTGGTGCTGCCCAATACCGGCCTGGCCGATGGCTGGCGGGTGGCCGACAAGCTGCGGCAGTTGCTGATGGATACGCCGGTGTGCGAGCACTTCCCCATCACCATGAGCTTCGGGCTGGCCGAGTACCGGCCGGACGAGAGCATGGGTCAGCTGATGGTCAGAATGGATCGGGCCCTCTATCAGGCCAAGCAGACAGGCAAGAACCAGATCTGCCAGTAGCCGGCCGCCCCGCCAGGCCGCCGGCTGCCGAATGGTGCTAATCCTTCCCCCCGAATGCGTCTTGACCTCAGCCTCATCTTGACTCCGTACGGGTACGCTGGTCTGATGCGCGCTCTTTAATCCCCGTGAGACATGAAACGATGAAAAAGAGCATCCTGGTTGCCCTGACTGCACTGCCCCTGATGGCCAACGCCGGCCTGATGGACTCCCTGACCGACACAGTGACCAGCAGCGTAACCAGCACTGCCAAAGAGATGGCCGGCACCGCCATGGACAGCGCCTCCAACGAGGCGATCAAGAAGGCGCTGGACATCAAGGAAGGCGGCTCCAACAAGCAGGCCATCAAAGAGAAGCTGGGTGCACCGGCCAGCACCAAGACCGAAGCCGGTCTGGAAGTGTGGACCTATGATCTGGGCGCCCTGAACAAGGTCTCCCCCATGCTGGCAGAGACCTCCAAGAGCCTGTTCAAGGAGTCCGAAGTGGCCCAGAAAACCGTGCTCATCAAGTTCGAAGGCGAAACCGTCAAGACCCTGAACCTGGCCGACAAGACCAAGGCCTGAGTCTGAACGACGTGCATGAAAAAAGGGGCCCGCGGGCCCCTTTTTGCTGCTTTCGAATTACTGGTGCGCTTCGGCGAACTGCTTCATCGCTTCGGCGTGCTTGGTCATGCCGTCGGCACGCAGATTGAGGTTTTTCACGAACTCGGCCTTCTTGGCCGGATCTTCGATCTTGTCGTAACGCTGCTGCAGGTTCGCCTGGATTTGCTCAGGCGTCATGTTCTGCATGCGGGCCATCTTGTCGTGGCGGCCGCCATGGTGCTTGCCTCCCATCATGCCGCTGCCGTCCATCGGGCAGTCGGTCATCATGCCGGGCTGGGCAGTGCTGACGGCTTCGCTGGCGGCATAGGCGCCAAGCGGCAGGCCAAGGATCAGGGTGGAGGTCAGCAGGGTCTTGGTCAGTTTTTTCATGGTCTATCTCCTTGCGGATTGAGTTCGGGGTCGGCTTGCTCGCCTTGACCCTGATTACACACCAGACAGGTGTCTGAACTTTGCCAGTTGAAGCCTATTTTGTAGCAGAGTGTGACACCATGACCCTGTACCAGGCATTGACCGGGCCCATGCTGGGCGGGAAATAAAAATACCCCGTCAGCGTTGGTCGCTGGCGGGGTATTTTTCCGGATGCGCGAGCTTAGCGCTGGCGACCGCTGCCGACGCTGTAGGGCATCCGATAGCTGCTGCTCTCGCCGTCCAGGCTGAGGGTCAGGTCACCCTGGGCCCGCATCGGCAGGCGTACCTGCTGCATGCCGTTCAGCCGGGCAGGGACCCGCTTGATCAGATCGCCGGCGGCATTGTGGACCTCCAGGGTCGGATGGGCATCGCCGCTGCTGGCGGTGTCGTGCCAGTTGACGAACAGCAGGCCGGGGGCAACGCTGACGTCGGCCGGCAGGGCGGCCTGGGCCAGCCCGGTGTGGGCCAGTCCGGCCAGCATGAACAGGGCCATGGTCTTGTTGATCATGAGTCGATTCTCCTTGATGAGATGCCGCAGGGGCGGCGGGAAGGTCAGGGTGCGCACCGGAGGGGGCGCATCATGACGAAGGGGGCTCGGTCGCCTGGTCGGCGGGCACACTGATATCGTCTGCTGCCGCGTCGACGGCGCCGGCTTGCTCCGGGTCGGTCTGGCCGGATGTGCGCCTTGCCTGTCTGGCAAGGGCTTCGCTGGCGGCAAAGGCCAGCAGCAAGGGGGTGGTGAGGGCCAGCATGGCCTGTCTGCTCCTGCAACCGATGGGGTGGTCACAGTAAACAGCCGGTCTGTGTCTCAACTTTGCCGAGCGGCCGCTTTTTTGTAGCAGAGTGTGGCATCTTGCTGATCTGGCACACTTTGACACAAACCGCCCGGCGGATTTTCGTATACTCGTGCCAGCTCTAACAGGAGGTCCCCATGAATCAAAACAGCACCCACATTCTGGTGGTCGACGATCACAGCGAGATCCGCGATCTGCTGAAGCGTTTTCTGGAACAGCACGGCCTGCGGGTCAGCTGTGCCCGCGATGGCAAGGAGATGAAGCGGCTGCTGGAGGAGCGGGAGTTCGATCTGCTGGTGCTGGACCTGATGATGCCGGGGGAGGACGGCCTGACCCTCTGCCGCGAGCTGCGGGCCAAGTCCAGCCTGCCCATCATCATGCTTACCGCCATGGGGGAGGAGACCGACCGCATCATAGGGCTGGAGATGGGGGCCGACGACTACCTCGCCAAGCCGTTCAATCCGCGCGAGCTGCTGGCCCGCATCAAGGCGGTGATGCGCCGCACCCAGGTCGAGCCGCAGCCGGTGGCCGAGGCCTTGACCCGGGATCTGCGCTTCGATCGCTGGCTGCTCGACATCAACCGGCGCGAGTTGGTGGATGAGGAAGGGGTGGGGCTGAGCCTCTCTACCGCCGAATTCGACCTGCTGCGGGTCTTTCTGGAGCGGCCGCAGCGGGTGCTGAGCCGGGATCAGCTGCTGGATCTGGCCCGTGGCCGCGAGGCGGTGGCGTTCGACCGTGCCATCGACACCCTGGTGAGTCGGCTGCGGCGCAAGCTGGAGCGGGATCCCAAGAATCCCGAGCTTATCAAGACCATCTGGGGCGGCGGTTACCTGTTCGCCGCCGATGTGACCCAGGTATAAGGCGGTGGGGATGTTAAGACGCGGCTGGTCGAAGCTGTGGCCCAAGGGGCTGACCGGCCAGATCATCCTGGTGGCGCTGGCCGGGCTGGTGCTGATCCAGCTGCTCAGCATCCAGATCTATCGCACGGATCGGGAGGAGGCGCTCGGCTACGTCAACAGCCGCAACGCCATGCAGCGCATCGTCTCGGTGGTGCGGCTGCTGGCCCTCTCGCCCCCCTCCCTCTATGACGAGATCCTCAAGGCGAGCCGCAGCGAGACCCTGCTGCTGCGCATCGCCGACGAGCCGCTGCAGCCGGACAACCGCAGCCCCCGCTTCGAGCAGCTGGTGCGCTCCCGGCTGGGTTACCCCTCGACCCTGATGGTGGAGATCAGCGCCGAGCTCAAGCAGGATGCCCAGCGCAGCCGGGCCTGGCAGCACCACAACCGGATGATGAAGGACCGCAAGGGGGTGCCGCCGCCGCAGGACATGCGGTTGTACGGCTCCATCCAGCTGCCGCGCGGCGGCTGGCTGCAGTTCAGCTCGCTGGTGGACAAGGAGTCGGCCAGCTGGTCCTGGCAGACCACCTTCAACCTGATGCTGGTGGCGAGCCTGGTGATCGGCATGATGATCTGGCTGTTCCGTCGTGCCACCCGGCCGCTCAAACAGCTGGCCGCCAACGCTGATCGGCTCGGCCGCGGCGAGGACATAGAGCCGCTGCGGGAGGAGGGGCCGACCGAGGTGCGCGAGTCCATCCAGGCCTTCAACCGCATGCATACCCGGCTCGATCGCTTCGTGCAGGACCGTACCCGCATGCTGGCGGCCATCTCCCACGATCTGCGTACCCCCATCACCAGCCTGCGACTGCGCACCGAATTTCTGGACGAGGGGGAGGACAAGGAGCGGATCCAGCAGACCCTGCAGCAGATGGAGCAGATGCTGGCGGCCACCCTCAGCTTCGCCCGGGAGGAGGGGCAGCAGGAGGCGACCCGGGAGCTGGACCTGGTCAGCCTGCTGGAGAGCCTGTGCGACGACTATGCCGACACAGGTCAGCCGGTTACCTGCCTGGCCGAGGGCAAGCAGGTCTACGCCTGCCGCGCCAACACCCTGCGCCGGGTGCTGCAAAACCTCATCGGCAACGCCATCAAGTATGCCGGCAGCGCCGAGGTGTCGCTGGAACGCACCGACAGCGAGCTGGTGATCCGGGTCTGCGATCAGGGGCCCGGCATCGATCCGGCACGGCTGGAGGATGTATTCAAGCCGTTCGTGCGCCTCGACGAGGCCCGCAACACCGAATCCGGCAGTGTGGGGCTGGGGCTCTCCATCGCCCGCACCCTGGTGCACCAGCATGGGGGCGAGCTGACCCTGCACAACCGGGAGCAGGGCGGGCTGGAGGCTCGCATCAGCCTGCCGCTGTGAGGGGCGAACGAGTCGATGAAAAGGGCGCCTGCGGGCGCCCTTCTCGTTTTTGGTCTTGCACTGGTCCGGCCGGCATCACGCTCGTTTCATACTCGCTCATGCTTGTTCTCCTATGCTGAAGATGGTGATAATCGATGGCCGCGCAGACGGCCAAACAGCAGGGTCGGTACAGGGATGGCAGGTGAGTCGGGAGTCAGGTGGCGAGTCGGATACGGGTGGTTGCTGCTGCTCTGTGCGCTGGTATTGCCGGCATGGGCGAACACAGCGCCCAAACCGCTCATCGTGGCCAACTCCAAGGCCTGGCAGCCCTTCTCCTATCTCAATGAAGCGGGTCAGCCCGATGGCCTGTTGATCGATCTGTGGCGCGAGTATGGCCGCGTCACCGGTCGCCCCATCCAGTTCAAGCTGGTGGACTGGCAGAGCTCGCTGGATCTGGTCCGCAACGGCCAGGCCGATGTCCATGGCGGCCTGCTCTGGTCGCCGGAGCGCAATATGGTCTACGACTATGGCCAGGCCCTCTCCCACCTCGACGCCCAGCTCTTCTTCGCCAACTCCCTGCGCGGTTCGGACGTGAACTATTACCTGCTGCACGAGAGCGTGGGGGTGGTGGCGGGAGGGTTCGAGGAGTACTACGCCCGCAAGAACTTCCCGCGCACCCGGCTGCGCACCTTCGATGACAACGACGCCATGCTGCGCGCTGCCTTGAACGGCGAACTGGAAGCCTTCATCGCCGACCTGCAGGTGGCCAACTTCTACATCTACACCGCGGCGGATCCCACCCGCTTCATCCCGGTGCGCCACCTCTACAGCGATGACGTCCGCTTTGCCGTCGCCAAGGGCAATCAGGCGCTGCTGCAGGAGCTGGAGCAGGGTTTCACCCGCATCGGCGAGGCGGATCGGGAGCGGATCATCCGCAAGTGGATGCATATCGAGACCGTCTACCCGGCTCATCTCTGGCCCTGGCTGCTGGCCGTCGGCGGCCTGGTGCTGATGGCCTACATCATCCAGCTGCGGCGGGCGGTGGCGAGCCGTACCGCCGAGCTTATCCAGGCCAACGCCAGGCTGGAGCGCCTCGCCAGCACCGACTCCATGACCGGCATCCTCAATCGGCGCGCCTTCTTGCCGCTGCTGGAGCAACGACTGAGCAGCAGCGAGCCGTGTGCCCTGCTGCTGTTCGATCTTGATCGCTTCAAGGGGATCAACGATCACTTCGGGCACGGGGTCGGCGACGAGGTGCTGTCGGCCATGGTGGAGCGCGTGCAGCGGGTGTTGCCCGCCAGCGCCCTGTTCGCCCGCATCGGCGGCGAGGAGTTCTGCATCAGTCTGCTGGTGGCCGACATGGCGACGCTGCAGCAGTGGGCCGAGCGGATCGGGCGGGAAGTCAATGGCCGCAAGCTGTCGACCAGCGCCGGGGAGCTTGGCATCTCCATCAGCACGGGGGCGGTGTGGGTGCCGGCCGAGGTGAGGGCAGAGGGCCGACGAGTGCTGCTGCAGGCGGATCAGCTGATGTATGGCGCCAAGTCGCTGGGGCGCAACACCTGGCAGGCGGCAAGCTATGTGAAAGAGATGGCAGACGAGGCGGGGCAATAAAAAACCGCCGCCCAGGGTGGGCGGCGGTGAGTCATCAGAAGTTGTAGGTCATGCCCAGGGTGTAGCGGCGACCATCCAGCACGGTGCCGAAGCTGCTGTAGTCCACCGTCTTGTCGAACAGGTTGTAGACGCCTGCGGTGACGTTCAGATGCTCGTTGGCCTTGTAGACCAGACCCGTGTCGAAGAAGGTGTAGGAAGGGGTGCCGTCGGCCATTCTGACCCGGCTCAGGTAGTCCGAGGTCTTGCTGCGGAAGTTGACCCGTGACCAGAGACTGACGTCATCGGTACTCTTCCAGTCGACCGTGGTGTTGAACATGTGGCGCGGCATCTGGTTAAGCGCCTTGCCCTCGTTCGGACCGCTCTTCTGCTCGGACTGGGTGAAGGTGTAGCTGGAGGCCAGCGACCACTTTTCGTTGATGGCCCAGTTGGCCGTACCTTCCACCCCGCGCATGTTCGCCTTGTCGACGTTGATGCGGTCGCTGATGAAGTCATAGGTGTGACCGTTCAGGGTGCAGGAGGGGTCATCCTTGCTGGTGCAGCGGCGGATCTCGGAAATCTTGTCCTCGAAGTCGGTATTGAACAGGGTCAGCCCTGTGCTCAGCCCCTCCTGACCATCCCACAGCAGGGCGATCTCCTGACTCACGCTGGTTTCCGGTTTGAGCTGCGGGTTGCCGACCAGCATGCCGTCCTGGGTGCCGCCGCCGGTGGCCTGGCCCCAGTTGGCGGCCGACATGCGCAGATCCGGTGAGCGGTAGCCGGTGGAGACGCCGCCCTTCAGGGTCCAGAATTCGGCCGGGTGCCAGACCCCGTACAGACGTGGGCTCCAGTGGGTGCCGTAGTTCTGGTCACGGTCCATCCGCACGCCGCCGGTGAGGGCGAAGCTGTCGGTCAGCGACCACTCGTCTTCCACGAACAGGGCCCAGCTCCAGCGGGTCAGCTGATTGGCACGGTTGGCCACGTTGAGCTGGTTGCCCTCATCCTGCAGATCCTCGTGACGGTATTGACCGCCCACGCTCAGGTAGTGAGCCCCCAGTTCGAACTGGGTATGGGTGTCGGCGATGGTGTTGATGAGCTTCATCTGACGGCCGGGGTTGGTGTTCTCTTCCCGCTGCAGGTAGCTGGTGGAAGAGCCGAAGTCATAACGGCCGTCGTGGGTGATGGCGTAGTTGGTGCGCCCGTAGGTGTTCAGGCTGGGCTTGGCCTTGGCTGCCAGAGAGTCGCCTGGGGTCCGGTTGCGATCCTGCAGACCGCGGCTGGCCTCGAAGTCAAAGCGGTTGTGCTCGTCCGGCGTCAGGCTGAACACCACAGTGCCGCTGCGCATCTCCTGTTCGGCGAACCCGTTCTGGAACTGATCCTCGCCGCGGTGGGAGAGCAGACCGTTCACTCGCACCCCCAGCAGGCCATCCACCAGGGCGCCAGCGGTGTAGGCGTTGCTCTGGAAGATGTTGCCGGAGTCCTTGTTCTCCTGGAAGGTGGAGTCGGCCTGCACCGAACCTTGCCAGGCCGTCATGCTGGCGGTCTTGCGGGTGATGATGTTGATGACGCCGCCCATGGCGTCGGAGCCGTAACGGGAGGACATGGGGCCGCGTACCACCTCGATCCGCTCGATGGCCTGCAGCGGCGGCAGCCAGCCCTGCTCGATGCCGGGGCCATCGCTGTTGGGACGGGTGCCGCGGCTGTCGACCCGCTTGCCGTCGACCAGCATCAGTGTGTACTTGGAGCTCATGCCGCGAATGCTGATGTCACTGCTGCTGCCGCCGCCGGTGATCACCACCCCCGGCACGTCCTTCAGGGCGTCGGTCACGTCACGGTAGGCGCGTTTCTCCAGTTGCTCGCGCGTCACCACCGAGATGGAGGCGGCGGTGTTCTCGATCTTCTGCTGGAAGCCGGAGGCGGTCACCACCATGACCTCCTGTTCGGCGGCATGGGCGTTGGCGGCGAGGACGGCGAGAATGAGCGTGGTCAGCTTGTTGCGGTGCATTGTTATCATGTTGGCCTGAACTCTTTTTTAGTAAGAAGATGCATTCATCCTTTGGGTGAATCGATGGGGGGTCTCGCCGCATCCCGCGTGAAACCCGGACCAGGCAGGTTCAATCGAATAGTGATCCCGGCGGTCGGCAGGCATTGTAGTGATCACTGATGACTGTGTAAATGATAATTAATCTCATTAATATTGTGCGGTTATCCTCTCGCCAGCAGAGGAGCGGAGGTATGCAAGGATGGGAGCAGGGTGGGGATGGCGGGCAGGGTGAATTCGAGGCAACAAAAAACCCGCCGAAGCGGGTTTTTTCAATTCTTGCAGTGGAGCCGTTCAGCCGGCAGAAGCGGGGTGACGGTATCCCTGACTTGAATTACAGGGCAACTACGTTGGCAGCAGCCGGGCCTTTCTGGCCTTGCTCGATGGTGAACTCAACGCGCTGACCTTCTTCCAGGGTTTTGAAACCGTTGGACTGGATAGCGGAGAAGTGTACGAACACGTCTTTGCTGCCGTCAACCGGGGAGATGAAGCCAAAACCTTTTTCGGAGTTGAAGAATTTTACGGTACCAGTCACTTTGGACATAATAATTACTCTCAAATTTAGTGTTTGAAATGCCATCAGATGGCAAGTTTTGATTTTTCGTCAGCAATACGTAGGGGAAGCACTAAAGAAGGAGAATTATTCGTCAAGCATCATCGAAATAACACTTGCACTAATCACTGCTTTACTAAAATGACTGCCTAACATAATCAGGACTGAACTGCCGAACTATCGCTGTCGATTAGAACACGCACGCTTTGTTAAAGCAAACTTTATCTCTCAGTTGGTACTCTGTGCCGGATGACTGGATTTTCAGGACGATTTTACCTTTTATATCAATAGCATGAATATCCATTTCAGATGCTTTTCGGGTTGGGGTGAATCCCTTTGTGCGCAGAAAAAACGAGATAAAGGGTCATGCGAGTCGACAGATAATGTCACGTCAAGGGTCAGAACCCTCCCCTTCCATCATGAAAAAGCCAGCCCGCCGACAGGGCGTGGGCTGGCTACATTAGGTTGAAACGGCATGATCAAGGTTTCTTTCGAAAGCGATTGCTGACGGAGTCAACCCAGCTGAATGTCTCGGGAAGTGCCTGATTGGCGGCCCGTTCCTTGGCCTTCTCTCTTGCGAGCTGTGCCGCCGCTTTCGCAGCCGCCGCCCGGTCTGCGACCACCTTGAGCCGGCCTTCCTCGCGAATGCGATTGCGTTCGGCATTGGTCAATGGGTGGTCCGCGTTGGCCTGTGCTTTTTGCAGCAGCAGGGTGATCCCGGCCTTTTCGGCGTCGGTGAGATCCTTCATTTCCAGCTTTTTCACGGCGTGTACCTGATGACGGGGAGGGAATACCCTACCACGTCACCTGGCTGTTTATTGTGCTGTCGATGGCATTCCCGATGATTTCCCCGGTTGGACTAGGCGTGACCGGTTGGTTCGACATGGATCAGCACGATGGCGTGGGGCAGATGGCGCTGGATCCCCTGCTCTATGCGGTCACAGATGGCGTGAGAGTGCTCGATGCTCATCTCCTTGGGCAGTGTCAGGTGGAAGTCGATATGGCGGCGACGCCCCGCCTGACGGCTGCGCAGGTCGTGGAAGCCGCCGTGCTCCGGGCAACACTCCTCGATCACTTGGGTGGTGATGGCCAGCTCCTCCTCGCTCATGCTGTGATCCAGCAGGGGCTGGAAGGCCTGGTTGAGCATGGCGATGGCTTCTCTGAGGATGAAGAGCGCGACCCCGATGGCGACGAGGGGATCCAGCAGATAGAGGTTGTAGCCCAGCGCAGAGGCGATCCAGATGCCGAGCAGGCCGGCAGCCACCCCGAGCGAGGTCAGCACGTCTGCCTTCAGATGCAGGGCATCGGCGGCCAGCGCCACCGACTCTTCCTCCTTGGCGACCCGGTAGAGATAGGCGGAGACGCCGCTGTTGACCAGCGCCGACAACAGCATGACCAGCACGCCGAGTCCGACGCCTTCGATGGGAGTGGGGGTGATCAGCTTGCCGACGGCCTCGAAGATGATCCAGCCGGCGGCCAGCAGGATCAGCAGCGCTTCGATCACGCCGGAGACATTCTCTATCTTGTCGTGGCCATAGGGGTGGCGCGGGTCGGGTGGAATATCCGACTTGCGCACGGCCACCAGCGCGATCAGGGCGGCCACCAGATCCATGGCCGAGTGGATGGCTTCGGAGATGATGCTGACGGAACCGCTCAGTATGCCGGCAATTATCTTCATGACAATCAGGCTGATATTGGAGCAAACCGAGACCAAGGCGGCTCTGGTTTTTCTGGTCATGGGATATCCCTATTCTCGATGAAATAGTTTGAAAATAAGACCTGATAATATCAGCTTGCGTTAATAATGACTTCTTGAGGTTGTAACTTTTTGTTTCCGGCGATAGTGAGAATGCTTATCCAAATTAACACTGCTCGTTTAAATAATAGTTATTTTGGTTTTTGGCGATTTATTTCAGGTTGTCGCCAAATAATATTGATAATCGCTACTTTATAAGGCTTCCGGTGTTTTTACGGCCGTTCCTTCCCCGCCCAGGAGAGCCTGGCGGGGGACGTCGGCCCCGGTTTGGCGCGGTGTGACGGATGAGGGTGGATTCTTGCGCAAGATTGGGGGTATGCTGGATTGAGTGCGATCCTGGGATCGTCACTGAAAGCGTACTGTAGTCTACGATTCGGATGGCATGCTGGAACCTGGGTTCCAACTGTCTGGGTAACATTTTTGGAGTTTGATGATGAGTAACAAAGAACATCACAACGGCAAAGATGCCAAGAAAAAACCGCAGATGTCACTGAAAGAGAAGCGCGAAGCCAAACGTCAGAAAGCAGAACTGAAAAACGGCAGCGCGATGAAGTAACGCTCCCCATGCTGTAGTTCCTTTGGAGCCAGTAACAAAAAGCCAGCCTGTTTCGGGCTGGCTTTTATGTTTTTGGCGTGGGCTCAGGGGGTCGCGCCGTAGCTGGCAAATATCCGTTCGTAGCGGCCATCGGCTCGCATCTTGCCGAGCTGGCGATCGAACCAGCGTTGCTGCGCGGCCTGGCGAAAGGCGAAATGGTAGTGGGTGGGAGCGAACAGATCATATTGTCTGACCCGGCTGGGGGCATAGAGCTCGGCGCCATACTTGCTGGTGGCCAGTTGCGCCAGATAGTAATAGAACACCCGTTGCTCCAGGATCACCGCATCCACCCGCCCCAGCATCAGTCTGTGCACCTGTCCCTGCTGCTTGGCGACCTCCTCGTAACGGGGATTCTGGTCGGCCATGCTGGCGAAGGCTCCCCCCAATACCTGGCGTGCCCGCTGAAAGGCGCTGACCCTCAGCTCTTTCATGTCGTCCAGCGTGGCGATGTGGGTCTTGCTCAGGGTGAACACCCGGTTGTGAAAGGCGATGACGGGTTGCGACAGGAAGACGTTGTCCAGCATCCCGGGTTTGACGTTGATGATGGCATCGAGCCTGCCGGACTCCAGCATGCGAAAGGTGCGCTCCAGCGGCAAATATTCGAAGCTGGGCTCGTAACCGCTGCCACGAAAGGCTTCCCGCAGCAGATCGAGCTCGATGCCGCGTCCCTCTTCCTCAATCACATAGGGGGGAATGGCGAAACTGACCCCCACCCGCAGTGGCTCGCCGGCCAGCAAGAGGGGAGAGTGAAACAGCACGGCAAGGCTTGCCGCGAGCAGCAGGATACGAGACAAAAACCCCATGCGTTCTCTCTGACAAACGAATTGCCCTGATGATAAACCCTGGGCGGGCGACAGGGGGAGCAGGGTCGGCGACTCTGGTCGGGGGAGCCGGCTTGCGTGCCGCGCCTGCGTCAATAACGGGTAAAAAAAGGCCCTGCGTGAACAGGGCCCTCTGAACTGTGAGCTTCCCTTAGAACGGGATGTCGTCGTCGAAATCCATCGGCGGCTCGTTGTATACCGGCGGAGCGGATTGCGGCTGCTGGGCCGGACGGCTATAACCACCTTGCTGTTGCTGCATGTTCTGCTGCGGAGCCGGGCGGGACTGGTTCATCGGCTGCTGGGACTGCATGCCCTGTTGCGGCTGACCCCAGTTGCCTTGGGACTGACCGCCCATGCCCTGACCGGCGCCTTGCGGACGGCCACCCAGCATCTGCATCACGCCGCTGAAACCATCGACCAGTACTTCGGTGGTATAACGCTCCTGGCCGCTCTGATCCTGCCACTTGCGGGTCTGCAGCTTGCCTTCCACATAGACCTGGGAACCCTTCTTCAGGTACTCGCCCGCCACTTCGGCCAGCTTGCCCATGAAGACGACGCGGTGCCACTCGGTACGCTCTTTCTGCTCACCGGTCTGCTTGTCGCGCCAGGTGTCGGAGGTGGCCAGGGTGATGTTGGTCACGGCACCGCCGCTCGGCATGTAGCGCACTTCCGGGTCTTGCCCCAGGTTACCGATCAGAATGACTTTGTTGATGCCTCGACTGGCCATAATCTCTCTTCCACCCTTTGTATTCCGGCCAGGCCATATGCCCGGACCAATTCAACATTTCGTTTGTTTTCTGCGAGATACGCAAGAACGCCGCAGGCGCTTGCGACTCATGTGATGACTGAACCCGGGTTGGCTCGCCTGTCGACTGCCATGCCGTTTCCAGATTTTGCCCGCAATAGTAACAGTTTTTGGGGAGAAAGACGTCTTCTTCGTCGCCAGCTTCTCCGGACCGAGGGGTTAACTTACACGAGGCGGGCCTTGGCCAGCAAGTGAGCCGCAGAGGGGGACGCCTAGCATCGAAACCTGGGCGTGAAAAGTGAATTCGATGACGCTGCGACAGCCTCTGTCTGCCAAGGTGCCAGTATTCCACCCAAATGGGGGGGATCTGCTAGTTATTTGTATTGCTTGGAAAATTGGTGAGTTTCAAAGGAGGCGCATCACCGTCTAATACTTTTTTAATGCTGCACCCCACGGGGGGCTTGGTACTCTCTGCTGCCGAAAAAAACCATGGCCGCAATGTTCAAGGACCAGCCTTTCATGAGCACCCCATATCCCATCGTACTGGTAACCGAAAACAATGTGCAGGCAACCAGCTTCCAGAGCTATCTGGCGGAGCAGCTGGCACTGCCCATTGTGCTGGTAAGCACCCTGGAGGAGCTGCCGCAACCGGACGAGCTCGAGCCTCGTCCGCTGTTTCTGGTCGATCTGGACTACCTCAAGTCGAGTCAGCAGGCAGGATGGCCGCGGGAGATCTCCAGCCGCTTCGGGGAGGCCAATACGGTGCTGCTCAATGCCCCGACCAGCACCGATCGGGAATTGCTGCTGATGTGGCCCCATACCAGCGGACTCTTCTTCTGCCAGGATCCGCTGGATCGGCTGGTGCTCGGCATTCGCAAGGTGCTGGAGGGGGAGTACTGGATCCCGCGCCACCTGCTGTGCGATCTGGTCAACTACTACCGCAAGGGTGGGGAACATCACCTGCGCAACCAGACGCTGCTGACCGTGCGCGAGCAGGAGATCATCCGCTATCTGATGACGGGCGCCTCCAATACCGAGATCGCCGACAGCCTGTTCGTGAGCGAGCATACCATCAAGTCCCACCTCTATAACGTCTTCAAGAAATTGAACGTGAAGAACCGCTTGCAGGCGGTGAGCTGGGCCAAGGAATATCTCTGAAATCGATGGGGATGATGGATAAAACCTGTCTATTCATCCAGTAGTCTCTATGCCATACTGACTCGCTCAGGTTTCCGTATCGAGCGTGCAACAAGATGGAAAAGATCGTGGTCCGGGGTGCTCGCACCCACAACCTCAAGAACATCAATCTGACCCTGCCCCGCGACAAGCTGATCGTGGTCACCGGCCTCTCCGGTTCGGGCAAATCCTCTCTGGCGTTCGATACCCTCTATGCCGAGGGGCAGCGCCGCTATGTGGAGTCGCTCTCCGCCTATGCCCGCCAGTTCCTCTCCCTGATGGAGAAACCGGACGTCGACCATATCGAGGGGCTTTCGCCCGCCATCTCCATCGAGCAGAAGTCCACCTCCCACAACCCGCGCTCGACCGTCGGCACCATCACCGAAATCTACGACTACCTGCGTCTGCTGTTTGCCCGGGTCGGTGAGCCGCGCTGCCCGACCCACGCCATTCCGCTCGCCGCCCAGACCATCAGCCAGATGGTGGATCAGGTGCTGGCCCAGCCGGAGGGGAGCAAGCTGATGCTGCTGGCCCCTGTGGTGCGCGATCGCAAGGGGGAACACACCAAGCTGCTGGAAAACCTGGCGGCCCAGGGTTACATCCGTGCCCGCATTGACGGTGAGGTGTGCGACCTGTCTGACCCTCCCGCGCTGGAGCTGCACAAGAAGCACACCATCGAGGTGGTGGTGGATCGCTTCAAGGTGCGCGATGACCTGGCCCTGCGTCTGGCCGAGTCGTTCGAGACGGCGCTGACCCTCTCCGGCGGCATCGTGCTGGTGGTGCCCATGGACGGCGAGGAGGGGGTCGCCCCCATGACCTTCTCCGCCAACTTCGCCTGCCCGGAGTGCGGCTACTCCATGTCGGAGCTGGAGCCGCGCATCTTCTCCTTCAACAACCCGGCCGGAGCCTGCCCCACCTGTGACGGCCTCGGGGTGCAGCAATATTTCGATCCGGCCAAGGTGATCGGCGATCCGGCCATCAGCCTGGCCAACGGCGCCATCCGCGGTTGGGACAAGCGCAGCTTCTACTACTTCCAGATGCTCAAATCCCTCTCCGAGCACTACAAGTTCGATCTGGAGACACCCTGGGAGGATCTGCCGGTCAAGACCCAGGAGGTGATCCTGCGTGGTTCCGGTCGCACCGAGATCGAGTTCCGCTACATGAACGATCGCGGCGACGTGGTGGTGCGCAAGCACCCGTTCGAGGGGATCCTGCACAACATGGAGCGCCGCTACCGGGAGACAGAATCCAACTCGGTGCGCGAAGAGCTGGCCAAATACATCGCCAACAAATCTTGCACCAGCTGCGGTGGCAGCCGGCTGCGGGAAGAGGCTCGCCACGTCTTCGTCGACAACCGCAATCTGCCGGCCATCGCCGAGCAGTCCATCGGCGATGCGCTGGCCTTCTTCGAAGGGTTGAATTTGACCGGCCAGCGTGCCCAGATTGCCGAGAAGATCCTCAAAGAGATCGTCGAGCGGCTCGGCTTCCTGGTGAATGTGGGTCTCAACTACCTGAGCCTGTCCCGCAGTGCCGAGACTCTCTCCGGCGGCGAGGCGCAGCGGATCCGGCTGGCCAGCCAGATCGGGGCCGGTCTGGTGGGGGTCATGTATGTGCTGGACGAGCCCTCCATCGGTCTGCACCAGCGGGACAACGAGCGGTTGCTCAAGACCCTGACCCACCTGCGGGATCTCGGCAACACCGTGATCGTGGTGGAGCACGACGAGGACGCCATTCGCCTCGCCGACCACGTGCTCGACATCGGCCCGGGGGCGGGGGTGCACGGCGGGGCCATCGTCGCCCAGGGGACGCCGGAAGAGATCATTGCGAACCCCGAATCCCTGACCGGTGACTACCTCTCCGGCCGCAAGCAGATCGCCATCCCGGCCGAGCGCACCCCGCTCACCGGCAAGTGGTTGAAATTGAAGGGGGCGAGCGGCAACAACCTGCGCAACGTCAACCTGGACCTGCCCATCGGGGTGATGACCTGCGTCACCGGCGTCTCCGGCTCCGGCAAGTCGACCCTGATCAATGACACCCTGTTCCGTATCGCCCACCGCGAGCTGAACAAGGCGACCGAGTCCACCCCGGCACCCTATCGCAGCGTCGAGGGGCTGGAGCACCTGGACAAGGTGGTGGACATCGATCAGAGCCCCATCGGCCGTACCCCGCGCTCCAACCCGGCCACCTACACCGGCCTGTTCACCCCGATCCGCGAGCTGCTCTCCGGCACCCAGGAGGCGCGCTCGCGCGGCTACCAGCCGGGCCGCTTCTCTTTCAACGTGAAAGGGGGCCGCTGCGAGGCGTGTCAGGGGGATGGGGTCATCAAGGTGGAGATGCACTTCCTGCCGGACGTCTACGTGCCGTGCGACGTCTGCAAGGGCAAGCGCTACAACCGCGAGACGCTGGAGGTGAAGTACAAGGGCAAGAACATCCACGAGATCCTCGAGATGACGGTGGAAGATGCCCGCGCCTTCTTCGATCCGGTACCGGCGGTGGCGCGCAAGCTGCAGACCCTGATGGACGTGGGCCTCTCCTATATCCGCCTCGGTCAGTCAGCCACCACACTCTCTGGCGGCGAGGCGCAGCGGGTCAAGCTGGCGCGGGAGCTCTCCAAGCGGGATACCGGGCAGACCCTCTACATCCTGGACGAGCCCACCACAGGGCTGCACTTCCACGACATCCAGCAGCTGCTCAAGGTACTGCACCAGCTGCGGGATCGCGGCAACACCATCGTCATCATCGAGCACAACCTGGACGTCATCAAAACCGCCGACTGGATCGTCGACCTAGGGCCTGAGGGGGGTGCCGGTGGTGGCCGCATTTTGGTAACGGGGACGCCGGAACAGATCAGTCGTTGCGAGGATTCTCATACGGCCCGCTTCCTGGCACCTCTGCTGGCCAGATAAAGCGTTCAATAATTGTGACAAGGGGCCCTGGGCCCCTTGTTTTTATTGTGGTAATTCAGTGACCTCTCGGCGGGCCTATCCTCCATACTTGGGGCAAGACCCTTCCCGCTTCGCATTGCCATTCAAAGGATATTGGCGCCCATGGCTCAACCGTCCCGCTCCATCGACCATCTGCTGGCCTACTCCATGTTTCCGGTCTGGGCCGGAGCCATCCTGATGCTGCTCATCGTGATCGCACTGGCCCAGGTGCCGGCGGCGCAGCGGGTCGAGGAGCGACGGATGGAGGAGCACCTGCAGCGGGTGATCAGGGCGGTGCAGAACGACATCGGCGCCATGAATGCTTTTACCCGGGACTGGGGGATCTGGGATCAGAGCTACCATTTTCTGGCCCACCCCAACCAGGCCTACATCAACTCCAATCTACTGGTCGACACCCCGATGCGGGACTTTGAACTCAACGTGTTGAGTTACATGGATTTGCAGGGCTCGGAGGTCTGGACCCGCACCCTGTTGCCAGATGCGCCGGACACGGATACCACCCTGTTGCCCTCCTTTCTGGACGATCTCAAGCTGCAGCTGCTGCGCGAGTCACGGCAGGCGGGCATCAGCAGCCTGAGTGGCGTCAGGCGCTCCCAGTGGGGACCGCTCATCTTTTCGCTGCAGCCGGTGACCGATACCCTCGGCAGCGTCAAACCCAACGGCTATCTGCTGGCGACTCGCTGGCTGGACAAGCGCTATCTGCAGGATCTGGGGGAACGGACCGCGCTCACGCTGACCATAGCCCAGCCAAGAACGCGCGAGCATCTGGGCTCCTTCAAGCCGCTTGGGCCGCACATGAGCTACCGGCTGGTCGATCTCGGGTTGCAGCAGGTCAGAGGGGAGGGGTTGCTGCTCGACAACGACGGCGAGCCTGTATTGACCCTGATCGTGGACGAGGAGCGGGACGTGTTGCTGGGGGCGATGGAGGGGGCGATCTGGACCTTCATCGGCATGCTGCTGATAAGCTTCGCCTGCATTCTGATGGCACTGGCCCGGTTGCGGGCCATCGTGCTGGGGCCGATTGGCGAGCTGGTGGGGGCGCTGCACCAGTTTACCGAAAAGCAGGACGCGAGCGTGCTGCCCATCATCGACAGCAGCCAGGAGATGGCGCTGCTCAGCCGCAAATTCCGCGAGATGGCGGCCAGGATCAGCCTGCACCACAGTGCCCTGCAGGCCCACTCCTCCCGCATGGAGGTCGCCGCCTATACGGATCCACTGACTCATGCCTTCAACCGCCGTTATCTCGATGAGTGGTTGCTGAACCGCCAGGATCCGGCGGCAGGCTGGGTGCTGGTGATCCTGGATCTGGATCACTTCAAACGGGTCAACGATCGCTTCGGCCATGACATCGGCGATCTGCTGTTATGTCAGCTGGCCGAACTGCTGCGAGGGGCGCTGGATGAGGAGGAGCCGCTGATCCGGCTGGGTGGCGAGGAGTTCATGCTGTTGCTGGTCAGAGAGGAGCCAGGACAAGTGGCGGAACGGATCGAGCGCCTGCGCCGCAAGATCGCCGACTGCCGTTTCGGACGGGAGGAGCTGCCGCTGCGCATGACCGTCTCGCTGGGATTCTGCGATTATCCTCTGCATGCGGAGCTGGAGGACTCTTTCTGGAGTCTGAGTTTCAAGCTGGCGGACATGGCCCTGTACCGGGCGAAACAGGAGGGCCGGGATCGCTGGCGTGGATACAGCGGCGAGCTGGGGCGGGCACAGTGGAGGTTGAGCCCGGAGCAGCTGGCGGAAGGGGAGTGGCTGTTGTGCCAGGCCTCCCACGCCAACCAACCGGTCTAATGGGTCAGGATCAGCAAGGCCATGCCGAGCACGAAACCCAGCAAAATAAACAGAAAAGAGCCAATGCCCCAGATGGCTGCCAATATGGCTACTATTTTGTCCCTTCTGGTTTGTGGTTTCATAAAGAATTACTTACAGCCCGGCTACATGGCCCGCAAAAATACTCTTGTTGGACGAGTGAAACAACCGTTTTCAGTCGTTTTTATCCGCAATAAGATATATGGAAATTATTTCTTATTGTTGTTGGTAAGGCGGAGAATCTATCCATTTCATTGTTTTTATTTGATATTTTTGATGTTTTTCTCGATGCTCAGCATGGTTGGAAGCTGCTGTACACATCTATCTATTTCTTGGTAACGTTTGAGCTAAATCAATAACTCGGCATTCACATCCCTTTATAGTTTTCGGGCTTGCAACATATAAAACGAAAACTAAAAGGAATACGTGATGAAAAAGATCCTTCCTCTGATGATCGCAGCAGCGCTTGCGTCCCCCGTCGCCATGGCTCACCAGGCCGGCGATTTTCTGGTGCGTGGCGGCCTGGCTTTCGTTTCTCCGCAAACGAGCAGTGACAACGTGCTGGGTACCGGCGAGCTGGAAATCGACAGCAATATGCAGCTGGGTCTGACGCTCTCTTATCTGATCACCGACAACTGGGGTGTCGAGCTGTTGGCGGCCACGCCCTTCTCCCACTCAGTCTCCACCGCCGGTCTGGGCGAAGTGGCCAAGGTCAAGCACCTGCCGCCGACCCTGATGGCGCAGTACTACTTCGGTGATGCCAACAGCAAGGTTCGTCCCTATATCGGTGCCGGTATCAACTACACCACCTTCTTCGACGAGCAGGGCCGCGGTGCGCTGGATGGTACCGACGTGAGCGTTGACTCCTCCTGGGGCATGGCTGGTCAGGTCGGTCTGGACATGGCGATCAATGACCGCTGGTTCGTCAACGCTTCCGCCTGGATCATCGATATTGATACCGATGTGCACACCGCCGTCGGGACCATCAATACCTCCATCGATCCCATGGCCTTCATGTTTGGTGTCGGCTATCGCTTCTGATAGGACACAGGGTTGGCCTCCCCACGGGCCATTACAGCTAGCATGTCTCTTTGGCCCGGCACAGCCCGGGCCCTTTTACGGTCAGGCCACTCCCCGCCAACTGTGATCCAACCCCATATAGATCAATAAAATACCCTCTGTCTCCCCTCTATAATTCGCCCCTTGTGCCGATAGTGTCTATGTTCACGTTACCTTTCCCCCACGAGTGAGGATGTCTCCATGGGTTTATCTATTGTGCAGCGGATCATCGCCGGATTTGTGTTGATGCTGCTGCTGTTGATCCTGCTGGGTGTGATCAGCACCCTGAAGATCAGGGGCATCAACGACGGTTTGTCGCAGGTCTCCGACCGGGCAACCCCCCTGGTGATTGCGGTGGCCGGTCTGAAGGGCGCCTTGCAGGACAGTAACCGCTGGGTGCTGGTCTACCGGACCAATGAGGATGGCAGTCAGTTACCGCAGCTGGCCAGTCAGTTCAAGGAGCAGCAGGCGCGTTTCAGTCAGCTGAGCCAGGAGATGGACAAGTTCAGCGGAGTGGCCGAGGCCGGTTCCCGCTTCCAGCAGGTCGATACCGCCACCAAACAGTTCTACGGCCTGGCCGAACAGGTGCTCTCCCAGCACAGCCAATGGGTCAATGCCCAGGATCAGCGCCACAAGCTGGAGATTGCCTTCATCCGGCTGGAGGACACCTACCAATGGGCGGCCGATCTGCTGTTGCAGCAGACGGCCAGCAAGCGCTCCATGCGCAACAAGGCGGAGCTCATTACCTCGGGCATCGCGCGCGACCTGAAGAACATTCGCCGGGCCGATGCCAAGACCGACCTCAACGAACTGGAGAAGGTGCTGAGCAAGGACATCGAGATGGCGCGCAAGCGGCTCGATCGGGTGCTGGTGCCGGATGACGTGAAGCAGCGCTTCGTCTCCAACCTCGACCGGATGCAGGAGCTGGCGCTCGGCCCGCAGGGGCTGCTCGCCACCATGCGCAATGCCCAGCAGCTGGCTGCCTCGTTGCAGACTCTCAATCAGCAGCTCGATGCCAGCCTGATCAACAGCCTGGGGCTGCTCGACGAGATGGGACAGTCGGCCGGCTCCATCGCCAGCCAGAGCCGCACCACGGCGGATGATGCGGTCAGCAGTGCCAGCTTCTGGATCCTGATCGTGGCCGCCATCTCGGCTGCCGCCGCCCTCATCATCGGCTATACCACGGCGCGCAGCATTCAGCGCCCGCTGCAGATGATCAACAAGGAGCTGGATTACATGGCGGCCGGGGACATGACCCGCCGCATCAATTACCGCAGCAGCTGCGAATTCGGCGCCCTGGCCCGTTCCATCGACGTGCTGGCCGGCAAAACCGGCGAACTGCTCTCCCAGATCAATGCCGGCTCCCGTCATCTGGTGGAGGAGGCGAGCCGCGCCGCCGAGATAAGCGAAAGGGCAGTATCCCGGGTGCAGGATCAGAAGAGCCAGACCGATCAGGTGGCTGCCGCCATCACCGAGCTGGAGGTGAGCGCCACCGAGGTGGCCCGTTCCACCGACGGCACCAAGCGGGAAGTAGATCTGGCGGATGACGAAGCCAGAACCGGCCGTCAGAAGGTTGCAACAACCCGTCGCATCACGGAACAACTGGCCGGAGCCATGGAGGAGGCCGTCGGTATCACCTACAAGCTGGGCGAGTTCAGCGACAACATCGGCAGCATTCTCGACGTGATCCGCAGCATCGCCGAACAGACCAATCTGCTGGCGCTGAACGCGGCCATCGAGGCGGCGCGGGCCGGTGATGCCGGCCGCGGCTTCGCCGTGGTGGCTGACGAGGTGCGGGCGCTGGCCAACCGGACCCAGACGTCGACCGAAGAGATCCAGGCGATGATCGAAAACCTGCAGAGCTCGAGCAAGCTGGTGGTGGAGGTGATGGGACGCAGCCAGGAGCAGACTCACAGCTGTGTCGAACAGACCCGGGAGATGGATGCGGCCCTGCAGTCCATCGCCGACCGGATGAGCGCTATCAAGGCGATGGCGGATCAGGTGGCGCACGCGGCTCAGGAGCAGATCTCGGTCAGCCAGGGGGTGGCACGCCATATCTCCGGCATCGCCGAGGTGGCCTACGAGACCGAGCGGGAGGCACGGGAGTCGGCCAGCAGCAGCGAGGTGCTGGCAGATCTGGTGGCCAAGCAGCAGCAATTGATCGCACATTTCAAGGTTTAGGAGGGCTTATGTCTAACAAGTGGATCGGGGCCCTGAGTCTCCTGTTGTGTGGTCAGCTGATGGCCAGCGAGCTGGTGATCGAGAGCTGGCGGATAGATGACAAGGCCTTGTGGGAACAGAAGATCATCCCTGCCTTCGAGGCCTCCCACCCGGGCATCCAGGTGAAGTTCAACGGGGTGCAGAACGTCGACTACATGCCGACCCTGTGGGCCAGCCTGAAAGAGGGCAAGGCGGGGGATCTCATCACCTGCCGGCCATTCGACGACTCCCTGGCCCTGTTCAAGGCGGGCCATCTGGCGGAGCTGACCGAGATGTCGGGGATGGAGAACTTCCCGAGTTTTGCCCAGTCTCCCTGGCAGACCGACTCCGGCGCCCAGACTTTCTGCGTGCCCATGGCCTCGGTGATTCATGGCTTCTTCTACAACAAGAAGATTTTCAGCGAGCTGGGGCTGAGCGTGCCGCAGACCCGGGATGCCTTCTTCGCTGCGCTGGACAAGGTGAAGGCCGATGGCCGCTACGTGCCGCTCGCCATGAGTGGCTCGGAAAGCTGGGTATCCTCCGAGCTCGGCTTCCAGAACATAGGCCCCAACTACTGGAAGGGGGAGGATGGCAGGCTGGCCTTGATCGGCGGGCAGGAGCGTTTTGACAACCCGCCCTACATCAAGGTGTTCGAGGAGCTGGCGCGCTGGCGACCCTACCTCGGCGAAGGCGGTGAGAGCCGTGACTATGCCGCGACCAACGAGCTGTTTACCTCGGGCAAGGCCGCCTTCTACGTGGCGGGTTCCTGGGAGATCGCCCCCTTCACCGGCAAGGTGGACTTTGGCGTGATGCGCCCGCCCGTGGCAAAACAGGGCGATGGCTGCTTCTTTACCGATCACACCGACATCGGGATGGGCATGAACCCGGCCAGCAAAAACAAGGAGGCGGCCATGGCCTTCCTGCAGTGGCTGACCACGCCCCAGTTCGCCGAGCTCTATACCAACTCGTTGCCCGGTTTCTTCTCCCTCTCCAACCACTTCTTCGAGGTCACCAACCCGGCGGCGAAGGAGATGATGGAGTGGCGGGATCAGTGCGACTCCACCATCCGGGTGGCCACCCAGATCCTCTCCCGTGGTACGCCCAAGCTGGGTGACGAGCTGGCCGAAGTGAGTCAGGCCGTGCTGCTCGGCAAGATGGAGCCCAAGGCGGCAGCCGATCGGCTGGAGCAGGGCCTGAAGGGCTGGTATCCGCCCCATCAGGGCAACAAGGTGAAAGGGGCTGATTGCCAGTGTGACGCTCCTGCCGCCGTGCCTGCAGTGTCGGCCGCAGCGGCGACCACCGAGCCTGCTGCTGCACCTGCCGCGACGCCGGCGGTGACAAATACACCAGCCGCCCCGGCGCCGTCAGCAACGCCTGCCACAGCGGCATCTGCGGCGGCAGCCCCGCTACCGGCGCCGTCGGCGGAGGTGGAGCAGGCGCTCTCCAACGAGCTGGAAACGCCGCAGCAATAGCTGCCGGCAGATATACAACGGGAGGCTGTCGCCTCCCGTTTTCTTTGCTGCCTGTGCTCTGATTTATTGCTCCGTACGGTGCCAGCGGCAGAGACTGCCAATGCGGGCCACCGGGGCAAAGCCGAGCGAGCGATAGACCCGCTGGGCATGATAATGCTCGTCGGCTACTATGATGAGCCGGTCGACCCGCGTCAGCCCGTGCCGGGCAACCTGGCTCAGCAGCTGGCGGCACAACCCCTGATTGCGCCATGCCTGCCGGGTGCGCACCAGCTGGAAGCGACCCAGGGTGTCGGTGAAGAAGAGACCACAACTGGCGACCAGCTGCTCCTGCTGCCAGATCCCCCACCACTGACCCAGCCCGTCCCCGATCATCGCCTCATACAACTGGCGGCGTGACTGCAGATAGGGCAGGTAGCTCTGCTCCGAATGGCCGGGATCCCGCTCTTCCAGTTCAAAGGCCAGCCACTCGTCCCAGTCGGCAGGAGTAAAGGGGCGCGCAGCCACCGTCGCGGCTGGCGGTTGCCAGTCGGTGGCCTCCAGTGCCAGCACCACGCATTCCATGTACTGGTATCCCGCCGCCACGAAGCCGGCGACCCGGCTGTTCTGACCGGCCGCGAGAGGCCACTGGAAGGTGCGATGTCTGACCCGGGGATCCTGCCCGATCAGCTTGTCGAAACTGGCCTCAAGCCAGCCCTTGTCGTGATCGCTGGGGGGAAAGGGGAGCAGCAGATAGTTGCCAAAGTAGTAATCGGGAGCATCGGGAGTGCGCACGGCCCAGAACTGCTCATGGTCGACCACGTTGCCCTGATAGCGATCGAACAGCAAGTCGGTGGCAAAGCCGGGGTGTGTGTCCATGATGATGCTCCTGCGAATGGTTCAATTGGTTATCGGCAGGAAGGGGAAGAGGTTGAAAAGGGGCCGGAGAAACCTCCGGCCAAACAATCACACGCAGATTCAGAACGTCCAGGACGATCTGCGTTCATCATAACGCGACTCGCCGGATTTTGGGATGGGGTGCCAATCGTTACTTTGGCTTTATTGCCAAATAAAAATCGGCGGCCTTCATCTCGCTGTAAAACAGTGTTGACTTTGTGTCATTTTCTCATAAAGATAGAAAGACGTTTAGACGTCCAAACATCCGTTTTGACGTAGAGAAATGGATTGCAGGGCAGGGAGAGAGCAGATGGGATTTCACAGCGCACGTCAGGTTGAGGCACTCAACCAGAGTCTGGCAGATTTGAGTGGCGACATTTCGGTCAGTTTCGAGTTTTTTCCGCCCAACAGCGAAGGGATGGAAAATACCCTGTGGCAATCCATCGAGCGATTGAAGGTGCTGGAGCCCAAGTTCGTGTCGGTGACCTATGGTGCCAACTCGGGCACCCGGGATCGCACGCACAAGGTGATCAAGGACATCAAGGAGCGGACCGGTCTGATCGCCGCCCCGCACCTGACCTGTATTGACGCCAGCCGCGACGAGCTGCGCACCATTGCTCGCGACTACTGGAACAGCGGTATCCGCCATATCGTGGCGCTGCGCGGCGACCTGCCCCAGGGGCTGGAAAAGCCGGAGATGTATGCCACCGACCTGGTAGCCCTGCTCAAGGCCGAAGCGGACTTCGATATTTCAGTGGCCGCCTATCCGGAAGGTCACCCGGAAGCGCGCAGTGCGCAGTCGGATCTGCTCAACCTCAAGCGCAAGATCGATGCCGGTGCCAACCGCGCCATTACCCAGTTCTTCTTTGACGTCGAGACCTACTTGCGTTTTCGGGATCGCTGCGCCGCCATCGGCATCGATGCCGAAATCGTGCCGGGGATCCTGCCGGTCTCCAACTACCAGACCCTGGCCAAGTTTGCCGGTTTCACCAACGTGAAGATCCCGCGCTGGATGCATCAGCGTTTCGAAGGGCTGGATGACGATCAGATGACCCGCAACATGGTGGGGGCCAGCATCGCCATCGATCAGGTACGGGTGCTGAGTCAGGAGGGGGTGAAGGATTTCCACTTCTATACCCTGAACCGCTCCGAGCTGACCTACGCCATCTGCCATACCCTGGGGGTGAGGCCGAAAGGCCAGCCGTAACGGATCGCGGGTACAAAAAAAGCCAATGAGCTGCTCATTGGCTTTTTTGCTATGGCGACCAATCAGGGTCTGGTGGGGGCGATCTCTTTGGGTTCGAGATCGATCACCGCATTGCCGGCGGCGCCGGGGTACTGGTGATAGCTCTGGTCCTGCTCCAGGGTGTAGAAGGTATCCAGATAGTCATCGTTGTTGGTCATCCAGGAGTCGGGCAGCGCCTTGACGATGCGGCCACCGAGATCGAGGAAGGGCAGTGCCTCGGGCACGCCGCCAGCGGTGAAGGCCAGCTTGAGGGCATCGATGAACAGGCCGCTCAGCTCCTTGTAGTTGACGTTGTCGTCCTGCTCCATCATGACGATGTCGACGGCACCCCAGCGATAGCGATCCCAGTAAACCAGGATCTGGTTGGGGGTGTAGTCGGTGTTGTCATAGTCGAGATAGGGCATGTCGACGATGTCGACCACGGGCTCATCCCGGCTGGGATTGACCCCTGCGACCACCGCATACACTTCGGCCGCACCCAGCAGCCAGGGCTCCTGATCATCCTTCAACCGAATTTTCTTCAGGATGCTGGTCTTGAGCGGCGCCGTGCTGGCAGCCGCACGGGGAGCCACCTGCATGTCGGCGGCAGCCAGCGCCTTGCGGATCACCTTGAGGCCAGCGTTCTTGGCCTTGACGGGATCAGCTTCCACGACCAGGACCGGACGGGCCGGTGCCTTGTCCACATCCAGATAGACGGGGTTGCCGGCGCTGTCGAAGGCTTCGATGGCGCTCCAGCTCTTCTCATCTCCGCTCGGTACATAGGCGACCAGCGGCTCGACACCCTGCTGCAGCGCGGCGGCCTGTTCCGGGTTGGCCAGTCGCAGCTGCATCAGCTCCTTGACCTCACCGTCCAGCCCTTGCCGGCTAATGGCCGCCTGGTTGGCATCCCGAGCCTGGCGTTTCAGGCGCGGACTGGCCTTTTGCAACAGGTTGGGCAGCGGGCTCTGGTACTCCTGATTGCTCAGCAGCGGCAGCAGGTTCTTCTGCTGCAGCGCGAGCTGGCGGGCCAGCTCCCGATCGGTGTCGGCAGCCTGGGCGGTGGTGGCGCCCAGCAGTGCCAGTAACAAAATGACAGCCTGATTCCTCATTATTATTCTCCAGTTTATGAGTCTGACATGAGGCACGCATCGGGGAAGAAGAAGTGCCTCGCCACCACTTAATGGCAATTAGTTTCAGCTGTGAACCAAATTCTCTGAATTATGTGCGGTGTCTCACGGGGGGCTCCCCAGATGGTCAGGTCAGTTTCTCCGCTGGTTGACTTGATGCAGGATGATGCCGACGAGCAATCCCCAGCAGGCGGCGCCGATGCCGAGCAGGCTGATGCCGGAGGCGGTGATGATGAAGGTCAGCAGGGCGGCCTCACGGGCATCGTCGTGTTGCAATGCGGTGTGCAGGCTGCTGCCGATGGTGCCGAGCAGCGCCAGACCGGCGACACAGGTCACCAGCGTGGCCGGGAAGGCCGTGAAAAGGGCTGCCACCGTGGCCCCGAAACAGCCGGTCAGCAGATAGAAGCCGCCGGCCCACACCGCAGCGGGCCAGCGCCGGTTGGCGTCCGGATCCACCTCTTTCCCCATGCAGATGGCCGCCGTGATGGCCGCCAGGTTGAAGGCGTAGCCACCGAAGGGGGCCAGCAGCAGGCCGGTCAGGCCGGTCCAGGTGATAAGAGAGGAGGTGGCGGGTTGATAGCCGTGGGCCCGCAAAATGGTAATGCCGGGCATGTTCTGGGAGGTCATGGTGACGATGAACAGCGGCAGGGCAATGCCGAACAGGGCATCAAAAGAGAACGCTGGCCAGACCATGACCGGGCGGGCCAGTTGCCAGTGAATGGCGTCAAGCTGCAGCTCCCCTCGCAACAGACAGATGAGGATCCCGACTGTCAGCACCAGCACCATGGTATAGCGTGGCCAGAGATGGCGGCCGAGCAGGAATGCCAGCAACAGGCTGCCGAGCAGCAAGGGATCTGCCGGGGCGACCTTGAACAGATCCAGTCCGAACTTGAGCAGCACTCCGGCCAGCATGGCCGCCGCCAGCTGAGCCGGGATATGGCGCATCAGCCGGTCGAACCAGCCGCTGATGCCGCACAGGGTGATCAATAGAGAAGAGATAACGAAGGCGCCGACGGCCTCGGCCAGGGTGAAGTTGCCTAGGCTGGTGATGAGCAGGGCGGCTCCCGGGGTCGACCAGGCGGTCAAGACAGGGATGCGGTAATAGAGGGAGAGGCCGATGCAGCTGATACCCATGCCGATGCCCAGCGTCCATAGCCAGGAGGCGAGCTGGGCAGCATCGGCCCCCGCTGCCGTGGCTGCCTGAATGATCAGGATGACCGAACTGGTGTAGCCGACCATCACGGCAATGAAGCCGGCGACCAGGTGGGGAAGGGCAAAGGGCATGGTAACGTCCTTGTGGGGTTGTGACGGCTTGTGCGTTATTGCGTACAATGTTGTTTCAGACTATATCTCTGTGCGCTATAGCGCACAAGGCGATTCAAGCAAGCGCAACAAAGAGGCAGTCATGCAAGAGATGAATCAGCATCTGGCCCAACGTCTGAAGGACTTGCGTAGCGAACTGGGCTGGAGCCTGGATGTGGCGGCGAGGGAGACCGGAGTGAGCAAGGCCATGCTGGGCCAGATTGAGCGGGGGGAGTCGAGCCCGACGGTGGCCACTCTGTGGAAGATTGCCACCGGCTTTCGAGTCTCTTTCTCCAGCTTTATCGAGCCGGCTCCCACGGCGCAGGACGATGTGCTTTATCGCACCGCCGATGCCATTCGCCAGCAACCGGCGGGAGAAGGCATGCAGGTCGCTCCCCTCTTCCCTTATGAGGGGCGTTTTGGTTTCGAATTGTTTGAGCTGACTCTGTTGCCCGGCTATCAACGAGAGTCAGAACCCCATGAACCCGGGGTGACCGAACATGTCATCGTCATCAGCGGCCAGATGGAAGTGCTGGTGGAAGGGGAGTGGCGCTCTTTGACGCAGGGGGAGGCGGTGCGTTTCGCGGCCGACCGCCCCCATGGCTATCGAAATCAGGGGGTGGCCCCTGCCATCTTCCACAATCTGATCCACTATCCGGCCAGCAGATCTTGACCCTCACGGGTCAGCCAGGACGCCCATCTGCCCGGGGGCTGGTCAGTATGGAGGTATAGACCCAGACAAACAGAGCATATGCCAGGCTCCAGGCCAGGCCGCTCAGGTTCCAGCCGTACAGGGTATAGACAGGCCAAAGCAGCGGGATCAGCACCCGGAGCAGGGCGGCCATGATGACCAGCACGAACGCGCACTGGATCCTGCGCCCCACCTGCAAGGCCCGACCGCTGTGGCCGAGGGAGACCCGCGCTATCATCCCCAGGATCATGGTCCCCATGCAGCCGGCACTGAGCAAGTGGCTGGCCAGCGACAGGCTGATGGGCAGGCCGGCAGCCAGAGCACCAAGGGCGAGCAGACCGAGAGGAATAAACAGGTAGGCGAGGTGCAGCGACCACAAGAGGGGTTGGCCAAGGGTGGACGGCAGTCGCCAACGCAACTGGCGCCACAAGTGCAAAACGGCCGCCACTATATATAGAGGAAGCAAGTAGAGGCTGGTGGCCCATGGGGTAGGCAGCAGCAGCCAGCTCACCAGGGTGAGCCACAGCGTAATAAGGGAAGCCCGCTCCAGCCAGAGAATAGGGACGGCTTTTTCCATCCCGGTGGCTCTGGCGGTAAAGAAGGGAATGACTCGTCCTCCCATTACGGCGATCAGGGTCATGAACAGCAGCACAGTGGTGATAAGCAGATGTTCCATGTCTGCCCACTGTGTCTGACACAGCCAGCTGGCGGCGTTGAGCATGGTCAGAACGACAAGCAGAGGCACAAAGAAGAGGTTGCGCCACTGCCTGGTTACCACTATGGGTTTGGCCAGATACCAGGCGCATAGAGGCAACCAGAGCAGGTCTGCCGCCATTAAGAAGGTATTGTGCTCACCCAGCCAGGGCAGCAAGGCCCTCGGCAATGCCCACAGCACGACGACCAACACCAGGGGCCAGCTCCTGACCCCGGGGTGAGCGGTCCAGTTTTGCACCGCCGTCAGCAGAAATCCCGCGACGATCGCCGCCCCGAAACCAAACAGCATCTCGTGAGCATGCCACCAGATGGGGTTGCCAATCCCCGGCAAAACGAACCAGCCATTGAGTTGCCCCAGCCAGCCCAGCATCGCCAATGCCGAGAACAAGGCGCCAAGCAGAAAGAAGGGCCTAAACCCGAGGCGGAACAGAGGAACGATTTTCTCCTCTTTGCGGCTATCCAGGATCTGATGCATGGCGAGACCTTAATTGAACATTTAAAAAGCCAATTATAAAGTGGCTTTTCAAATGTTCAATTTAAATCCAATGAAAGCCCGAAATGGTGGTGATGAGAGCGAAATAGAACCGCTTTGCTGCATATCTGAGCGAACGAGTTCTTTTGGTGAAAAAGCCCTTGTCATCGCGGCGCGCCTCCCTATAATGCGCCCTCACCAGCACGGCAGAACACGCCAACCTGATGAGCTCGCTTCCTCGTGAAGCCAGCGCCGAAAGAAAAGCGAAAACAAGCGCTTGACTTTCGAAGTGAGGAAGGTATTATACGCCACCTCAGCGCGACAAGCGCCACGCTCTTTAACAA